>JAZOTN010000039.1:0-24939 GCA_045657665.1 Lachnospiraceae bacterium | reverse complement strand
AACGTGGATCAGCTGGCGAGGATCTTTTTACGGCTTATTATGATTTCAATCTTTTCAATGTGCAAATGGCAGGAAAAACTGCCCGAAAACGACTCGACGGGAGACCGGATTCAAATGGCTCCTTGTTGAGCAGTCACTATTATAAGAGGGGCGGTGAGCCCCTCTTATTTTTTGTGGCTTATAATCCATTGGTACAGGGCAGCTTCATCTGCTTGACCGGCTGCCATTTTCAGGATGAAATCAGATAATTCCGTCTGCGAGTATCGAAGCTTAACATTGTTCAAAGCGAGAAATACAAGCATGGCGTGGGCACCGATTCTTTTATTGCCGTCGACAAATGCGTGATTCTTCACCAGGCCATATCCCAGCCGTGACGCTTTGTGTTCAATAGTGGGATATGCAGATATGCCCCCGAACTCCTGAAATGGTACGGAGAGAGCAGAATCCAGCAGTCCTTCATCACGGACACCCTGACTGCCTCCTGTTTCCTTGATAAGTTGCTCATGGAGCATGATAACAAGCCTTTTGTCGAGTATGATCATTTGGCAAGCTCCTGATAGGCTTCACGATTCTGCCTTATGAGCCGTTTGGATATGGCGAAAACATCTTCGTCGTTTGCAAGCTGAATCTCCTCTGCCTGCTCAAATGACACAACCAGGTATTTTGGAACATTATTCTTGAGTATAACGGCTGAGCCGTTGGCATCAACCAATTTGGCAACTCTGCTGAAATTCTGATTTGCGTCGGTTATGGAAATCATGGTATTGGAATCAATCATCATAAGTATCTGCCTCCTGTCATTGATAGAATAGCAAAATAATAGCTACAATACAACCTAAAAACCAAATATCGCTCCTCACATATTCCCATTTCATAGATCCCTTATATTTCTTTTTTGAAGATTTCATCATGTGTTTTGTTTATGGAATTGTTATATTCCGCCTACATGCTATAATGAAAAAGCATCATAACCATGGAAACATCAGAGTGAAAGGCACTTTCTTCACTTGAATAAGGAGCATAATATGATAAAGTTACAATTTATCGCGGCTGCGGCACAAAACGCGGTTCAGGCCGCGATCCAGACTGCGGCAAACGCGGCCGCCCCGGAGCCCTCGACGGAAGTTGACACTATGATGGAGGAACTGGATAAGATCGAGAACGTAGATCAACTCATGGACTGGATCGGAAAAGGGATCAACAGTTTTGTGAAATCCGCTATCAGTTGGGCGTTTCGTCTTGTGATAGCGATCCTCTTCTTTCTCCTGGCACGGTTTATCCTGAAGAAGGTGGTGAAGTTTGTCAGTAAGAAGCTGGATAAACGGAACGTTCCGGATTCACTGAAGGGGATCGTGCTCTGGCTCTTAAACTACGGTGTCACGATCTATCTTGTGGTGTCGATCCTTGTTTTCCTTGATCTATTAAAAAGCGCGACCGTTGCTGCGGCCATAGCTGCGATCGGTGTCGGCGTCTCGCTGGCTCTTCAGGGAGCGATCAAAAACTTTGCCGGCGGATTACTTCTGCTCCTTTTGAAACCTTTCCGTGAAGGAGACTATATCTCGGTGGATTCCTCCAAGGGGATCGAGGGAACCGTGGAAAAGATCCATGTATACTATACGACGCTGCTCAATGTCTATAATGACAGGATCCGCGTTCCCAATTCGGAACTCACGGACAAGTCTGTAAAGAACATGATGGCGGATTCCAACAAACGTGTGGAGATACATGTTTCGATAGGTTACGATGAGGATATTGAGAAGTCACTTTCCGTGCTGCAGGAGGTGGTGCAGTCAGATCCGCGTATCTATGAGGACAGACAGGCGTATTTTGTCCATGAACTCGGGCCTCACAGCGTCGTACTCGGTCTTCGCTGCGTTTGCAGGAGGGAAGACTATCTGGCCGTCTACTGGGATCTGAACAAAAAGATCCGTTTGAGGTTCGCGGAGGAAGATATCACGATCCCGTTTGAACAGCTCGATGTCCATATCAAGGAAGATCATGTTGGTAAGATTATGAGTAAAGAGGGATGAAAAAGAAAAATCCCGGAAAGCCAATTTCTGGCTTCCCGGGATCTCGCTCCGATGATACATCAGATCAGTTTCAAATGAAATCTTTTGTTTTTCCTTAATCCAAACGGAAGAAGGAGATCGCTTCGTTCATATCTCCATTTATCATATTTTGTCTCCTTTATTCTTTGTCACCCATGTGTGTGTAACTGACCGGATGTTTGCGGATCAGTTTTGATGTATTTGTTATTTTTGAACCATTTCTTCTATTTTCGTTTTTACAATCTGAGCCAGCTTCCTATGACCTGACGGATCCAGATGAAGATGATCCACAGACCCGCCTCCTATGATGTCTGTCGCATTCAGGAAATCGTAGCCATATTGCTCCGCAACAAGCTTATACCAATCCGCCATTTCTTTGGATCTCCTGACTGCATCCTCCCCGAAAAATGAAAAGAAACGGGATTCCTCAAAAGGCTCTGAAATTGCCGGAGGCGATATGATAAGTATCTTCATCTGCGGACATGCTAGGAAACGCTCGTTATATGCCTTTATTCTCATAAGCATATTCTGAAGGCTTCCTGCAATATCCGCTGCAGGCAAATGGAACTTGGCCTTCAAGTCATTGCTTCCGAGCATTATGATCAGAATGTCGGGACGTTTTGTTTCCAGCATCGGAAGCACATAATCCATTCCGCATTTTGTTCCACCTTCCCAAGGGTCCGCGTTTGCTATGGTTCTTCCGTTCTGACCTTCCTCAAAAATCTCGTATTCATCGCCAAGGAGCATTCCGAGAACCTTTGGCCAACGGATCTCTTCACTGTATCTCCCGGCGGTTTCCGGATCATATCCATAGGTATTGGAATCTCCAAAGCAAAGTATTGATGTTTTCATAATAAACTCCTTATCCAAGTGAAGAAAGTGCCTTTCACTCCGATGTTTCCATGGTTATGATGCTTTTTCATTATAGCATGTAGGCGGAATAAAACAATTCATAAAAGCAATAAACCTATTGACGAAGTGGGTTAATAGGGATATAATCTGTGGCAATACACATGTAAGCAGATAGAGTAAAACAATATGTTTTTTAATACGAGATTACTTCACGGAAAAAGTACACAGGGGTTTCCGTCGGGACAAACTCTTCCGCCGATCTCTCAGGTCAATGCATTTAGATATGAGAGTATGGAGGATCTTGAAAAAGTTTTTGATCACAAAAAGATGGGATATGCATACACAAGAATCAGCAATCCCACGCTTGGAGCGTTTGAACAGAGGATCAGTGAACTTGAAGGCGGAGTTGGCGCAATAAGCTGCAGCAGCGGTATGTCAGCTATTGCTTCGGCGATACTTGCCATATGTGAAAGCGGCGACGAGATCATAGCTGGAAGCGGCCTTTATGGCGGAACGATCGGTCTTCTGCATGATCTCGAAAAACTCGGGATCCATACTGTGTATGCGGATGAACTTACCGGGGATTCCGTAAGAAGCCTGATCAATGAAAGAACGCGACTCGTATATGCGGAGCTGATATCCAATCCGTCACTTAAGGTTGTTCCCGTTGCGGAGGTGGCACAGGCAGCACATGAATCGAATATCCCGTTTGTTGTTGATTCAACTACGGCGACACCCTACATCGCAAGGCCGCTTAAGCTCGGGGCAGACATTGTTATCCATTCAACGTCAAAATACTTAAACGGCGGAGGAAATTCCATCGGCGGGATCATAGTGGACGGAGGAAAGTTCAAATGGGATTTCGCAAAGCATACGGCGCTCGGTGAATACAGGAAATACGGTTCCATGGCTTTTTCAGTAAGACTTCGTACGGATATTTGGAGAAATCTCGGCGGCTGTATGGCCCCTGCCAATGCTTTTTTAAATTACATCGGAACGGATACGCTGGGGCTCCGTATGGAGAGGATATGTGAAAATGCCGATAAACTTGCGCATGCTATCGATAAACTGTCCGGGGTAGAGGTTAATTATCTGACCCTGCCGCAGCATCCGTATCACAAATATGTAGAAAGTCAGCTTGGAGGATACGGCGGAGGCATATTAAGCTTCAGGGTTGGCTCGAAGGAGCGGGCCTTTGCTGTTATCAACTCTCTTAAGTATGCATACATAGCAAGTAATATCGGAGATATCAGGACGCTCGTGATCCATCCTGCATCAACACTGTATCTTCAGGCGAGCCGCGAGGAGACGGAGGCGGCAGGAGTATATGACGATACGGTAAGAGTCAGTGTCGGTATTGAGGATGCAGAGGATCTTATAGATGATTTCGCACAGGCAATTCAGAATAACCCCATTGGCTCTTGAGAAGATGAAAACTCATCTGACGGAAGTGTATCCCAAAGAAGGATGCGGCATTCTCGCGGGAAACGATAAGAGCATGATAGAGGATGTGTTTTTTGCCGAAAACAGAGCGGTAAAAGAAAGATCAGCCGGACATTATGAGATAGATCCGCTTATGCTCTATGAGATTGAGAAGAAAGCGGAGGAAAAAGGCTACAGTGTCCTTGGATTTTACCATTCGCATCCGGACTGTGAGGCAAGGATATCACCGGAGGACAAAGAGCGTATGATACCGCAGATGCTGTATGTGATAGCATCCGTAAATAACGGAAAATGTGAAGAGATAAGAGGCTATATGAGGGACCTGTAAGAAAATGAAAGTATATATATCGGCAACACTCAGAAACTATTTTGGAAAAAATCATGTGATAGAGACTCAGGCAGGCAATGTCAGGGATGTGCTGAAGTTCCTCCTGGAAGAGTATCCCGATGCAAAACAGATACTGTTTGACAAAGGAGAGAATCTAAGAAATTTTGTACGTATATATGTCGGTAACAACGATTATACCGCAACGGATATGTGGTACAGGCAGCTTTCCGAAAATGACGAGGTACTATTGCTTCCCGCGATCGCTGGAGGTGCTCCGAATAACTCTGTTATCAACGATGCGAGGATGAAAGCGCAGACGCTGGATGATAACGATATCAAACGGTTTGAGAAGCACCTGCTGTTAAAGGAAATAAGCGTTAAGGGCCAGAAGAGGATCAAAGCGGCACGAGTAGTCGTATGCGGAGCGGGATCCCTTGGATCCGCCGTGATACAGTACCTTGCAGCAGCAGGGGTCGGAACAATCAAGGTTGTCGATGATAAAGATGTTGCACTTTCGGATGTTTCGAGTCAGGTGCTCCACATCAGCCGCGATGTCAACAGACCCAAGGTCGCATCCGCAAAGGACAAAGTCAGAAACATTAACAAGAACATAGAGTTTGAGGCTGAGAACATAAGCCTGGAAGCGGATAATATAGAAGAGATCCTTGACGGATATGATCTTGTCATAGACTGTACCGACAACTACAAAGCAAGATATCTGATCAATGATGCGTGTGCACTTCTTGATATTCCTCTGGTGTTTGCGTCTATCTATCAGTTTGAAGGAAGGGTGGGCATCTTCAATCACAACGGTGGTCCGTGCCTCAGGTGCCTGTACCCCGAGCCGCCGGAACCGGGCCTTGTTCCCACATGCGCGGAGGGCGGAACGATCAGCCCGCTTGCAGGAATTATCGGGAGTATTCAGGCAAATGAGGCATTAAAGCTCATCCTGGGAATTGGAGATCATCTTGACGGAAAACTGCTGACAGTGGACAGCCTTTATCTGAACTCAAGGATCTTAAACGTAAAGAAGGATAGTAAATGTCCGCTCTGTGGCATTTCCAGGACGATCCTTTCGGTCGAAGATTTTGATTACGAAGAGTTCTGCGGTCTCAGGAACGATGAGGAGGAGATTCCTGTTGAAGGCCTTACGCCCGATGAACTTGCAAAGAGAATAGACAAGCATGAACCGATGACGATCATTGATGTCAGAGAGCCGCATGAACGTGCTATCATGCGATTCCCGAACACGATCATCATACCTATAGGACAGCTTGCAAGAAGGATGAAAGAACTTGATCCCGGGGTTGATACGATATTCATCTGCAAGTCCGGAAAGCGGAGTATCCTTGCGATCAATACGCTTCGTGAAGCGGGATATGAAGGAAAAATGTACAACCTTAAAGGCGGCATAGATGCGATGAAAGATATTATATTCTCGCATGAGGGTGCGTGGCTTTAAGCATATAGTTACTGTTAACTGTGCAAAGAGGAGGAAACAAACATGGCAAAAGAAACCGAAAACAAGAGCGTTGGTATCAATGCGCTCGGAGCAAAAGCGGCTTATAATCTTGCGAATGTCACCAAGACCAAACCGCAGTACGGAGCACTGACACCAAAATGGCTCACGAAGTTTCTTGAATTCAAGGGGCTGGAGTCCGGAATCTACAGGGTCAACAAGGTGGTTGAAGGAGATACTCCCCTTGATGTTCTCTGCAGCCAGACAAAGAAGTCGGACATCATTCCCGACGGATTTGTTCAGTATGAGACTGAGCCCCGTGAATACGTACTCAATTCGATCTCAACCATCATCAACGTTAACACAGCCGTGGAGGATGTATACAGCGCACCTTACGATCAGGTCCAGGAACAGCTTGGACTTGCTATTGAGTCGCTTCGAGAGCGCCAGGAAAGCCAGCTGATCAATAATGATGATTACGGTCTTCTTAAGAATGTTGCGGATTCACAGAGGATTCAGACAAGAAACGGTGCACCTACACCGGATGATCTTGACGAATTGATCTCAAAGGTATGGAAGGAGCCTTCGTTTTTCCTTGCACACCCGAGAGCGATCGCCGCATTCGAGAGAGAGTGCACAAAGAGAGGTGTACCGCCTGTGGTTGCGAACATTGCGGGAGGCAATTTCCTTACATGGAGAGGCATTCCTGTTGTTCCGACGGATAAGCTTCTTGTTGACGGCCTTAAGAATCCAAAGTCCGAAAGCGGAAAGACAAATATTCTTCTGATCCGTACCGGAGAAGCAAAGAGAGGTGTTATAGGACTGTTCCAGGCAGGACTCAAGAATGAGCATTCAAGAGGTCTTTCCGTGCGGTTCAGAGGGATTGATGACAAAGGCATAGCATCCTATCTTCTGTCTTTATACTGCTCTGCAGCGATACTTGCCGATGATGCAATAGCTGTGCTTGAAGATGTAGAAGTAGGTGAGTATTATGACTACGATTGAAAACCTTTCCGGCGTTCCGAATGCGGAAGAACTGAGTGTTCTTGCCAACGAGCTGTTTCCTGATCTTACGGAGGGTGTGTACGGGGTGCCAGAGACGGATATTCCGGTTGCATCCGTACCGGAAGCAGATGCATCCCAGGGCATCACATACGCAGCTACAGAGGAAGCACTGCCAGGTGTGAATGCCAATCAGACAGTACCTTCCTCGGAGAAGTTCGACTGGTTGCATCCGTTTGCGTATGACAGCAGCACGAGCTATGCTCCGGCTGTCATGTCGCAGTCTCAGGCGGAGGAACATGACCGTAAGATCGATGTGCCGACATCGCTGGGGGGCGAGAGCATTAATTCGTCAAAAAGTGAGGGAGAAAGATCAACATCACGAAATGATTCGATCAGGATCGGCAGCAGGACATTGGCGCAGATCAGAGATGATTTCCCGATATTAAAGGAACAGATAAACGGCCACCAACTGGTATGGCTTGATAACGGGGCAACAACACAGCGCCCCCAGACTGTCATTGACAGACTGAAATATTATTACGAACATGAGAATTCAAATGTTCATAGGGGTGCGCATACTCTTGCAGCAAGATCTACCGATGCATATGAAGAAGCGAGAGATACCGTAAGAGATTTCATAGGGGCACCTTCATCAGAGGAAATTGTGTTCGTTCGCGGAACAACGGAAGGTATTAATCTTGTTGCAAATGCATATGTAAAACCGCTCCTTGAGCCGGGTGACGAGATTATCGTGTCGATACTCGAACACCACGCCAATATAGTTCCGTGGCAGCTTGTTGCACAGGCAACGGGTGCGGTAATCAAAGTCATACCGTGTGATGAAACAGGACAGCTGATACTTCATGAATATGAAAAGATGTTCACTCCCCGGACAAAATTCGTATCCGTTACCCATGTATCCAACGTGCTCGGAACAGTAACACCGATTGAGGAGATCATTGCCATCGCACACAGACACGGTGTCCGGATTTTAGTGGACGGTGCACAATCGGTTGCGCATATACCGGTAAATGTATCTGCGCTTGATGTTGACTTTTTCGTGTTTTCGGGTCATAAGATCTTCGCACCGACAGGCATAGGAGCGGTCTATGGCAGGAAGGAACTGCTCGAGGCTGCGCAGCCGTATCACGGTGGCGGAAATATGATAGCCGATGTGACTTTTGAACGAACGATCTACAATCCCGCTCCGAACAAGTTTGAAGCGGGAACCGGAAGCATAGCAGATGCTGTCGGGCTCGGGGAAGCGCTCAAATACCTGTCTGCGATCGGAATGCCGTGTGTATACCGGTGGGAGCATGAGCTTCTTCAGTATGCAGTGAAGGAAATGAGTACCGTAAAGGGACTTCGCCTGATCGGAACGGCTCTGAATAAAGCCTCGGCTCTTGCATTCTCGCTCGACGGATATTCGGATGAGGAAGTCGGAAAAAGACTTGATGCATACGGAATAGCGGTAAGGACAGGACATCACTGCGCGCAGCCGGTTCTGAGGAGATTCGGATACGAGAGCGCGGTAAGGCCGACTCTGGCGCTTTATAATTCACCGGACGATATCGATGCGCTGGTGAAGGTGTTGAAGACATTTGCATAACATTTCAGGAAGAAAGGATGACGTAAATGAAGATCACGGTTTCGGGAGAAAAGAAGGAAGTTGCGGACGGAATTACCATTTCGGCTCTTATAGAACAGGAACAGGTGGAAACACCGCAATACGTGACGGTATCCGTCAACGAAGAATTCATCGACAGAGATGCTTTCGATACTCACGCGCTGAAAGAGGGTGATGAGGTCGAGTTCCTGTACTTCATGGGAGGAGGAAGATAATGGCTTTTACCAATGAACAGCTTGAGCGCTACAGCCGGCACATCATTCTGAAGGAAGTCGGTGTCAAAGGCCAGAAGAAGCTTCTTAACGCAAAAGTTCTCATAATCGGAGCCGGAGGACTCGGCGCTCCGGCAGCTCTGTACCTTGCGGCTGCCGGTGTCGGGACGATCGGAATTGTCGATGCGGATGTCGTTGACCTGTCTAATCTTCAGCGGCAGGTCATACATACGACGAATGACATAGGAAAGAAAAAAGTTGAATCCGCGGCGGAAACGATGCGCTCTATCAATCCGGATGTAACGGTCAACACCTATTATGAGTTTGTATCAAGTGCAAACATCATGGATTTGATCAAAGACTATGATTTTATTCTTGACGGGACGGACAATTTCCCGGCCAAATTTTTGATCAACGATGCGTGCGTGATGGCAAAAAAGCCACTCTCACATGCGGGTATCATAAGGTTCAAGGGACAGCTCACGACGATAATCCCGGGCGAGGGACCGTGCTACCGATGTATCTTTAAGGATCCACCGCCGAAGGATGCGGTACCGACGTGCAAACAGGCTGGCGTTATAGGTGCGATGGGCGGTATTATCGGATCGCTTCAGGCGATGGAAGCTATTAAGTACATAACAGGTGTTGGAGATCTTCTTGTCGGTTATCTGCTTACATATGATGCGATCAAGATGGAGTTTCACAAGATCAAGCTTCCGCCTCGTGGTAAAGGTTGTGCGGTATGCTCGGACACACCGACAATCACCGAATTGATAGATTATGAACAGAAAGCATGCGATTTGAAATGAAAATAACGATCAAACAGGAAGATTTTAACAGGATATATGAACATGCCCTTTCGGTCAGTCCGGAGGAGGCATGCGGGTTGGTCGCCGGAGAGGACAGGGATTACGATATCCGTGTCATACATAAGGTATATATCCTTACGAATACAGATCATACAAATGAGCACTTTACGATCGATCCGAAAGAGCAGCTTGCAGCCATAAAGGATATGCGTGCGAACGGATTGAAACCGCTCGGTAACTGGCATTCGCATCCGGAAACTCCTTCACGGCCGTCCGAGGAAGACAAAAAGCTTGCAAATGACAGCAAGGCAAGTTATCTCATTTTATCTCTGATGGAAGAAGGCAAGCCTGTTCTGAATGCGTTTCATATCGAATCGCAGGACGGTGAAAAGATCGTAAGAAAAGAAGAACTGGTGATTATATAAACAGGAGGAGAACAAATGGCGGATCTTGATTTTAACGTTGATGATACAGTTGATATAACCGATGTAAACTGCCCGGTGACGTTTGTTAAGACAAAAGTGGCACTTGAGGAACTGGACGAGGGTCAGATACTTCAGGTTCATCTTAACGATGGCGAGCCGGTTCAAAATGTCCCGAGAAGTGTGAAGGAAGAAGGCCATGAGGTTCTGCGCCTTGACGATAACGGCGACGGAACATTTGAACTGTACATAAAAAAGGTCGGGGAGTGACAGATCATGGCCCAGGACATGGAAAAAAAGATAGAGAACCTGATAAACCTGTATATTGAGGATTATCAGGGGAAAAAGGTTATCGATCAGATCAAGATTTTTGAGCATCCCGATCGTGCCAGGGTTATTGATATTTTGGAAAAACTGCAAAAGATCATATATCCGGGGTATCACAGGAACAGTGCCTTCAAGACATATACCGTCAAAAACAGTATCGCTGTCCTTCTCGAAGACGTGATCTATAATCTTAAGGCTCAGCTGGCTATAGTGCTTAAGTATTCACCGCAATACGAGCATGCCGACCCGGAAGCTATAACACTTGCTGCGGACAGTATTACCTTTCGTTTTCTGGAAAAGATACCTGAGATCAGGGAGTATATCGAAACAGATGTACAGGCAGCTTTTGACGGGGATCCGGCAGCATATAACACGGATGAGATCATATGTACCTATCCGGGTCTGTATGCAACAATGACAAATCGTATCGCGCATGAGTTGTATTTGCTTGATGTTCCGATGATCCCCCGTATCATGACCGAGCATGCTCATAGTATCACCGGGATCGATATCCACCCGGGAACAACAATCGGAAAATATTTTTTTATTGATCATGGAACCGGGGTAGTCATCGGGGAAACAACGGTGATCGGAGATAACGTGAAGATCTACCAGGGAGTGACCTTGGGAGCGTTATCTACCAGAGGAGGACAAAGCCTGAAAAAGGTGAAACGTCATCCGACTATTTCGGATAATGTGACCATATATTCCGGCGCTTCGATTCTTGGCGGAGATACAGTAGTGGGAAAGGATGTAGTGGTAGGCGGAAATGCTTTTATAACCTCATCCATACCGGAAGGGGCACGTGTAAGTGTCAAAAGTCAGGAGCTTACGTTTAACTATGACTCAGGACATCCGGTTGAGAGAAAAGAAATTGAAATGGATGAGTCATGGTTCTATACAATTTAATGATTGTTTTCTGTTATGACAATAATCGGGAGCAGCGCACATATGATTGATCGTATGCTGCTCCCATTGTTATTTGAGAGGAAATAAGTTATAAGCTTGAGAATTTGCGAATTCTCGATTAAAATGGACATAACATCGGAAAAGAAAAGGGGGGTTGAGCATGGAACAGTATGAAGAATTACAAAAGAGACAGGTTACGGAGTTTCACGTGGAGGAGCAGCAACAGCAGCAGATGAATCCGCTCCTTCAGAAAGCGATGATGGAGCAGGCACAGCAGCAGCAACAGCAGTCGAAGAGCGATCTGCAGCAGGTCCGTGAGAAGGTGGCGGAAAATATGCCGGAAACCTTAAAAGAAAAGACCAACCAGGCGGCAACTCCTTTTTCTCCGGAAATGACAAAGCAGCTGGAGGTCATTATCCGTGACAAAGAGAATGCTTCTGCCTATTATCAGCCGATCCTGAAGCTTTCCCGAGCGCTTCTGCAGCCGGATCTCGCTGAGGCGGGAAAGGTGGAGCTTTTTCAGGAGCTGATGGTCAGCATGACGTTTTATCTGAATCATCACGCGGAGACGGAGACCGCTTCCCTCGCGGAAAGAAGACGTGCGCTCTGCCAGCGCACCATCAAAGGTGCCATGCTTTTTGTTCCCCAGGCGCCCCCTGAATACAGTGTCGCCCTGAAAGAAGGGATCCAGAAGCTGAGCGGGAGTGAAAAAGAAGCGATCGTCAATATGGATGCGAAGGAACTGAGGAGAGGATTCCTGGAGTACCTCGAGGAGATGACGGAAGGGAATCCGGAAGATGAAGGAAATTCAAAAGGAGATCATTCCGGGAAGAATAACTAAAAGGAGAATCCATGAGGATCGATACGGTCACGCTTGAAAAGAATGATATTGATTTTTTCGCCGGACGGATTCCGCCGGATGTGATCCGCAACACGGGAGAGGATGGTTTTTTCACCATCGGCGCAATAGACGATGCAAAAAGACTCGTCGGCATGGCGCAGTTTTGTATAGGAAATGTGGAAAAGGGACATACGGAGGCGGGACTATATTATCTTTATGTGGAAATAGAAGAACGAAAAAGGGGCGTCGGACGTACGCTCCTTTCCGGCATTCTGTCCATCCTGAAAAAAAGCGGGGTCAAAAGGATTTTTACATTTCCCGCAGGAGCCGGAGCAGCGGATGCCTTTTTTCAAGCCAACGGTTTTGAAAACGTGGGATCCAGGTACCGCTGGAAGGGAAGAAAACTGCCGGTCTGCTGGATGCGCAAAATCGGATGAATCATATGAAAAAAGCAGGAGGTTTGTATGGAGATCAAAAGAATCAGTATCGGAGAAGCAAAGAGGCGGATCAAAGATGATCCGGAACTTAGCAAGATGCTCGTAAAGAGCGGATGGAGAGAGATCGCTCTTGATCTGAACGGAGACGGAAAAGCGGATGTGGCTTTTATGAGTGACCGCCTGGGGAGAAAGATCAATACCATCGCGTTTGACCTCAGTGGGGACGGCGGATATAACCTGTATCTGCATGATACGGACGGAAATGGTATTCCGGATATGGTATGCCTTGTCGATGACAATTATGAGGAGAGAGTGATTGCCTTCGGAGGAGAGATTGAGCTTGGGTTTATTAATCTCGGTGTAAAGGTGGCGAAGCTCCTGGTGGCAGAAGAGCATTTGAACAGTGAGCTTGGTATCTCCATTACAGATCTTGCCGATCACTTTAATCATTATGCGGAAGCTCTGCTTCTTGATCTGGAAAAGCGGGAACACGCGACCGGGGTTGAGAAGGTATACTACTTCCTCAACGATGCCAAAACATATTATCTGGCGACGGTAGAAGGAAACAAGCCCAGAGTCAGACCTTTCGGAACGATTCTTCTTGATGACGAAAAGCTGTACATCCAGACAGGGAAAGAAAAGAATGTTTCGAAACAGATCGCGGAGAATCCGAATTTTGAGATCTGTGCATTTATGGAAGGCACCTGGCTTCGGGTTTCCGGAGAGCTTGTTGAGGACAACAGGCGTGAGCTTAAGGTGAAGATGTTGGATAAAATGCCTTCTCTTAAGTCGATGTACAGTGCAGATGATGACAATACTGAGATACTCTGCATCAAAAATGCGGTAGCCACTTTCTACACCTTTACCGGCGAACCGGAGGTTATCATTTTTTGACAGAAATCGGGAGATGCACCCGCTCTTATGTTTTGATCCGGGTGTTGAAAAGATAGTTGATTTAAGGGAGGTCATTATGAAAAAGAATCGATTGATCATGGGAGCAGAGGCTTTGCTGCTCGCAGGAGTACTGGCAGGAACAGCGGGTTGCGGATCCGCTGCTAAAGGACAGAGCGCAGCGCCTGCAACAGAGACCGCTGCTCCGGAGACAGAAGCAAATTCTGATGCAGAGACAGAAGCTCAGGATGATACGGCTGAAACGGAAACTGCGGAAGCAAATGTTTCTTCCGGAGACGATGGGCTTTACAAGGAGCTCTCTGATTGGGAGTATATCTATACCAGCGGTGCCGGCGCATGGCAGACGACTTTTACCGTGTCTCCGGACGGCAACTTCAAAGGGGATTACAGCGATTCTGATATGGGAACGACCGGTCCCGGCTATGAAGAAGGGGGAACGGTCTACACGTGCAATTTCACCGGACAGTTTACAGGCTACACAAAGGTGTCCGACTATGTGTATGAGCTGGAGCTTGGAGAAATGACGTATCAGAAGGAGCCCGGAACAGAGGAGATCGAGGACGGAATAAGATATTGCTACGAGGAGCCTGCGGGTCTCAGCGGTGTGGACAGCCTCATTGTTTATCTTCCCGGAACGCCTATTGAAGATGTGTCTGAAGACTATCTGACATCGATCACTCCGCTTAATTTCTCTGCCTATCTCGGGGACGACGGGGATTATTATGAGGATCTGCCGGCAGAGCTTCCCTTCTGTGGACTTTATAACCAGACAGATGATGCGTGGTTCTTCTCCGGAAATGCCTCGGATCAGAACAAGACCTTTATCATGAACCGTGCTCATTTCCCGGGACTGGTTTCGCAGAAAACGGATCTGAACGAAGACGGCACTTACCGCTATGAAGACGGAGATCCTTCCGGAATGTACAGGGTGGTTAATTTTTGCTTTCCTGTAGCGGATGACATGAGCATCTATACAGATCCGGAAGGGCTTGCAAAGGCCTGCATAAAGGAGATGGACGGAAATGAAGATCCTGAGAATTTGTACTGCCTGACACTGGACACGGATTCGAATCAGGATGTGAAGACCTATCTCAGCGGACAGAGATGCATCCAGGTCAGTTGGACAGAGGGAAGCAATGAGGACACCATGAACTGGACAGCCCGCGTGATGAAAGTGGACGGTTATGAGCCCGGAAACGGAAAGGCATTTATGTATGCGGTTGGATATGATCCCGATGGCGACCTGATGACCGGAGAAGCGGCAGATTTTTACCTTACTTCCCTGTCTCTTACAGGTTCGCCGGATCATCTTTCTTCCGCATCGGATGTGACTGCGGATGAGCAGTTTTACGCAGAGGTGACGAAGGGCAAGTCATCCGGAACCCTCCAGGCAGAGAAGGTGGAGATGATCGGCGGTGATGATACCGAAAAGCTGAAGGAATACAATATCGATCCCGATGATGTGACGAACGACTATGCCATCGGCGGTTTTGACGGCAATTATGATGAGTATTCCGTTGAAGATGGCTGCGGGTTTTACATCCAGTATCCGGATAATCCCTTCCAGCAGTATGTGGATGAGTCGGGCTTCAATGACTATATGGACAAAGGTGGAGAAAGCCGCCTCATGGTTCTTTACCTGGACAGCGATGGCTGCATCGTCTTTGCATACGAACCTTATACACCCTGATAAAATATGAAAAAAATAATCATCGGACTTCAAAACAAATGGATCGCCCTTCTCTTTGGGATCATGGGTGTCCTGCTGATCATCTTTCCCGAGACATTTCAGGACCTCACGCCTTATATGCTCGGGATAGGATTGATCATTAAGGGAATTGTCGGGATTGTTGCTGTATGCAGGTATAAAGGCGAGACAAAGGAAAAACCCGGAGATATCGTGATTGATTTTGTGCTCGGAAGCGCGACAGTGTTTCATAACGCAAATGCCATCGGCGCGATCGGCGCGATCTGGGCAATGTCTTCTCTGTATGAAGTAGCAGGAGAGATCACGGAAGCTTTTGAGAAAAAGCACTTCCCGGTTCTGGGAGTGATCTTTGCAGGGATATCCATTTTTTTGGCGGTTCTGCTGCTGTTCGACCCATTCGAACATTTCGCTTTCCATGTGCGTATCCTGGGACTGGAGATGGTGTCCAGTGTTTTTGTGAGAGCGCGCAACATAAGACTTCACAAGGAACCCGTGAAGGATGAAACCGGGAAGCAGTGAAAAAAATACAACGAAAAATCAAAAAAATCGTCATTTCTGTTGCCCCGGACGAAAGTCGTTCGTATACATCTATGACAGGAGATAAAAAAAGTTTCGCATCTTGAATTCTCTTATGGTAAAATAGTGTAGGATTTGAATGGAGAATGGGCAATGGAAAAACTGCTGAACAGATTATTCGACTATCAGAAGTTTGAAAACAATTCTAATCTTGCTTCCGTCATTTCCGAGGTTGAAAAAAAGTATTCGATCACGGAAGAACGAAGGATGCTTTCCGAAGATGAGCTTGGACTTGTGAGCGCTGCAGGACCGCCGTGTGGTCAAAGCGGGAGGCTTTGGATAGAGCAGGAGAAGGAAGACAGATTGAAATGAGATCATTTCTGAAGCTGATACCCGAAAAATGAAAAACGTTCCTACTGCGGAAGAAATCTACAAGGAATACTCGGACCGCATACGCGGCTATATCCGTTGCCAGATCCAGAATCCCGAGGATGCCGAAGATTTACATTCCGAAATATTTGAAAAAGTGGTGAGAGGCCTTGATTCCTATAATCCGGAGAAGGCTTCTCTTTCCACGTGGATCTATACGATCACGAAGAACCGCCTTACCGATTATTTTCGTACCCGACACATAAGCTCGGAGCTTCCGGAAGACATTCTTTCCGAGGAGGATCCTTTTGCGGAGATCTATGAGAAAGAAACACTCGATGAACTCGCGGAAGCGTTGTCATCGCTTTCCGAACAGGAGAGGGATATCATCGTACTCACATATTACGAAAAATATACACTGAAGGAAGTATGCCCGATGATGGATCTGACTTACGGCCAGGTCAAAGGGCTTCGCCAGAAGGCTCTCATCAAGCTGAAGGAGTATCTGATTGCAAGCGGAAACGGGCGGCTTCTTTCCATCCATTGAAGGAGTGGTAAAGGGTGAAAATATCGTTTGATCTGGACGAGGTGCTGTTTGTTTCGCCGGATGATTATGAGACGGAGCCGCCGCTTCGTTTTCCGCTCAATCGTCTTTTTCCGGAACGTCTCAGGAAAGGAACCGTGAAGCTGATCCATGACCTTCAGGCAGAGGGTTTTGAGGTATGGGTGTATACGTCATCTTTCCGTGCGGAGATTTATATCCGGAACCTGTTCCGCCACTATGGCGTGAAATTCGATCAGATCGTGAACGGTGACAGGCACCTCAAGGAGGTGCAGAGAAACCAGGACAGACCTCTGCCCCAAAAGATGCCCAATTTCTACCGCATTTCCCTCCATGTGGATGATGAGGATGCGATCCACGAGAACGGAAAGATTTACGGGTTTCATACCTGGAAGGTGTATGAGCCGGATCCTGAGTGGGCAGAGAAGCTGATGGCGGAAGCGAAGAGAATCCGGAACCTGGAGGAGGGCAAAAACAATGAGTGAGAACAGGATGGAAGAGGGAGCTCTTGAAAAGCAGCTTTCCTATGTGGAGAAGATGCTCGTAAAGTACGGGGCAGAACCTGTTTCGACAAAGAGTCAGGAGATACTGCACAATCGGGCAACATACCGGTATCGGGACGGATATTTCCGAATGGATCAGGGAGACATGGACGGACGCGATTATATCCTGATCAGTGCGATCGAAGATCCGAAATATGCCGATGCTGGTATCATGGAAGAGATTGCGGCTTTTCCCGCGGATCTTTCGGAGGAACTCCTGGAGAAGGAAGTACGGTACGCACTGGAAATTGAAGAATATCCCAAAAACTATCCCGAGTATAAATAAAAGGAGGAGCAACTCATGTCAGTCAGAACATTCGAAAAAGGCGAAGTTGTTTTTAAGGAAATGTCACTCGGCCATTCAATGTATCATATCCTTGAGGGAAGTGCACTTGTCTATGCTTCCTACGGGGAGGAGCAGGAGAAAAAGCTGACGGAGCTGACGGCGGGATCGAATTTCGGAGAGATGGCAATCCTGGAAGCATGGCCGAGATCTGCAACCGTGGTTGCGGGAGAGAACGGCCTTACATGCCGCGAGATCGTGAGTGAAGAACTCAGCGCCTACTTCAAGGAGGATCCCTCCCGGGTCAAGGAGATCATGCTGAAAATGGGAGAGCGCCTTGTGGAGCTGACGAAGGACTATGACGATGCTGCCGACATTCTTCATTCTCTGGAGCAGGGAGCCGAAGAGAAAAAGGAATCCTCTTTCAAAGCAAAGATCAAAAAACTGAAGCGCTTTGCAAAAAAGAATCCTTATGAGGAGGCTCTGTCAAAGGAGAGCGCGGAGAAACGCCGTGAGCGTACAAGAGAGCTTTCCGATGAAAGCGTGAGAGAGCTGACCTTAAAGAACGGGGAGATCATTTTCCGTCAGGGCGAGGGCGGATCCTATATCTATTATGTGGTATCCGGCTCTGTTGGGATTTACACGGATTACGGTACGGAACGACAAAAACGTCTGACAAGACTTGCTGCAGGAGATTTTTTCGGGGAGATCGGTATGCTTGCAAGAGTTCCCCGCAGCACCACGGCGGTTTCCATGGATGAGAACACGAGGCTGGATGCTATCGGCGAAGAGGATTTGGACGAATTGTTCAAAAAATCACCTTCTACCGTGCTTCTGATGATGCGGCACCTTTCCAATCGTATCCGTACGCTGACCAGTGATTATCTGGATACCTGCAGAAAGATCAGTGAGTACACGGAAGATCATTCGTTTGATGAATAAAGCTAAGGACATTTAAAGAAAAAGACTATCATAAACGAAATAGAAAAGGGACTGCACGCGGCAGTCCCTTTTCCATTTTCTTGGAGTTTATTCCACATCCGCAAGAGCGGCGAAATCCGTTTCACCGGTACGGATCTTGACCACCTTACTGACAGGATAGACAAAGATCTTTCCATCGCCGATCTTTCCGGTGTAGAGCGTTTTCTTTGCGGTCTCGATGACCTTGTCCACGGGGATGCTGCTGACGACCACTTCCAGTTTGATCTTTGGAAGAAGGGTCATATCCATCTCAACACCACGGTACATCTGGCCGGCACCCTTCTGGATACCGCAGCCGGTTACCTGTGTTACCGTGATACCCGTGACACCGAGGTCGTTCAGTGCTCTCTTGATCTTGTCATACTGTGAGAGCTTTGTAATGATAACAACCTTGTTGATGCCTGTGTCGAGACTGGTTCCCTTCATGGCAACGACATTGTTCTCCACCGGGACGGAAGCGTTCTTCATCGCTTCGCTTGCCTTATCATAATCATCCACGCCGAGATCCGTGTTTTCATTTACATTCATGGTATTGCTCATATCCATAATGGAGAAGCCGGCATACGCAGATGACAGACCGTGCTCCGTTGCATCGAGACCGATGATCTCTTCCTCCTCGGAAACGCGGAGGCCGACGGTCTTCTTGATGATGAAGAAAGTGATCGTGATCGTAACGACCGTCCAGAGGGCGGTAACACCGATTCCTCCAAGCTGCTTGATAAGCTGGGTGAATCCTCCGCCGTAGAAGACTCCCTCCTGAATACCGGCAACTGCAAATCCGGGAGCTGTTTCGGTTGCGAAAAGACCGACTGCGATCGTACCCCAGATTCCGTTGATCATATGTACTGCCACTGCACCGACAGGATCATCCACATGAGTAATGTAATCATTCAGCCATACGCCGAAGACGACCAGGATTCCGGATACACCTCCGATAATGGCCGCACCTACGCAGTCCGTTACATCACAGGGAGCCGTAATCGCAACAAGTCCGGCAAGGGATGCGTTGAGACACATGGATACATCGGGTTTCCCGTATTTCGCCCAAGTGAAGATCAAACATACAACAGTTGCTACGGCAGGTGCCACCGTTGTGGTCAGGAAAACAGAACCGAGGGTTGGAACATCCGTTGCTGCAGCCCCGTTGAAGCCGTACCATCCAAGCCAGAGAATGAATACACCGAGTGCCGCGATGACCAGGTTGTGTCCCGGGAATGCATTGACTTTCTTTACTTTGCCGTGTTTGTCTTTTTCATATTTACCGATCCTCGGTCCTAACATCCATGCACCGATCAGGGCGCAGATACCGCCGACCATATGGATGCAGTTGGAACCTGCGTAATCATGGAAGCCCCACTGTGCGAGGAAGCCGCCGCCCCAGGTCCAGTGAGCCTCGATCGGATAGATGATGGCGGAAATCACTGCGGAATAGATGCAGTAGCTGGAAAACTTTGTCCGCTCTGCCATGGCGCCGGAAACAATAGTTGCCGTCGTTGCACAGAACACCAGGTTAAATACGAAGGCCGAATAGTCAAAGTGACCGTAATCGGAAAAAACGTCAAAGCTGAAACCACCTGCGAACCCGTGCAAAACGTTTTCTCCGAGCATCAGTGATGAACCGATCAAAAACCACATGACTGTTCCGATACAAAAATCCATCAGGTTCTTCATGATGATGTTGCCTGCGTTCTTTGCTCTCGTAAAGCCGGATTCGCACATGGCAAATCCTGCCTGCATCCAGAACACGAGCGCGGCACCGATCAGGAACCATACTGCAAATACCTGTCCGTCCATTGCTTTCATAATCTCCTCTGTCATAACTTTACCTCCTTAAAAAAAGGCAGCTCTCCCTTGTGGGAAAACCGCCTTTGGTTTTAAAAATATAATATAAATTTAATTATTTGACCTCTATC
This sequence comes from Lachnospiraceae bacterium, assembly GCA_045657665.1. Lineage (GTDB taxonomy): Bacteria > Bacillota > Clostridia > Lachnospirales > Lachnospiraceae > RUG12461. The sequence goes on along the minus strand of JAZOTN010000039.1, from coordinate 4,434 downwards.
TTACCGAGTAAAGGATCTGCCCATAGGTCGGATAGGGCCAAATGTCAAGCGGCACGATCCGTTCCATTTCATCCACGGCTTCCCGTACACGGTGCATTGCAGGAGCAATGGTATCCTTATGGTAAAAAGCGAGTGTCTTTGCGTCACTGATCTCATCCTCTTTTTCCATATCCTTTGAGAGTTCCTCGAGTCCTTCTGTCAGCTTCGCGGTAAACTCTGCCATTGCTGAAAGACGCGTTTCTTCAGGAACTGTGGAGACTGTTCCTCCTGCCTGCTTCTTTGATATAATCGTATCCGCAAGCTCCTTCTGGTAGCGGAAGGCTGCACCGAGGATATTACGTCTTGCCATCATGGACAGTGTCTGTGCCTCTATATTGATGGTTTTATAATAGGTTTCGTAAAGGATCTCCTGACGTGCGGTAATTTCCGTTTCCGTGTAAACGCCCTGCCGGATAAAGACCTCCCGGTTCTTTTGAACGGAAAACTGTTCCAGAGCTTCCGGAGTAGAGCGGAGATTCAAGAGTCCGCGTTTTTCGGCTTCTTTGATCCAGTCCTCACCGTATCCGTTACCGTTAAATAAGATTCTCTTATGGGCGATGATTTCTTCACGGATCAGCTTTGAAAGAGCCTCATCGAAATCCTTTGCCTGCTCCAGTGTTTCTGCAAATCCGGAAAGTACATCCGCAACGATCGTATTCAATACGATATTACACCCTGCGATCGAATCCTCCGAACCGACGCTGCGGAACTCGAATTTATTCCCGGTAAAAGCAAAAGGAGAAGTACGGTTCCGATCGGTCTTATCCTTCGGAATATGCGGCAGTACGGCTGCGCCGATGTTCATCATGCTTTTCTTTTCATCATGATAGTCGGTGCCGTTCTCAATTGACTTCAAGACCTCTTCCAGCTCCTCACCGACAAAAACGGACATGATTGCCGGTGGTGCCTCGTTCGCACCGAGCCTGTGATCATTCCCGGCGCTGGCAACCGACATACGGAGCAGTCCCTGATATTCATCCACCGCTTTGATGACCGCCACCAGGAACAGCAGGAACTGCGCGTTCTGTGACGGTGTTGCGCCCGGCTCAAGAAGGTTTACTCCGGTGTCTGTCGAAATGGACCAGTTGTTATGCTTTCCGGAGCCGTTGACACCCGCAAACGGTTTTTCATGCAGAAGGCAAGCCATTCCGTGGCGGTTTGCAACCGTCTTCATTAGCTCCATCGTAAGCTGGTTATGGTCTGTCGCGATATTCGTTGTGGAAAATACCGGTGCGAGCTCATGCTGTGCGGGTGCGACCTCATTATGCTCGGTCTTGGCATAGATTCCGAGCTTCCAGAGTTCCTTGTCGAGATCCGCCATAAACGCCTTGATTCTCGGTTTAATCTGCCCGAAGTAATGATCGTCGAGCTCCTGTCCCTTGGGAGGCCTTGAACCGAACAGTGTCCGTCCGGTATAGATCAGATCCGGTCTCTTCTTATACATTTCCATATCGATCAGGAAGTATTCCTGCTCCGGTCCGACAGTCGTGATAACTCGCCTTGCATCAGTATTGCCGAAGAGCTTTAAGATCCTCATTGCCTGCTTGTCCAGCGCCTGCATCGAGCGAAGAAGAGGAGTTTTCTTATCAAGTGCTTCGCCGCTGTAGGAGCAGAACGCGGTCGGTATGCAGAGCGTATCATCCTTGATAAAGGCGTAGGATGTCGGATCCCAGTCCGTATAGCCTCTTGCTTCAAATGTGGCGCGAAGTCCGCCGGAGGGGAAGCTGGATGCGTCCGGCTCGCCCTTCACGAGCTCTTTTCCGGAAAACTCCATGATCACGCCGCCGTCCGGTTCCGGAGAAATGAACCCGTCATGCTTTTCCGCGGTTACTCCGGTCATGGGCTGGAACCAGTGAGTGAAATGCGTCGCACCTTTTTCCACCGCCCAATTTTTCATGGCTTCAGCGAGAACATTTGCAAGATCCATCTGCAAATGCAGTCCTTCGTCAATCGTCTTATGAAGGGCTTTGTAGACATCCTTTGGGAGTCTTTCCTTCATTACCTTGTCGTTAAACACCTGGCTTCCGAAATACTCCGGTACTGTTTTTGTTTCCATGGGTTTTCCTCCTTTGTTATGAGTACTCAGCGACCGTATGTCGGCCGTTTATTTTCCGCTGTCTCCGTAATTGGATAACACTCTTGCACTCGGATCGTTTACATTGCAGCCATCCCAGTTTTTGTTCGGCATCCAGAAGTCCGCTACCATTTCCGACTGCCCGGGATAGTATTTTTCAAAGATCTCACGGTACAGAAGCGATTCCTTGGTGAACGGTCTGGCATGTTCAAAGTGCATCCGCTTTTCTTCATATTCCTCATCGGTATAGGATTTCTCCGCAAAGGCCGCCAGGTCATCTTTCAGGGAATGCCCAACAGCATCGGAAAACGCTGCTTTTTCTCTCCACAGGATGCTGTCCGGGATGAATGCGTCTTTTTCGAAAGCCTTCCGGAGAAGATATTTTCCTTTACCGTAATGGTTCATCTTCTTTTCCGGATCGATCGACATACAGTATTCCACGAAATCGAGGTCCCCGAACGGTACGCGCGCTTCCAGAGAGTTGACGCTGATGCATCGGTCCGCCCGGAGCACATCGTACATATGGATCTCACGGATCCTTTTTTCCGCTTCTTTCTGGAATGCACCGGCATCCGGCGCGAAATCCGTATATTTGTAGCCGAAGATCTCATCGGAGATCTCACCGGTCAGGATCACGCGGAGATCGGATTTTTCATGGATCGCCTTACAGAGGAGATACATGCCGATCGAGGCGCGGATCGTTGTGATATCGTAGGTACCGAGAGCCTTGATCACGGGATCCAGAGCATCAATGACATCCTGCTCTGAAATGATCACCTCATGATGATTCGAATGGATGTATTCCACAACTTCCCGTGCATATTTGAGATCAATGGCATCCGATTCCATTCCGATCGCCCAGGTTTCCAGAGGCTTTTCCGATCCCTTCGCCGCGATTCCGCAGACGAGAGAGGAATCAAGTCCGCCTGAAAGGAGAAAGCCTACCGGAGTATCGGAGTCGAGTCGCTTTTTGACACCGTTGATCAGGAGATCATGGATCTTTTCCGTTACGGTATCTGTATCATCCATGTGATAAGTCGGTACATCTGACATATCACGATAGCAGGTGAAGGTGCCGTCTTTGAAATAGTGTCCCGGCGGGAACGGCTTTACTTTATCCACCAGCGAAATGAGGTTCTTCGGCTCGGAGGCGAATACGTAGGTTCCGCTTGTCGTAGTCCCGTAATAGAGCGGCCGTATGCCTATCGGATCTCTGGCGGCGATGTAAGAGTTTTCCTTTTCGTCATACATCACCATGGCATATTCGGCGTCGAGCATCCGGAACATTTCGGTTCCCTTTTCCCTGTAAAGAGCCGGCAGGATCTCGCAGTCGGAATCACTCCGGAAGGAATATCCCTTTTTCTCCAGCTCTTTCTTAACAGGACGGAATCCGTAGATCTCTCCGTTGCAGACGAGTACGATCTCGCTCCCCTCCGGAACTGCCGCTACTGAGCCGTCTTTGGCATCCGCGGTGACCGGAAGCGTTTTTTTCTCTCCATATGCAAAGGGCTGCATGCCCTCTGTTGTCAGTCCCATGATGGAAAGCCTGTTAAAGCCGAGCCAGCCGTTTCCGGTGTTGATGATTCTCGTATCATCCGGTCCTCTCGATTTTGTTTTCGAAAGAGCCTCGGTTATTGTCTCTTCATTTGTATCCTTTCCGCAAAATCCCAGAATGGAACACATTGTTGACTGCACCTCCTGTCCCGAATTCAGGTAAAAAAGAGAAAAGGCGCCCCGGAGCTTATCTCCAAGACGCCTTTGTCTTTTATAGTTTTGTACTTTAATCGTTTATGTTTTATTTGTCAAGAGGTTTTTCAGGATTCTTTTCTGCTTTACTGAAATCAAATTCCTCAGAGTTATGTTTTACTACCTCAATTCCTTTTTATCTAAATGCTTCAAATACTGTTTCTTTAGTGTACGTTCATTTTCAAAGAAAGAAATTTCAGATCGAGACATTTCTCTATTCTCCATCTTCAATCTCACAAGTGTCAATGTACATATGAAATCTGCCACCTGAAACAATCTATAATCCCTTGGCAGTACTCTCTTAAACTCAACATTATCTAACAGGGCATTTAATACTGATGATAGAATTTTATTAACTTCCGTCTGCCCATTATCATAATACACTTTGATGGTATCATATCCAAAGAAGAACTGTAAATGATTTCGAATAAAAATGGCCGCGTAAAATTGTACTCGGAAAATGCAGAAAAGACTTTCCCTGCTCTATGATAAGATCTTGATCTTCTGATCTTACTACATCTCCGCTTAAAAAGGAAGCCTTGCTTCGCAAGCCCTTGAATGGAAAACCGGCGTTA
>JAZOTN010000038.1:0-300971 GCA_045657665.1 Lachnospiraceae bacterium | reverse complement strand
AAACATATAAAAATCGTTCAAAAAGCCGTTCAAAGGTTGTTATTTATGCGAAAATAGCCGCCCAGATATCGCCAAAAATGACGTATCTGAGCGGCTTTGCTTTACTTTTCTACGATGTTGCGTTTACCTTGAAAATCTTGCTTTTTCCCCGGAATCGCCTGACACTCCTTTATATAGGCAGACGGAACGCTCCCTTTTCCGCCGGGAGTTTTGACAGAACACATCGTCAGGCGCTTTTTCGCGCGCGTCATTCCGACGTACACCATGCGGCGCTCCTCTTCCAGATCCTCCGGAAGCACGGCTTTATGGTACGGCATGACGCCCTCGTTCACATCCACCAGATAGACACAGTCATATTCCAGCCCTTTCGCGCTGTGAAGTGTACAGAGATTCACTGCATCCACATTTCTCTCCCGCTCCCGGCTCTGCCGCGCAAGTTCCTTCGTATATTCCGCGATATGCTCCTTGAAGTCGGAAAATGTCCGGAATCCTTTTCCCGCCTCCTGAAGCTCGTCCAATGTGTCAAAAAGCTCTTCCGAACGGATCCCTCTGTATTCCGCGTATTCTGGAATGAATTCGTCATAGCCGATGCCCCGCCGTATATAATTGATCCCGGCAAAAGGATTCATGCCGGAAAGAACCCGGAGCTCTTTCTCAAGATCATAAAGGCGCTCTAAGATCCAGGGTTTTTCCTCAAGCTCTTTTTCCAGCACATCAAAAGCGAAGGTTTCTTCGGTCAGCAGATCCCTTGAAAGATAACGCTTCGGGCGGTTCATGATACGAAGGAGATCTTCTCTCCTGTTGCTCCCTCCGGCCAGTTCAAAATATGCAAAAAGATCCTTTGCGATCCAGTGCTCATACAGATTCGGGAGCACATCTGCCGCACGAAAGGGGATATTCAGCTGCATCAGTGTTTCGATCATCCGCCGTTCTCCACGATTCGTCCGGAAAAGAAGCGCAATCTCCTTCTTTGAATACTTCTTTTTCTGCGTTGCATCAAGGATCTCTCTGGCAATAAGATCGTATTCCTCTTTTGCCTCCGGGAACATGATGTAACGAACCTCTTCCCCTGCGCCCCTGCTTGACTCAAGATCCTTTTCAAAGCGATTTTTGTTGTGCCGGATGAGATTTGACGCCGCTGCAACCACATTCCCGGGGCAGCGGTAATTCATTCTGAGCAGTACACTGTCCGCCCCTTCAAAATCCTTCGGAAAATGCAGCATGATCTCCGGCTTCGCGCCACGAAATCGATAGATGGACTGATCGTCATCCCCCACAATGAAAAGATTGTTCAGCGGAGCGGCAAGGAGCTTCATCACCTCATACTGGATCCGGTTGATGTCCTGAAATTCATCGATCAGAATGTAGCGGAATTTCCCGCGCCAGGCCGAAAGAATATCGTCTCTGGCGAGGAGAAGCCGGTACGTTTCCGAAAGCATGTCGTCAAAATCAAAAAGCCGCCGCCTTTGTTTTTCCTCCTCATACCCCGTAAATATGGCACGAAAAACTTCCGCACTGCAGTTTGAAGAAAAGTAATGGGATAGATCGATCCCGTTGTTTTTGATAAGTCCGATCTCCTGCAGGAGATTTCCGACAAATTCGTTTTCATCCTCAAAGGAGAGTCTCTTTGCCCTCACCAGATCCCGTACCATGGCAAAGCGCATCTCATCTTTCAGAATATTACGGCCATCAAGATGATACGCATTTTTCAGGATCTGGAAGAACACCGCGTGAAACGTTCCGAATGTCACAGCGGAATGATCCGTTCCGATCTTCCTGAGAAAACGGCTCCGCATCTCTCCCGCAGCCGCTTTCGTAAACGTAACAACGAGGATCTCACCCGGCGAGACCCCCATTTCTTTGATCAGATAACATACACGTTCTGTTATGACGGTGGTTTTGCCGCTTCCCGGCCCTGCCAGCACCATGTGCGGTCCATCACCGAGAGAAGCCGCCCGAAGCTGTGACTCATCAAGCATTAACACTATCCTGCTTTTTGATATCTCTTTCCAGCTTTTCGATCGCGGCACGGATCCGTTTTAATGATTCCTCTTTCCCAAGAAGCGCCATCAGCTCCGTCGCGCCGCCCGGAGTATTCTGTTTTCCGGAAACAGCGGTTCTAAGAGGCCAGAGCACATAGCCGTTCTTGAACTCTTTTTCTGCAGCAAAAGCCGTCAGCATCGCATAAAGTGCGTCATTCCCGAAATCCTCCTGCACCTCCAACACGGGAAGGAGCTCTTTTAACACGGAAAGTGATGACTCCGGTGTTGTCTTCATCTTTTTGTGCGCATACATGGAAACGTCATATTCCGGCACACATTCAAAGAAATCCACGTGATCCCTGATCTCTGGATATGTCTCGATCCTCGTTTTCACCATCTCTGCGATCTTTCTGATATCAATGTCGCGCGTCACAACCTCCCGGATGAGGGGCTCCGCCTTTTCATAAAATTCCTCAAACGGAAGTGCCTTGATATACTCGCCGTTCATCCATTTGAGCTTTGTAAAATCAAAGACCGCCGGTGCCTTGTTGATATGATGATAATCGAATTTCCGGATGAGCTGTTCAAGGCTCATGATCTCTTCATTGTCCTCAGGACTCCAGCCGAGGAGTGCAACAAAATTGACCACCGCATCCGTCAGGAACCCCTGCTCGATCAGATCCTCGTAAGAAGAATGGCCGCTCCGTTTACTGAGCTTCTGGTGCTCCTCATTCGTGATCAGCGGGCAGTGCACATAAACCGGCACCTCCCAGCCAAAAGCCTCGTAAAGGCGGTTATATTTCGGCGAGGATGAAAGGTATTCGTTCCCACGCACCACATGTGTGATCCCCATCAGATGATCGTCCACCACATTCGCAAAATTATATGTCGGATAGCCGTCGGACTTGATCAGGATCATGTCATCCAGTTCCGCGTTGTCCACCGTAATGGTGCCGTAGATCTCGTCTTCAAAGGAAGTCGTGCCGGTACGCGGGTTATTCTGCCGGATCACATAGGGCTTCCCTTCCGCAAGGTTCTGCTCGATCTCCTCTTTCGAAAGAGACAGGCAGTGCTTGTCATAGATCGAGATCTCTTTTCCCGCCACGGTCTGCTTTAAGGATTCCAGTCTCTCGTGGTCGCAGAAACAATAATATGCCTCGCCTTTCTCAATCAGTTTTTTTGCGTATTCCAGGTAAATACCCTTTTCCTGGCGCTCACTCTGGACATACGGCCCGCAGCCGCCGTCCTTATCGGGTCCCTCGTCATGAATAAGGCCGGTAGCAGAAAGCGTCCGGTAGATGATATCCACCGCGCCCTCCACGTAACGTTCCTGATCGGTATCCTCGATACGAAGGATGAAGTCGCCGCCCTCGTGCTTTGCAATCAGGTAGGCGTATAATGCTGTTCTTAAGTTTCCGACGTGCATCCGGCCGGTGGGGCTCGGCGCAAATCTTGTACGTACTTTACCCATCTTGTCTCTCTTCTTTCTATATTTTCTCCGAATGACCTGCTGTTTAAAAACGTTCACGATTCGGCGCTGAAAAGATGCGCCTGCATATGTTCACTTATTTTAAACAGCACGTCATTCTGACTATAGTTCTTCCGGAAGTTCTGCGAATACTTCCGAGACCATGTAGTATTCCTCGTCTGACTCGATGTTGTCAATGGACGGATTGCCCTCTTCATCCTCGAAGTAGCGGTACAGGTAGACTGTTCCGTCCGGATCATCATCATCGTTTTCGTCAACGGGGATGAGTGCGATGTAATCCTGGTCTTCCGTTACGGAAAAGATCGTAAGGATCCTGCATTCCACATTTTCGCCAGAATCTGTTTCCACCGTGACCCGGACATCCTCCATCAGATCCGGTTCTTTCTTTTGCTGTTCCAACTGTTTCTCCTTTCCGGTCACTCATTGCGATGCATGGAAAAGCTGTCCATCGGATAGTTCCCAAGGTTCCCGTGGATCGTACGTTCATCAGCCTGAGCGATGAGCTCATCCCTGCTCCGCTTTGTCGAAATATGGTCATTGAAGGCGCTCGGGCCGCCTACGCATCCGCCCTCGCAGGCCATTCCCTCAATGAAATCCTCCGGAAGGCGTCCTGCTTTCAAAAGATGCAGTGCCTTTTTACACTCCTTCGCTCCGTTTGCGATGCAGACCTTTGCATCGATCGGGTGGGAGGATTCCTTGAGGCTCTGGAGCACCGCCGCCGTCACGCCGCCGGAATTTCCGAAACGCTTTCCGAATACAGAGGATTCCTGATAACTCGAATCCTCCGGCCTGACAGTCACACCCTTCGCTCTCATGATCGCCCGGATCTCACTGTATGTCAGCGCATAGTCACAGTTTCCCTCGATCTTCTGATCCGCAACCTCCGATTTTTTCGCAACACAGGGCCCGATAAACACGGTAATGCATCCGGGATCCTTTGCCTTCAGCATCCGGGAGACTCCAGCCATCGGAGAAATTGTTGTAGAAATGTGATCTTTGAGCTCCGGAAAATGCTTCCTCACCATGTTCACAAACGCCGGGCAGCAGGAAGTTACCTTTTTCTCGCCTTCCTCATAAGCTTCTCTCCATTCTTCCGCCTCGTATGCCGCTGTCATATCGCCGCCGAGACCCACTTCCACAAAATCATCAAATCCCAGCTCTATCATCGCTTTCTTCCAGCTGTTCATCGTGATCTCCGGTCCGAACTGTCCCTCCGTCGCCGGTGCTGCCATAGCATAGACTTTCTGCTTCGGATCCTTCAGCGCTTCGATCACCGGAACGATGGCACGCTTCATACTGATGGCTCCGAACGGGCAGCTGTGGATACACTGGCCGCAGCGGATGCATTTCTTCTCATCGATCAGCGTGATCCCGTGCTCATCATAGGTGATTGCATCCACCGGGCATGCATTTTTGCAGGGGCGTTTCAAATGAGCGATCGCATTGTAAGGACACGCCTGTGCACATTTTCCGCATTCCTTGCATTTCGCGGGATCGATGTGCGAGCGGTCCCGTCCCGGCTCAATAGCTCCGAACTGGCAAGCATTGATACATGCTTTTCCGAGACAGTTCTGACAGTTTTCCGTAACGGTATAGCTGCTGATCGGGCAATCTTCGCAGGCAGCATGGATGACCTGGATGATGTTGCCGTCGTCAACCGGCCCCGATGCCTTTCCCTCGCAGATCTTGATACGCTGCCGGATGATCTCCCGTTCTTTATAGACGCAGCACCGGAACTGGGGAGTCGGCCCGGGAATCAGCTGGTAGGGGATATCATCCCTTGCCGTTTCAAGGTCTCCTTCGAAGGCGTGCTTTGCAACCTCTCTCAGCACCTCATGTTTGATCTTGATCACGTTTTCATCCGCGTACATCATACGAATTTCCTCCTATTCTCCTCAATCGGTATCCTCAAGTATCCGGTCGATCGATCTTAAGATCCCTTCGATCTCATCCCGCCCTTCCGGGTTTTTCTCCAGAAGCTTTTCGATCTCTTTCTGCTCGGCCCTGATCTTATCCATGCCGTATTCGATACGTGCGCGGAGCTTCTGCCGCCGCACGATCATATTGTGTTTGATCTCCACCAGTTCTCTCGGATCGATGAGCCCCGTCGGATCCGCCAGCCACACGCTTTCATCATACAGCCTGTACTGATGAAGAAGCTTCGCAAGCCGCTCCGTGAAGAACCCGAGATCCTCGCTGTTCGCCTGGTACTTCGCCCTCTCTCTCACCGCGTCCTGATAGTTTTCCCATTTGGTCAGCAGCTCGCGGGAGCTTTTCACGTGGTATTTTTCCGAAGTATAGTCTACGGCGTTTTTGACATTGACGTATTTGATCTTGACCTTGTTGAGCAGACGCACCGCATAGTTCCGGTTTACCTCACACTGCTCGATCTCACGATCATCGTTCATGCTCCGAAGGTACAGGAAAAACGCGGCGATCGCGATCACGACACAGATCCCTACCAGAACCCCCATCAGGGAAAGCTTGAAAAAAATCTGAAGGATGATCGCAAAGATCACAAAAAACACGGCCGTTCCGAGAAGAACTTTGAGCAGGAGTTTTAACCGCTTTGAAGAATCCTTGTAATCATCTCCATACATCTCCCACTGCAGCTTTTCATTTTCGAGATACCCCATATCCCGTTCCAGCGTAGCGAGATAGGTCTCGTTCGCCGCAAACCGTTCGATCGTGTCCGGCAGCGTTTTTTCTTCCCGCTCCATCTCCCGGAAATCCCTGTCGGAGATCTTTTTTTCTTTTTTGAGAAATTTCTCCCGGCTTTTATTGAGTTCTAAAACCTGCTCGGCCGTTTCCTTCAGTGCCTTCTTTTCATCATCCGGAAGTTCCTGAAGGACCTCTACATCGGATAGATACGCTGTCACGATCCGGTATTCCGACTTCGCGTCCTCCAGCTCCCTCGCCTGCTCGATGATCGATTCACACCGGTCTACCGCAGCATGCCCCGGCGAAAGCGGCCTTCCTTCTCCCCCGTAGTCGAGATCTTGTTCTATGCTCTCAAAATCCGGTTTCTTTTTTCGACGAAACAACCGCGAAAAAAACGACATCCGTAAATCTCCTCTTTAAAGAACCTGACTGTGTTTCCGGTATTCTTTCTTGTAAAACCGGATCAGCGAGGAAAGCTCGTCATAGAATCCGTCCATATCATGAGCGTCTTTTTTGTCCTCCGCTCTCTTCATCGCATCGGTATACCGTTCATCCGGATCCTGAACGGAAAGATCCGTCCCGCTCCCGATATATTCCCTGCAAAGCGCAAGGAGCCTTGCCGAATCCTGCGACTGGTTTTTCGCTGCCGCCGAGAAAAAACACTGCTCCGCTTCCTGAAAGAGAAACAGCCCGGCATAGGCGCATCCCAGGTTGTGAAGCACGTTCCCGACCGATTCGTCCGGCTCCTTTGCACGCTCCGGCAGTGAAAGCAGAAGCCTGTATTCCGTGATTGCCTTTGCATAGAGCTCCTTGGACAGATAATAATCCGCACGGATCTTGCGGCACTCGAACAGGGACTTGTTCTGCATCCCCTTCAGCACCTGGTCACAGTGCTCCAGCTCCCGCTTCCCGGAATATCCGGCGGCAATCAGGATCGTCATATAAAACTGGTATACACTATCGGAGCTGCGCCGCACCTGGCGAAGCCGGGAAGCAAGCTCCTTTTCCGAGAGCTCGTGTTCGATCCAGGCGATAAAATCCTCCGTCATCAGCTCACGGTCGATCGTATAGAGGTTGTGTTCGATATAATAGCCCAGTTCCTCGATCGAGTATAGATTGAGTTCTGCACTCTCGATATAATACGGTGTTCCCGCAGTTTTTCCTTTGCAAAGTATCAGTTCACTCATGAATGATATACTCCCAGGTCTTTTCCGACGCTCTTTCGATCTCCCCGAAGCCGAGATCCTTTATCACAACGCGGATACGTTCATCCGACACCGGTTTCGCCGTGATCCGGAGTCGCGTTGTACGATCCTCACGTTCCGGAAAATCGAGCAGCTCTACTGACTGGATTCTCGCTTCACGCCCATGCGGTTCCTGCAGCCAGAAATCCACCTCCGGCGCGCCTGAGAGAATGACCTCGCAGCTTCCCTCCGCTTCATACCAGCTTTCTCCCGCCGAAAGAAGGGAGAAAAACGCGATCTCTCCCTTGTCCCGTACCTTGAGGCTCACGTTGACCTTCAGCTCGTTGTCGCCCATATAGACGAAATCCCATGGCCGGCGTCCGCTCTTGATGAGCGCCGCATAGCAGGCTCCTTTGGAGTAAAGGTTCCTTCCCAGAAAGGCTTTGCGTCCGCGGCAGAGCACCTTAAGCGATTCCTTCATCCAGGAACTGTCAAAGCCGTCGCCGGTCAGGTATGTCGAGGTGATGATGCGATGTGCGAACGCGTCCCCGATCGTCTTCGTAAACATCTCGTCCAGATCGCCGTATAGCATCCCGAAGTTTTTCTCTTCGATCGTGATGGTCTGCGGCGTTGTTCTGTCGTTTCTTGAGAGGCAGGCATACCGAAGCGTCCCGCTCGTGTAATCAAAAAGCGCGACATCATGAAGGTAGAGCTCTTTCGGCTGGCTCAGCGCATAATAGTAAAAGCTCTCACGGTTATCCACCAGAAGAAACTGTCCGTCACGCAGCGCGTTTTCACGGAGTACCAGCTTCATAAGCGCAACGGCTTCCTTGGTAAGCTCCGGCATCGTCACCACGAGCTTTTCGATCTCCATATTGTTTCCGAGACGCTTCGGAAGCGTCAGGACCTTTCGAAGAAAGAGAGCCAGGAGTTCCTCCGCCGGATAGGTCTCATCCTCCACCGTAACTTCCTGTCCCGCAAGCGCCCTGCCGAAAAGATCATCTACAACGACCACTTCCTGTTCACCGGTGAGTCTTTCCGCTTCATCCCCGTAAAACCACTGGCCGATACCACGTCTTTTTGCCAGTGCGACAGGGATCTGGTACAGTTCACTCCCCACAATCCTGCTGATGGTCTCCGGCTCCGGCTGGCTGATCGTCGCTGAGCTGATCATCGCAAAATCCGTATTCAGTTCAAGTCCGAGAAATAATTTCGGCGTTTCCGTCAGCATTTCCTTATCCTTTTACAGCGGCAGAAAATTTCTGCGCACTGCCTGTTTCTTTGCCTCATAGCTCCTGATCTCCCGAAGGAGCTGTTCTTCTTCCCTCAAGGTGCTGTACAGGATCATCTCATTGAGATGCGCAAACCTCGTTTCCTTCCGTTCCCCGTACACATCACTGCTCTTAATCTCATCACTGAGTACCACCTTTTCGGTTCCCTCATCCTCTTCCGTGATATAGTACTGGACATTTTCCCCGAAAAAAAGCACAAACTGCCGCACGAAGATCCCGCCGTACATGTTCTGCAGTTCCTCTGTCACATATTCCTCCGGAGTCTCAGAAAGAGCAAAATGCAGCCTCACGCGCTTCCTCGGATCGGTACGGAACTCGAGGAACGTTTTGTCGTAAAGCTGGTATTTTTCCAGCAGTCTCTCCGGAAGTTTCCGGTAAAACTGGAAGTACAGCTCCTTGGAAAGCAGTGTAGACAAGAGTTCATCCATGGGGGCAAGGAATTCCTCGTCTTCCGACCTCTTCTCCGCATAGAACCGCAGCGCTGCCAGACTCTCGATCTCACTGAGTTCTCTCCCGTCGCGGTAATCATAGAGGATCCTCTCCAGCACGTCCTCCTCAATATCCGCATCCTTAACAAAATAGCAATATGCGGAAAAATTGAAATATGCTTCCAGAATGAGCTGGCGGCCGCCGTTTCTCGCATAAGACCGGAATATGCTCCCGACTCCCGGCGTAAGGTGTGCCGTATAGAGCGCCTGGGAAATGATCCTCTCTGCGATATCAAAAGTGTCGATCTCAAACTCACCCGCCGCACGGTAAACCATTTCCATGTCGGAGGTCGGACCGTTATAGTACTGGCACAGGTAGTTGAGCATCTGGTCATTATACTTCTGGCTCCTGAACGCCTCCATGGCAAGCGCTGTCAGGAACTCATCCTCTTCATCGTCGCAGTTTTCGATGCAGCTGCTGATGAGCGGAACGAGCCGCGCGGGATCGATCTGCTCCACGCCGAACTGCTGTATGATCTGGTAGGCATCCGGATACATCTTCTTTTCGATCAGAAGCTCTGTCAGCTCCACGCGGCTTTCCGCCGGAAGCTTCTTCCCGTCAATGATGCGCAGATACGCCGAAAGATCTTCCGGATCGGAATAATCATCATAAAGCCGTACCAGCATCGGACAAAGCCGTAGCTTATATTCATCCGTGATTGATCCGGAGCTCATAAGGAGCCGGATATGATCCCTCTCACCGGAAAGGGATTCCCGGAATTTCTCTTTTCCGGAAATATGATGCAGGGCATACGGCAGTCTCCCTCCGGCAAGCTCCATGCATTTCCCGATATAGCGGGAAGGATTCATGAGCCTCCTTATGGTAAGCTCGGCCGTCAGTGCCGAGTAGCGTCTGCCGGTCATATCCTCCGCCACGATATTGTAATGGTTCGTATAAAGGCGGAAATATGCCTTGCCTTGGCGTACCGGAACACGCTCCTCCTGCCGGAGCTCTTCCTGCCGGATAATGAGATAGACAATCTCCGGATTCGGGCATACCGCCACATAGGTAAACATCAGGTTTTCCATGGAGACCGCGATCTCTTTGTTCAGAAGCCCCTGCTTCATCAGATCGTCATAGATCACCGCAAGATCCTCGGAGATAGCCCCTTCCCGCATCTCGGAAAGCGCAAAACTCTCGAGCGTCCGCCGATATTCCTCATAAAGGGCCGGATTTGCGTCCTTTTCCCTCGTAACACGTGCAAAAAGCTCCGCCTGCTTATCCTTCGGAAGAGATGAACTGTACTGAAAATACATCTGTATCATCTTCGGAAGGTCGGTATTTTCCGTAAGATCCATGGAAAGGAGGTATGCTTCCGCAAGACCCGTGATACGGAGATTGAGCTCGATCCCGCGCTCAAACCAATAGAAATAACGACTTTCCACATGGTCAGTCCTTATGAGGTAAGCACACACCGTCCGCACAAGGTCATCCCGCGGATACGCGTCATACGTCATGCACAGCAGCCTGTAAAGGAGAGGGTTAAACTCTCTCTGCGACTCCGAAAGCGACGCAATCTGCAGCGCAAGGTCTTTTGAAACGGCATCCCGCCTTGCTGCCCAAAGCAGCACACGGATCTCAAAATCCGAAAGGCGCTCCAGCGCATGCGGATCCATCCACATCTGGTAGTATGCTTCCATGTAGAGGAACGGACTCTTCGCACCGTTCTCGCAGACTCTCCGGATCGCCTCCAGACGTTTTGCGTCGTTCTCACAAAAATCCTCCCGGAGAAAAAGCAGCGTCCAGAAGATTGTCAGGTCATCCGGATGCCGGTAGTAGATCCCTTCGATCTGCTCCGTCACCTTGTCCACATAGCTGCTCTCCCGTTCGGAAAGCGTACAGAGATATAAAAAATAGCCGTAGACAGGAGAAGTCCTGTCCGTTGTCTCCTTGCGGTAAGCATCAAGGATCCATCTGGCTTCCTGCTTCTGTTTGTTCACCAGGAACGCCTGTGCCTGGATCAGCGCATACCAAGGGTTCCCCGGATCCAGGGCCTCCAAGTGCCGGCAGAGATCGATTGTGTTTTTCGCCCATTCGCCGGTCACGATGCGCTTCAGACGATAGGAAATATAGTCATCCGTAAGGCGGATGCGGCATCTTTTGATCTCAAGAAGCCTCTCCCTCTCCGCCTCTTCCTCTTTCGAGCGGACCGCACCCCGGATCTCCAGTGTCACCACCTCTTCTTTAGTGATCGTCCTGAAGGTAAGATTGATCAGGTTGATCCCTTTATGGAGTGCATCTTTCCTGATGAGGAACGGATAATCAAACGTGTTCCCGTTAAAATCCATCCGCGTAATGGTATCCCGCGGGAGCTCAATGGCAGGGTGATCCGCATCGACTTCGATCATAAGCTCACCGTAACCGGTGGCCGTCACAGGGATCGTTTCCTGCACATCCGTTTCCGGAAGCGGATAAAAGACCTTTGTTTCTCCGATGCTAAAATCATTGGGTTCCTTCCGGCCGGAAGCAATCAGAAATTCATTCATGCTGTTGGACGGATACGGCGTACCCGCAAGATTCTCATAGAGAAGTTTGTCGCGACGGTCCTCTTCGCGGAAGATCCCGCGGAAAACGGATGACGCAAACATTTTCGCCGCTTCATCCCAGCTTGCGGATGCCAGTTTCTGGAAATCCTTCAGGGTACGCACGCGCCCGAGACTGCCGGTGGCATAGGGACGAATCACAGTCACAACAAAAGAAAGGCTGTATTCCGCACTGTTGCAAATCAGATAGAAATAGCCCTTTTCGATATTGCCCTCGCGAAGGCCTTCACTTTTGAACTCATAACGGATCGTTGCCTGCGCACCGTCAAACTGCGGCGTAAGACAGTTCATCCGCATACCGGTGGTGTAAACGATCCCCCGTACCTTCTCGTCCGAAAGCACTTCGAGGCGGAATTCACCCGTGACTGTCTGCCCTTCCAGGACCTCCAGTTCCACCTTATCCGTAGAAAAGCGAAGGAGCGGTTTTCCGTAATCAATCTTGCCTGCGGCAAGCTCTTTCATCCGCTTACGCACCGTATTCACCGCCTTGATTTGTTGTGATTGCATTTTTTTCCATAGTCGATATAATTATAAAGGATTTCACTATTTCACGCAAGGAAAGACCGCCTTGAATACAATAAAACATAAGGATCATTTTCACGGAAGTGATCTGGAAACAATTGAAAAAATTTACGGGATCAAAAAAGAAGACATCATCAGTTTTTCCGCGAACGTAAATCCCCTCGGGATCTCACCAAAGATGGAACAAGCGCTCCGGGAAAATCTCCGTTGCATCGAGCGTTACCCCGACCGGGAGTACAGCGCCCTGCGGCACTCCATCGCGGAATACGCGCACTGCGATCCTGCACAGATCCTTGTCGGGAACGGTTCCACGGAGCTCATCTCCCATGTGATCGCTGATGTGATGCCAAAGAAAGCTCTGATCCTCGGCCCCACTTATTCGGAATATGAGCATTCCATTTCACTTGCAGGCGGAGCATCCGTTTATTTCCCACTGCGCGAGAGGGATGGTTTTTCCCTTCAGATCGATGCTCTGACAGAAAAGCTGACCGATGATATGGATCTTCTGGTGATCTGCAACCCGAACAATCCCACCGGCACATTGATTGAAAATGCCGATATGCGGCGGATCCTGGATTGCTGCATGGAACATGCCATCTTCGTCATGATCGATGAAACCTACATGGAGTTTACGGCGGATCCGCATGTCTCTTCCGCAATCTCACTGACCGATGATTATAACAACCTCGTAGTCCTTCGCGGCGTTTCCAAGTTCTTTGCGGCTCCGGGTCTTCGCCTTGGGTATGCGGTGACCGGAAGCCGGCGGCTCCTTTCTGAAGTAACCTCCCGCTCCGACCCGTGGACCGTCAGTGCGATTGCGGAACTGGCAGGCACGGTGATGTTTTCCGATACGGATTATATGGAGAAAACCAGAGAACTGATCAATGCGGAGCGGAACCGCATGTATGCGCTCTTTCAGGAATCAAAGCGCTTTAAGCCATACCGTCCCAACGCAAACTTCATGCTGATGCGAATTGAAGAAGAAGGGCTCACTTCTCATGAGCTTTTCGACCGTTGTATCCGGGAGGGACTGATGATCCGCGATTGCAGCACATTCCCGTTTCTTGGCGACCGGTTTATCCGGTTCTGTTTCCTGATGCCGGAGCAGAATAACCGGCTGACAAAGCTTTTGACTATGTAGTGCGGCTTCGCATCGTGTATTAGACGCGTAGCGCGGCCTACGTTTCGTCTTTCGGAGACCAGCTGGCCTGAACGTCCTCGACCACCACGTTTTCATCCACTTTCACGACGATCTGGTATTCATCCTCATAAACAATCTCCCCCGGGAAATTCGTATAAACAACATAATAAGGGTGATCATATTTTTCAAGGAGCCACATCAGAGGATTGATCATCTTCATCATGATGTTTTCATTCTCCACCTTGAAATAGCAGATGACCTTTTCCTGACGCTTGCACTGCGGCGGCCAGGGCAGTTCCTCGGCAAACCAGTCATCAAGCTCCTTAAACAGATCATAATCCTCCTGCTCCATCACGCCATCGGTCACCATCTGGTTCAGAATGCTGAAGATCCCTTTTCCGGTTCTCGTGTTGGCAGCAAGTTCTTTCCCCTGAATCCTGCAGTATTTGAATTTCATATCTTTTCCCTCCACAACGCTGTGACTGTTTTTTACACGGTATCACAACACAAAATAGAAAAGAATTCACAGCCGGATACTGATGTGGTTTCGGCCGTCCTCTCTCCTATAATCCAAATGCGCCGCCATTTTTTTTAAGATTGTTACCCCAAGTCCATCATCCTCCTGATCGAATGGATCATAGCCAAGGCCATCGCAGGAAAAGTCGATCTCCGTTACCTCGTCAGCCTCGGCATAGCTTATCTCAAGCTGCATGTCAACCGTCTCGTCTTTCCCATAGCATTGGGAAAGCATTTCGTAGATCAGCTCTTCACAGCAGATCTGGAGTCTGTATATCTTCCTCGCATTCAGGCCGTACTTTTCTCCAAAGATCTGAATACCACCCTGAAGCTTCATCAGATCGAAATCCCGTTCCGTGATATCAAAGCTGAAGTATTTGATCTTCCGGATGAAAGCGATGGTTTTCTCCCGTTTCGGCGCATCAAATATCTCCGCAGGACTCCCCTGCTCGTAGATACCGCCGTCAGCAAAGAACAGAACCCGGCCCGCTACCTCACGGGCAAAGTTCATCTCGTGGGTAACGATCAGCATACTCATGTCTCGCTTTGCAAGCATACGGATCACTGCCAGCACCTCTCCCACCATGGTGGGGTCCAGAGCACTTGTTGGCTCATCAAAAAGAAGGACTTTGGGCTCCATCATAAGGCAACGACAGATTGCGATACGCTGCTGCTGCCCGCCGGAAAGGACTGTCGGCCACGCATGTGCGCGGGAGCTGAGACCTACCTGGGAAAGCAGATCCATTGCCTTTGCCTCCGCCTTTTCCCTGGCCATCCCCTTCAGCCTGACCGGTGCAAGACAAAGATTATCCATGACATCCATCTCCGAAAAAAGGTGAAATTTCTGGAAGACCATTCCCATACTCCGTCGAATATTATCCACATTTGCGCCTTTTGCCGTGATCTCCCGTCCGTCAATGAAGATCTGCCCCGAATCAGGCTTCTCAAGCAATGTCAAGGATCGTAAAAAGACGCTTTTCCCACAGCCGGAGCCTCCGATGATGGCGATCCTCTCGCCCTGCTCCACCGTAAGATCAATGCCCTTTAGCACTTCAAGAGAACCGAATGATTTTTTCAGTCCCTGAACTTCGATCAAACTCATAGAGCTGCCTCCCTCTTTTTGTCACGAATCCTGTCTGAGAGTGCAAAGATCCCGAAAACCGCATAGGAAAGCCCGAGGTAGATCAGCATTCCGATGGATATGGTAAGTAAAGGCTGCATGGTACGGGACGCTGTATTATTGATAACCCGGGTGAGATCTGTAATCGTAACATAACCCACCACACTGGTCCACTGGATGAGATTGACAATGGTAGACTGGTAGACCGGCTTTGCGATCCGAAGAACCTGTGGAAGTGTAATGAGACGAAAGGTCGACCACGCAGAAAAACCAAGGGTTCGTGCCGCCTCGGCCTGACCACGGTCCGCAGCGCCAAGAGCCGCCCGTAGAAGCTCCGCCACATGGGCAGATACATTCAACGCAAAAGTGACTACCGCCACTGTCACCGGCGTCAGCCCTGCCCGGGCAAACACGCCGTAATAGAGAAGCAGGAGCAACATCAATACCGGTGTGCCCCGCAATATGGCGATGTAAACGGAGGCGATCCCCCGAAGGATTGGATTCTTCCGGGTTCGCAGATAACAAATTAAGGCTCCGAGAGCGGTACCGATCAAAAGTGCAAACAGGGAGATCTGCACCGTTACCAAGAGCCCGCCGAGGATTGTTTTCCACGAGTCCCCCTCGATCAGGATTTTATAAAGCTTGTCCGACAGAGTCATGAATTCTCCTTTGCTGCAAAAGTGCCGACCAATGGGTAATCCCCTGCATTATTCCACTCCGTGGTACCAGAAGCACAGCATCGTTATATCGTCAAACTGCTCTGCCCCGTCCACAAAAGTTTCAATCCCTCTCGTAACATTATCGATCAGTTCCTTTGGCTCCGCCGTGGGATTCTGATTCAGCGTATCTATCATGCGATCCATTTCAAACAGATCCTGCCCAGCATTTTGTGCTTCTGCCACACCATCCGTATATACTGAAACTATGTTTCTTTTCCTCAAGGCCTGTGCTTTATAGAACCCGCCGTCATGCTATCTGCACCATTACTGATCTTTTAATAGCTCAAGGATTCTGTCATATTCGAATTTCCCGGCGGCACTCCGGAGCTTTTCAAATAAATCTCTGTCTCCCTCCGGAATACGGTATGCTTTCATTTCTGCAAAGATATCGTCCAGCCGGTCGCATGACATCCCTTCCGCAGCTTCTTTCAGTTCATCGTACATGGCCCCCAGAATGGCTTGATCCGCTTCAGGTTTATTCTCCTCCGATGCAGATGCCTCCCCGAAGACTTGCGCAAGCGGTTCCTTCAGGCTCACACAGGCAGAAAGGAAGTCCTCATGGTGACTCCTGATGTATTCCATGTCTCCTTCTTTTCCGGAATTCTCCAGTCTTTGTGCTTCCTCTCCAAGTCCCTCTGCCCCGATGATCCGCAGCGAACTCTTAAGTGCATGCACCTGGATCGCGTAGTTCTCACTGTCCCCTTCCAGGAGCAAATGATCCAGTTCCTTCGCCTTTTCATCGATGAACTCATAATAGATCTTAAGTGTGGAAAGGTAGGCCTCCACCGAGCCGTTATGTTCCACGCCGAGCGGAACATTGATCAGAGGCTGTACAACCAGCGGGCTGAGTTTCTCTGAAATTCCGGCAGTTTCAGGAAGCGCATCCTCAGCAGGAGGTTTCTCCTTCGTGATCTCAACCAGCTCTTCCGGAAGGAATCCGATCATCATGTTCTCCAACTGATCGGGATCGATCGGTTTCGTGAGATAATCATCAAAGCCCGCTTCGATATACTCTTCTCTCGCACCGGAGATCGCATTCGCCGTCAGGCAGATCACCGGCGTCTTAAGATTCGGATTCTCTGCCTCTCCTTTCAGCTCACGGAGTGTTTCAATCCCATCTTTACCCGGCATCAGGTGATCAAGGAATATAATATTATATTTTTTCTCACGAGTTCGCATGAGTCCTTCGTCGCTGTTATCAGCAGTGTCTACCTGCACGCGCGTCTGTTTGAGCAGGTTTTTAAACACAGCCAGATTCATGGGATTGTCATCGATCAACAGAACCTTTGCATCCGGAGCGACAAATTTCTCCTGATATCTGCTCCTCCCGGCCAGCACATTATGATAAGCCTTTTCATAATCCCCCAGCGGCTCCCACTTCACAACCTTCTGCTTCAAGTGGAAGGAGAACTCCGAGCCCTCGCCATAGACACTCTCGACCTCAAGACGGCTGTCCATCATCTCCAGCAGTCTCCTTGTGATGTTCATGCCGAGTCCTGTCCCCTCGATACCGCGGTTCCGGCTCTCCTCAATGCGCTCAAATTCCGAAAAAAGTTTTTCCATATCCTCCGGCTTGATACCAATTCCCGTATCCTTCACGAAAATATCCAGTGCCACCTCATCGTCCGCCGTCTTCTCATATCCGATGCGGAATGTAACACTGCCTTTCTCCGTATATTTTACGGCATTCGTCAGAATGTTGGTGATGATCTGTTTCAAACGGATCTCATCCCCGTGAAGGATCCTCGGGAGTGATTTATCAAAATCAAGTAAAATCTTTAGACCCTTATCATCCGCTCTAAGGCGGATCATATTGACCAGATCTCCGATGATGGAGGAAATGTCATAATCCACGGGAAGGATCTCCATCTTTCCCGCTTCGATCTTTGAAAAATCAAGGATATCATTTACAAGACCGAGCAGCGTATTCCCCGCTGTCTTGATACTGCCGGAGTATTCCAGGATATTTTCATCCATGCATTCCCGAAGGATCATCTCGTTCATCCCAAGAACGGCATTGATCGGCGTACGGATCTCATGCGACATATTCGCAAGAAATGCGGATTTCACACGGTTTTCGTATTCCGCTTCTTCCTTGGCCTCCGTGGCGGCATTCATATCAAATACCACAAAGACATACATGATGATCTCCGCACCGACGATCGACATATTTGCAAGGGAAAGTCCGTAGAAAAAAAACTGCAGAACAGCAGCGATAATGGGCATGGTTGTGAACAGAAATAACGGCAGACGCATTCTCCGCCTGATTTTTTTGCCAAACTGTATGAGGGCTGAAAGTTCGATCAGAAGCGCAATCAGCGGAATGGCAAAACTGATGGGATAAAAAGTCGCACGCTGATAATGATTCGTTTCATCAAACGTGTAAAAAATGCCGGTAAACAGATTCAAAAAGATCAGCACTTCATCGATGAGCACAAGAACATTGACCGCCTTCATCCGTCTTGGGACTTTGGCAAGCCTCCCCTCCCGTGTCAGCATATCCGAGAGATAAAGATTGAAACTGAAAATAGTGAAAAGAGACAGCGCAAATACGAGATAATTGCTGATCCTGACCATCCACCAGCCAAGAGTGCTCTCGTCGCCGCGAAAGATATACGCATAACGGTCAAAGATCAGCAGAAACATTCCGCCGGCTTCCGTTATCATCAGTGCAATCTTCCGGGCTCTTGGCATTGAGCGGGTAAGAAAGATAAAGAAAACGATAATACCGCAGATACTGCTCATGCAGAGCATGATATTCAATTGGTGAGTACGTAAAAAATCAAACATTCCCCGCCAAAAAATCGTGAATCCCCTTTGCTGCGGCCTTTCCGGCTCCCATGGCAAGGATTACCGTTGCCGCACCGGAAACCGCGTCACCGCCCGCAAAGACCGCGTTCTTGCTGGTGGCTCCGGTTTCCTCATTTGCGATAATGCATTTTCTTTTGTTCACATCCAGCCCGATCGTTGTGGAAGAGATCAGCGGATTCGGTGAAGTACCGAGCGACATAATGACCGTATCGCACTCGATCTCGTACTCACTTCCCGGTATCTCAACAGGGCTTCTTCTTCCGGATTCATCCGGCTCACCGAGCTCCATCTTGATGATACGGATCCCGCTGACCCAGCCGTTTTCGTCCACCAGGATCTCCTTCGGGTTCTGGAGAAGATCAAAGATGATCCCTTCTTCCTTTGCGTGATGCACTTCCTCCACACGCGCCGGCAATTCCTTTTCACTCCGGCGATAAACGATATGGACTTCCGCGCCGAGACGGAGCGCTGTTCTTGCCGCGTCCATCGCAACATTTCCGCCGCCGACAACAACGACCTTCTTTCCCGGCTTGATAGGGGTATCGTAATCCTTGAATGCCTTCATCAGGTTGTTCCTGGTCAGAAACTCATTTGCGGAAAACACTCCGTTTGCCTGTTCTCCGGGAATTCCCATGAATTTCGGGAGACCTGCACCCGAGCCGATAAAGACCGCTTCAAAGCCTTCTTTCTCCATCAGTTCATCTACCGTCACGGATTTTCCGATCACGACATCCGTCTCAATCTTAACGCCGAGCGACTTCACGTTCTCCACTTCTTTTTTGACTACGGCATCTTTCGGCAGACGGAATTCCGGAATACCGTATACCAGCACGCCACCCGCCTCGTGAAGAGCCTCGAAGATCGTCACATCATAACCGTATTTCGCAAGGTCTCCGGCACAGGTAAGGCCTGCCGGACCTGATCCGATCACCGCCACCTTCCGCCCGTTCTTTTCCGTTGGTGGCTCCGGTTTGATCCCTTTTTCTCTCGCATAATCCGCAGCAAAACGTTCCAGCTTTCCGATGGAAACCGGTTCACCCTTGATCCCGCGGATACATTGTCCTTCACACTGGCTTTCCTGGGGGCAGACCCTTCCGCAGACCGCCGGAAGTGCTGAAGCTTCAGAGATCACCTGATATGCTTTTTCATGATCGCCGTCCTTGATCTTCTCAATAAAAGCCGGAATATTAATGGATACGGGACATCCCGCCACACATTTCGGATTCTTGCAATTTAAGCATCGGGATGCCTCATCCATTGCTTCCTCTTCACTGTATCCGAGGCAGACCTCCTCGAAGTTTTTCGCCCGTTCCTTCGGATCCTGTTCCTTGATCGGAACTCTTTTTAACACATCTACGCTCATTCTATTCTCTCCTTACTGACAATTTCCGCATCCGCCGCTGTGCGTATCACCTTCCTGAAGACGCAGCATCGCGCGTCCCTCTTCCGTCTTATATTGCTGGACTCTCTTCATGGCACCGTCAAAATCCACGAGATGGCCGTCAAATTCCGGGCCGTCCACGCAGGCAAACTTCACTTCATCACCTACCATAAGCCTGCACGCACCGCACATTCCGGTACCGTCTACCATGATGGGATTCATGGAAACAATGGTGTGGATCCCAAGCTCTTTTGTAAGCAGGCAGACAAACTTCATCATGATCATAGGACCGATCGCAACGCAATGGTCGTACCGGATCCCCTCGTCATAAAGTGCCTGCAGCTGATTGGTTCCCATTCCGTGGAATCCGAACGTCCCGTCATCGGTCGTAACATAGACGTTCTCTGCCACCGCCTTCATCTCATCAATGTAGAAAAGCAGATCTTTTGTCCTGGAGCCCATGATGACATCCACTTTTACACCGTGTTCATGGAGCCATTTGACCTGCGGGTACACCGGTGCGGTTCCGAGTCCTCCTGCGATAAACACGATCTTGTTCTGCTTTGTTTCCTCCAGATTTTTCTCCTCGCAAAGCTCCGAAGGGCAGCCAAGAGGACCTACTATATCAAGGAACCCGTCCCCTTCTTTCAAGTCCTTCATCCGCTCCGTGGAAGCACCGACGGTCTGGACAACAAGTGTCACCGTTTTCCGGTCTCTGTCATAGTCACAGATTGTAAGCGGGATCCGCTCTCCCCTTTCATCCGTCCGGACAATCACGAACTGCCCCGGCAGGCACTTCGCGGCAACGCGCGGAGCCTCTACCTCAAACAGATAAATCTTGTCCGCCAGATTTTCCGCTCTTTTGATCTCAAACATTTTCTCTCTCCTTTGCTATGAGCACTTAGCGAGTGTTCTTTGCTCGCTTATGTGCGATGCATACCGAACCCTTAACGAGAACAAGCTTCGCGCAGTTCGAGTTTAGTAGTTCGGTGATTGCTATGAGCACTTAGCGACGGTTCTTTCGTCGCTTACGTGCGATGCATACCGAACCCTTAACGAGAACAAGCTTTGCGCGGTTCGAGTTTAGTAGTTCGGTGATTGCTATGAGCATTCTCTATGGAAAATACACCAACTCATCCTCGGGGCGCTGCGCGGGTTTCACCTCCGTCGGATAAAGCACAGGGCCCTTGCCCTTATACTCTTTCGCGAACTCGACTCTCACCTCCGCCGTAAGATCGATCCAGCTCTTATGCGGGATCTTGTCCGCATCTTTATACTTGCATTTGAACCCGATAAACTGGATATCCGCTTCGCAACATGTCATGGCAAAACGTCCCGGGACGATCACGCCCTTTCCGCGCTGTTTGTCGGGATTATAGACAAGCGCCAGAAAATGGATCTTTTTTCCTTCGTAATTCTTCGGATGTTCCAGGGCATCCAGATACCAGATCCCGTAATCCGCATCGGAGATTTCAAGGTAATCACCGCTGATATCAAACGGAAGCTCCTCGTCCCCGCCCTGATCGATCGTGCCGTCTACTCTTTCGTATACAATCTGCGCCGCTCGGTTGATCGCTTTCACTGTCCGCCGAAACATAGTCTTATTGGTTTCCGGTGTGCAACGGTTAAAGATCACCACATCCGCCTTAAAGATCTGTTCCTTCATCATCTGGCGCATGTTATTGTAATACATTTCATAGGTTCCCGCATCCACCGTTGCAATGGTCTGGACAATCTGCCAGCCCTTCGGAAGCTCTGTTTCAAGCAGAAGCGCAAACTCCCACGTACCGTTGAATTCAATAAAAACATTCATCGGATGGTGCTTCTCATTGAGTTCGCGAAGCTTTTCAGCCGTAAAATCCTCTTTGTTCTCAATCCATTCCAGCTGCGTATTAATTGTCTTTAGCTTCTCCGGATCGTACTCGATCTCACCGTCCTCGCAGGCGATGATCAGTGCCTTTCCATCCGCCGAAAACTCCTGATCGAACAACGTTTCATGGATGAGTGAGGTCTTACCGCCGTCCATAAAGCCTGTAATCACATAAACATAAATCTCTTCCATTTCCTGCTTTCCTTAATGAAGTCCAAAAAGTTCTTCGATCCGGGGCTCATCTATATCCGTACCGATCACGACAAGACGTCCTGTATAATCAGGATCACCGTCCCGAAGCTCGTATTCGCCCGACACCATATCAAAATAGATCCATTTTCCGTCGGTTCCTTCGACCATTCCCTTCGCACGAAGGACGTTTCCATATTCCTCGGTTTCTGCGAATTTCTTCAACGCATTCTCTATGGTTGTACGCTCAAACTTATGCGGCGTCTCCTTGCCCCAGCTGGTAAAGATATCATCCGCATGATGATGATGGTGATGTTCATGATCGTGGTCATGATGATGTTCGTGTTCATGATCATGCTCATGCTCGTGGTCGTGGTCGTGATGATGCTCATGTTCATGCTCGTGCTCATGATGATGTTCATGCTCATGCTCATGATGATGTTCATGCTCATGCTCATGTTCGTGGTCATGATGATCATGATCGTGATGATGATGCTCTGCCTCGTGCGCCGCCGCATCTTTTAAGTGCTGTTCCTCAGCCCTGAGCTGAATATCCAGGGAATCCTGTCCTTCCATCACCTTCAGGATCTGGTCTCCCTTGATCTGATCCCAGGGAGTTGTGATCACCGCTGCTTTCGGATTCAGCTTTTTAATCTGCTCCTGACAGAAGGTCAGCTGCTCATCGTTTGCCTTCTGCGTCCTCGAAAGAAGCACTGTTGTCGCGAACTCAATCTGGTTGTTGAAAAACTCGCCAAACGCCTTCATCTGCTTACTGGCCTTCAGCGCATTCACGACCGTAACCAACGCGTTCAGCTTTACGTCCTCTTCTTTTTCAAAATCTATGACGGATTTCATAACGTCGGAAAGCTTGCCGACCCCGGAAGGCTCAATGATGATACGGTCCGGATGATACTTCGAAAGCACCTCGCGAAGGCTCTTTGCAAAATCACCGACCAGCGTACAGCAGATACAGCCGGAATTCATCTCCGTGATCTGAATACCGGAATCCTTGAGGAACCCGCCGTCAATACCAACCTCGCCGTATTCGTTCTCGATGAGAACGATCTTCTGGCCCTGAAAGGACTCCTCCAGCATTTTCCGAATAAATGTTGTTTTCCCCGCTCCGAGAAACCCGGATACAATGTCAATTTTGGTAGTCATACATTTTTCCTCCTATCACATTTTCTCCGGTGCTTCAAAGCCGAGAAGTTCTATGCATTGCTCTAAAATCCCTCTCGTCAGGGTAAGCAGCCGGATATAACTTTTCTGAACACTCTCATCCTCTTCCGCAAGAATCTTTGTCTCATGGTAGAAATGATTGAATGCGTTACACAACTCATAAACAAACGCGCAGACCCTGTGCGGCGCCTTTTCACGTGCCGCTCCCTCGATCATCGCATTATACCCTGAAAGGCTCAGCATCAGCGCTTTTTCGCTGCCGGTGTGCGCGCCACTGATTTCATCCCCTTCCGCGTTCTTTCCGGACTCCGCGTATTTCCGGAGGATCGACTTGATACGAACAATCGTATACAGGATATAGGGACCTGTATTGCCTTCGGATGAGGTAAACCGATCCAGATCGAAAATATAGTCCTTGGAAGCCTGGTTCGAAAGATCCCCGTACTTGAGCGCGGAAAGCGCCACAACCTTTGCCGTTTCCTCCGCCTCTTTCGGATCTGTCTCCGGATTCTCCCGGATCCGCTCCAGCATCTTTTTGTCGATATCCGCGATCAGATCGGAAAGACGCATTACTCCGCCTTCCCTTGTTTTAAACGGCTTTCCGTCTTTCCCGTTCATGGTTCCGAAGCCGATAAACTGAAGCGTCGTATTGTCCCGGACAATCCCTGTCTTTCTCGCACAGCGGAATACCTGCGTAAAGTGCATCTCCTGCCGCTTATCAACTACGTATACGACCTCCGTTACGTCCGGATCCTCCATCCGCATCACCAGAGTTGCCAGATCCGTTGTTGTATAAAGCGCGGCACCATCGGATTTCAGGATAATGCAGGGTGGGATCTCCTTTGCATCCGTCTCCTCCGCGACATCCACTACAAGCGCACCCTCGCTCTCATAGCAGAAGCCGTCTTTTTTCATTCTCTCCACCATCGGCGGGATATACGGCTGTGCATCGGATTCGCCCTTCCAGAGATCAAAGGACACACCGAGGTTTTCGTAATTCTTCTTCAGATCGGTAACCGATACATTAAGAATCTGCGAAAGCAGCGCCCGGTAGCCTCTCCTTCCCTGCTGCAGCTCATTCGTTGCTGCCAACGCTTTTGCCTTATATGTTTCATCCTCTTTGGACCTTGCGGATGCCGCCGGATAGATCTCTTCGAGGTCACTGATCGTAAACGGCGGCTCCTTCGGATACTCGCCCTCATAAGCTTCGTCATAGTACGGAAGGGACGGATTACGCTCTTTAAGCTCCGTAATGATAAGTCCCATCTGAAGGCCCCAGTCTCCGAGGTGGACATCCGAGATCACCTGATAACCCATGTAACGAAGCGTGCGTTTGATACTCTCCCCGATGATCGCCGAGCGGAGATGTCCCACATGGAGAGGCTTAGCGACATTCGGACCGCCATAGTCCAGAACGGCCTTTCCCGCATACGGGATGGGATCGCTTCCGAAGCGGGCATCCTTTTTCATTTCCGTAAGATAGGACGCCAGAAACTCCTTTTTGAGTTTGAAATTAAGAAAGCCCGGAGGCGCTGCCGATATTTCTTCAAAGATCGAATCCACATCCTCACAGAGTTTTCCCGCAATCTCCTCCGCGATCTGTATCGGAGCCTTATGCGCAACTTTCGCCAGCGCCATCGCACCGTTACACTGGAATTCACACAGATCCGGACGGTTACTGACCGTTACCTGCGCATATTTCTCGTCATAAGAAAATGCTCTGAACCCCTGCGCTGTATACTCACTGATCACATCCAGCAGTTTTTTCATGGTGTTATTGCTCTCCCTCTTTCATACTTTCCAGCATATCGGCAAATGCATCCTTTTTTTCGGACAATATCGCCGCCACCTGCGCAGCCTCATCCTCATTATCAAAGGCATTCTGCCCGTATACTCCGGACGCGCCGGTACGCTCGCGCCATGCAGCCTCTTCTGCGGACATGGACTCCTTTGCAGCCGCTTCCGCATAAGCTGCCTCCTGCTCCGCCAGGAGCTTCGCATCGTCTGCGGCAGCCTCCGCCTGCAGGCGCTCATAGATCTCCATGGCAATACGTGCCGCCTCATCATCCTCAGTCGCAGCCGCAGCCTCTTCAACCTCAGGTTCTTCTTCCGGCTCTTCCTTTTCGGTCTCCCCGTAACGCACCCGCCAGTATTTGATGACGGATCTGCCCATCTGATCTTTTTTCAGTCTTTCGCCTATCGCATCTTCATGCATATCTTTTCCCTTTTATCTGTCCCATTTGTTTGACAGTGAATCGATCTGATCCGCAAACTTCGCAAGATCCTTGTTGGAAACACCTTCGTTCTTCCGAATAACGGAAAGAAGCCGTTCTCCGGCTGCAAGCAGTCTTGCAAATACATTCGAGCTGACCTTGAGCGATGTCTTCTTCGTCTTCTTCTCATGGCTCCCCGCTTTCAGCATTGCAAGCGTCATAAGGTCAAACACGTCGCCGCTGTATGGTGCATAAGCGTCATAGCCGTTTTCAGATAGAAGCGCGGAAAAGCTTTCACATGCCTCGTCATCTCCATGCACTACGAAGACCTTTTCCGGTTTTTTCTTCAGCGCCGAAAGCCATTCCAGCAAATGCTCCCTGTCCGCATGCCCGCTGACTCCCGGAAGCCGCCGGATCTCTGCACACACCTCGATCGTCTCGCCGAAAAGCCGGACCTCTTTCGCTCCGGAAAGAAGCGTATTTCCGAGCGTACCCGGAACCTGAAACCCGACAAAAAGGATCGTGCTCTCCGGCCGCCAGAGGTTATGCTTTAAGTGATGCCTTATGCGTCCTGCCTCACACATACCGGAGGCGGAAATGATTACAACCGGCTTCCGGAGAAAGTTGATTGCGATGGACTCATCACTCGTGATCGCCGTATGGAGCCCCGGAAACCGGATGGGATTGATCCCTTTTGCAAGAAGCGAAAGCGCTTCTTCGTCAAAACATTCCGAGTCACTTTTGTGAAAGATATTGGTTGCTTCCACCGCAAGCGGACTGTCGATGTATACTTCAAAATCCTCAAATTCCGGAAGAAGATGTTCGCTTTTGATCCTGCGGAGATAGTAAAGCATCTCCTGTGTACGGCCCACGGAAAATGCAGGAATCACAAGATTCCCGCCGCGCCGGAAGGTATCGCGGATCGCATCGGCTAGCGGCTTTGTATAATCCGAAGGGATCACATGACTACGATTCCCATAGGTGGATTCGATCAGAACGATATCCGCCTCGTCGATCCTTGCGGGATCCTTGATAAGCGGCCGGTTCCCGTTCCCGAGATCTCCGGAAAACAGGATCTTTCGTTCGTTCCCGTCCTCACGTGCCCAGAGCTCAATCGATGCGGAACCGAGAAGATGACCCGCGTCGTTGAACCGCACGCGGAGCATATCATCTATCTCAATGACCTCATCGTATGTACAGGGATGAAAATGCCTGAGAACACCGGATACATCCGCCAGATCATAGATCGGCGTGATCTCGGACTTTCCGGACCGTCTTGCCTTACGGTTCTTCCATTCCGCTTCCTGAATCTGTATATGCGCAGAATCGCGGAGCATGATATCGCAAAGTTCCGAAGTCGCTGTTGTCGCATAGATCTGTCCGCGGAAGCCGTGATTATAAAGCAGCGGCAGAAGTCCCGAATGATCAATATGCGCATGTGTAATGAAAACATAATCCACCTCGGCCGCATGTACCGGAAGATCTTGGTTCTCATAAAGATCCGGGCCCTGCTGCATCCCGCAGTCCACGAGAAGGGTTTTCCCGCCAACCTCAAGGCAATGGCAGCTCCCTGTCACTTCATGTGCGGCTCCGATGAATGATAACTGCATAGACGATGTCCTCCTGATGCCTGTTTGTACAAGAACAGAATTAAGGTCAAAAGTGTCATGCGATGAAATCGCATGTGCACTTTGCGCAGAAATCCGGATGGACAAGCCAGCTTGTCCACTCGGATTCATGCGCAAAGGTCACAATGTCACTTCGTGACATGTGACTTTTGACCTTATATCCGTTACATAAAAGCAAGCCGGAATCATCATCCGGCTTGCCTGCATCACACTTTAAATCACTTTCTTGTATTGCGGAGAAAATCCGGAATCTGGATATTCTTCTCTGCCACGTTGGAAACCGGTTTTACAGGGGTGTTCAGGTTCTGCGTAAAGGTTTCCTGCGGTTCCGGTGCTTTCGGCTGCTGCGGAGCAGGACTTGCCGTCGCCTGGAAATTGAGGCCGGCTGGCTGCTTGGGCTGCGGTGCCGCTGCAGTCTGCTGGAACGGCAGCCTTGTGGTCGTCTGCGTCTGCTGCGGCTCACGGATCGTCGAACGCACTGGCTGCGGTGTTGGGAACGTGTTGTATCGCATCATCGACGGAATCTCAGATGCCCTACTCGTTGCCGCTTCATCAAGACCCGTAGCGATCACCGTGATCTGGATCTTATCCTTCATATCATCATCGATCCGGGCACCGAATACTACGTTCACGGCATCCCCGGTCAGACTCTGTACATAGTTCGCGGCATCATTCGCATCCATCAGCGAAACATCACCGGTCACATTCATAATGACATTGCTTGCTCCGGTAATGGTGGTCTCAAGCAGCGGGCTGTTGACAGCAAGCTGTACCGCCTCAATCGCCTTCTCATCGCCTTCTGCGGTTCCGATACCGATATGCGCGATGCCCTTGTCTTTCATGCCGCTCTCAATATCTGCAAAGTCGAGGTTGATAAGCCCCGGTACATTGATCAGATCCGTAATACCCTGCACTGCCTGCTGCAACACCTCATCCGCCTTGGCAAGCGCGTCCGTCATGGTGGTACGACGATCAACGATCTCAAGAAGCTTCTCATTCGGGATCACGATCAGCGTGTCCACGGTTTCTTTGAGTTTTTCAATTCCCTGAAGTGCGTTTGACATACGCGCCTTTGCCTCGAACTTGAATGGCTTTGTCACAACGCCAACAGTCAGGATCCCCTGTTCCTTGCTGAGTTTTGCGATAACAGGAGCAGCGCCCGTTCCGGTACCGCCACCCATCCCGCAGGTCACAAACAGCATATCCGCGCCCTTGATCGCTGCGTTCAGCTCTTCCGAGCTCTCTTCCGCTGCTTTTTCTCCTACGGTCGGATCAGCACCGGCGCCAAGGCCTTTCGTAATCTTTTCCCCGATCTGGATCAGGGTCGGTGCCTTACAAAGCATCAGATCCTGTTTATCTGTATTGACGCCGATGAATTCGACGCCTCCGATGTTCTCTTCTATCATGCGGTTTACCGCATTATTCCCCGCTCCGCCGACACCGACGACTATGATTTTGGCACGGCTGTCTGCCTCTGAAGTTTTAATCTCAAGCAACGCCTGCTTCCTCCTTCTTTTTCTTCAATCTCTCTCTTATCCTGTTTAATCATCATATTTTTAGCCACACTGTTTATAGTACATTTTTTTTTTCGAAAAGGCAATAGTAACTTTTACACCAACCTTGTAAATGTCACATCCGTGGTGTCATCCGTCCAGTTCTCCAGATGAAGCACCCCGGGCATGCCTTCAATCTGCGGCAGGATCTCCGGAAGACGCATGATCTTCTCCGTCAGGAAATCCTCTTTGCCAAGCCGTACCGTGACCGCTCCGAACACGACCGTAAGGTCTCCCGTTCCGTCGATCTGTATGGAATCGGGCGAAAGACCGTACTTTTCAAGGCTTTGTGTCAGTGTCAGCAGCGTCCTCAGCGTTTTTTCCGAAACCGGCAGTTTTTCGAACACCACGGCGCCTTCCGCGGAAAGACCGATGATCTGCGGCAGTCCTTCCACCTGGTTCTGACTGATCTCAATCACAAAACCGTCTTTATCAAAGAAAACGTTCTGACCCGTGGTTTCATCCGTTATGTAGCCAATCAGCCCCTTTTCATAAACCGTTACAAAAAGCGTTTTGGGCCCTTTGATCTCCACTTCCATCGTATCGATGAACGGTACCGGCTCCGTATCAAAGAAGCGGTATTTCAGATAGACATAAAGCGTATTCCAGCTGTATTTGTCGTTTAAGATCCACATCCGGATGCTGTCGTCATCATAAAGCTCATTTCCCTCGATCTCCACGGTCTCGACACGGCAGACACGAACCACAAAAAAACCTGTCAGCGCAAAAAAGAGCAAAATGGAAAGAAATACGATCCACCTGATCTTGGTTTTTTTCTTATCATGCTCCGATCTGTATGCCATGGCTACGCCTCAAAGGAAATCCCGCGCGAAACACTGAGCGCGATCCCCATTTCCGCAAGAAGGATGGAGACAGATGTCCCCCCGTAACTGATAAACGGCAGGATGATACCCGTATTCGGGATCGTATTCGTGACAACGGCGATATTTAAGACAACCTGAAGCGCAATGTGGGAAAGGATCCCAACCACCACAAGGGATCCGAACAGATCCGGTGCATTGTTCGCAATGATCATAAAGCGCCAGAGCATCAGAATGAACATCAGTATCACGCAGACGGCTCCGAAAAGCCCCAGCTCCTCACAGATGATCGTGAAGATCATATCATTCTGTGCCTCCGGGACAAAACCGAGCTTTTGCATGCTCTCGCCGAGTCCCTTGCCGAACACGCCTCCGCTTCCGATCGCGTATAACCCCTGCAGCGTCTGATATCCTTTTTCGTACTGCTCCGGATGAAGCCAGATCCTGATACGCTCCACCCGGTAACTGGCGACGATCAGGAATACCGCAAGGAAAGAGACACCGGCCAGTATGATCCATAGGAAATGGGAATATTTCGGGCTTGCCACAAACAGCATGATAAACGCGATACCCGCAATGATAATGGCCGTGCTGAGGTTGTTATAAGCAACCACCGCGACGAGCGGAAGAACCCGAAGAAGAATCTTCAGGACATTCTTAAAGGAACTAAGCTCCTTATCGTGTCTTGATAATACCGATGCAAGATAAATGATCACGGCGATCTTTGCGATCTCGGAGGGCTGAAAGGAGATCGGCCCGAGTTTCAGCCACCGCTTCGAATTGTTGATCTCCGTTCCGAAAAAAATAACGGCCGTGCAGAGCACTATGGAAAGGACATAAACAACGAACGAGACTTTATCCCAGAACCGGTAAGGGATCAGCGTCGTCACAAGCATTCCCGCAATCCCGATGGCCACAGCCCCGAGCTGTTTTTTCAGATAATAGGCATTATCCCCGAATTTCAGCTGCCCGTTGTAGGAACTGGTGCTGTAGAGCATGACCAATCCGAAAAACACCACGGAAAGGATCAGGATCAGAAGACTGTAATCAAAATATCGGATTTTTTTCGGACGTGCCGGCGCTTCTTCACGCATTGCCATCTCCCAGCGAGTGCACCAGTTCTTTAAACTGCCTGCCCCGCTCCTCAAAATTCGGAAACATGTCCCAGCTCGCACAAGCCGGCGAAAGAAGAACCGCATCTCCCGGCACGGCTGCTGCATGAGCTGCCTCCACGGCTGCTTTCAGCGAATCCGCAAACTCATAAGCCGTAAATCCCATTTTTTCGCAGGTATCCGCAATCTTCTCTGCGGTCGCGCCGATCAGCACCAGCTTCTTTACCGTGCCCGGGAAGGCAGCGATCCATTCCTCATAAGTGGCGCTTTTATCATATCCGCCGCCGATAAGTACCGTCGGCCTGTCCATTGCCTCCACGGCCTTGATGGCAGCATCCGGGTTGGTTCCTTTGGAGTCGTTATAATACCGTACTCCGTTAATCTCTTCCGTGAACTCGATCCGATGCTCCACCGCCCGGAACGCCTTCATGGCGGACCTGATATTCTCTTTCGGAACACCCATGGAAAGCGCAACTGCAGCAGCAGCCATTGCATTTTCGTAATTATGTTTTCCGAGAATGGAGAGTTCCTCCGTACGGATGAGTTCTTCCTCCTCACCGTGATCTGCCATAAAGATAGCACCATCACGATAAAAAAGGC
The DNA here is from genome assembly GCA_045657665.1 of Lachnospiraceae bacterium. Classification (GTDB taxonomy): domain Bacteria; phylum Bacillota; class Clostridia; order Lachnospirales; family Lachnospiraceae; genus RUG12461. Next base: position 269,956 of record JAZOTN010000038.1, on the reverse strand, counting down.
CGTCCTTCAGCTCCCTCTCCGAAGAAAACCAGATCACCTTTGTTATCAACGTCCCGCCAAAACGCCGAAGCTCCTCATCCTCATGATTCAGCACGACGGTATCGTCCTTCGTCTGATTCTTCGTAATGCTCTCTTTCGCCTCAATATAAGCCTCCATCGTATGATGCCTGTCCAGATGATCCGGCGTGATATTGAGAATGGCGGCCACCTCCGGATGAAAGGTCTCCGCTGTCTGCAGCTGATATGAGCTGATCTCCGCAACCGCAACCGTCTCATCCGTTTCCGTAGCGGCTTCACTTGTAAACGGAATCCCGATGTTGCCGACAACACGTACATCCGGATAAAACGTCTTTAAAATCTCTCCCGTGAGCGCGGTTGTGGTTGTCTTTCCATTGGTTCCTGTGATCGCAGCGATCCGTCCTTTTCCGCAAAGATACGCCAGTTCAATCTCGCCGATGATCCGGATTCCGAGCTCCTTCATACGAAGTACTACCGGCAGTTCCGGGGAAACACCGGGGCTGAGCACCGCAACGGAAAGCGTTTTCAGCACTTCCTCGGGAATTGTTCCGACCATGATCTCCGCATTCCTAAATGCTTCCGATTTACTGCGAAGATCCTCGATAAGCAGCTTTTCGTTCCCGTCAAAGATGAAAAGCTCCGCCCCCTGCTTTTCAAGCAATTCTGCCGCAGCTACGCCACTCTTTCCTGTTCCGAAGATGAGTGTTTTTACATTCTGAAAATCCATAAGCTCCCTCGATCAATGTTTCGTGGTACCATTTCAGGAAACCACCGATATAATCAAAATACAATTCTATAAAGCAAGTATTCCCACGAAGCAAAGCAGGAACGTCACCACCATAAAGACCGCAACAATCCTGGTCTCGCTCCAGCCGCTTTTCTCAAAATGATGATGGATCGGCGCCATCTTAAAAAGCCGCTTCCCATGTGTCGTCTTAAAATATCCGACCTGCAGAATAACAGACAGCACCTCGATCACGTAGATCGCTCCAACGATCGCAATAAAGATCGGCATGTTCAGGGCGTACGCCGTGCCGGCCACAAAGCCTCCGAGCGCAAGGGATCCCGTATCCCCCATAAATACTTTGGCTGGATATGCATTGTAGAGAAGGAATCCCATAAGAGCGCCTGCCACGGCTCCCGGCATTGGTCCGATCATTCCTCCGCGCATGATCGCGGCCACTGCAAAAAAGATCGCTATGGGAATCGTCACGCTACTGGAAAGCCCGTCCAGACCGTCGGTAAAATTCACTCCGTTCACCGTACCGAGAACTACAAAATAGAGGAGCGGCACTGCCACCCATCCGATATTCACCATCTTTCCGGTAAAGGGGATCAGGATTTCAAGAGAAATGTCAGAAAACCAGATGATATAAACGACCGTAATGGTTGTCACGACAAGTTCCAGCGCCATTTTCTGCCAGGCGAGAAGCCCGTCCGGGCGCCTGAGAACCACCTTCAGAAAATCGTCGAGAAAACCTATAAGTCCAAAACCGAGCGTCAGAAGAAGGATTGGAATGATCCGGGGACACATCCCGACAAAAGGAAGCGCGCCTACCGTTACCGCGATCAGGATCATGATCCCGCCCATCGTCGGCGTTCCGTTCTTGCTTTCATGATGGAGCTCTTCCCTCTCGGTCTGTCCGATCTTAAGCCGCCTCAGTGCAGGGATCACAAATGGTCCCAATGCTGCCACAACTGCAAAAGCTATAAAAAGCGAAATGATCGTTATTAACACAACAACGCACCTCTTCCCGGTTACTATACTGAATTGAACATTTATGAGTATAGTAGATTTCCCCTTTTACTGCAAGGGTGTTTCCGGTGCGGCAAGGACAATGTCCATCGCCGGTGCTTCCGGCCCGGCCTCTTCGGGCCCGAGCGGCATAACAGGTACCTCCGGCACCGCGCCAGGTACTTCCGCCTGCGCTGCCTGCTGCGCAGCCGCTTCTGCCGCTGCTTCCTCAGCTGCTTTTTGTTCCTCTTCGATCAGCGCCTGCTGAAGTTCTTCCGGCGTCATCTCATCCGGATAGATATTGAGATACGGCAGGATATCCGTAAAAATCTCCTTTGCAATCCCCATGGCAAACGTACTGTGGGGCTGTGATTCCGAATTCGGCTCATCCACGATCACATAAACCACCGCCTTCGGATGATCGGTCGGAATATAGCCGATGAAAGATACCAGATAATTGATCCCGTCCCTTGGTACTTTCTGCGCGGTTCCCGTCTTTCCTCCCATGGAATAACCGAGAACCTTTGCACTCTTTCCGGTACCTCCGCCGCTGACCGTGGCGTAAAGATAACTTTTCACAAGCTCGCTGGTTTCCGCGGAAATGGTCTGCTTGACAAGATTGGCACCGAAGTCTTCGATCGTATTCCCTTCCGGATCCGTAATTCGTTTCATCACATGCGGCTGATAATAATAACCGCCGTTAATCAGGGAGGAAAACGCTGTTGCCATCTGAATCATGGTACAGTTGTAATTCTGTCCGAATGCATTGGTGGCAAGGTCAATTGCCTGCATATCCTCAAGCTTGTAAATCAGCGAATCCGTTCTTGCTTCTCCCGGAAGATCAATGTTTGTCTTCAGTCCGAACCCGAATGTATGTTGATATTTTGTAAAGTTCTCCGGTCCTATCACATAAGACATCTGCATCAGCGCGTCATTACAGGAATTCATGATCGCATGCTGGATATCCTCCAGCCCGTGGCCGTTCCGGTTGACGCACTTAACCCGGTATCCCGAGATCTCTTCGTATCCGTCGCAGTAATATGTCTCGCTCCCGTTCAGCGCGCCTGTTTCCAATCCACAGGCCACAGTAAACGGCTTGCTCGTGGAACCGGGCTCATAGGTTGCAGTCAGACAGTAGTTTTGCCACAACCCGTTTAATGCATCCAGTTTTTCCTCTTCACTCATCATGACGAGCTGGCCATCTGTGTAATAACGGGAAAGTGACCAGGGATCCGCGGAATCATAATTCGGATACTGCGCCATCGCAAGGATCTCTCCGTTGTTCGGATCCATGACGATCGCGGCAGTGTGCTTGCTGCCCGCGCCGGGTCTTGCCACATTTGCGTTCTCTGTCTGGAACTTCATGACCTTTTCTTCCACGATGCCCTGAATGTTCGCATCTATGGTAAGGACCACATTGTTGCCGTCCTGCGCGTCCTTAATGGTCTTTTCAAAATTGTTGTCGGAATTCAGGTATCCGTATTCCCTTCCGTTCACGCCGTTTAAGGTGTCATTATAGGAGTTTTCCACGCCTGCCATCCCAACGTTTCCGGAAGTGATAAAGCCGACTACCGAGCTCCCCATTTCACCGTACGGGTATTCCCTCTGGTATTCCTTTTCAAACCAGATCCCGCTGCTGATATCCGGATGGTTTTCCTTATCATCCTGCATTTCCACAAACGGCTGAACCTCGCTGTAAGGAAGCTTTTTGAGCAGCACCGCATAGCGGCTGTCAGGATCCTCGGCGATCTTTGCACGGACAGACTCCATATCTAGTTCCGGAAAGCATTGTGCAAGCGCCGCGAGCGTCGGTTCTACCGTCTCCTCTTTAGCGGTGAGCACGCTGCAATCTAAAATGACATTGTAGACATCGGTGCTGGTCGCAAGAACCGTACCCTTCCGATCCGTAATATCGCCCCTCTGATAAGGGATCACCTTGCTATTATATTCCTGCTGCGAAAGTACGATCTTCTGATACTTTTCCCTGCTGGTGTATTCAATATAGGACAATCTGACGATCAAACCAATTAAAGCCAGTGATAGTACTGTAAAGAGTATCACCAGCTTTGTCCGCATTTTCTTTCCGAGTTTTTTTCGTTCTTTGCTCTGTGCCACTTTGACCGCTTCCCGTTCAGGTCGCGCGCATCACTCCGGGATGTCTGCGTATTGGTTCATATAATCCGCCTGATCCACCGTATAGTACACCACCTGGTCTTCCGAGGCGTAACCCATACCCATCTGTGATACCGCAACTTCTTTGATATACCTTAAGTCTCCGGCTGTACTAAGCCTCTTCTCTGCTGCCGCATTATCCGCTCTGACGTCCTCCAGCTGGCTTTCAAGCCGGGAGATGTTTTTCATGTGCGCTGTCATATCCGACTGAAGCTTGACATAAGACGCCGATATCGTCGCTGTTATAATACCAGCAAACGTCAGAAATGTCACGTACCCTCTGCTGAGCGAAAGCTCACGCATCTGATTCCTGCGCGCCGCGTTCTCTCTGCGGTTTTTCGCTTCATCCCTCTCACGCTTTTCTTCCAGTTCGCGCTGTACCTCCAGCGCTCTCTGACGCTTATAGGCGCTGTAATCCGGTGCCTCCTCGAGTCTCCTCGCCGTGTTCCCGTAAGTATAAGGTGTTCCTTTTCTTCTTGACATTATAAACTCCTCATAGATGAAACATGATTTGCCGGGTTCCTCTACTTCCGAACAAATACACGTAGTTTTGCGCTTTTACTCCTCGGATTCTCCTCTTTCTCCGAGTCGCTTGGGATGATCGGGTGTCTCGGCTCTGTTTTTCCTTTTGACTTCCTGCCGCAGACACAGACCGGAAATTCCTTTGGGCAGGTACAAGGTTTTTCATTTCTCTGAAAAGCATTTTTTACGATCCGGTCTTCCAGTGAATGGAAGGTGATAATAAGAAGTCTTCCTTCCGGTTTCAGCAGATCGATCAGTGCGTCGATGCTCTTCTCCAGGACACCAAGTTCATCGTTACATTCTATCCGGATCGCCTGAAAGGTTCGTTTTGCGGGATGTCCTCCGGTCACCCTCATTTTCCTTGGAATCGACCGTTCAATGATTTCCGTAAGCTTCCCTGCAGTCCGTATCCTTTCTTTCCCGCGTTCCTTAACAATGTTTTTTGCTATATTCCCTGCGAACCGCTCTTCTCCATATTTTCTCAGGATCTCCGCCAGTTCTTCCTCGCTGTATTCATTCACGATCGTCTCGGCGGTAAGGGTGTCCCGGTCGTCCATCCTCATATCGAGCGGTGCATCCGGCTCTCTGTATGTGAAGCCGCGGTCTGCATTGTCCAGCTGGTAGGAGGAAACTCCCAGATCCAGCAATATCCCGTCGACCTTTTCAACGCCCTGCTCTTTCAGTATCGCGGGGATCTCGCCGTAATTTCCGCGCACGATCCGCACTCTTTCATTAAATGGTTTGAGCCGCTCAGTTGCGGTTCTGATCGCATCCCGGTCTCTGTCCACTCCGATGAGAAATCCGCTCCCGCAAAGGCGTTCCGCGATCGCAGAGGAATGTCCCGCGCCGCCCAGTGTTCCGTCTACATATATGCCCTCCGGACGGATCTGAAGATTTTCAATGACTTCTTCAAAAAGAACCGGTTTATGGGAAAAATCCATCTAGATACTCAGCCCCAACTCTGCCATATGCTCCGCGATCTGGTTCATATCGTCAAAGCTGCTCTCGCTCTCCCAGCGTTCTCTGCTCCAGATCTCGACACGGTTCAAAACTCCCACCAGCACTGCATCTTTCGTGATATTTGCATGCGCCCTTAAAACCTGTGGCAGCAGGATACGTCCCTGCTTGTCAATCTCGCAGGTCGCCGCGCCCGCGAAGAAAAATCTTGCAAACTTTCTTGCATCCTGTGTGGTCAGCGGAACCTCACGGAATTTCTCCTCGATCCGGTCCCACTCATCTTCGGGATAAATAAAAAGGCATCCGTCGAGACCCTTGGTCACTACGAATTCATCGCCCAGCTGCTCCCGAAACTTGGAAGGTACGATCAGACGCCCCTTCTCGTCTACGGTATGATTGTATTCGCCCATGAACATCATTTTTTTGTCATTTGCTCCACTTCATACCATTTTATACCACTTTCCACCACTCACTAACCACATTGTAATCCAACATCTGAAAAAATGCAACAAAAAAGCGCCGAAAATATCGAATTTTTCGGCGTTTTCCATATATTGTTGTGTTTTTATACATCACATACCAGATATAGAATCAGTGTTTCACATTTCCTTCAAAAGTTCCTGGCTGTGCTCCTCGTTCAGCTTCCGGCATGCCTCCACAAACGTATCCACCGGAATGTCATGAAGCTGTTTTTTCTCCCCGCGGATCGTTATGGAAACCGTTCCCGTCTCCGCTTCCTTATCCCCGATCACGAGGATGTACGGATCCTTCATCAGCTTGAATGCTTTGATCTTCTCATTCATGTTCTTGTCCGCGTAATCTGCTTCCACACGGATGCCTGCCTTCTGGAGCTTTTCTTCCACCTGCTTTGCAAAGTCGTTATGCGAAAGCCGGATCGGCACGATCGCAACCTGATACGGACAAAGCCAGAACGGGAAGTCCCCTTTGTAGTTCTCGATCAGGATGCCGATGAATCGCTCAAACGACCCGAAGATCGCCCGGTGAATAACCACCGGCTGTTTCAGGATTCCATCCGAGTCCTGATAGGTCAGTTCGAAATTATGCGGGAGCTGGAAATCCAGCTGGATCGTACCACACTGCCACTCTCTTCCGAGTGCATCCTTCATCTGCAGATCGATCTTCGGACCATAGAAAGCACCGTCACCTTCATTGATCTCATAGTTTCCCTCGCCGTATTTCTTGTTCAGGATATTCTTCAGTGCCGCTTCTGCCTGATTCCAGACTTCAATATCTCCCATAAAATCGTCCGGACGTGTGGACAATTCCGCTCTGTAAGTAATCCCGAAGGTGGCATAGATCTGATCTGCGATCTCCATGATATCCGCGATCTCCGACTCGATCTGTCCCTCTGTCACAAAGGTATGATCATCATCCTGGCGGAAGGACTGTACGCGAAACAGGCCGTTTAGCTGACCGCTCTTTTCCTTGCGGTGCACCACATCCAGTTCATCATAACGGATCGGAAGTTCCCGATAACTGTGCTGCGTTCTCTTATACGTCAGCATTGCGTTCGGGCAGTTCATCGGCTTTGCTGCCATGATGTCGTCATCGGAAAGAGAAAACTCCACATTCCCATTTTCATCCATCTTTCCGGAAAGCTCCGGAACCACAAACATGTTGTTCTGGTAATGTGCCCAGTGCCCGCTGATCAGCCAGAGTTTTTTGTTATTGATCACCGGCGCCGAAATCTCCTGATAGCCATGGCGGTCATGGATCTCGCGCCAGAAACGGATGAGCGTCTGATAAAGTCTCCAGCCTCTCGGGAGCCAGTACGGCATACCCGGCGCGGTCTCTTGGAACATAAAGAGGTCAAGTTTCGGCCCGAGCTTCTTATGATCCCGTTCCATGGCTTCGCGGATCAGCGCCAGATGCGCTTTCAATTCATCCTTCGTCGGGAACGCATATACATAGATCCGCTGAAGGGAATCCCTCTTTTCATCGCCGCGCCAGTATGCACCTGATGCGGATTTCACCTTGAATGCAGCAGATAGCAGTTCTTCCGAATTGGCAACATGAGGACCCCTGCAAAGATCCACAAAATCTTCCCCTGTCTCATAAGTGGAAATGACAGCATCCTCCGGAAGATCCTCGATGATCTCCTTTTTGAATTTCTGGGAAGCAAAAAGCTTCAGTGCCTCATCTCTCGGGATCTCATGCCGTGCCCAGTTTTCACGTCGCTTTAAAATCTCCCGCATTTTGTCTTCGATCACCGGATAGTCCTCCTCAGTGACCGGTCTCGGCAAAACAAAATCATAGTAGAATCCGTCATCGATCTCCGGTCCGATCGCATACTGTACCTTGTCTTCCCCGAAGATCTCAATAACCGCTTTTGCCAGGATATGTGCCAGCGAATGCCGGTATACCGCAAGTGTTTCTTCTTTCATGTGCATAACTCCTTAAATGAAATAATCCCCCGCATCCTTAGATGCAGGGGATACGAATTCATATTTTTTATTTGGTCTTTTTCGGATCAGATGACTTGAAGATGCTCATCTGCATAGCTGTCTGCGTGGACTTCGAAACTGTCGATGTAACCGCCGATTTCACTGCAGTCGCAGCGTTCTTTGCTGCTGTGCCAACCGCTGCTGTTGCATTCTTTGCAGCTGTCGATGCCGCAGTGGACACTGTCTTTGCCGCTGTCGTCGCAGTCTTTGCAGGCGTAGCTGCCTTCTTAGCCGGTGTTGCAGCTTTCTTAGCAGGAGCAGCTTTCTTTGCAGTAGTCTTTTTCGCTGCCGGTTTCGCCGCAGGCTTCTTTGCAGCCGTTGTCGTTGCAGCCGGCTTTGCAGTCGTCTTCGTCGCGGTCGTCTTTGCTGCCGGCTTTGACGCTGTCGTCTTCGCCGCAGGTTTCTTTGCCGCCGGCTTCTTAGCCGTCGTCTTCTTGGCAGCTGTCTTTTTAGCTGCAGGCTTCTTTGCTGCCGGTTTCTTTGCCGCCGGTTTCGCCGAAGCCTTTGCTGCCATAAAGAATCCAAGAGCCTCCGTATTTCTCTCGGTCACAATCTTGCCGTTTGCCGCAGCCTTGACGCCGTCGGTTCTGCCGCCGATGATCGCAAGCGCGGTCTTTGCATCTGTTTCCACGCGAACATCAAAATCGTTATAATCATAAGGCTCAACAGTAACCGTTCCATCATTTACTTCCAGATAGAACGCGCCGGCTGCATCTTCATCGGTGATACCGAACTCTACCGCCAGATGACCCTGCGCCTTGCTTCCGTCAAGCTTTTCAGCAGTTTCTCTTGCTTTTTTCACTAACTCCTCATACGTCATACTGTTTCCCTCCATATCGACGCAATCCTTTTCATTGCCCACATCTTATGATTATAGCGTCTTTTTTCAGAATTGCAAGTGGTGTTTCAAGTTTTTCCTTAATTCAGGAAATCGAAAATCATCAGCTCGCCTTTGCCGCATTCCGCTTTGCTTCCATCTCATCGCGATGAGTCTTCTGTTCATCAAGCTTTTCCTTGATGCTCTTGTTCTGAGCTTTCACTTCCTCTTCCTTTGCCCAGATCTCATCTGCAACCGGCTTCCAGTTCTTCGCATATTCCATGCACTTGCCACAGAGATGCTCAACGCTCTCGGGAGCCTCAAGGTCCGTAGATTTCGCACCGACACGATTCACGATCTCCTGAAGTTTCTCCGGATTCTCCAGCATCGGGCAGGGACGGAGCATATTGTCATTGAACGGCTGACCGTCATGATATGCTCTGAACAGCGGGCTTGTCAGAACCTCCAGCAATGTCTTCTCGCGGATGTTGGAATCAGAATAATGAACGAATACACAGGGATCGCAGTCACCGTTCGCATTGATATGGAAGAAACGTCTTCCGCCGGCAATACATCCGCCCACGAACTCGCCGTCGTTCTGGAAATCCATTGCGAAGATCGGCTTGGTTCCACGGTAGGAACGAATCCTCTCATACATCATGGTTCTCTGTTCCGGAGTCGGCATCAGTTCCGGTGCTGCTTTCATGCCGGTCGGCATCAGATGGAAGAACCAGATGAACTTCGCACCCCATTTGATGACTTCATCGAAATATTCCTCGGAAGAAACCACCGGTACATTCTCTCTGGTGTATGCACAGGAAATACCAAACGGAAGCTTCCGTTCCTTTAAGATCTCCATCGCGCGGCGGGACTTTTCAAATACACCTTCGCCCCTTCTGCCGTCTGTTACTTCCGCAAATCCCTCGTTGCTGATCGCCGGAACGAAGTTCTTCACGCGGAGCATCTCATCCGCGAACTCCTCATCGATCAGCGTGCCGTTTGTGAAGCTGAGGAAGATGCAGTCGCTGTTCTGTTCGCAGATCTTGATCAGGTCTTTTTTACGAACCAGCGGCTCTCCGCCGGTGTAGATATACATATAGGTGCCGATCTCTTTTCCCTGACGGATGATATCATTGATCTCATCCAGAGAAAGATTCAGCTTGTTGCCGTATTCAGCTGCCCAGCATCCGGTACAATGCAGATTGCAGGCACTGGTCGGATCCAGAAGGATCGCCCAGGGTGCATTGCAGTTATATTTCTGACGGATCTCTTCCTGACGCTTCCAGCCAATCAGGTTCGCGTTCATAAAGAAATTCGTGAAGACCGTTTTCATCACATCGGTATCCACGGTGTGCATAATATCCATGACAAGCTTGTACCATGCACTGTCCGGATCGTTCACGATCTGTGTCATATATTCACGCTGTGTTTTAAAACTGTTTTCCGGGGAAAACCGGTTTACCCAGTCTACAATCTTCGGTACATTCTTTTCCGGATCCTTCTCCAGATACTTGATCGCGCCGCTGATGCCCGCTGCTATCACAGCATTTTTTGCGGATGCCATAATTCCCATGACCGTTCTCTCCTTTTCTTATGCAAAACAATCCACTTTTCCTTATCAGTTTGTTATTCTAACGGAAAGTGAGGTCGAGCGAAAGATACAAAATGTTTTTTTTGTCTATCTGAGAAAAAGAAAAAATCCGAAAAGCTTTTCAGCTCGCCGGATTTTCGATTGTTATGCGGATTTTCCACAGCAGAATTTGTATTTCTTGCCGCTGCCGCAGGGACAGGGATCGTTCCGTCCGACTTTCTTGCCGACATGGACGGTTCCCGACCGTTTTTGTTCGAGGTAGAGCTTTTTCCTGGTTTCCTCATCAAAGATGGCCTCCCACTGCGGAAGCTCATACAGCCAGTCCGCCTTTGCATCCACCATGTTTTTATATAGTTTTTCCTTATCAAAAGCCAGGCTGACCTCTGTATCCTCCTCCATCGTGTCGATCGGATTCGGAGTTTTCAAGCTGTCGTTGATTCCGTCAAGGAATCCGGTCATCTCCATAACGGAAAGCCCGTACTTTTCCGCGAGTTCCTTTACGGTTCCCTTCGCCTCGGTATCCGGCTCATCCAGGAGCTTCTCATAAACGCCTTTCTCCAGCATGAAATAGTTCTGCCAGAATTTTTGAAGCTTCCCTTTGTCAGTTTCCTGATTATATGCAATTGCCTGCCACTGTTCCAATAATGCCATCTTTTTTCATCCTTTGCTTTTTTAGATTCGGCTTACGCACCGTCCTTGCATTATACTCCTTTACCGTTCTTTTTTCAAATATCACCGTTGCTTTGCCACACAATGCTTTTCCATTTATTCCGCTGTCATGCCGTACCGCCCCCGCAGGACATCACGCTTTGCCGCGAGAAGATCCAGTTCCTCTTTGATGCTTTCATTTTGTTCCGTCAACTCAGTGATCCATTCATCCAGCTCCTCGTCCGGAATCTCCGGGATTTCTTCCGTGTCGGATTCCACCGAAAAACTCTGTGGCTCCCGGACGCGAACAGGCGTTGTCTCCACATTTTTAAAACTCCTCTTTCATTCCTGCCGTTCATAACAGGAACGTCTTATTGACAAGAAAAACCTTTCCGGACTATGATGAGATATCAAAGAAGTCGGAAAGGATGATTGATATGGCACCGAAAGGAAAACGGATCCTGGCACTCCTCGGGGCGATTGCCCTGATTTCTCTTTATATCGTAACGCTTGTGCTCGCCCTGACCGGATCAGCATACACCTTTGATCTTCTCATGACCTCGATCATTCTGTCCGGAGTCATTCCGATCATGATCTGGGTGTATGAGAGGCTCTGGCACTGGTGGAAGAGAAGCCGTGGCGAAGAATGATCATCTGTATATGATATCTTCTCTCCCCGGACCGTTACTGACCATCGTGACCGGATAACCGATCTTCTCTTCTACAAATTCGATGTATTTGCGGCAGTTCTCCGGAAGATCCTCATACTTACGGATCCCACGGATGTCTGTCTTCCAGCCGGGAAGCGTTTCGTAAACAGGCTTCGCTTTTTCGAGCTTTGCCGTGACCGGGAAATCCGTTGTCACTTTCCCGTCAATCTCATAACCTACGCACACCGGAATCTCATCCAGATATCCCAGAACGTCAAGAACCGTAAATGCCACATCTGTCGCTCCCTGCAGGCGACATCCATACTTTGATGCCACGCAGTCGAACCATCCCATTCGCCGCGGTCTTCCCGTGGTAGCACCATACTCGCCGCCGTCACCACCGCGTTTCCTGAGTTCCTCTGCCTCATCACCAAAGATCTCACTGACAAATGCCCCTGCTCCAACTGCGCTGGAATACGCTTTGCAGACTACAACGACCTTTTTGATCTCATAGGGCGGAATCCCGGCGCCGATAGCCCCATAAGCAGCAAGCGTCGAAGAAGATGTCACCATCGGGTAAATACCATGATCCGGATCCTTTAAGGTACCGAGCTGTCCCTCCAGAAGGATTTCCTTTCCTTCCTTCAGCGCCCGGCTAAGGAACGCTGAAACATCCGCTACATAAGGCTCAACCATTTCACGATATCCGGTCAGCTCTTTTACGATTTCCTCCGGAGAAAGAAGCGGTTTATGGTAGAGATGCTCAAAAATGACATTCTTCTGGTCACAAACATTTTTCGCCTTTTCGCGGATCAGTTCCTCATCAAACAGCTCGCTGATCTGGAAACCGATCTTTGCATATTTATCCGAGTAAAACGGGGCGATACCCGATTTCGTGGAGCCAAAGGATTTTCCTCCGAGGCGCTCCTCTTCATACTGGTCAAACAGAATATGGTAACTCATCACGATCTGCGCACGATCCGAAATAAGGAGCCTTGGCGAGGGAACGCCTCGATCCGTAATGGACTTCACTTCCTCAACGATCTTCGGAATATTCACAGCCACACCGTTACCGATAATATTTGTGATATGCTCATGGAACACACCGGACGGCAGTGTATGAAGAGCAAACTTCCCGTAATTGTTTACGATCGTATGCCCGGCGTTCGCACCACCCTGAAAACGGATGACGATATCCGCCTGATCCGCAAGCATATCCGTTATCTTCCCTTTTCCTTCATCGCCCCAGTTGGCGCCGACAACTGCTTTTACCATATCTGCATGACTCCTTTATATGATGTCTGTACTCATTATTGCTTCCCACTCTCCTGCCTTATCCGGGAAACTCCCTAAACCACATTTCCCGTCGCAATCCTAGCTCTTAACCGCACAACTGCAAGCCAGGGCCAGTGATCCCGGTCCGATATGACAGGACACGGAAAGAGACAGCGGGTTCACTACGATCTCACGGTCGCCGAATGCCGCGAGCACTTCTTCCTTCCATTCCTCTGCGCCTTCAAGATCTTTGGTATATGCGATCGCAAGATGGATATTCTCTCCGTCCGGATCCTTGAACCGTTCCCGGAAATCACGCTGCATTGCCTCGATCATGATCTCCTTCGCTTTTTTTACATTTCTTGCTTTTGCAAAAGCATCCAGCCGCTCTCCCTGGATCTGGAGCACCGGTTTTAACTTCAGCATCGTGCCGAGAGCTGCTGCCGCGGGTGTGATCCTGCCCCCGCGTTTCAGATATGTCAGCGTATCCACCATGATATAGATACTGGACTCAAACTTCTCCTTAAGAAGGATCGAACGGATCTCTGCTGCAGATTTTCCACTGTCCGCCAGTTCCTTGGCATCAAGAACACTCTGACGCTGCGTAACGGAAATACGCTGGTTGTCAACAACCTGAACCTTTCCATCGTAATCGTCGGAAAGCATGATCGCGGTCGAGCAGGAACTGCTGAGTCCGCTGGACATCGGAATATAGACGATCTCATCATATTCCTTCAATGTCTTATCCCAAAGGTCGGTAACCGCTCCGGGTTCCGGCATGGAAGTAGATATCTCCGCTCCCTCATCAAGAAGGCCGTAAAACTCCTCCTGGGTCAGATTGATATCTTCAAAATAATCCTTATTATTGATCCGAAAAGGCATCGGAACCACCAGTACACCGATCTTCTCTGCCTCTTTCTGTGTGATCCCGCTGTTGCTGTCCGTAATTATCGCTACTTTACTCATGCGCTACCTCCTTCTCAAAACACCGAATGGATTGTAGCATACTTTAGGTTTTGAAACAAGTAAAAACGGGAACGCCCAAAAGGCGTTCCCGTCCGGAAAAACGATCTTACATCATTCCGCCCATTCCTGCACCGCCTGCCGGCATCGGAGGCGTCGGCTCCTTGATGTTGGCAACCACAGACTCTGTGGTCAGGAACGTTGCCGCTACACTGGTCGCATTCTGCAGGGCGCTTCTCGTTACCTTGACCGGATCAATGATTCCGGAGGAAACCATATCCACATACGCTTCCTTTGCTGCGTCAAAGCCCATGCCCTTCTTGCTCTCTTTTACCTTGTTAATGATCACCGCACCTTCAAGGCCCGCGTTCTCTGCGATATAGTAAAGCGGAGCTTCAAGTGCCTTCAGGATAACGTTTGCGCCGGTCTTCTCATCGCCTTCAAGGCTGTTTGCAAGCTTCTCCACATCCTTCTGAGCGTGGATATACGCGGAACCGCCGCCTGCGATAATGCCTTCCTCGACAGCTGCCCTGGTCGCGTTCAGTGCATCCTCCATACGCATCTTGCTTTCTTTCATCTCGGTCTCGGTAGCCGCGCCGACACGGATAACCGCTACGCCGCCGGCCATCTTTGCAAGACGCTCCTGCAGTTTTTCCTTATCGAAATCAGAAGTCGTTTCATCGATCTGCCCGCGGATCTGGTTGATACGGGACTGAATGTCCTTCTTGGCTCCGAGTCCGTCAACGATGATCGTGTTCTCCTTCTGTACCTTAACGGATTTTGCTCTGCCAAGCTGATCCATCGTGGTATCCTTAAGCTCCAGTCCAAGGTCAGAACTGATGACCTGTCCGCCGGTCAGGATTGCGATATCTTCCAGCATTGCTTTTCTGCGATCACCATATCCGGGAGCCTTCACAGCCACAACATTGAAGGTGCCGCGAAGCTTGTTCACGATCAGAGTCGTAAGCGCCTCGCCCTCAATATCTTCTGCGATGATGAGAAGACGTGCTCCCTGCTGTACCACCTGCTCCAGAAGCGGCAGAATCTCCTGAATATTGGAAAGCTTCTTGTCCGTGATCAGGATGTACGGGTCGTCAAGAACTGCTTCCATCTTATCCATATCGGTGCACATATATGCGGAAACATAACCGCGGTCGAACTGCATACCTTCCACAAGCTCAACCTCTGTCTGCATGGTCTTGCTTTCCTCTATCGTGATGACACCCTCGTTGGAAACCTTTTCGATCGCATCCGCGATCATGGTGCCGACCGCCTCATCACCTGCAGAAATAGCTGCGACCTTCTGCTTCTGGTCTTTGTCCTTGACCTTGCTGCTCATCTTCTTCAGAGATTCTACTGCCGCCTCGGTCGCTTTCTTCATACCTCTGCGGAGTGCGATCGGATTAGCGCCTGCCTCCAGGTTCTTCATGCCTTCCTTGATCATAGCCTGTGCAAGCACGGTTGCTGTTGTCGTACCATCACCTGCCACATCGTTCGTCTTGGTCGCCACTTCCTTTACGAGCTGCGCGCCCATGTTCTCGAATGCATCCTCAAGCTCGATCTCTTTTGCTATGGTAACACCATCGTTTGTGATAAGCGGTGCACCATAGGATTTGTCAAGGACCACATTACGTCCTTTCGGTCCCAGTGTGACGCGGACGGTATCCGCAAGCTGATCAACTCCCGACTGCAGTGCTGCTCTTGCTTCTGTTCCGTATTTCAATTCCTTAGCCATTTCTCTCTCCTCCTAAATTGGATTATTTTTCCACTACTGCAAGAATATCGTTCTGCTTTACGATGATATACTCCTCACCGTCCAGCTTTACTTCGGTTCCGGCATATTTGGAGTAGATGACCTTCTGGCCTTTCTTGACCTGCATCTTCACCTCTTTACCATCCACAACTCCGCCCGGTCCGACAGCGATCACCTCTGCTTCCTGCGGTTTTTCCTGTGCGGATCCCGTCAGGATGATTCCCGATTTCGTAGTTTCTTCAGCTTCCAGCTGCTTCAATACCACTCTGTCCATTAACGGTGCCAGTTTCATTGATATTTCCCTCCTTATATTTCGTTTTATTAGCACTCTTTCGATTTGAGTGCTAACCGATAGGACTATATTAGGTTTAAAGCACAAAATCTGCAAGCATGCTTTTTCCCGTAATTATCCACGATATTGCTGTATTTCTCCTATATGCTTTTATATTCTCTTATTTTCTCACAATATCTCAAGATATCATTTTTCCTTATGCAGTTCTCTGCCACATATAAACGACTACGTACGGCTGCATCAGGCTGAATGCTTCACTTCCTCCCGCCTCGCCTGTTGCATTCTCCATCTGGATTGGTTCTTTCGTGTCCAGCGTCAGATCATAAAGGAAATACAGCCCTCCGGAGTTGCTGTTCTGTCCGTTCGGATACCGGATCGGACTGATTTTTGAAGCCATATTGTCAAGGAACGGATGTGTATGTTTCGGAAGCTGGCTTTCGGACAGCACATGTGCGTATTCTCCCCCCATGCTTCCTGCCGGAAAATCCATGACCTGCCCCGATGCATCTGTGACACTTCCGGCGCCGACCAGAGTCTTCCCTGCATTCACCATCTGCCATTCTCCGCCAAGCTTTGTCGCAGGCGACTCTGCGGAAGCAGTGATATAGATGCTTCCAACCGGATAGATGCTGTCCAGATCAAGTCCTTTGTTTGCTTCCAGTGCTGCCAGTCTTGCCGACAGTTCGTCAAACCTGCCGTCCGTATCCGCCACGTAATTACTGAAGGTCAGAGCATCCTGGTTCACCTGTGTCTGCAACTTATCAATCATCTCCGCATTGGTTCCGGTCCTGGTGTTCAGTTCCGAAAGCTTTTCATCCTGTTTTTCAAACTGTGCAGTATGATCCGGTAACGATGCGATTTTTTCATCCACACGGCGGTCAAGCAGCACCATAGCTTCCGCGTTTTTCTTTGTATCTTCCCGAACCGATACCAGTGTTGCCGCATTCTCCTGAGCAATCCTCTCACTTGCTGCCGCCTTTTCGCTCGCGGCTGCAACG
This sequence comes from Lachnospiraceae bacterium, assembly GCA_045657665.1. Classification (GTDB taxonomy): domain Bacteria; phylum Bacillota; class Clostridia; order Lachnospirales; family Lachnospiraceae; genus RUG12461. The sequence continues at coordinate 253,100 of JAZOTN010000038.1, read as the reverse complement.
GTCTTTTCGTTCGCTGCAAGTTTCTCATTGACAGCTGCAACCGACTTTTCATTCGCTGCAACCTTCTCATTCGTTGCCGCGACAGTCTTTTCATTCGCCGCCACTTTCTCATTCACTGCAGCGACAGACTTTTCATTCGCTGCCACTTTCTCATTCACCGCCGTGACAGTCTTTTCATTCGCTGCAACCTTCTCATTCGTTGCCGCGACCGCTTTCTCATTTGCTGCTACCTTTTCGTTTGCAGCAGCGATTGCCTTCTCTTCCTTGCCGCTCTGTTCCGAAAGTGCCCTGATCTCATTTTCCTGTCCGGTCAGCTTTCCTTCGATCTCAGCGGTCTTCCTTTCTGTCTTTGTGGACAGTTCTGCCGTTTCCGAGGCTTTTGTGATCGCTTCCTTCATATGATCGGAAACATACTCCGCCACGTATTGATATGTTTTTTCCGTCATTGCCTCCACATTCTGATCGGTAAGGTCTGTCAGTGCATCTTCAATCGAATTGTTGATCTCACTTTCCACAATTCGTACCATCTGATCGCGCTGTCCCTGTGAAAAAGCCTCTCCCGTGGCTTCATACCGTTCATCGATCCCTGTCATGACAAGGTCCGCGATCCCCGCGATATCGTTCGAATTGATATAGGCCGCGAGTGTCGATCCCTCCCCATCCGGCTTCTTCTGCGCATAATCCTCCATACTCTGATAGGTCGCGTCCTTGATCTGAGCGCTCATCCATTCCACATAGTCGGCTCCCAGCACCATATCATTCGTTCGTTCCACCATCGTTCTGGTTGAAATATTATAGAACCCTGCCACTCCAACCATCGTCGCCAGTGACGCGGTGACAACGCCTGCAGCGATCACGCGTTTTTTTCGGAGTTTTATCCCACGGCCTTCATTTCTTGCTGCCTTTCGCAATGCATCCATAATCCTGTTACTCTTTTTTTCCATTTTTTACCCCCATTATGATAAATGATTGATCTTCTCCTGATGATCTGTTATCGGTACCTTATCAATAAAATCATGCCGGACATGTCGGCATAACAGGAAAAACCTGCAAAGCACACCCCTCCTTTCAATAAATACTGGTGGAAACAAACCGACCCCCCATCGGCTTTTCCATTGCATTGATCACGTCTGAAATCCAGGGGAGATCATCCCCATAAGAAAACTGCCCGGGAAAGAGAGAACTTTCCCTGAAGCACATTTACTATAGCACGGTTATTTCAGGAATACAAATAAAAAAAGAATAAAGAATCTATAAAGAAAAAATAAAGAACTGCCTGTTATCGGGACATACGGCGCTCAAAACGATGCTTCTGATAACTGTCTCCCAGTGCCGCATCTTTTCCGTAACGCAGCGCAAAAAGCGCCCGGTCGAACGTCCATTTCGTGCACTTATCTGATGACGGGCTTTTCTGTCGCGGAGCGCGGATCGGTGTCAGAATAAGCGGTGCCTTCCTGCTTTTCATCAGTTTGGAAAGCAGCAACGCCGTGTTTCTTGCATCACTGAGCCCGTCATGCTCTCTCCCTTCCGGACGGACATGGGAGATCCGAAGTGCCTCTGCAAGCGAGCATCGTTCCCGAAGTCCGATCATCCTCCCGAAATCGGTCTGAAAATCCACCCAGCCGGGGAACAATGCCTCGATCTTTTCCTTGAAGATCTTCTTTACCCGCATCTCTGACGCAAACTGCCGCTGGTCGGAATCGCTCCAGCTCATAGCTACCAGTTCTTCCTCCGGAAGCCATTCCACGAACTCGGACAGCACCTCCCGGATGTCCAGCGCATGACGCAGCATGCCGTTCGTGATCCCTGTCATCTTCTGCACATACCTCGATACATAACCGAGACGCGGTTTTACATAAGCGTTAAATTCTCTTGTGATCGAAAATGCTTCATCAAGGAGAACCGCTCCGATCTGTATGATTTCCTTGGCAATGCCGCCAAGTGATCCCCGGTCTTTCGGATCTACCTCTCCCATTTCCAGATCTATCACCAAATACATCATCAGAATTTCCTGAGCTCGTCACTGCCATCGTCCACTGTATTCTCAATGGAGCGGATCGTCAGATAGTAGCTGTAATCGTTATTTACCTTTACTTCAACCCTGTCACCCACACGATGCCCCATCAACGCTTTCCCCACGGGAGATTCAATACTGATCAGCCCTTTCAGGGAATTCCCGCGAACCGTCGTAACGATCTTATAGGTTTCCTCGGCATCATCCTCTTCAATATAGACAACAACCGTATTGTTAAGGCCTACCTCATCCTCTGCCGATTCGTCGGAAATGATCTTCGCCGTTTTGATCATCCGCTCCAGATAGCGGATCCTGCTCTCATTGCGGTTCTTATCCGCTTTAGCGGCATGATACTCAAAGTTTTCCGAGAGATCCCCGTGAGCCCTGGCCTCCTTTACCGCCGCAATAGCTTCCTTCCGGACCACCAGCTTCCGGTGTTCGATCTCATCTTCGATTCGCTTTATGTCCTTTTCCGTCAGTTCGTCGTACATTCTGTTTTCCACCTTCGGATTGCGATTTTTCAAAAAACAAGTATACTGAACGTATGATTGAACGCAACACACTGTATCATCTGGCATTTTACCAGAAATCATATTTCAGCGGAAGCTTTCGCGGCATGCGCTACCGGATTGAAAAGCAGACGGAGGCGGGATCCGACCCCCTGTTTCTTGTGACCATATTCCCAGGGCCGCTCTGCTTTGACGCTACGCCGGCTGAGAAAAAGAAAGCAAAAACATTTCCTTTCACTGAGGAAGGCCTCTCCGAGATCTGTGCCTACCTAAATGAATCTTATGCAGGATCGCCTGCGCTTTGGGAAGAAGGAAAAAGGATCCTTTGAATTTCCCCTGCGATCTCATCCGGTTTCTTCCCATCCGTTTTTACACGGATATCCGCGGCTTTTTCATATCTTTCGTACCGTTCCTCCATCAGCATCCTGATGGCCTCCGGGTTCATTTTTCCGTTTAAAAGCGGGCGATGAGTAGAATGCTTCACCCGCTCATAGATGGTTTCAGGCTCAGCAAGCAGATAAACCGTTTTCCCGCTTTCCTTCATAAGGCCGCGGTTTTCCGGTCGCAGAACCATCCCTCCGCCGCAGCTGATAACACACCGCCCTGTTTTTGCGATCTCCCGAAGGAGCCCGGTTTCCATATCCCGAAATGCTTCTTCGCCCTTCTTCTCAAAGATTTCCGGGATCGTCATGCCGCAGCGTTTTTCAATCTCTGCATCCGCATCAATGTATCGGGCCTTGATTTCTCTGGAAAGGCATCTTCCCACGTGTGATTTCCCGACCCCCATAAATCCGATCAAGTAAATGCATCCGTTCATTCGTGCATTTCCCCGCAGCTCCTGTGGATGCGGTCAAGCAGTACCGACATGGCCGAAAGATCGATCTGACCCGGCGCCGAAGAACGACTGTGTGCAGCAAATGTCACGGCTATCCCGAAAAACTCCCCACACAGCCTCGAAAGCATCCCGTATTTTCCCATGGACATGGAGATCACCGGTACATCCGGGAACTCCCTGCGAAACCGTTCCGTAATGGACAGGAGCCTGAGCACATCATCCATATCATGCGGCATTACGGCGAGCTTCACGATGTCCGCGCCGCCGTGAGCCATGTAGGAAAGAAGCTCCAGCATCGCTTCCGGAGGCGGTGTTTCCTCAAAATCATGATGGGATGCGACAACAATCACATCATTGTCTTTGAGCTCTCTTAAGAATTTCCCCGGATCTGACAGCATAAAATACTCAAAATCCAGAAGATCGACACACCCGCTCTGCGCAACACGCTTCAAAAGCACCTCGGTCTCATCACCCGTCAGAGAGCAGTTTCCTCCCTGACGTACTGAACGGCAGGTAAAAAGAAGAAGTTTATCTTCCGCGGCATCCGAAAGGCGTTCCAGAATATCAAGGACTGCTCCAGTATCCTTTATCCCCTCATAAAGATCCGCGCGCCATTCAATCATATCCGCCGGCGTGTCAAGAAGACTGCGAAACTCGGAAAGGATCCCTTCCCTCGTGTCCTCGACGATCGGTGCACAGAGCAGCGGTTTCCCGGCACCAATGGTTTTTCCCTTCCTGACGTATTTCCCGTTCATTTTCATTCCCTTTTCATAAGGATTGATGTTCATTTATTGTTAAGTATAAACAATGTCCCTCTCCCGCGCAAGCATCCCAAAGAAATTGACATTACAGCGTTTTTCCGATATTCTTTTCCTGTTATGAATACGATCGAAATCTCAGGTACAACCAGACTTTACTGCCTTCTCGGCTATCCGGCAAAGCACAGCGTATCGCCGTTCATTCACAACACGGCCTTTCGTCTTCTTTCCATGGACTGTCGTTATCTGGCATTCGAAGTGCCTCCGGAAAAGCTTGAAGATGCCGTGAAAGGGCTTCTTGCCCTTGACGCCGGCGGGTTCAATCTTACCATGCCTCATAAAAAGAAGATCCTGCCACTCCTTGATGGGCTTTCGGAAGATGCGTCTCTTTCAGGCTCTGTCAACACTGTCGTAAATGAAGGGGGGCTTCTTACTGGGCACACTACCGACGGTATCGGCTATGTTGCCTCTCTCCGTGCAAACGATTTTGAACCATACGGAAAAGAGATCGTAATCCTCGGCAGCGGCGGAGCAGCAGAATCCATCATTACAAGACTTGCTCTGGAAAAAGCCGGCTCCATTACCATCCTTAAGCGAAACAATCCGACGATGGAAGGCACCCGCACTTTCGCAGAAAAAATCGAAAAACATACCGGTACTCCAGTAACAGTTGTTCCGATGGAAGACATGTCCGAAATGAGGTCCCGGATCGAAAACAGCCAGCTTCTGATCAATGCAACCAGCGTCGGAATGGCTCCAAACGAAAGCGCATCTCTCGTTCCGGCGGATTTTCTGTTCCCGGAGCTTTTCGTATCGGATATTATCTATCACCCGCGGGAAACAAAGCTTCTTTCCGATGCAAAAAAGACCGGATGCCGGATACTCGGGGGTCTGCCGATGCTTCTTCACCAGGCGGCGGAATCCTTCCGTCTCTGGACCGGGACAGCCATGCCGCTTGATGTCATGCCGGAATCCCTTTTTGAAAAAATATAGGAGAAAACCTTATGAGCTTCCAGTTTATCAAGGAGCTGCCATCTCCCCGGGAGATCAAAGAGCAGTATCCTTTGTCAGAGAAAATGCGTGCCGTAAAAAAGGAGCGCGATGAAGCGATCCGCGATGTCCTGACCGGAAAGGATGACCGCTTTCTCGTCATTATCGGACCATGTTCTGCAGACAGCGAAGAGCCTGTCTGTGACTATGTCCGTCGTCTCGCTCCGATTCAGGAAAAAGTGAAAGACAAACTCATCCTGATCCCCCGCATCTATACGAACAAGCCCCGCACAACCGGCGAAGGTTACAAGGGCATTGCCACCCAGCCTGATCCGGAGAAAGCGCCGGATATGCTGGCCGGGCTCATTGCTGTTCGTAAAATGCACATCCGCGCCATCGAGGAGACCGGCCTCACCCCGGCGGATGAAATGCTGTATCCTGAAAACTGGGGATATGTAGAAGATCTTTTGTCTTACGTGGCGATCGGTGCCCGCTCCGTCGAAGATCAGCATCACCGACTCACTGCAAGCGGTTTTGATGTGGCAAGCGGTATGAAAAACCCTACCAGCGGAGATTTCTCCGTCATGCTGAATTCCGTCTATGCTGCGCAGCACCCACACCACTTTGTGTATCGGGGATACGAAGTCGAAACCACCGGGAATCCTCTCACACACGTGATCCTTCGCGGCGCCACAAGCAAGCACGGAAACAGCGTGCAAAACTATCATTATGAAGATATCATGCGTCTCATCGAGCGTTACGAGAAAATGGAACTGATGAACCCTGCAGCCGTCATTGATGCCAACCACTCCAACTCCAACAAGCAGTATCTGGAGCAGATCCGCATTGTCAAAGAGGTGCTGCATAATCGCACGATCTCACCCGAGATCCGGCGCATGGTAAAGGGCGTTATGATTGAAAGCTATCTGGAGAGCGGCTCCCAAAAGATCGGCGAACATATCTACGGGAAATCCATCACTGATCCATGTCTCGGCTGGAGCGAAAGCGAAAAACTGCTTTACGAGATCGCCGAAATAATTTAAGGAAAGACGGATTATATCACCTTTCCTTAATTCATAATCGTTTACGCTTTGTTTCGCCGCCAGTGATCATACGCAAGAATACCGGAAACAGTTTTTCCGTCCTGGATTTCAAAGGAAAAAATCTTTTCCAACAATTCCTCCGGGGTATACCTTTCCAGACGAATCTCCTCTCCGGGATCAAAATGCGTCTTTCCCGGCATCAGGTCTCTTGCCAGATAAATGTCTATCAATTCATCGCAAAAAGCCACTGTCGATTTCAGGGACAAAAGCTGTTCAATCTTTCCGGCCCGAAAGCCGGTTTCTTCTTCAAGCTCTCTCGATGCACACACTGCCGTATCCTCTTCCGGATAATCCCTCGCACCCGCCGGGAGTTCCAGCGTCTCGCGCCCGAGCGCGGGTCTATACTGCCTTACCATGAGAAGCTTCCCTTCGGGATCAACGGCCACTACTGCAGCGGCGCCCTGCCGGTGAGCCACAAAGTCCCACTCTTCCGTATGACCGTTCTCCCATACCATATGGTCTTTATATACGTCCAGAATGGAGCCGCTGTATACCAGTTCTCTTTTTTCACACTTGAATTTATGACTCATACAGATCCCTCCTGAAATACGATAAGTTCATTTTCTTTTCTGTCTTTTTTATAAGCAAAAGAGGCGCTTTTGCGCCTCTTCTGTTTTTTACTTTGCATAATCTGTAACTCTGGATTCGCGGATGACATTGACTTTGATCTGTCCGGGATATTCGAGCTCGGATTCGATCCTCTTCGAAATATCTCGTGCCAGAAGTACCATGTCGGCATCCGTAACCTGTTCGGGAACTACCATAACGCGAACCTCTCTACCTGCCTGAATAGCAAATGACTTCTCTACACCCTTAAACTCGTTTGTAATGTCTTCCAGCTGCTTTAAGCGATTGGAATAGGTCTCCAGGGTCTCTCTTCTGGCTCCCGGTCTGGCTGCACTAATCGTATCAGCCGCCTGTACCAGAACGGCGATGAGGCTTTCCGGTTCGGTATCACCATGATGTGCCTCCACCGCGTTGATCACAAGCGGAGTCTCTTTGTATTTCTTACAAAGTTCTACACCAAGCTGAATATGGGAGCCTTCCTGTTCATGATCGATCGATTTACCGATGTCATGAAGGAGGCCGGCACGTTTTGCCGTGCGTACATCCACACCGACTTCAGCTGCAAGGAGTCCGCATAACTGTGCCACTTCAATGGAATGCTTGAGCGCATTCTGACCGTAGCTGGTACGGAACTTCATCCTTCCAAGGAGCTTTACAAGCTCTGGATGGATTCCATGTACACCAACTTCCAGCACAGCCGCTTCACCCTCTTCACGTATCAGTGAATCGACCTCTTTTTTCGCCTTTTCGACCATTTCCTCAATCCGCGCCGGATGGATACGTCCATCAACGATCAGTTTCTCAAGCGCGATCCTGGCTATTTCACGCCGGATTGGATCAAATCCCGAAAGGATCACCGCTTCCGGAGTATCATCTATGATCAGATCAACTCCCGTCATCGTCTCAAGCGTTCTGATATTACGCCCTTCACGTCCGATGATCCTTCCCTTCATTTCATCATTCGGAAGCTGTACAACCGAGATCGTGGATTCAGACACCTGATCTGCTGCACATTTCTGTATCGCGGTCACGATGTAATCCCTTGCTTTTCTCGTTGCTTCTTCCTTTGCCACTGCCTCCATCTCTTTGATGAGTTTTGCAGTGTCAATCTTCACGTCTTCTTCGACAGCCTTTAAGAGATAGTCTTTTGCTTGTTCGGAGGTAAGTCCTGAGATTCTCTCGAGTTCCCGTACCCGCTCTTCATGAAGCTTTGCCACTTCCGCCTTCTGTTTGTCCAGATCCGCTTCCTTGGCTGCTACGCTTGCTTCACGTTTCTCTACCGCATCGGTTTTCTTGTCCAATGTAGATTCTTTCTGTTCGATGCGTCGTTCGTTTCGTGAAATCTCCGCACGTCGTTCCTTGATCTCCTTATCCAGGTCGTTCTTGGCTTTGATCGACTCTTCTTTGATCTCAAGTAAGGACTCGCGTTTCTTCGTCTCAGCGGTCTTAACAGCCTCGTCAATGATCTCGCGCGCTTTTGTCTCCGCATTCTGCACCTTCGAATCCGCCTTTTTCCCATGTACATTGGAAGTGACGAAATAGGTGATGATCGCGGTAACGACAACGGCGATGATGACTGCGATGATTGTCGCCAGCACAGAAACACCTCCTTATTTAGTTTTCATTGTTCATTATCACAATACAGGTTATTATGTCATAATTTACAACTATTCAACTATACCTGTTTCCAAATAGTCTGTCAAGTCAATCGCATATTACGGATTATTTTCGCAGTTGGGAATCCCTTGCGCATCAAAAACGCGTAAATCCGCCGTTTTTCTTTGTCTTCCATAGACGGATTATAATGCTTTTTTTTGAGGATTTCACGGATCTGCTCTTCTTCGTCTCCGTCATAAAGCTCTTCCAGAAGACGGTCAACAAGCTCTCTCTCCGCTCCCTTCCGGATCAGATCCATCCGGAGCCTTGCCCTGCTCTTCTCGTTCTCATGAAAACGGATATAATTTGACACATACCGCTCGTCATCCAGATAGTGATAACTCTTCACATAGGAAACGGCATCTTCGATCTGTTCCGGTGTATACTCTTTTTCTCGAAGCTTATCCCGGAGATTCTTCTCTGTACGGTCCATACGGAGCAACAGGTCCATCGCCTTCTTTCGGGCGCTGTGTTCTCCCTGTTCCTTCCTATTTTTCGGAGGCATCATCTTTCTTTGCCTTCTTCTCCTCTGCCGGTTTTTCCGGTTCCGGCTGATAGTGCGAGCGGATCTGCTTCTCCACTTCTTCCAAAACAAGCGGGTTTTCTTTCAGATACTGCTTCGCGTTTTCACGACCCTGTCCGATCTTCTCCCCTTTGTAAGCGAACCATGCACCCGACTTCTGGATGATGTCCAGATTGGATGCCAGATCAAGGATATCACCTTCTTTTGAGATGCCCTGTCCGAACATGATGTCAAACTCCGCCTCCTTAAACGGCGGTGCGATCTTATTCTTCACGATCTTGACACGTGTCCGGTTTCCGATTACTTCTCCTCCCTGCTTTAAGGACTCAATCCTCCTGACATCCAGTCGTACGGAAGAATAGAACTTCAGCGCCCTGCCGCCTGTCGTCGTCTCCGGATTCCCGAACATCACACCGATCTTTTCACGCAACTGATTGATGAAGATGACGATACAATCCGTTTTGGATACAACTGCCGTTAATTTACGGAGTGCCTGAGACATCAGTCTCGCCTGCAGACCCACATGCGAGTCTCCCATGTCCCCGTCGATCTCCGCCTTTGGCACCAGCGCTGCCACGGAATCCACGATCACGATATCCACTGCGCCGGAACGTACCATTGTTTCGCAGATCTCCAACGCCTGCTCACCGCTGTCCGGCTGGGAGATATACAGGTCATCAATATTTACACCGATATTTTTTGCATAAACCGGATCGAGCGCGTGCTCCGCATCGATGAAGCCCGCGATCCCGCCCCGCTTTTGCACCTCTGATACCGCATGCAGCGCGACAGTCGTCTTACCACTGGACTCAGGCCCGTAGATCTCAATGATACGGCCCTTCGGGAACCCGCCGAGCCCGAGTGCGATATCCAGACTGATAGATCCGGTCGGAACCGTCTCGATATTCATATTCATGTTCGGATCGCCGAGTTTCATAACGGAGCCTTTGCCGTACTGCTTCTCAATCTGTGAAATGGCTGCATCCAGCGCTCTCAGTTTCTCTTCTTTTGCAATGTCTTTGCTCATAATGATTCTCCTTTTACAGAACAGATGTTCGTTTGTTTACAACAATAGTAGTACACTTGTTCGACTTTGTCAACAATGTTTTTACGGGAATTTAAAAACAGACACGCTTAAGACTTTTTTATCTTAGCATGCCTGTTTCACCGATACAAGTAAAATATTTCTAAAGAATTCAGGAAAGAATTCAGATCTCGTTTCTGGAAAACTCCGAGAGAATCAGTCCCTCATTCCGCTCCAGCGTCATACCCACACTCCAGGAGTTCACAAATAGGAGCAGCGGGTTTCCTTTCATATCCATCACCTTTTTCATGTCGGAGGTTCCGGAAAGCTTTTCTACATCGATCTCCCGCCAGTTTTCAATCCATCGGATATGCTCATACGGAAGGTTCTCCAGCCGTATCTCCACATTGTACTCATTCTCCAGACGGAACTTCAACACGTCAAACTGCAGCACGCCGACTACACCGACTATGATCTCCTCCATCCCGGAACTCAGTTCCTGAAAGATCTGGATCGCACCCTCCTGGGCAATCTGTGTCACACCTTTTACGAACTGTTTTCTTTTCATGGTGTCAAGCTGCCGGACTCTTGCAAAATGCTCCGGCGCAAAAGTCGGGATTCCTTCGTAACGTACATTTTCCGTCGGCGCCTCAAGTGTATCTCCGATCGAAAAGAGCCCCGGATCAAATACGCCGATAATGTCGCCCGCATACGCTTCCTCAATCACCTTCCGCTCGTCCGCCATCAGCTGCTGCGGCTGGGACAGACGCATCTCCCTTCCGCTCTGCACGTGTTTGATGTTTTTATCCGCTTCGTATTTCCCGGAGCAGATACGCATAAACGCGATCCTGTCACGGTGTGCCTTGTTCATGTTCGCCTGGATCTTAAAAACAAACGCCGTAAAACCATGCGTGATCGTATCTACCGGTTCCCCGTTTGAAATCCGGGGCGTCGGCGGCATCGCCATAGCCAGATAATGCTTCAGAAAAAACTCCACCCCGAAATTCGTGAGTGCGGATCCAAAGAACACCGGTGTCAGTTTTCCCGCGCGAACCTCGTCAAGATCAAAGGATGCACCGGCTCCCTCCAGAAGCTCCAGCTCCTCCGTCAGCTTTTCCCTGGCGTCCTTCCCGATGTATTCCGCAATCTTATCAGGATCGGTCAGCTCCTCATAGGTGCCTTCTTTTGTACCCTTTTCCGTATCGGCAAAAGTCAGCACGGTCTTTTTTTCGACATCGTAAACACCCTTAAACCCTTTTCCTGAGCCAATGGGCCAGTTGACCGGCGTTGTCTCTATCCCGAGCTCCTTCTCGACATTATCCAGCAGTTCAAAGGTATCCAGCGCATCCCGATCCATCTTGTTGATAAAGGTAAAGATCGGGATATGCCGCATGGCACAGACCTTAAAAAGCTTCCTGGTCTGTGCTTCCACTCCCTTGCTCGCGTCGATCACCATAACCGCCGAGTCCGCCGCCATCAGCGTCCGGTAAGTATCCTCGGAGAAATCCTGGTGTCCCGGTGTATCCAGAATATTGATACAGTAATCTCCGTAATTAAACTGCAGAACCGAACTGGTGACCGAGATACCCCTTTGTTTCTCAATCTCCATCCAGTCGGATACCGCATGTCTCGCCGTCGCCTTTCCCTTGACCGATCCTGCCAGATTGATCGCTCCGCCGTATAAAAGGAACTTCTCAGTAAGCGTTGTCTTTCCGGCATCCGGGTGGGAAATAATGGCAAAGGTCCGCCTTTTTTCAATTTCGGTTCTCAAATCCGCCATAACAATTCTGCCTCCAGATATGCAGCCGGAAATGCTTCCGGTTACATGAAATAGACCACCCGGTTCCGGGTGGCCTAACAATCTTAGTTGTACTTTCTTTTTCTAGCCGCTTCCGATTTCTTCTTGCGTCTGACGCTCGGCTTCTCGTAATGCTCGCGCTTACGAATCTCCTGCTGGATGCCGGCCTTTGCGCAATTTCTCTTGAATCTTCTGAGCGCGCTATCTAATGTCTCATTTTCTTTGACAATTACACTCGACATAAGCGAAAACCTAACCTCCCTCCGGTTATCGACTTTGTATGAGTTTCCTCACACGAACCCTATTTTAATCGCTGACTATCGGAGTGTCAAGCTTTTTTTGCCTCTCTGGCGTGATTCACGTAAACCTCAGCATTTCCGAGAATATATGCCTGCTGCTGCTCCGAAAGCTCTCCTTTGATCTTTGCAGGGCTTCCGTATACAAGCGAGTTGGGCGGGATCTCCATCCTCTCCGTGACAAGCGCACCTGCACCGATGATGCAGTTATCGCCGACAACGGCACCGTTCATGATGATCGCGCCCATGCCGATGAGGACGTTGTTTCCGACCTTGCATCCGTGAACGATGGCGCCATGTCCGATCGTAACGTTATCACCGATACTGAGCGGATTGCCCGGATCCACATGAAGCACGGAAAGATCCTGAACATTGGTACGGCGACCGATCCGGATAGAATCAGAATCTCCGCGGATAACGGCGTTGTACCAGATGCCGCAGTCTTCGCCAATCACAACATCACCAAAAATGTGCGCACCGGGAGCGATGTAAACAGATGGATGAATTTCTGGCATAGGGAATCTCCTTTCGGGGTGAAATATTATATAGATTCATGCGCCAAAAGTGCTATGCGATGAAATCGCATGCGCACTTTGCACAAGGAATCGCATTGCGCTAATGCGGTACCCTTTGTTACTTACATAATTTCCTTCCGGCCTCAATCCTTCCCGGCACTGATCCCGTAAGGCACCGCCACAAACAGGATCCCGCCGATCATGTTTCCGGCAGTAACCAATAACAGGTTGTAAACACACCCGCCGATCGAAACCGCCTGTCCACATGGGTTTAAGAGCACCTCGGTGAAAAGAGTCATGTTCGCGATACTGTGTTCAAAGCCTGTCGTGATAAAGGCAAAAAGACACCAGAATATCATGATGAGCTTTCCGGCATCGGATTTGATCCGAAAACCGCACCATACCGCAAGGCACACCAGCATGTTGCAAAGTGCCCCGCGTGCAAGCAATGCCACCGGAGAAGGCGCAATCTTTGCCGCCGCCCCAGCTGCCATGAATTCTCCCACCGGTCCGTTTGAAAGCCCTGTCAGAATATAAATACATGCAAGTGCAATGGCTCCGCAAAGATTTCCGATCCAGCAGACGATCCAGAGAGCCAATGCGTCTTTCCATCTTACCTCCCGTCTCATAAGCCCTGCTGCCATCACAAGATTATTTCCCGTAAAGAGCTCTCCGCCTGCGATCACCACCAGAGACAACGCGATCCCGAACGCGAGTCCCATGATGATCTTTGTGCAGGAAGCACCATCAAGAAGTGAACCGATCGTATTGGTGAGAAGCATGCCAAACCCGATAAAGGCACCGGCCAGCATGGAAAGCAGGAAATACCCAACTGGATTCTTTTTTAAAAAAGCCACCTTTGTTCTTGCGCCACCTGCAGCCGAAAGGAATTCTTCTTTAAACATGATAATCTCCTTTTCAATTATTTCTGATAAAACGCGCACCCTTTCCGCCCGTTTTCTTTTACCGTATAAAGCGCCGCATCGGCACGCCGGAAGAGCTCCTCAGGATCATTAAGTCCTTCCGCAAATGCGCCTCCGACACTGATGCTGACAGGTGGGATATCCGCTTCCTCATCACCATCCGAAAGAGTCCGGTTGATAAAGTCGATCTTTCGTTTGATCGCATGTCGCTGCTCTCTGCCCACATCCTGTACGATAACAACAAACTCATCTCCGCCGATCCGGCAGATATCGTCCTGCGGCCGGAAGCTTTGACGGAGAGCGGTTGCCACGGCAGAGAGGCCCTTATCACCCGCTTCATGCCCGTACCCGTCATTAATCTGCTTAAAGTTGTCCACATCCACAATCAGAAAAGCAGTCTCGGAAAAATCAAGTTCCTTAAGCAAATGATCGTAACCAGTACGGTTATATATGCCGGTCAGGCTGTCATGCGTGGATTCAAATGCGAGCTCCCCGGTCTTTTTGATATTCGCCTCCCGCATCAGATTGATGGTTCTGGCAAGGAAACGGAATTCCCTGAATCCTTTGTTCGGGAGCGGCTGATCCTCTTTGATAAGCTCCGACGCACGCGACATCGGACGGAGCGCCAGAATGATGATGACAAAGAGGAAAAACAAGGTCGTAGCGATCATAATGATGATAAACGCATATTCCCAAAACAGGACTGACCGCATCCTTTCCATGGTTTGAAGTTCCTGAATGCGGATCTCTTCGATCAGATCCTCCATGCAGAGCTTGATGTTGGAACTGATCGATTCCTTTTTGGAAAGGTATACCTCATCCACCAGCATCGTCAGCGCCAGGCTCTTCTTATCATCCGCGGAAAGCACTTCATCTTCGGACGTAAGATGCGTTTCCTGAATGACCTCAGGGAACCCGGACACATCATATCCGTAACCCTCAATCGTCAGGCGCATGGCATAGTATTCCCGCTGCATCAATTCCAGAGAATCCTTCATGGCTGCCTGAAGATAATCGTATGCAGACGAACCCGACAGTTCTGTCTTCAGCGCTTCCACCGCCTGGTCACGGCGCCTCGTCACATTCGCCTCCTCAAAGTAGTTGTTCAGATACTGCGGATCCCCGGTAACGGCAAAATACCTCACCTGTTCTGTCAGATAATCCGAACCAGCCTGAAGATTATATGCGTTTCCCTGCCATGCGATGTAATCCGCAGTGGTTTCCTGCATTCTGGCATAACCATCTATGGAAAACCGCCCGAAGACAAGAAGAAGAACGGAGATTGCAATGATAAGCACCCCCATGCTGACAATATGATAGCGCAGGGATACCCCGTTTCTTTTTTTCGGTTTTTTTCGTATTTCCTTCTTCATCATCATTAGCCTTTATCAACCGAAAAGAATTCAATATCGGATTTTACTATGAAATGATTTAAAACGCAAGAAACCGGTCCATTATGCTATAATAGTAAATGATCCGCACGATACTGGATAAAGGAGGATTCCCTATGACCGTCAAAGAACGTATGCACAGCGGTGATCTCTATGATCCCGGTGATGAGGAACTTTTGAAGGAGCAGCTCTCCTGTCTGGATCTCCTTTATGAATTTAATCAGACCAGGCCAGGTGAGATGGAAAAACGTACATCCCTTATGAAAAAAATGTTCGCCGAGATTGGAGAGGACTGCTATATTGAGCCTCCCTTTCATGCGAACTGGGGTGGCCGTCACTGCCATTTCGGAAAAAGAGTCTATGCCAACTTCAACCTCACCTGCGTAGATGATACCCATATCTATGTCGGAGACTATACCATGTTTGGTCCGAACGTAGTGATTGCATCCGCGGGGCACCCACTCGAGCCTTCGCTCAGGCAGAAAGGCTATCAGTATAATTTCCCGGTCCACATCGGTAAAAACTGCTGGATAGCCGCAGGCGTCCTCATCATGCCCGGTATTACCATCGGTGACAACGTCATCGTGGGTGCCGGTGCTGTTGTCACAAAGGATATTCCGGATAATGTGATCGCCATCGGCAATCCTGCGCACGTGCTGCGCGAAGTCAATGAACACGACCGGGAATATTATTTTGGTGACCACCGGATCGATCCGGACCGCTTCACAAGAGATATTTATTAGGAAACCACTGATTGCCTTAATCGTTTATCTGGTAAAGAAGGCCGAAGGTTCCCGGTCCGCAGTTTACTGCGATAGCCGGGGATGCTTTCTGGAAACAGATCGTTTTGAAATCCGCGTATTTCCGGATCTCTTCTTCGATGAATTCCATCTCCTTTTTCGTGATCCCGACATAAGTCACAAACAGAATATCACGGTCAATCTTTTCCGGGAACAGGAGCGAACGCCTGATATACTTTTTCCACGATCTCTCCCTGGAACCCATGTATACTCCTCCGACGCCGAGATTTCCGTTTCTCATGGAAAGCATGGGATGCAGCGAAAACGCCTTGATCAGCTTTGCAACACCGCCCGGAATCTGCCCCGCTCTTGCAAGGAAATCCATATTATCCACGACAAAGCTTGTATGGGTACGTAACCTGTACCCCTTAAGAGCTCTTAAAATCTCCTGTACGCTCTTCCCTTCCTCTGCCATTTTACATGCGGTAAGCGTCATCAATCCCTGTCCGCTGGAGAGGTGACCGGTATCCACTACAAATACGTTATCAAACACCGACGCCGCCTCTATTGCCGCAGGGCATCCGCTTTTTGCGAGCTTGGAAGAAATGGAGATATGGATCACATTGTTGGCTCCCGATAGGGCATCCGCAAAAAACGTCTCATGCTCCGCGACCGTCGGAGCAATGGTATCCACCTTTCGTCCCTCATTTTCCATATACTGGAGCAAGCCATTCGTCTCGATCTCTTTTCCGTCACGGAACACGCCCTCTTCTGTCTTAACCATATGCGGGAGCAAAAGGATCCCGTATTTTTTGACCAGTGCATCCGGAAGATCCGCCACGCTTTCCGTCGTGACCAGAATGGGCTTCTTCTTCATGTCCGAATGCATCCATTCCGTCGTCTCGGTAGCGATCTCCTCCTCCTTGCCGGCAGTAATCACAAGCTCCCTTGGCAGCAGGCGGTAAAGTTCCCTTTCCAAAAGATCTCCGCTGATAGGTTTTACGATATAACCGTCAAATCCCTCCCGTGCGTATAGCGCCTGTACATCACTTCCGGCATTCGCTGTGAGTGCCACAATCCTCGATTCCCGGCACCTTCCGCCGGTCTGGTTTCTGATCAGCCTGTGGCATTCGATCCCGTCCATCTCCGGCATCATATGATCCATCAGGATCACATGGTATTCCTTATCAACCGTCTTTTCCAATGCCTCTGCTCCACTGGCGGCGTTTTCAATCTGAATCTTCGTGTCACGGAGCAGCTTATTCACAACCATAATATTGGACGCGTTGTCATCCACCACCAGCACTCTCGCATCCGGTGCCTCGAATTTCTGGTGGTAAGCCCTGCGCTCGTTCATGCGGTGCTTGTTTTCAATCCCAAGATCCCCGATCTCTTTATTGCTTTCAATCCTCTGCGGAATATCAATGATAAAGGTGGATCCTTTCGTATAGACACTGTTTACCGTGACCGTTCCGTTCATGAGATCCACAAACTGCTTTACAATCGAAAGTCCAAGTCCCGTTCCCTCGATATGACGGTTGGAATCCTCGTCCACTCGCTTAAAAGCAGTAAAGAGATAGGGAATGTCCTCTTTCTTAATACCCATACCCGTATCACTGACCGAATACTGGATATGAACCATATTCCCATCCCGTTCGCCGCATTGGATTGAAAGCGTTACCGATCCTTCTTTCGTATATTTGATCGCATTGTTCACAATGTTGATCAGGATCTGTTTGATCCGAACCTCGTCTCCGTAGAGCTCATAGGGGATATCCGGCGCAACATTCACATGAAACTCCAGTCCCTTCTCTTTTGCACGAAGCCAGAGCATCCCAACCACATCCGAAAGCATGTCGCCCGGATGATAGGAAGCCTCGGAAAGATGCATCTGCCCCGATTCAAATTTGGACATGTCAAGGATATCATTGATAATGCTGAGAAGGAGCTTGCTGGCAGACTGAATGTTTGCAGCATCCTCCGCCACTTCCTCCGAAACGTCCTCCCGAAGGATCATTTCATTCAGTCCGATGATGGTATTGATCGGGGTCCGGATCTCGTGACTCATACTGGAAAAAAACTGATTCTGGGAAGCGCTCAGGCGCTCGATCTCTTTTCTTCTCTTCTCAGACCGCTCTGTTTCATCAAAAAACAGGCGGTTCTGAAACCCTGCCATCGCCGATGTGATCGTACAAAGAAGAACCGTGATGAGGAACGGCCGCAAATAGGTAACGAAGCTGACCGTGGGCAGCACCTGATATGTCCGGTAAAAATCATAAAAGACGCATATCGCACAGGATGCGGCAAGCATGATGCGCATGACCGTCCTGCTTTTCCCCGGAAGGACAAGCGTGATATAAAGCGCTACGATCACGTAGCCGATCATGACATCGCTTGTGGCGCCTCCCTGGGAAAAATAGAGATACGGCATTCCGACAATCGACAGTGCCGAGCAAATGATGACAGCAACGATCTCCAGTTTGTGCATCCGGTATCCCAAGGCGATCAGACCGACGCCGACAAGGCAGCTGACAAGCATCAGAGCGCCAAGCACAAGATCCATCAGTATCATAATAAAAACCGACGTCACCATCGAACATAATATCGCGACTCCTGATATCAGCATGAACATCCGGTTGTGGAGAGATACCGCATCATTATGCAGATATCTGTTGACCTTCTTTATCCACTCCATGGTTTATTCCTCCGGCGCAAATTCCAAAACATCATCGCTGCCGCCGTTTTCCGGCGTAAACTCCAGGGCCTCTTCCGCATTGCCGCTCTCCGGTGTAAATTCCAGAGCATCCTCTTTTTCACCGGGCCCCGGGCCAAATTCCATGAGCCCGTCAGACTCTTTTTCGGCGGCAGGCTGTTCGTCTTTATGAAGATAGGACTTAATCGCACTTACGGTATTTCGATATCCGGAAAGGAGATTATCATGCATCACTGCAGTGATCTCTCCTCCGCCTGCCTTAGCCATTGCTTCCATTTCCTTTGCCTTTTCGGAGAGCTCCACCGCTCCGATCATTTTGGACGTACTCTTCAAGGCATGTACATAAATGGCATAGTTTTTAAAATCCCCTTCTCCAAAGGTCTTTTCAATACCCTTTTTCTTTTCTCCTGCTTCCGTTACATACTGCTCCATGAGTTCCCGGTAAAAATCGGAATCATTCTGGCAGTAGTGAAGTCCCGTCCCGATATCCACTCCCGCCTGAATAAGCACAGCGGTTTCCTGATCTTCCGGCGCACTTTTAACGTCCTCATCCGGAATTCCCTTATCTCCATCTGACAAAGGAGTCTCATCCTCCGCCTTGTCCACATAGGTGATCTTGGATGCCGGAAGCACAGCCTTCAGCACCCTCTCCAGCTCTGCAAGCTCCACAGGCTTACTGACAAACCCGGCAAATCCCTCACGAATGAACATTTCCTTTGCTGTACTGACTGCATTCGCGGTAAGCGCCACCACGGGAAGATCTCTCCGGAGCGAGCGGATCCGCTTCATGGCCTCCACGCCGTCCATTCCTGGCATCATATGATCCATGAACACAAGATCGAAATCTTCCTGGCTGCACATATCAATTGATTCCTGCCCGGAATCCGCGGTTTTCACCGTCATGCCGTACTGTTTGAAAATCCCCTTTGCTACCGTCAGGTTCATCGGTTCATCGTCCACCACAAGCGCTTTCACTTCATCCAGACGCATCTGCTTTTCGCCACGGTTCATCGACTCCCGGTCTGTATTCAGCACGATCGCCACCGGGAAACAATAGAAAGGTTTTTCCATGATCTTCGCGTTGGAATTCTTCGGAAGCGAAAAACTTCTGTTCGCGACGACAGAAACAATCATCTTTTTGGCCAGTTCTTCCATAAAAGCGGGGTCCGATTCATACTCTTCCATCGCAACAAACAGATGCGTCATCCGGACGGATTCATTCAGTTTCTTGAGACTCTCAAGATTCGCCGCCCAGTGCATCTGGACCTGAAGTCCCTTTACGATATTCCGCACCATCATGTTGTAGTACTCCCGCACCTCGGGATTACTATATTTTTCAAACTGCAGAAAGGCACCAATGCAAAGTTTTTCTTTGTTCATGAGCGACATACATCCCGAAGGATCCACCACCTTCTGGGGAATGGACACATGTACCGATGTTCCCTTTCCGAGCCTGCTCTCCACAAACACAAAACCGCCGAGGGAATCGACAAAGCCTTTCACGATGGACATTCCAAGACCGAGTCCGCTGCTGGAACGATCCCGCCCGGAATTCGCCTGATAAAAACCCTCCGTGATTCGTTCGGTCTGCTCCGCAGACATGCCGATACCGGTATCCCGCACCTCAATAAGGAGATTAACACCGTATGGCTCTTCCACGCTGTAGATTCGGACGTATACGCCGCCCTCCTTCGTATACTTGATCCCGTTCATGATCAGATGCCAGAGGATCTTTTTCAGCTTGCTGACATCGGTATTCATCATGGACGGAACCGACGGTGCCACATCAATGATCATTTCGATATCATCTCGCTTATAAGGCCGTAGCTCCATCACCAGATCATGGAGCACGGAGGAGATCATATAATCCTCGTTATTGTTTGTCAGTCTCCTGCTATCGATTTCCGAATAATCAAGGATATCACTGATCTGTTCCGCCACCCTTCTTCCTGCATCCTTGATAGATCGAAGATCCTTTGCGATCTCTTCGTCCTTTTCCTTTTCCACGCATACCCCGGTGAGACCGATAACCGCGTTGATCGGTGTCCGGATCTCATGTGACACATTCGCAAGAAAATCATTGAGTCTCGTGGTCGCGTCCCTTAAAACGACGATCTCATCCTCTGACTTCAAAAGAACCTGATCCCACTTATCAATGATGGTTCTGGAAACCCAGCCCACCATAAATACGAGTGCCAGATGGAGCATGATCCTGGAAATGACAAGACTGTCAAACTTTTCTCCGGACAGATACAGCGTGGAAAGCGCATAGGCCATGGTGATGTAATAGGTAACCTGATTGAGAACGATAAGGCCTTTGATACCGGTCATGGTATAGAGAATGATCACAGCTGTCATGACCGTCGCAAGATCAAAGGTACTTGTGGCATGGGAACCGTAGAAGAAAAACGTTGCCATCATGAGAATCGAATAGATCCAGATCCGGTTCGTTTCCGGTATTTTCTGCTGAATATGGATGATCCAGCTGAAAAAGACACCAAAAAGTATCAGGATCACTGCCCAGGCTTCCCATCCGAGCAAGATGGATTCTCCTGTCAGGATCAGCGTGAAAATCGTATAACTGACAAGAATCATCATCTGTGATGAGCGAAACACCAGATTTTTCGTAGATTGATTTTCCATCTTACTGCTCCTTCATCAGATAATCCGTATCTTCATCGATCATTTCCAGCATGATCTTTGCAAACTTCGGATCAAACTGCGTCCCGATCCCGGCCTCGATCTCCTCCCGGACAATCCCCTGCGGAAGCGGTTCCCGATAACTCCTGTGGCTGGTCATCGCATCATATGCGTCTGCAACCGCGATGATCCTCGCCTCCTCCGGAATATCCTCTCCATGCAGACCGTCGGGATATCCTTTTCCGTCATATTTTTCATGATGCCACCTTGCTCCGTTGGCAAGTGTCGGCATTTCCTTGATATTTTTCAGGATCCTCGCGCCGAGCACCGGATGGTTCTTGATGATCTCGTACTCTTCGTCGGAAAGCCTGGCCGGTTTATTGATCACCGCATCCGGCACACCGATCTTGCCGACATCATGCAGAAGACCCATCATGTAAATATCACTCAGCTGTTTCTCATTATAGCCGTATCTTCTTGCGATCTCTTTGGTATACTTCGCCACACGACCGGAATGACCGTTCGTATAAGTGTCCTTTGCGTCAATAGCATCTGCAAGCGAGGAAACGACATGGAAAAAGAGCTTCTCGTTTTCTTTTGTCTTTTTTTCCACTTCTTTGGAAAGGTTTTTCTGAAGATGATCCAGATCGATCATATGACGTACACGAAGCGTGAGAACATCCGGAACGAAAGGTTTTTTAATGAAGTCCATGGCTCCGAGCGACAACCCCTTTGTCTCGGATTCTTCATTTTCATCCGCTGTCAGGAAAATGACCGGCACCAGCTCTTTCCCTCCCTCGGATTCCCTCAGCTTTTCCAGCGTTTCAAACCCGTCCATCTCCGGCATCATGATGTCCAGTAAGATGAGATCCGGATTTCCGTTCTCTTTTACATAATCCAGAAGCGCCTGTCCGGATTTCAATGCGGTAACACGCATATTATTTTTACTTAGAATATGGCCAGCCATTTTCAGGTTTGCCACGTCATCATCTACGACGATCACCCAGTCCGCCATGTTTTATTCCTCCAAATTTCCAAAAAACTCCAAAAAAAATTTTAAATCGAAAGCCACTATTCGTCAACGGTTTGTTGTATATAAAGTGCGGCTGTGATACACTTATCATATGGAAAAAATGAGTCTTCTTTATCCGGGGGAAAAAGCCCCTGTTTATCATGAATTACCATCCCTGACAGCGCATGATCTGTCACTGGATCTGCTTGCGGAGGAACTGTCGGAGGACAAAAAGGAGCAGGCGATCATTTATTATTATCTGACGCATCTGACGGATGATCCTGCTGTCGCGAGTTACAGAAGCGGTATCTTCGCAGACATCCTCGCCTTCCCCGAGATTCGGGAAAGCATGCAGGAAATTCTGGAGAAGATTGATTTTCTGCGTCAGTACGGGAGCTTTCAGAAAATCACCGACGCTTCCGGTGTCTGGGAACTTGTGCACCGTATGAATGAGATGGATGAATACATCTCCAGCGTAGAAGCGATCGCAAAAACTTTCACGGCGCTTCCGATCACTTCCGACGGATTAAAAAAGCTCCGCGAATATGCAGAAGGA
This sequence comes from Lachnospiraceae bacterium, assembly GCA_045657665.1. Taxonomy (GTDB): domain Bacteria; phylum Bacillota; class Clostridia; order Lachnospirales; family Lachnospiraceae; genus RUG12461. Next base: position 230,537 of record JAZOTN010000038.1, on the reverse strand, counting down.
CTATACTCCGATGCCGGATTTTCCGAGCTCAAAAAGGATATAGACGCGCTGAAAAAGGAGACCTCCGACATCCGGAGCGTGACACTCGGCATCAATCTGAATGATCGTTTCGAGCCGAGCACCGTCGGCATTGTTTCCGTTAACTCCACCTATTACACGAAGTCCAACGTCATTAGCAATTTCAGCGACTTTGTATCACGTGACAAAAAAAGTTTTACCTACGAGCCCGCACAGTCGAACTCATTTTCCGACGATACCCGGCATCTCATCGCGGCAGGCATGCCGCTCGCATCGCTGGCACTTCTGAATCCCGAGGATCGCGGAAATGATGTGATCCGTTCAATGGACCGCGCCATGGGCCGGATGATCGGAAAAGTTGTCCGGAAACTGAAAGCTGTAATCAGCCGGCATGTCAACCTCAGCACCGAGATCATCACCGGTATGATCCCGGAATTCATGTATTATATCCGTTTTGCCGAGTATACCGAAAAGATGACTGCCGCCGGCTTTTCCTTCTGCTCTCCGGCCGTCCTTCCGACAGAGCAGCGTGCGATGGAAACTAAAAACCTCTATAACTTAAAGCTCGCAAACGAAGTTCGGAAAGCTCCATCCGGAAGAACCGCAGCAGACGTGATCGGAAACGACCTTGATTTCTCCGCAGAGCATCGTATCTATATCCTGACCGGAGCAAACCGCGGCGGAAAAACGACCTTTACCCAGGCCGTCGGTCTTTCCTTTGTGCTTGCACAGGGCGGCATTTCCGTTCCGGCGGACTCGTTTTCCTACAGCCCGGTAGATAATATCTTTACGCACTATCCGGCAGATGAGAACCAGACCATGGACCTGGGACGTCTCGGCGAGGAAACCAAGCGTTTCCGCGAGATCTACCAGGCAGCCACGGATAGAAGTCTGCTTCTCCTGAACGAATCCTTCTCCACCACGTCTTATGAAGAGGGCTTCTTTATCGCAAAGGATGTGGTAAGAGCGTTGAAGCATCTGGGCGTCCGCACGATCTACAATACCCATATGCATAAACTGGCAGAAGACGCCGACGATATGAACCGGGAAGAAGGCACTGTCGATCTCGTAGCAAGCCTCGTAGCCCAATCCGACGAAGGAAAGCGCTCCTTCCATATTGCAATCGCGCCTCCGGAAGGACTCTCCTACGCCCGGGATATCGCAGAAAAATACGGAGTCACCTTCCGGCAACTCCGCGCAGATAAAACAGTTTCATAAGCATTCCCTTAAGAATCATACGTTCGGTATATCAGCCGGGGAACAGCATTCAATATTATTTCATCACAAGCACATTCCAGGACTGCTTCGGGAGAACCGCCTTTGTACCGGATGCAGGAAGCTCCTTTGGCACCACAGCATCGGGCGCTTCAAAGGTATTGATCGCGGCAAGGTCATCGCCGGCTAATACGATGTGCTTTTCTATGCTCCTCTCTCCGTAGCCGTTCAGCTCGATGGAAAGCTCCAGGTCTTCCTCCTCGGTATTAAGCGCGAAGACCGTCACTTCACCTGTATCCTCGTTATTGATCAATGCACATGCTGCGGAGGAAAGCCCTTCCCCGTATGCACAGTCAAAGGTATCACCCTCCGGTACCGTCTGCATTGCGGTTCCGCGGCCGTATTTCGAGAGCAGCTCAAACGGATAATAGGTGCTCTGCTTTAAGATCCCGCCGCCTTTCTTTGTCGTGATCGGTGCGATGACATTGATGAGCTGCGCAAGGCATGCGATCTCGACGGAATCCGCGTTGTTAAGGAGCGCGATCCCGAGACCTCCGAAGGTCAGTGCATCAAGGAGCGAGTATTTCTCCTGAAGGATCGGCGGTGCAATCTCCCATTTCTCTGCGGAGGTCATCTCAAACGATGTGACACCGTCCAACGCAGAAAGGCTCTCCATTTTGATGTCCTGGAAATTCCAAACATTCCACTCATCAAGGCAGATCTTGATATCCTTGCGAAATTTGTTCTGCACTTTCACATAATCGATCACCTTTTTGCTGTTTTTGATGTGCGTATCCAGCTGCTGATAGGACGCAAGGTAATCACGCGTGCTCTGTCCGGCGTTCATGGTGTAGTTATGGGTTGAAAGGTAATCCACCTGATTAAAGAGATCCTTTAACATCACGCGATCCCATTCAAGGTACGTCGGCAGCATTTCGTAACTGCTCCCGCAGGCGATAAGCTTGATGGTGGGATCGACCCAGTGCATGATCTTCGCCGCTTCCAGAGCTTTCTTTGTATAATCCTCTGCGGAAAGATGTCCTGCCTGCCAGCTGCCTTCCATCTCGTTCCCGAGACACCAGTATTTCACATTGTAGGGTTCCTTATGCCCGTTCGCGATACGGAGATCGCTCCAATAAGTTCCGCCCGGAAAATTGCAGTATTCAACCAGATCACCGGCATCCTTGATATTCCCGGTTCCCAGGTTCACTGCAATCATTGGCTCAATCCCGGCTTTCTCTGCCCACTGACAGAATTCGTCAATCCCGAACTGATTCGTCTCGATCGAAGACCACGCATAGTCGAGACGCCTTGGGCGCTTTTCCTTCGGCCCGATGCCGTCGTGCCAGTCATAGCAGGAAACAAAATTCCCGCCCGGATAACGGATCACCGGCACGTTAAGTCCCTTTATCATCTCCATCACATCCATTCGGAATCCGTTCTCATCCGCCGTCTCATGTCCCGGCTCATAGAGCCCGGTATAGATGCATCTCCCGAGATGTTCGGTAAAGGATGAATACATCTTGTCATCCACAGCTCCGATGGCATAATGGCTGTCGCTGTATAGCTTTACATGTTTCATAAAACCTTCCCTCCTTTATGATTATTATCTTTTACTGACACCACAAAATAAACTCGTCTCCCACCACTCCCCGGACAATCGTATTCGGGGCTCCCTTCTTCGAAAAAAGCTTCACATACTCCTTTGTATAGCCGACAAAGCCTTTCTCTCCGGCGTTCTCTCCTTCCTCTTCCAAAAGAACCTCCACTTCTTTCCCGGTATACCATTCCCGGTACTCATCCGCCTGCATCTTTGTGAGAGCAAGGAGCCTTGAAGCACGTTCTTTTTTAACCGGCTCCGGGATCTGCATCGGCAGTTTCCCGGCTCTGGTGCCGCGGCGCACGCTGTATGGAAATACATGGATCTCATAGAGCGACAGGTCTTTCAGAAAGCAAAAGGTTTCTTCAAACTCTTCCTCCGTTTCTCCCGGGAAACCCGTGATCACATCCGTTGTGACGGCTGGATGAGAAAAGCTTTCCCGGAGCACCTTAACCACTTCCCGGTATTCCTCCGGTGTATAATGACGATTCATACGCTTAAGCGTTTCCCGGCACCCGCTCTGCATGGAAAGGTGAAAATGGGGGCAAAGTTTCGGCAGACCGCTGAGCTCCTGCGCAAATTCTTTCGTGATGATCCGGGGTTCCAACGATCCGAGGCGGATCCTCCTTAACTCCGGAATGAGCGATACTTCGCGGATCAGATTCACGAGTGTATCCCCTGTGTTTTTCCCGTAAGAGGAAAGATGGATCCCGGTCAGAACAACTTCCCTGCACCCGTTTCCGACAAGTCCCCGGATCTCGGAAAGGATTTCCTCCCTTTCCCTGCTTCTTGATCTTCCTCTCGCATATGGAATGATGCAGTAGGAACAGAACTGATCGCATCCGTCCTGCACCTTTACGAATGCCCTCGTATGATCTGTCGGCCTGGAAAGACATTTCAGGAATTCTTCCTTTTTCTCATTCGGGATCACTTCGTCACAGAGTCCCTCCCGGATAAGATCCTTTGAGGATGTATTCACGTAGCACCCCATCGCAACAACCTTTGCGTCCGGGTTCAGTGAACGTGCCCTGCGCAGCATCTGGCGGGATTTCCGGTCCGCGATATTCGTCACCGAGCACGTGTTGATAATGTATAGATCCGCAACCTCCGTAAACGGAACGATCTCATATCCTTCCGCCGCAAGAAGCTCCGCATAGACCTCTGTTTCATATGAGTTTACCTTGCATCCGAGATTATGCAGCGCAGCCTTTTTCATCACGATCTCCGTTTGCGGATTGCTTGACTTTTCGGGGTTTCTGGGTTACGATGAGCATTAGATAATCTACAAAAAGCAGGAGGGTTCCATCATGAAAACCGTTCAGATTTCTTTGAATTCCATCGACAAGGTAAAGTCTTTCGTTAACGCAATCAGCACCTTCGATTTTGACTTTGACCTTGTTTCCGGCAGATATGTGATCGACGCAAAATCCATCATGGGCATTTTCTCCCTTGATCTCAGCAAGCCGATCGAACTCAACATCCATTCCGAACAGGACGAAGAGTCTGTTCTCGAAGCGATCAAGCCTTATCTGGTCGAATAATCACCGGTTTTTCAGATTGATCACCATGTCGTAGAGGAAGGAGCCGGTTTTCCCATGCTCGGGATACTCTTCCTTCCCTACTTCAAGGATGACATGTCCACAGCAGTTCAGTATCTTTGTTCCTGAGGGATGCACTCTCTCTCTTTCAAAATGTCCGTATTCCTTATGCACGTGTCCGTGCAGCATATATCTCGGATGATATCTCCTCAGCAGATCGTTAAAGCATTCGAATCCCCAGTGCGGCAGATCCTCAAGATCCCCGTATCCTTTTGCCGGCGCGTGTGAGATCAGGATATCAAAGCCGTTCATCATTTCCGCCATCGGTCTTATCTTTCGGATACGTCTGTCCATCTCCCGTTCCGTATACATGTCCCTGCCGTCCCGATAGCGCATGCTCCCGCCAAGTCCCATGATCCGGAGCCCATGGAAATTAAAGATCTTGTCCTCAATACAGATGCAGCCCTCCGGCTCATGATTTTCATAGCCGTTGTCATGATTCCCCCGGACATAAAGGAGCTCCGCATTCAGCATTGTCCGAAGAAACTCCAGGTATGTCGCATGCAGATCCCCGCAGGATAGGATAAGATCGATCTCCCCGAGGCGGCTCTTATCGAAAAAATCCCAGAGGCTGCTTTCTTCCGTATCCGAAATCACGAGTATCCTCATGATTAAAATCCCCCTCTTCTCCTCTCAACTATTCTCTTCCGCGGATGTGACGCCGCTGATCCGTACTGCTTTCTTCCCTGCATCCGTCAGTTTCTCGGCCGTCGGCACTTCTCCGACCACATTATCATTCAGCCAGTTCATAGTGATCATCTCAAGATTTGTCAGTCTCCCCGCATCCTTCTCATGCATAATGCCTTCATGACTTCGAAGCTCTCCGTCAAAGGGATGGAACGTTCCGTTGATGAGACCGCTACGGTAAAGATCGATCATCTTGTGAGAATAATAGGAAAGATTCTGGGAAAGGATCACATCAATGACGCCGGATGACATCCCCCACCAATAGCTGAGCGTCTGACCCGCTTTCGGAGCGTCATCCTTATCATAACTGCCGGACATAATGCTCCGGATGATGAGTTCATAATATTTTCCCCAATCCCAGACCGGCATTGCGAGATTCCTCACACTTCCGTTCTCCCGGATCCAGTAAAGTCCGTAATCACGGGAATGCGAATTCGGTTTGATGAGATCCGGTCCCGAGATCATCCGGGCCCCTTGCCCGGTCAGATATTCCTTCCAGTCATGATCTTTTAAGGATGTCCAGGTCACATAAACCTCTGCCTTCGGATCCGCCATGGCAACACCGATCGCAAAGGCATTGATCCTCGAAACCGCGCCAAAGATCGGATAGTCTGCCACATACCCGATCTTATGGCTTTCCGTAAGCGACCCCGCGAGGACTCCCATCAGGAACTTTGCCTCATGCATCCTTCCGTAGTACGTACGAACAGCTCTGCTGGAAAGGTTGATCGAGCAGTTCATGAACCTTACCTGCGGAAAATGCACCGCCGCACGCATCGTCTCCTCCATCTGAGTCGGTGTCGTCGTAAAGATCAGTTCCGCACCGTTCTGTACCGCCTGATCAATTGCGGCGCGGATTTCTTCATCCGTCCCGCAGTTTTCATATGCCTCTGTCTCCACTGCACCCTCAAAGGTTTCAGCGAGACTGTTCCTTCCGAGTTCGTGCCCGTAAAACCAGCTTGATTCCTCAGGCGAAGTTTCATAAAGGAACGCAGCGCGAAGCGGATTCTTTACCGTATAAAGCTTCGGTTTCATCAGTGCGGCAAACGGTGATGCGCTCTCCTTTACGTTCGGATCCTCCTGAATCTCGAGTGCATTCTCGTTTGAGAGAACCTCAAATTCACTTCTTAATTTTTCGATCCGTTTCTCCATCAACTCCCGGTTGGTATCCAGAGGTTTTTCCTTGCAGTAATAGGAAAGATAGGAAAGAAACGCATCCGAAGCGGAAAGGTGCGTCTGCTTTGCGTATTTCGCATCATAGATCCCGGAGAAAACAGAGAATGCATAACTGAGATCCTTCAGAAGTTCTTCCGGCCATGGGGTGTTAAGGTCAAGCGAAAGAAGCTCTGCCATCCTCTCATAGCTTCCTTCCTTTGAAAATACAAAATCATAGGTAGGTGCGCACCGGAAAAACCGGTCAAATTCGAGGTAGACTTTTACGATCTCATCATCCGTGTTCTTTGGCATGACACGCGTAATGTCTGCAAGGATCATCGGCATATTCAGGTATTTCAATACCGAGACACGTTTATTGCCTTCCAGAACATAAAAGTTCCAGAGATACTCATAGACCTGAACCGCATCCCGGATCCCTTCATTCTCCTGTGCCGTGAGGAGCGCCACCCACTTGCCGGCGAACTCGGAATCGCCGTCCAGAAGCGGCATGAAATTGCAGGCGAAAGCCTCCTGACGTCCTCTCGTCTTGGTTCCAACCACCTGTGAAAGCGCGATCTCCATGACGCCGATCGGTTTCCCGGCATCGGAATTCCCTCCCGGGAAGAATTCCTCAAGTGCAGGCAGATACGGATACTGGCCGCTTGCCACCGCCTTCCGGTATGCCCGCTCTCCCATTCTTCTCGCGCTTTGATATTCCGCCGCTTTGCTTTTGATCGATGCACGTAGCTGCGGCGCATCATCCAATGCTTCAAATGCCATATCCTGCCCTCATTTCTCAGTCACTTGCGGAAACCGTTATGATCTCTGTTTCCGCAATCGCTTTCTCCACCAGTTCCTCTACGATCCCGACGAGATTCTGTTCGGATTTTTCAATCCGCTCGAGTCTCGGTTTCGTTACCGGATGCTTTGCTACAAAGATCGTACAACAATCTTCAAAAGGAAGGATTGAGGTTTCATAGGTCCCGATCTTTTCGGAAAGATGCACGATATCCTGTTTGTCAAATGCGATAAGCGGTCGAAAGACAGGAAGCGTTGCGGCGTCATCCGTACAAAGGAGTGCCTGCATCGTCTGGCTAGCCACCTGCCCCACCGACTCTCCGGTCACAAGGGAAAGGCATCCGTCCTCCTTTGCGAAATGCTCGGCAATCTTCATCATGTAGCGCCTCATGATCACCGTCAGCTCATCATGCGGACAATGCTCATAAATAGAAAGCTGCACGTCAGTGAAATTCACGACATGAAGACGGATCGGACCCGTGTATGCAGAAATGATCCGGGCCAGATCAACCACCTTCTGTTTCGCCCGCTCACTCGTATACGGTGGTGCATGGAAGTATACCGCCTCCACTTCTACGCCCCGTTTTGCGATCATATACCCTGCCACCGGACTGTCAATCCCACCGGAAAGAAGCAGCATCGATTTACCGGAAGTACCGACAGGCATGCCGCAGGGGCCTTCCAGTTCTTTGGAATAAATGCTGATCTCATTGCGGATCTCCACATGGATCATGACCTCAGGCTCATGCACATCCACATGTGTTTCCGGAAAGGCTTCGAGGATCTTCTCGCCAAGTGCCGCATTCACCTCCATCGACTGCATCGGATAGTTCTTACGTGCCCGTCTCGTGTGCACTTTAAAAGAAAAACGCTTCTCCGGGAAGGTTTCCTCTACGTGACGAAGCACCGCGTCTGCCAGGGCATCGAATCCCTCATCCGGCAGGATTTCTACCGGACAGAACCTGACGATCCCGAAGACCTTTGCGAGTGCCTCCGTAACGCCGTCCTCATCATAATCTCCGTCCGCTTCCACAAAAACGCGGCCGTCTTCCTTACGTACCTTAAAGGTTCCATCGACATCCCTGAGGGCATAGCGCACCTGCCGAACGAGGGCGTCCTCGAAGATGTGGCGGTTTTTGCCTTTGATGCCGATCTCTCCGTATTTGATCAAAAATGCTTTTCTCATGACTATATTCTCCGTATAAAAACGAAAGACCGTAATGTCGGGCCGTTCAGAAACGATAGACCGTAATGTCGGGCCGTTCAGAAACGCTCACTATTCGCGCTTCGCGCTGCATATGTTCGCTTATTCTGAACGCCCTGACATTACTCCCTGTATGAATAGCAATGCATCAATTTCTCTGATCTTTAACGACCTGACATTACTCCTTGTTCAGATAAAAATTTTCGTTATATCGATTCAATGCCTCGTATACCGGCGGAGAAGCGGAACGAGACGCTTCATCGCATCCGCAGCATAGAGGATCTCCTCCTCCGTCGTATCAAAGGAAAAACTGATGCGGACCGTGCTCTCCAGCAGCTCCTTCGGGAGCCCGATCGTCTTTAAGGTTTCACTGACCGCCGGCTTATTGGAGGAGCAGGCAGAGCCCGCCGACACATAAACGCCTTCTTCTTCCAGCGCATGAAGAAGGACCTCGCTTCGAACACCGCTTACGCTGACACTGACAATATAGGGCGAGGACGTTTCGTCCGTTTTCCCTCCGTTGATCTGAAGCCCTTCAATTTCGGACAGCTCATTGATCAGTCTGTTCCGAACGGATCTCAGTGCTTCGGATTTATCCCGGCGGCAAGCTGCCGCATCCTCTGCCGCGCATCTGAGGCCGGCAATCCCGGGAACATTTTCTGTTCCGGAGCGTAATCCCCACTGCTGTCCTCCCCCGAGGATCTGCGGCATCAGCTTTGTCTTTTCACGGACATAAAGGAAACCAACACCCTTCGGCCCGGCGATCTTGTGCGCACTCACGGAAAGAAGATCCACGCCTTCCTTTTCCGGGTAGATCGGGAGCTTTCCGTAGCTTTGAATCGCATCCACGTGCAAAAGCGCCGTCGGATTTTTCTCTCTTAAGATCCCTGCTGCCTCAGAAACCGGTTCGATCGTTCCGATCTCATTGTTCACGTGCATCATTGAAAGAAGGATCGTCTCCTCATCCGCCTCATCATGAAGTGCTTCAAGGCTCAGTCTCCCCTCTGTATCCACAGGAAGAAAACGGACATCAAAGCCCTGTTCCTTCAGCTGCAGCATGGGATTCCGGACGGACGGATGTTCCACTGCCGTGGTCAGGATCTTTTTCCCCGCGCGCTTATTCGCCATGGCTGCGCCGATGATCGCAAGATTATTTGACTCCGTTCCCCCGGAAGTGAAAAGGATCTCTTTTTCCTTCGCCTTCAGAGTTTTTGCAACTGCACTCCGCGCATCCTTAACGATCTGTTCCGCTTCCATACCTCTTTTATGGAGCGAAGACGGATTCCCGTAATCAGCTGTCAGAACAGATCTTACTGCATCCGCCGCACGCTCGCTGCACCGCGTTGTCGCGGCATTATCCAGATATACTTCCATGAATTTCAATCTCTCCCACAAGTTTCCAATGAGATCATGATCAATGACAGTGTTGTGATCGCAGCGGTGTCGGTACGAAGGATCCGCCTGCCGAGGGAAAGGCGTTCCGCGATTCCGTCAGATAGCGAAAGCTCCTCCGGGGCAAATCCACCTTCCGGGCCGATAAAGACCGCGATCCGCTGTCCGGGCCGGATACTTTTTAAGACTTCCTCCGTCCCTTTCATTCCGTTTTCATTCTCATAGGGGAGAAGGATCCGGTCGCACCCTTTCGCATCGGAGAGTGCTTCCGAAAAAGAAAGCGCCGGTCTTACCCGGGGCACCCTGCTCCTCTTGCTCTGCTTTGCCGCGCTTTCCGCAATCCCCTGCCACCGATGCACCTTCGCTTCCGCTTTCTTTTGATCCAACCTCACGACACAGTACTTCATCGCCACCGGAACGATCGAGGCAACTCCGAGCTCCACGGCTTTCTCAATCACGGTCTCCATCCGGTCGCCTTTCGGAAGCGCCTGATACAGCACAATCTCTGACGGCAGTTCCGTACTCAGCGTCTCCGACACAATATCTGCCTGCACAAATTCCGCGCCGATCTCGGAGATGACGCAGAGATAGTTCTCGCCGGACCCAGTGCTGACACGGATCTCTTCGCCTTCGCGAAGACGCACCACATCACGGATATGGTGGGCGTCACTCCCCGTGATCGTCACATATTCTTTTCCGATCTGATCCTCTGTCACAAAGAACTGGTACATCACTGCCCCTTCTTTGCAATCACCGAGACCCACTCACCCTGATATCTGGTATCCAGGATCGTAAAACCCGATTCCATCAATGCCTTCTTTACTTCCTGTCCCTTGAAATCAATGATCCCGCTGGTGATAAAGACGCCGTCTTCCTTCAGCAGCGGCATAATGACAGGCGAAAGCGGAATGATCACATCCGCGAGGATATTCGCACATACAATGTCAAAGCGGTTATTTCCAATCTTTGAAACAAGCGCCTCATCATCGATCAGATTCCCGCAGTAAAATTCGCTTTTCTCCTCCGAAAGATGATTGACCGCCAGATTTTCCGAGGTAGACGTCATACAGGCCTCGTCAATATCCGTCCCCACAACGTGTCCGGCTCCGAGCTTTAGAGCCGCAATGGAAAGAATCCCGCTTCCGCACCCGACATCCAGTACCGTATCACCCTGTTTCAGATACTTTGAAAGCGCCTGAATGCAAAGCTGCGTTGTCTCATGCTTTCCGGTACCAAAGGAAATCCCGGGATCGATCTCGATCAGCGTTTTTCCTTTTGCCTCCTCCGGCAGTTCTTCCCAGGTCGGCTTGATAAAGATGTCCCCGATGGAAAACGAATGAAAGTACTGCTTCCAGTTATTCAGCCAGTCTTTATCCTCGGTCTCCGAGACCGTGACCGTACCAGGTCCCACATTCACAAACTGGCGCTGTTCCTCGATCCCGTCATAAAGAGCCCGGAGCATTTCCTCTTTATCCGTATCCTCCGGCGCATAAAAACTCACACGGCTGCTGCCGTCATCCGGAGAAAGCTCCGGAGGAAAATCCACAAACATCCCTGCGAGTTCTTCCTTTGTAAGCGGTACGTTGTTCTCGATCTCTACCCCCTCCGCCCCAAGATCATGGAGCATCGCGCTGATAAAATCCTCCGCCTCTGTTGTCGTCAGAATCGAAAATCGGATATACTTCAAGTCCCCACCTCCGTTTAGTCAGCCTTCTTCAATGCCGACACGATAGAATCCACCCAGAGTTTTTTCCCTTCTTCCGTGGGATGAACCTGCATATTCCCGACTGCAGCATCCCCTTCATTTGCGATAATCTGTGCCGGATTTCCGCTGCCGGATACAATCCCTGCCCAGTCGATCACGTTCCAGCCGTATTTCTGAGCCGCTGTCCGAAGCGCGGAATTATTGCGGTCATAGGTTCCCGGATTCAGGAGGTCATAGTTTGTTACCAGGAACACCTTTCGATCATCCCCCGTGATCTGGTGAAGCGTTTCAAGCATGACTGCGTCCACGGGCGGCGTCGAGACCGAATCCCGGTTATTGGTTCCAAGGGCAAACACCACGGTATCACGGAGCTTTCCGGAATCCGAAAGCGTTTTGATCATCTCCAGTCCGCCCGGGTTCTCCGGATTATTGTAAGTGAATTGTTTCCCTCCATAACAGTGAATATCTACTCCTGGAAGTGCGTTCTTTAGCATATCCTCCGTCATCCAGGTGATGGAGTCTCCGATGATCGTGGTCTCCGCTCCAAGCTCCTCGGCGGTTTTCTCCTTCTTTTCTTCTTCGGTTTCCGTTTCTGTCTCCGTCTCAGTTTCGGTCTCCTCCGTGACAGACTCGGTGCCTTCTGTTTCCGTTTCGGTTTCGATCTCCGGCGCTTCTTCCGTCCTGATCTCAGGCCTTCGCGATTCCTCCTCCAGCTCCGCGTATCTTTCTTTCTGTTCCTTCAGTTCCGACTCGATCTCCGTAATGTATTTATTTGCTTTTTTCAGATCATTCTTTTCTCTCGTAAGCATGACTGCAAGAACAATCACCGCGGCAAGAAGTACCGCGGTGATTGCAATCAGCAACGGAATGATCGGGAAGCCGTTTCTTTTCTGATTCATAGTGGTCTCCTTCGAATGAATTGCTGATATTTTATCATATTTTTTCTTTAAAGAAAAGAAAACTCATTGAAACGGTGTATATCCGAAAAGTTCGAGATCCGCGCAGTCAATGACATAGTACTCCGGATCCGTACTGATCACTTCCGCCCAGGTCTCCTGTGTAAGATACATCACCGGGTAAGTCGCGTTTTCATCGAATTCCCCGTCAAAGAACTGATAATTGCCATAATCCGCTATATCTGAAAGCGAATTCGGCAGATCCGTCGTCTCGATCAGGAAATACTCTCCCGTATCCTCCCAGAGCTCCACCGCCACCTGTGCGTGTCCCGAAGGCATGACAATGTAGGTATGGAACCCTGCGCTCTGGAGAGCGCTTGCTACAACAAGCGAAGTCTCTATGCAAAGTCCGGCATTCTGCTCCAATACCTCTGACGGAAGAAGGATATGCTGTCCGTTCTCAGGCGTGTAGCTGTCATTCACATAGCGCACCGGCCATTCCGACAAGGCGTTCATGATCGCTGCTGCCTGAAGGTAGGTGTTGATCGCCGGCGACAGATCCTGTTCCATTGCTCCATACACGTCCTGATACCCGGCAATGCTCTCCACTTGTCCCTCCGTAAGCATGCTCACCACTTCCACCGCTGCGCGCTTTAAATCCGCAATCTCCTCCGATTCCGGTTCCAGGAAACACAGGATGTTGTCCTGCGTGGAAACACCGAACTCGTCGCTGTACCACGCCATCACGTTTTTACTCTCCAGCTTTACGGGGAAGGTCTTGGAATCCAGTACAGTTCCGTCCCTCTCCGTGATCTTCACATTCATCTGTGCTTCGCGTGGCTTGCTGACGTCCGCATCTCCGAGTGCCGCCGGTTTGATATAAATGGCTTCCAACGCATTCCCGATATGATAGCTGTTGGAATAGGTCTGGGAAAACTCCGGAATCTCCACCTCCACGATCACATCCTTTTCCCCACCGACACAACCTGCCTTTAAAACCAGGAACTGGTCGTAGGAATTGTAAAGTGTCGGATAGACCGTATCAATGGCTTTATAAGCAAAATACATATTCCCAGCGGTTCCATCTCCGATCGCAAATGTATCCCAGTCCGTATTCTCATCTTTTGCCGCGTTCTCGATCTGACCGCAGATACTGCCCGCAGCAGCGGACTGCTCCACCATAAAGTTCATCGCCTCTTTCGTGATGTCCGTAAACTCATCAATGCTGTTGGTCACATCTGCCATGAGATGCGATATGGCAAAACCTGCGGACTTCTGCCTTAAGACATCGTTCCATTCGATCCCGATCGCAAGACGGTAAGTGACATCGTTCATTTTTTCAAACACGCTCTTCATTTTCCCGAAGGATTCCTGAAGACTTGCAGGACATGAAACCTCATCAAAAGCTTCCATCATCGAGGTCAGTGCCGTATCCATCCCGGTATACATTTCCTCCGCCGAATCCGCATTCATCGCGACTGAGAAGTCGTCGAGATACACCATGGCGCTGTCGATTCCATCCATATAGGTCATAATATCCGCCCAGTCCGAATAGATGCTGCTTACGAGAGCAAAATACTGTTCCGTCGCGCTTTTGAGACCGGCCGGAAGATCCTCAATCTCATGAAACTGTTCCCGGAATTCCTCCACCTGTTTGACGCTTTCCTGAGCTTCTGCCGCATCGGTCACCAAATGATCCTCCTGCATATAATCAGAGCATTCTCCGAGAACATTCAGAAGATCATCTATGCTGTCAGAATCTGCACTGCTGCCGCTTGATTCCGTTTCTTCGCTTTCCTCTGTAACGACCTCTGCAGCGGGATTCCTGTCCGCCTGATTTCTGGTCGACATCACAATAATCAGAACGATGACGACAACAGCTGCCGCTATAACCCCAAGGATCACCCAGAGCAAAGGCGATTTCTTCTGCTTTGGCGTCTGCTCGAGCGGAACCTGCTGCGCAGCCTGCGGTACCGGTGGGGGTACCGGAGCCTGCGATTGCGGGCCAGGCTGCATTGGTGCCTGCTGTTCCATGTTCAGTGGTGCCCCACAGTTGGTGCAAAAGGTTTTCTCATCAGACATCTCCGCTCCGCATTCTCCGCAAAACTTACTCATGAATTTGCTCCCTTCTGTTTCATCTGTTTTTTCACCTTCCCGGAGTTCAGGATCGTAATCCGTTTTTCATTCTGGTAAGTCAATGTCAACGGCTTCGTGATAATATCCCATCCTCCTATATGATACCAGATTCCTCTTCGTGTTTCCATACTCTGCTTATTCCCCGTACTGCGCTTTGTATTCTTCCAGAGTCATCATCGTAAGAGCGGAAAGATCAGCGTCTTCCAAAGCATACACGATGTAATATCCGTCAAAATCCAGCGTCAGAATGCCCTGTTGATCTGTTCCTTCGATATTCGCGATTCCCGCAGTCATTTTAAAGGCATCTCCCTCCTCCTCCCAGGAAGAGACTACCCCATGGCTGTCCTCGCCGTTGTAGAGAAACCCCGTGCCGTCATCATAAAGCTCAAGCCACCAGGTCTGAACAGCCTCATCCGTGACGCAGACACCGTTCCCCATCACGCCGACACCGTAATAACGAACACCGTCATCCCTCGGCACATAGTCGCTCTGTCCGAGATAAGGTTCCTCACCGGCATCATCCGTTTCGTTACTGCCTGTTTCGGCTTCTTGGGCAGCATACCTCGCTCCATTATAATCCGCCCGATCCGAAACCTCTCCGTCTTTTCCTTCCGCAGATTCGATGGTTCCGTCGGCATTTACGGTAACCGTTACAATCCAGGTATAGCCTTCGCCCTTTCCGTCCCAGTCCACCGGAGTCCAGCAGATAATCTCAGCGGTTCCCTCTCCTACCCCTTCAAAACCGGCCGAGAGCGTGCCATAAGATTCTCCCTTCAACATTCCTTTATCCGAAAGTTTGAAACTCCGGTTGACAGAGTAATCGACGATCCGATCGTCCTGCGGCTCTGTTTCCCATTCACACCCGGTACCCTTGTTTTCCCCAAGCATGATCGTCAGCTCCGTGCCTTCCCAGGAAAGATCACGGAGAGAAGCAAGATCATCCTCCCGATCCTCTTTCCCGGTATCGGATCCTGTTGATATCCCCTTTGATGCGCAACCCGTGAGCATAAATGCTCCCAGAACCGTCATTAGCAATATCGCGATCAGTTTCTTTTTCATAGGGTTTGACACCTCCTTTATTCTTCCTTATCGTTTGGTGCTTCTTTATAGATCGCTTTCTTCCCTAGGATCGGCAATGCGATAAAGAGGGCAAGCATCACAATAAGAGCGACCGGCATCGGGAAGATGAGTGCAAGAAGCCCGCCCACCCCCGGCGCGATGGAAAGGAGAGCGATAAACTGTCCGAGGCGCCGGATATAGGCTTTCCCCTCTTCGATCGACATGCGTTTGATCGTCGGCCGCAGCGACCAGGGCATCATAGATATATCCCGAAAGACAATGAATAAAAGCCCTGCGATGAGAAAACCTGCCGCAACGATCAATAAAAAACATCCGAAAACCGGTTCTTTCTCCACGGTGACTCCCTCCGGCAAAATACGGTCAGTTCAGTGCGTCGAGGACCTCCGCCATCACCGCCACCGCGGCAGTAACTGCAAACTTCCGTTTCCCGATTAGTTTTTTTCAATGAATCCATTTCATAAAACCTCCGATGTGATTCGAAATAACGCTAAACCAAAAAAATAGCGCCCTCCATATCGGAAAGCGCTTAGATTCCACTAAATTGTTATCCGTTTGAAATTCTCATATCAGATGGAGTATAGTTCAAGCTCCGGGATAACTGTTTTTATCAACCCAAAATGGTTGTCTTTTGTAAGTATACTTACGTGATGATTAATTGCCGTCTGAGCAATTAGTGCATCTGTAAAAGGCAAGGTCAGTCCGGATGATCTAAGTTTGTAAAGCATTGTGCCAAGGGAACTCCAATTTTCAAAAAACGGAAGATTTTCAAAACCTGATATTGCTTCAAGAATCCGTTTTATATCATTTTCTGATCGAGCCCCATGCAATAATTCGGCTTGAACCACGCCACAGATCGCAATATCCTCCGTTTGAAATATTTCAGTCAAACGTTCATCCGGTTTTTTCCAATAATCTATGATTATGTTTGTATCAACCAGAATCATGTCGCACCTATATCATGGAAGCCGAACGCAGATCGTCTACCGCGTTTTGATCGATATCAATCTTGCCGACAGCCTCAAAGAATTTGCTTTTATCCTGAGAAGAAGTCTGTTTCAATTCATCGTTTATAATAACTGTTACCATTCTTCCGTCATAAGGTCGAACATCATCATGAACGAGAATCGCATTATTCTGAATAACTCCCTGTATTGCAGTCAACATATACCGTCCTCCTGCTCATATCTTCTTCATCATTTTTTTATATTGCCATTTTCATGATATCACAAAACAGCCGCAACATCAATGATTTCGCGCTTTTCCGATATGAAGTTGTCAAGGAACCGACAAGTGTCTTTACACCGCCCCTGCCATACGTGCTTCTGATCCACTGTTACCGAAAAAAATCGCAAGAACCAGACCCGCAGCGATCAGAATGCCACCTAGCAGGATGTGCGTCCACTCCCAGGGGATTGCCGCCACCGGCACGGCCAGAGCGAATCCCATGGTAACTCCGCCAATCGTTGCTGTCAGCGATGCGTTCTGCGGCTTCTTTTGATTTCCCATCTTCTTAGCAGTCAGGGACTTTACCACGCCAAAGATCATCCCGGCTCTGCCGCCAAGTGACCTTGCCGCAACAAGCATTCCGGAAATCGCTGCCATGGCACCAGCCAGTGTCCCTTCCCCGGTAAACGCCTGATAGAGTGCCAGGCTGATTCCTGCCCCGACCAGTGTAAAGCCAAGCGTATTCTTCTGGAAATTCTTTCTGCTAAAGGCCCCCTTGAAGCCGGTGATAAGGCTTCCGAAACCGCCTCCGACAAGTCCGGCCAGAGCTGCTGCGACCGTTCCTTTTCCAATAATTCCACCGACAAAGCCAAGCGCGCCTCTCCCGACGCCACCCTGGGCGAAGGTGAACCATTCCGTAAACTTCGCGAAGGGATTATCTACCCCGTCCCGGATCCAGATGAGCTGCACGATCCAGAACACGGCAAGCAGGATAGCGGAGAGAAGCGCCAGAGCGGTACGGAACTTTCCTTTTCCGTTCGCGCCCTGCGTCCCCTTTGCTGCTCCGGCGATATATCTATCATAGCCCATTCCCTGCCGCGCCATATTGGTGATATTCGAGATTGAATCCCCAAAGGTGCCGACATCGATCTCACCCGGCATATTCGAAGCATCTCCGGTAAAAAAATCCTTCGCCGCATTTACCGCCGCGGAAGCCGCCTGAGCGGCATACTGTTTTCCCGCCTGCTGTACCGTGATTTTCGCCGTTTCCGCTGCTTTCTGCTTCATCAGCTCCGCTGTCGTTCCGGTAAACCTGAAATCCGCCTGTGGCTGCTCCTCTGCCGCTTCTGGCGAAAAGTCTACCTTCGCGCCGCACTTATTACAGAAACGGACACCTGGTCTCAGCGGCGCCCCACACTCCCCGCAAAAGCCGGATGATACTTCCTGTACCGGCGCATCATCCATCGCTGCTACCGGAGTTCCGCATTCCCCGCAAAATTCACTTCCTTCTTCGATCAATGCTCCGCATTTTTGACAAATCATAAGATCCTCCCTTTAGGAAACTACACAGGAAAATATCAAAGTCCCAGTGGTCACGGACTGGAGAGATACGTTGCTCCGGCATCCCCGTTATACCACCAGGAAACCACATTCTTGGAGATCTTTTCCGAACCGCCTCCGTCATAGAGATACAGTGCATCGTCCTTGATATAACAGATCCGGTTGTGCCTGAAATACACACTGTTCTCGATCCCGTCATCCACCTTGTCCAGCTTTTCGCCGTTACTGTCAAAAAGTGTCAGCTCATATCCCTCATCATCGGTATCCGTTGTCAGGCAATAGTATCCATCATCGCCGACCCTCCTCGTGCCGTCCGAGTTGACGTTCTTTGCGATACGCGTGTAGTTCCCTTTTTTCCACTGGTAAAGATCACCCTCACCGTCCTCCACATTCACATAATAGTAAACCGCATCATCCGTCACCGCCGCTACATACACCTGCTCGTCAATGATACCGTTATCCTTGAGGCTCGATCCGCTGACGGAGTATTTGCAGAGCAGATAGCCCTTATAGTCATCCTCGCCGTCTTCATCCTCATCATCGTCATCATCATCCCTATCCTCCCGGGAAGTACGTGACCTTCCGTTATCATTGTTACCACAGGCTGTCGCAGAAAAAGCCATTATTCCAACCAAAAGCAGCATCAGTAATCGTTTTTCGCATATTTTCTCTCCCTACGAACTGTTTTCTGGAGCTTTTCAACATACGCACGAAACGCCCGGATCATTGCGGGATGCGTAAAACTGAAAGAATACTGCGGTTCCTCCACATTGGTGACCACAACAGCTTTCCGGTACACCGAGATCTTTGCCTTTTGAAACACCGGAATATCCGGATTCGAAAATGAGATCAACGGGCGGGCACGTTCCACCAGCTTTTCAAAGCTCTTCCCAAGATGCAGAAGCGATGATTCTTCCGTCAGAAAATAATAGATCCCCTCGCTCTCCAATCCCGCAACATGCACTGCCTCGACTGAAAAACATCCGGGGCACAGAAACATGGTATGTGTGAACCGGTTATCGGGCATCTTATTCAGATACCATGGCTCAATCATCCCGGACAAATAAAGCGGGAGCCAGCTCTGTATCGCTTCGACCATTTCCCCCAGGTCCCGTTCGATATAATGAATGATACGGATCCTGACTCCCCGCTTTACGCATTCGCTCATCAGTGATGCCCATTTTATCCGGAAGGCGGCATCACCCGTCATCCATTCCATCCCTTCATCGGAAAAGAGCATGACCTCTTCTGCACCACATTCCAACACTCCGGAAAGAAACCGGAGCACTGCCTCCCGGATCCCCTGAATGCCATAATACACCCGCCTTAAGTCATCCGAGGGAATCTCCCGAAGCACTGTCTCCACATCCGGCAGATGCTCGCCCACTTTCAGAGGCTCTGCCTCAAAAGCGAACAATTGCTTTTCCCCCGGAGGAACTACATAATCCCGAAGGAATTCCTCCCGGAAAAGCCATGAATAAAAATCCTCCCAAAGAAGGTCTTGTCCGGTGGCACGCATGATACGTGCCAACTCCTTTTCTTTTCCATTCGCATTGATACGCCGCCAGAGGGTCGCCCCCATCATCTCGACGATCTCGGAGCTGGCGCGGGGCATCCGCTCCCCAAGCCGATACCGGCTGATAAGGGAAGTATCCACATTGATGAGCTTCGCCAGGCGGTTATTGGATATCTCCGCCAGCTTCATGGCCTGATCGAGGCGCTCGCCGAACGCTCTCGTATCACCTTTCTTTTTCTCTTTTCTCTCTGCCGTCCGGTCGGGGACGCCTTCAAAAAGCCAGTTCAAAAGCGCATCAGAAAGCGCCGTCTCTTCTTCCGCCGCTTGAGACCCCACGCAAAATTTTGGATCGGCTCCGATAATGGCTTTCAGCTCCGGAAGCCTTCCCTCGTTTCCTGCGTATTGAAGGAATCCAGCCGCCAGTTTCCTTGCAGCGGATCCGTTCTTATCCGGGATTCTTTTCCCGCTTCTGAAATGACTGATATTGGTCCGGTCAAACCCGGCACAGGACGCGATCTCCTGATTGGATGCCTGAAGACCTTTCATCAGAAGATTCAGTTTCTCACAGAAAGTCATCGTTTCCTCCGACATATACATCTCCCCAATCTCAGGTTCTGGTCAGGGCAACATCTGCCAGGGTTCCGCCCGCATACATCACCTGCCCGATACCATATTGTCTGCCATCCGGCGTTTCAAAGAAAAATCCAATGAAAATATCCTCTACCCCAAGTTGCTCGTCGCTCATAAATGACAGCGAATACTTATTGCCATCCCAGTCCGGGGTCTGCCCGCCCTCAAGGAAATAGGAGGTTCCCGCAGGGAACTTACAGTTAAAGGTACTTCCTGCCTGATTGAAACTGATATTTGCTTTTGCAAAGTCCAGATCATCCGGATTTCTCAGATTGTCCGGATCCAGATAGAGAACCATCTTCCAGCTTCCTGCCACCTCATCTGCCGTGGTCAGCTTCTCATAATCATACATGGGATCCGGAAAATAATAGCCATCCTCTAGTTCGTCAAACTCCAGAGCATCCCAATACCACCTGAAATCTTCCAGTGTCGGATAATCGGTATCGCTGTTATAGTAGTTCATATTAAAATCAGCGATATCCTGCTTCGTCACGATGGACGGAGCCGATCCGCTTGACCCGCTGTCTGGTTTTGCAGTCTCTGTTTCGGTCTCCGTTTCCGTCTCCGTTTCCGTTTCGGTCTCTGTCTCGGTCTCGGTTTCCGTTTCGGTCTCCTCCTCCGTTACCTCTTCGGTCTCCTCCTCGTCCTCATCATCTTCGTCGTCCTCATCATCATCCTTATCCCGGTCACGATCTCTTGACGCGGTACGTTGGGGCTGGTTATTAACGAGAATCCCCGGCTTTACGAAAAGGACCACGAGTGCGACGACTGCAGCAGCGGCAATGATGATCACAAGGATCAGAATCTTTTTCATATCCCTGCCGCCTTTGCCGACGGATCCGCCTGACTGCGGAGGCATGCTCTGCGGATTGTTTTGCTGCGGATACGTTAGCTGCGGCGCGCTCTGACGCGGAGGCTCCGGAATCGGCCCTTCCTGCTTCGGAGGATCCGGCGGCGTCGGTACATGGGTCGGCATCACCGGCCTCGGATCAGAAGGAGCGCCTCCCGAAAGCGGTGTCCCGCATTTTGTACAGAACTTTTTTCCTTCCGGCAGATTCGTGCCGCATTTTGGACAGATCATATCTGAAATCACCTCTTCTTCCATAGATGTCAGAGCAACAGGACATCATTCCACACTATGGTAATTATTCTAACAGTGTGACAAATCAAATGACAGGGCGTGACGTCATTTGTCATTGACAATTTATGTCACGTACTAGTCTTCTTCTGATTCTTTGTCTCCTTAATGAACTTCTTTGCTCCGGCAATACCAACCACCTCTTCATGACTGCCTGTCAGCTTCAATGAACCAGTCATATATTTCGAAGCAGACTCCGCTTTTTCAACGGATTTCATCCCGGAGTAAAGGAGTATCCCGACAAAAACACAGACAAAAACCGGAACGATCAGGTAAGCAAAGAGTGCTGCAGGCATTTCCGCATCTATTGCAGCCATGACGAGAAGGCCCACGAAAAGAATTCCAAGAAACAGAGGGATCAGCACAGCCATCATCCGAAACAGGCTAACCGGCAGATCTCCCACCATCCTTCCCGTCTGTCCGTTCATGGCAAATTTACAGGTTTTTTCGCCCCATCTTGTGCGCACGTTCCCTGCACTCCTCCATAGATACATCATACCGTTCCGCAAAATTCACACTTCACTTTTCCGAGTGTCGGATCAAAAACGACTTTCCCGCCGCAGGACGGGCAAACGGTAGTTCTTGTTTCCATATTGATCCTCCTTTTGTTTCTGCGCTCACTTCTCAGAATGAGAAAGTTCTTTGTCATTTGGCTCTTATGTCTTTCTTTTTTCAGTTTATCTCGCATAGTCGCACAAAAAAAGAGCATGACACGATTTGTCAATGACAATTTGTGTCACGCTGTCTGAATCGGAATGCTTTTTATTTCAGTTTACTCAATGGAACGAAACAATCTGTCAGGCTCTACGATATTCTGTACAATTTCTGCATGCTCGTTTTTCTTCAACCCATTCGATGTGATCATGGTGATATGAACGGATTTCTTCGGGGCGGCTTCTTCCGTAAATACAGTAAATTTGTGAAGGAGTTCTTCTCGGTATTTTCTGTCAATCACGAATTCACTGTCTGTGCATTTCATTTCACAGAGATTAATAACGTCATCCCGTCTGTCGATCAGAAGATCTATCTGCGCACCGCCTCCCTTTGCATTACTCTTCCAGGAATACTCGGCGCTTTCAACACCGGATATGCCAAGCGCCCCTTTTATCTGCGGAATATGATTCAGGCAGACAATTTCAAATGCGTTTCCTCTCCAGGCATAGTAGTCCGGAGATTTCGTAAAGGTCTGCCATGACTTTATGACAGGCTTCTTCAAAAAATGCAGGCTGAATAATACAAAGGGATCGATAACCTGATAAAAGCATCCGTTCTTTTTGGTAGAATAGTTTTCATATTTTCGGACAAACCCACACTCCACCAGCTCACGGAGTGCTTTTGTAAGACTTTCCCCGTCAGAGACTCCGGAACAGTCTGCCAGATCCGTCCGCTGCAGCCCCTTCCGTTTGAGAGCCATGGCCTCGATCAGCTTTTCATGGTTATTCGGATTTTTAAACAGGGATCGGAACAGATGGTCATATTCATCATGCAGATCGCCTCTCTCATCAAAAATAAGGCTGTCTACATTCTGGGGTAAACTCTGTTTTCTGTCATAGAGATTCAGATAATACGGGATGCCACCGAAGATCATGTAACTTTCAATGATCTTATCCCTCCCCAGGTTTATTCCGTTCTGCTTATAGAATTCCTCGCATTCTCCCAGCGTAAAAGGATCCAGCCGAAGACGCTTTGTCACCCTGTTATGAAAGCCGCCCCTGTCATTCAAAATATTGGTGATGATCCATGATGTGGCGGATCCGCAAACAATCAGCAGCAGATCCTTCTGCGCAGATCCCCAGCTGTTCCAAAAGAAATCAAACGCAGATTTGAAGTCGGATCGTGCCGTATCCATCCACGGCACCTCATCCAGAAATATCACTCTTTTTCCACTGACGCGTTCTCTCGGAATATCTTCTTTTTCGAGTAAAGCGCGAAGTCTCCGGAAGGCTTCAAACCAGTCTTTCGGGATGGTCTTTATCGTATCTCCGTAATACATCAGGGATTCGTTAAATGCCTTCAACTGATTCCTGGTTTTCTCATCAGGTATTCCGGTGGAATAAAAGCTGAAGCGTTCATGAAAGAACTCTCTGATCAGATATGTTTTTCCGACACGCCGTCGTCCGAATACGATCAAAAATTCCGGTTTCTTTGAGGCGACGCATGCTTCAAGCACCTCATATTCTCGTTCGCGGCCAATGATACCCACGGGGTTCTCCTTTATAATTTGCTGAAATTCATTTCTTTTGATGTATTTTAGCGGATTATCTCAAGTATTTTGCTTATATTTCGCTAGAATTATCGTATCATTCTTTTGATATTTTCGCAAGACTCTTATGTTCCAGAATGTCAAGTTGATATGTACCAAAATGACACACACCGATGTTCGGAACAGTGATCACAGTTTTCGTCCCTCTTCCGTCAGAGAAAACGCAGAGGACATAAACTTTCGTTCACTTTGTTTTATACCGCATTTTGCTGCGCATTCATCCCAGGAGTCAGAAACGACAGATGAAATCCGATGGATCATCTCCAGGGCTTCATCCTTTTCGATGTGATAAAACGGGGCTGTCTCAAGAACCTTTTCAAAGGATCGATAGGCGTCGTTTTCGTCAAGATTCATAGATAGAAAATCCGCATTATGAACAGGGTTGATATCAAAAGCCGGAGAAAGCCGCCAGCCCTCCCCTTCGAGCAAAAAGCCGTGGTTCCTCAAATGATCGTCCTGATTGGAAACCGCAACATCAAAGATAACCCGCCGGTAAAGCTCTCGTAATTCCGGTTCGGGATGTGCTGTGATCCGGTCAACTGCTTCCGCAAGATCCAGGAATCCAAGACCATCCGTACTATGATCCCGGACTCCCAGCATCGTCATCGCCGAAGCGAAATGAACGCGGGCCTTTGTTTCCGGGTTCCTGTCAAAACGCTTCGAAAGATAGGTGCTTCCCAGGGAATTATAGTGACAGATTCTTGCCTCCGGAACACGGATGCCGCAGTCTTCCGCCATATCATGAACCACCTTTTCCCAGGCGCCGATATCATAATCATCATTTTTTGACGGGAATTTTGCAATCCATAGCGCACCATCTTCTCCAAGCACCGTTGCTTTTGGTCTTGCCCCGCCAAGAGAAGATCCGGGGGCAACAAGCCTTGTAATCCACCGATCATCCTCGCCGCTTTCATAACCGAGTGAAATCTGCTCCAATTCGCGAATGGAAGTAATCGGAGGAATGGGAAGCTCATCCGCTCCAAGAAATTCCCCGCTTTCTCCGGTCTTAAACCGAAAACCTCCGATGCGCGCCGCATCCTGAACCCCGAGAAGATAGTCTGTTTCAAAAAACTTTTTCGGGCGTCTCCCTTCTCTTCGCGCACGCAACGACTCCCGTCGGTCTATCAGCCGTCGCCCCCAACGATCCGGACAGGAATCCTCAAACGCACCGAAAAGAAGTTTGTCTTCCGGATAGGATCGATAAGGCATCTGTGGTATCGTTGGATCGAGAAGGAGCTGCGGATGACTGCTGATCCATTCCTTTTCATATTCAAAGGACGTTATCTCGTTACCGTTTATCACATCCCGAAATATGGTTCCGATTTTTCGGTCGCTCTCCCACGCAGCATAAACAAAGACTTCTTTTTTACTCACGATTTTTTCACTCTCCGCGGAATTTTAAGATCCAGATCCTGATAGGTGCGACCCAGGACATCATCCTTTGCCAGAAGCAGAATATCATCCTGCAATCCAAGTACATTCAATACCGCGAGATACATTCCCATGGAAACCGATGGAGAACCTTTTTCGATTTCGGCAACTGTAGACCGTCCGATCCCCGCTCTTGTCGCAACATCCTGTGCGGTCAGATGCCTGCGAAGCCTGGCCAGCCTGATCTGTTCGCCGGTAGTGCACAGCTTTTTTGCAGTTTGTGGATATAGAAGCGCTTTTCCTTTTCCCATCGCACCCTTCTTGTTATATAATGCTGTTTTTTATAAACATTATACAGTGTAATGCGTGAATATACAAGCATTATTTCTTCGTCGTCCACTTGTAGATCCCTTCCAGACATGACTCCCGTTACGGTCTTGTCAGATAGAGGGTTCCTTCTGCATCACCAAATGTCGCGACGGAGCCGTCGTTTATCTGCCGGTCTCCAAGATCCATGCAGTCCGAAGAGTAAAAACGGTATACCCCATCCGCGCTCTCTGCGCCCTCAAAATAGCCATCCTCGTAAGTCCAGGTCATCTCCGCCGGTCCAGTCGACGGTATGTAATCCGAAAGAACCTGATACGGTGTCAACGTTGCTGTTCCGTCATCCCGGAATTCGATCGTACCGAGAAAAAGCGGCTCAGACAGCACGAAGCTGAAATCGGAATCCGCACTCAGTGTCGACTCATCCGGCCAGTCATAATAATCACTGAGAAGCAGCACCTTCCATTCGCCCAGCATAGCATCCCTGCCCATAAACCGGGTGACCCCCGTACTCCCTTCGTAAGTATCAGAGTTATACCTGAGCCAGCTGTCTTTCACCTGATCCGCAACCCATTCGAAATCGGAAAGCGAAGGATCACCTTTTAAGGTCACATCCTCTGTATGCTTCTCAGGGCCCGCGATCATATCGATGGCTGCTTCCCCTTCGCTTTTTTCCTTCGTCTCCTTCTTCACTTCTTTAATGTCGTGCGCTTTCCGCCAGGATTTCTGGAAGATCGTAAGAATGTCCTCTGCGTCCTGCGCAACCTCGGAGACACTCTTTCCCTTTGGAGCAGCATATAGATTCTCCGGTATCAGAACGAGTCCCGTTAAAAAAATCGATAAGGACGTTACCGCCAGCGCTTTTTTCCATGATCGTTTCATTTTCATTCCCCTCCTGTCTGCTGCTGCAGATATTCTTCCATCCATTCGTAACGATGACTCAGCCAGTCACGCAAATAGAGCAGGTTCTCTTCATAAGTGTCATCTGGTATTCTCTCATAGGGACTGTAGGCTTCTGACACATCCCATTTCCGGTAATTCCTTTCGATCGCGTCCCGGTATGCAGTGTACTCCCGGTCAAGGAAGCCTCCCTCTGAAAACGTGTCCAGAAAAAGCTCCTTTTGCGTTTCAAACTCCTCCATGGCTTCTTTCCGGAATGCCGGGTACTGCCAGAGCAGTCTGTCATAATGGCAGTCCGCTGCCTTTACTCCCACAGAAGAGTCCGCACCGCTGCCATAGAATTCCTCCGAGATATTCCCGGCAGAGAGGTCATAATCCCAGGCTGGTCCCGCATAAAGCTTTCCGTTTTTGTAATAAAAGAAAACAGACAGATCCCGGTAATCCACCGGACACAGGTATTCATTCAAAAGATAATGCGAGGTAAAGGAAATAAGGTCGACCCTTTCCCCGATCTCTTCATAAGAACCGTTTTGGAGAAGCATTTCCAGTTCCTCCATGGTACGTTCGATCTCCGGAAAGAGATCTTCTGCTCCCTCTTCATCCCCTTCCGGCGATCTAACCCGAAATCGTATGCCTAGTCCTGTCTCAAAATAATGATCTTCCTCATCCGTCCTTAAGAGTTTTTCATCCTCATCTTCCCGGGTCTCCATCTCTATCAGAAAATCACCGTTCTCCGGATTTAATTCCAGGCGGTCCGCCGCAGTCGACATACTTTCTGTCAGAAGATATAGCCCCTGATATCTGTCATTGAGATACAGATCCGTCCTCTCATAGTCCGGCGTGCCGGTGAGCCCCAGTTCCTTTGCCATGGAAAGGGCGAGAACATTGCGCATCATGGTCGGATCGTAACTGTCCGCCAGAAGATTCCACTTTTTCGCTTTCCTGTCGCCGAGAAGAACCTCCTTTTCCGAAAGCTTTACCCCATAGGGTTTTTTCGGCCCGTCCGCTGTGGAATTGCCCCGGATCTTTACTTTCGCGTCCGGATCCAGGAGCTCGCTGTTCCCGTTTTCATCAAGAAACTCGATTTCCGCAGGAACATATCCGTCCTCCTTCTCGAGCGTTCTGATCCCGGAGGAAGAAATATGCACCGACGGAAACAAAGGTGCTTCACCGCACGCTGCCATAAGCAGCAGCAGAAAAACCGATCCGATCACACGCTTTTTCATAGCGGCAGCCGCTCCTCACACGGTCGGCTTTGCAGCTCCCTTGCACTGATGTTGTGTCTGGTCGGAATCCAGGTAACCTTGCTGGTAACCGCCGCAAAAGAAAGCGGGATATAACAGAACACATGCACCGGCGTCGTAAACGTATATAGAATTTTCTTCCATGTGCCGGCACGGATATGCTTTCTCTCCGTAAACGTAAAGATCACCGCGTTAATGAATGTCGTCGCGTAAAGCCCGCCGATAAAGCGAAGCGTGGAGTACAAAAACAGCGGCGCAATCGGGGCTCCCACCGCAAAGCAGGCGATGCAGATCAAAAGATTCACGGGCAGACAGATCAATGTCAGAAGATTCATGGGCGCCAGTATCATCAGCATATCGTAAGAGGAAAAATCACCGCGTACCGCCTTCTTCAGAAGCGGCTTCCAGAAGAGCGCCAGACACTGAAGAAACCCCTTGGTCCAGCGAAGCCTCTGCTCCCAGGATCGTTGAAAATCCGTCGGCTGCTCATCAAAGAGCTCCGCCTCGGCACAGTAAACAATCTTCCGACCGGCAAGCACCTGATTCATGGTAAACTCAATATCCTCGGTCAATGTCCGGTACGGCCAGCCGCCAAGCTCCTTTGCAACGTTCCTGCTGAAAAGATATCCTGTTCCCGATGAGGTGCAGGAAACCCCAAGACTTGTTCTTGCCTGCTGAAGGTTCCTGCATTCCCGGAGAAACCAGAGAGCGCTCCCGGCGCTGATCCAGGTATCTCCGAAGTTTTTGCTGTTCCGATAGCTGGTGATGATCTCATTACCTGCCATCAGCGCATCATTCATTTTTTCAACAAAATCGTTTTTCAAAAGGTTATCCGCATCCAGAACCAGGAATCCGTCAAATCCGCCCGGATAGTCCCTTCGTATATTGCGAAGCAGAAAATCCATGGCATAGGGCTTCCCGACGCCCCCCTCTCCGGTACGCTCGTAAACAACCGCCCCAAGCTCCCTTGAAAGCTCCACGGTTCGATCCGTGCAATGATCCGCACAGACAAATACATGCAGCTTTTCCTTCGGGTGCGTCTGTGTCGCAAGGTTTTTCAAAAGATCCCCGATCACCGCTTCTTCATTTTTCGCACAGATCAACACTGCAATATCCGCTGCCTCCGCCTTCGGAAACAGAACCGGCTTTTTCAAAAGGCAAACCAGAAGATAAACCGTCTGGTACAGATAGAGCAGAAACACGATTCCGGAAAGAAGGTCATTCAAAAACAATAAGATCATACATTTCTCCTTTTCCGAAGGAACAGACAAAGAGTACCGATCAAAAGCCACATTGCCGCCAGGACGACGCCTCCCGGATATGCCGTCCTGCCCTCGATCGCATTAAGAAGGAATGTCCCCGGAAGGATGCACCGCACCGGATCCAGCGCAGCGGTCCACTCCGGCAGAGGAACCACGAGCCCCGCAAGGAGTGAAAAGCTCCCCGCTACGATCACGGCCAAAAAAATCAACGACTGCAACGAGCCTGCCATCGCTCCGAGAAGGAACGATAAGCCAAGTCCGGAAAGCAGGTAGCAAAGAAATGCCAGCAGCAGCGCCGCAATGTTGCCTCCGGATAAAAGGATCACCGGAACCGCTCCGAGGAGCGCGATCAGCACTCCGGGAAGCCCTTTCAAAATCGCAAGAGCCGCCACGGAAAAGCCTCTCTGCTCTGCCCGCACGAAAAGTCCCGTATTCCGACTCCGTATCAAAAACGTCGCGCCGATCAGCAGGTAAAAAAAGGATAACACGCCATACCATGCCGCCGGACTTCCGCTTTTCCCGTCCTCGCTCCGCAATTCCTTCTGCCCCTCCAGAAGATGTCCTTCCAGCCGGACCGTTGCTTCCTTCTTGAAGATTTCCTCTGCAGCTCGCCGAAAATCCGCCTGCTCCGCTTCCGAAAGCGACGCGATCTCCACGAGGTCCTTCTCGATAACCATCTCCGCCCAGAGTCTTAAGCAGTTGTTGATCACGGTTTCCGCAACCGCAGACGCACCGGGAGAATCCTGGGAATTCCAGAAGCCTGCCAGCTCCTCATAGGATCCCTCCTCCAGCTTCTCGGAAAAATCCGAATGAACAAAAAACACACAGGGCGTCTGCCCCTTACGAAACATCTGCACCGCATCCTCCGTATCCGCTCTCTCGATCCGAAAGGCTGTCTCCTTTTCCATCAACGAAAGGAACTCTTCGCCAAGCGCTCCCTCATCCTCGTTAACCGCAACCACAAGGTATCTTGTATCCAAGCTTTCCTCACGCACCGAAAGCAGCACCGACAATACCACCGCCAAGAGGATCACAAGAAGTGAGGAAAACGTACAAAGCGCCGTTCGAATCCCCGTAAGGAAGATCTGCACACCGTTCATACATCCTCCCCCTTTCTGCGATAGAGCCATGCGCCGAGGAGTATGAATACACCCGTATCCACGGAGAGCCTTATAAAATCTCCTCCGGCACGGTTCATTTCCGACGAATAGACCGTATTGGAAAGAAGGCTCATGACCGGTCGGATCGGAAGCCACCGCAAGATCTCCGCCGCGCCCTCAGGAAGAGCTGTATCCGGGATCAAAATCCCAAACACGATGAAAAAGAGCAACACATAAAAGGCGATCCACAGGCACCGGTCCGGATGTCCGGCCACCAGGCCGAGGAAAATCAGAAGCGCCGCATAGCAAAGCGATGAAAGCAGCACCGCGGGGAGAAAAGCCGGTGAAAACCTGCCGCTTCCTCCGCCGAACGCTGCGGCGATCAATACCATGAGGAGAAAGCTTACCACGACAAGCACCGTTCCGGAAAAGAGCCTTGCAAAATAAAAGGAGACGGCCCGCCCCTCGCCAAGACGCCGCACCGAAAAAAGCTCCTTTTGATCCCGCGCGGTCAGATAGAGTGCCGGGAACGCCGCAAAAAGCGAAAAGACCGCAAACAGAATCCCCAAATAGTATTCATATTTGATATTCCCCGCCGGAGATAGAATATGCTCCCATCCCAGCACCATACCGCGATTGATCTGCGCCTTGATGAGCGCCTCATATTCCTTATCCTCAATCGCAGTCCGCTCATTCTCCGGGATGCCCTTTTCTTCCAGAATATGCCCCACAAAGGAGACAAGCACCTCACTCTGCCCGTATATGGAAAAACAGCTTTGCACGGTCTTGAGTATGATATCCGCCTGCATGGCATAGGAAGGGCTGTAATAGACGTCAATGGTGACCGGGCGCTCCTTCAGTAGCGAATCGTAAAAGTCCTCCGGTATATGGACAAACAGTCCGAGCTCGCCCTCCTCAACCGCCTCGATCCCCGTCTTCTCGTCGGATATGGGATAGGCGCGTCCGTACTCCGCAATACTCTCGGTATTTGCGATGAGGTTGATCATCTGTCCGACAATCTCATGGTCATCCTCATTTACGATGCCGTATTCGATCGAAATCCCGTCCTCCGCGGAAAGCGAAGGAATCAGGATTGCTCCGAAGAGCACCACGGCGATGAGCGGAACAAGCAGCGCCAAAAGCACGATCCTCCCGTTTCCGATCAGACGCTTCATATCAAGCACAGCCAGATCGAAAAACCTCATACGCCGCCTCCGGTGAAAAACCGCTCCGCGCTCCCATAATACGTCTCCTCTCCCCCGGAGAGAAGGAGCACCTGATCGGCCAGCGAACGGATCGTCTCTCGGTCATGCTCGGAAATTACAATGCCCTTTCCCGAAGCTTTTTCCTTCTCAAGATAATCAAGGAGATCGCTGGTCGTTTCCTGATCCACGCCCGCGAAGGGCTCATCCAACAGAATGTATGCCGGATCACTCATCATGGAAACCGCAATATTGACGCGTCTCCTCTGCCCGCCCGAAAGCCGGTCCACCCGTTTCTTTCGGAACGACTGCATCGACAGGATCTCCATCAGTTCCAGGAGGCGCTTCTTCGTCTCATCTCCCTTCAGAGACGACCAGCATCTTAAGTTTTCCTCTACCGTCAGCTCCTCAAAAAGCACCACCTCCTGAGGAACGTAAGCGATTCGTTTTTTGGCTTCTTTTCCCTCCAGATTGTCCACGACAACCGCCCCTTCCTCCGGACGAATCGAAAAAGAAAGAACCGAAAGGAGCGTGCTTTTCCCGCTGCCGTTTGGTCCGAGAAGCGCAACCGCCTCTCCCGGTGATACGGAAACAGAAATTCCCTTCAGCACCTGTTTTCCGTTATAAATCTTTACAAGCTTCTTTCCTTCCAGCATACAGCCTCCCGGTGCGCTAAGAATTTCACGCGGGGCGGTCGCCTTTTGCTCACGCTCACCCCTTAATAATCGATCCCGATCCTACGATAAAAATCAATCGCCTGCGGCCAGCCGAAAACATGCACGAGCATCCCGACGCCGAGCTTCTGATACGTTTCCATGCCACTCTCTTTCATCGGGTCATTTTTATAAAAGTCCTCCGAGCGCATTGGCCGATGAGACACCCTTTCCGGAAAGAATAGAGATCACGGCAAGGGTATGGAGCGCTTCGTTATTGGTATCATACAGCGCGGACGGGAAATCAGCTCCCAGCTCTTTTTTCAGCTTCTTCAGCTTCCCGCCGACATCCACGCCTGATTTCTTCACAAACTTCGGCGCGTCAATCTCCGCTTCCCCAATGATTTCTTCGACATCCGTATTGAAGGAGCCCTCGACCCCGAATGCCGAAAAGCTGTTCTTCCGCTCGGTCTTACGTTCTTCTTCGGAATACTCTCCAGTGGTTTTGGTTTTTCCTTCGATCGATGCACTTCCGCCGATCGTATACTTCCCGGAAAAATCCACCGCGTCACTATAGAGTTCTCCGGACTTCTTTACACCGAGAGAGTTGCCGCCAAATCCCAGCTGAGATTCATATGTATACTCCTCGCCGTCCGCAAGGATGCTGTCCTGGAGAGACAGAACCTCGGCACCGCTCATGGAGGCATTGACAGAAACCTCCTTTTCCTCTCCCCAAGCGATAGCAGATCAGTTCCATCTCAAGCTCTTTTTCATCGCCCAGATACGCCGCCATCCAGAGCGCGGCAGGTTGTTGCTGATATGCACAGATCGAAACCTCTATCTCCGCCTTCTTTTTCTCTTTCTTGGAAAGCCCTTCTGTCAGATCCGGGAGTTGATCCCTGCTGACTCCGATCAGAGGACCGTAATAGTCAAGGAACCCCTCCAGAAGCTTTACTGCATCGCTCCCGGTCGAGGTGATCGTCAGCGCTTCCCAGTCCACAAAGTCCCCGAGAAGCTCTCCTTTGTCGTCATCCACAAAAACGTCCTCATCCGTAAGATCAGGCAGGTATTCATACACAAAATCCTCTGCCGCAAACTTCCAGTCTTCTCCGGCGGAGCTCTCTTTCCCCTGCAGAACCAACGCAAATCGCTCGGTGGCAGAAGTATCCTTCAGCCCCTTTGCCTGTTCCTCGTCCATTTCATACCGGATCATGGGCTGTTCGCTGTCCATTGGCTTGATCAGCATCTCATTTCCCACGAAATAGATACCGCCCTTTCCAAGGGAATCTCCGCCCGTGCTGTAGGAAAACTCATAGGACGTATCTCCTGTTTTCTTATCATAAGCAGATTCCTGGGTGATCGTGATGTCCTGATCGGTTAGGTCGCCAAGATCCAGCTTTGTCGTGGCAACCGTGGTATTGGTATCCGACGCATCAGCCGTGTTAAGCGGCAGCAGAATCGACGCAAACACCTCACTGCCCAGTTCTTTTGTTTCGGCTGAGAGGATTTCCGGAAAAACACCCATGTAATAGACAAAACGATCTCTCGGTGACTTCGGAATACCTCCGCCGAAAGCGAAGCGTATCACAAAAATGGCAGTCACCGCTGCCGCCGCTATGATCGCAACCAAAAGGATCAGTTTCTTCCCGTTCCCTTTTTTTGCAGCAGGCGCGGCATAACCACCCTGGCCGTAAACCATGTCTCCGGCATCATACAATGTTCCGGGCGCAGCCGCACCCTCCATCTGATCGGCGCCGCAATAGCCGCAGAACCGTTCGCCGTCTTCCAGTAACGCTCCGCAGTTCCCACAATAACAACTCATATTCTGCTCCTTATGGTCTTGTCAGGAAGATCGCACTGGAATCCCCGTCAGGCCATGAAAACTCCCCCATCCCGCTCTGATAGTCTCCGTCAATAA
Organism: Lachnospiraceae bacterium; assembly: GCA_045657665.1. Lineage (GTDB taxonomy): Bacteria > Bacillota > Clostridia > Lachnospirales > Lachnospiraceae > RUG12461. Next base: position 197,027 of record JAZOTN010000038.1, on the reverse strand, counting down.
AGAATGCGCATTGGAAAGAATATCCGTCCCCGCTCGCCCGGAGCGATCCGTTCTTAAAGACACATTTGAACTCCGTGGACCAGTCACCGTCATCGGACAACTCCCCATTGTCTCCGATAAACTGATACCACTGGATCGTTCCCACAAGCTCTGAACCGGAATCATCCAGATAGAAGTTGCAAAGGCGTCCGCCTCCGGAATCCGGTTCCATCGTGCTTCCAAGTATTTCCACCTTCCAGCCGCCTGCAAGCTGGTTGACATCATAAATGAAATTGAGGTATTCGTCTATCTCTTCATCGGACATTCCCCTCAACTGCTGGTCAAAATCCTCAATCCATGCGAAATCATCCAGCGTAGGCTTTTCCGTAGTGGAATAATCCGCAGCACTGCCGCCGACGGCATTATTGGATTCCTCGATCTTCTCTGTTTCGCTTTCCGTCTCGGTCTCCGTTTCAGTTTCTGTTTCCGTTTCCGTCTCGGTTTCCGTCTCCTCCTCGGTCTCTTCCTCCGTCTCCTCTTCAGTCTCTTCCTCGTCCTCTTCGTCTTCTTCGTCCTCATCGACGTCACGGTCTCTGGACGCAGTACGCTGCGGCTCATTATTCACGAGGAAGCCCGGCTTTACGAAAAGAAGCACAACCGCCACAATCGCTGCGGCAGCTATAATAATCACAAGGATCAGGATCTTCTTTAGTTTTCCGTCTCCGTTTCCGCCGGAAGGTGGTTGCTGATAATTCGGCTGTTGATAGTTTTGTTGTTGGAAATTCTGTTGCTGGTAATTCGGCTGCGGTTGCACTGGCTGTTGCTGCTGAACCGGCTGCTGTGGCGCAGGTTGTTGCACAGGTGGAACGGGAGCACCTCCCGAAAGCGGAGTCCCGCATTTGGTACAGAATTTTTTCCCTTCCGGCATCTGCGCACCGCACTTTGGACAAATCATACGCTTTTCCTCCTCACTGATAACCGGGCAGAAACCCAGTGATATTCCTCTTTATTCTATCAAGCGTATCACAGAAAAAACAGGGCGTGACACGTTTTGTCAATGAATCTTTCGTGTCACGCCCTGTTGATCAGGCTTACATTCAGTATTTATGATCCCCGGGAATCCTATGTTCCCGGTGTCTCCCCGGTCAGTGCTTTTACGATCAGCTGAACCCAGAGGTCAATCCCCGCCGGATCAGAAGGATGAAGACGTATCCCCCAGTCCCTCTCATCGATCTCGGAAAGAGCCGCTTTCGGATCCGGAAGAGCCTCCACGGTGCCCGCCCAGTCGATCACATGCCAGTCGTCGTATTTCCTGACTGCCGCATTCATCGCGCGGTTATTGATCTCAAGGCTCTGATCCTGTGGAACCGAAACATTGGTTACCAGATATACCGTCCGGTCTCCGGTGATGTCATGAAGTGTCTTAAATGTCTCTGCGGAAAGAGGTTCCATCCCCACTTCCTTTCGGTTGTTGGAGCCAAGGGCAAATACTACAATGTCCCTGAGGCCTCCGTTATCCAAAAGCGCTTTCGCAATGGAAAGGCCACTCGGATTGTCCTCCTGATCCGTATCTGCCGTCTTGCCGTTCTGTGCCTGGATATCCACGCCGGGCAGCGCAGCTCTCATCTTCTCCGCCGTCATGACGGATATGGAATCACCGATGATCGTCACGATATCGCCGGTCACTACCCGGTTTTCCTTCTGTTCCGCGATCGCTGCCTTTTTTGCCGCCTCTTTGCTCCGATCGAATGAGATGCTGCCCATGAGAAGCACCACCGCGATCACGCAAAACCCTCCAAGAATGGCCGCTACCGCGATCATATACTTTTTCATTTTTTACGCAGTCCTCTGGGAAATACCCTTGATGCTGTCAATCGCCCACTCATCCGGATCAACCGTCACTACGCTGCCGCAGAATTCACATTTTGCCGTCGCGTTGATATTAAGCGGTGCGCCGCAATGCGGGCAAAGGATACTTCTCTTCTCTCCGTCCTTTCTCGTGATAACACCGGTCTTTCTGACAAGGTCCCATTCGTATTCCATGAATTTCTCGGCGGTCTTGCTCCCGGAGATGACCTTGCCGGTATTGTCGTCCAGAATATAAGCAACGATCCTCGCATTCACCCTCGCGACTATATGATCCATTCCCGCACTCTGATAGAAACCCCGGAAATTGAGATCCAGTACCGCCACGCGTTCCGTGCATGGCGTCTGATGGTTCTTTCTCTTCTCATCCAGCTGCCGGTCCATCTGCGCATAGAAAGCGTCGGTCATATACGGCTTTAAGGTTGATATATCCTTTTCATGCCATCTCTGCTGCATCTGCACATAAAGATTGGACAGCTTCTCACGAAGCTCCGCCTCGTTAAAGCCCGGATCCAGCTGATGATAATCACCGATCGGCCGGAGCATACTCTGATCCGCTCCTTTCGCCCCGGGTGCAACACTTCTTCCTTTGTGTTTTTTCATATTTAGCATCACGACCATAATAATGATCGCCATCGCGACCCAGAATACCCATCCGCCGCCACTGCCACCGTCGCCGTCATAATCGTCGTAATAGTAGGACGACCCTCCCCAGTCCGAGCTGCTGCCCCAGTCACTTCCGCTGTCCCAGCCTCCGCCGTAATCCGAGCTTCCGGAAAAATCCCCGAAGTCCGCCTTCGTGGAAACAGGTCTCGCAAGAAGAACCGCTGCCGCAAGGAAAAGTCCTGCCAATACATAAAAAAACCGTTTCTTCAATTCGAAATCCCCCACTTCATCATTCTTTCAACATGATACAACGAAACGGACTATTTGTCACGAGAAGAAGAGTCGAAAAGAAAAAAGCAGCCGATCACTTTCGGCTGCTTTTATGCGAATCTCTGTTTCAGGTGATCGTATTCCCGGTTGATCTCCTGTATGGTGTTGGTATCACCACCTACGTTATCGGGGTGATAGATCTTGAGAAGATCCCGGTACCGGCGTTTTAAAGTACTTTCATTATTAACGCCGATGAAGAACATCTCCCCTTCAATGATCTTCCTATCATCAATGTCTGACAGTGTACTCTTGACCCTTTCGTAGAATGCTCTCTGCTGCTCTACCTTGATCCGGTCATCCGCGAGTTTTCTGGTTTCTTCCTCAAGGATCCGCCATTTGTTGTCAAAAAGACGTCTGGTCTGATCCAGCTTTTGTTTTTCAAGCCTACGATACCGGTCAAAATCTCTTTTTTCTTTTTTCAGCTTTTGTTTGTCCTCGTCGAGCCTTCGACGTTCTGCTGCAAGCGTTTTTTTCTTGTACTCCAGCTCGATCTGGATTGTCTCGTTGAAATACACATGATCGAGGAATTCATCCTTTCCCCGGATCATAGCGGTATTCGCGCTCATAAATCCTCACCCATATCTTGTGGTATTAAATCTACATTTACAAAAATATGGTAACTGATTTGCTCTGCGAAATCCATAGTACTATAGTACCAAATTAAATCTCATTTAAATTTAAAGCCCTTCTTTTTGGTATTTCCTGCCGCACCGTTTTGCTTATTCAGAGAATCTCCGGTTTCGTAGTCAAACTCCCGGAGAAGCTGCTTTGCCTTATCTCCGAGGCCTGTCGGCACCTGAACGATCAGCGTTACATAATGATCTCCCCGGACGTTTTTATTCCGCAGGGAAGGGACGCCCTTCCCCTTCAAGCGGATACGGGAATCCGTCTGTGTTCCGGGTTTCACCTCATAAAGCACTTCTCCGTCAACGGTATTAATACGGATCTCTCCGCCGAGCGCCGCCTGAGCATAGGAAATCGGTGCCGTTGAAAAAATATCCATATCGCGACGCTGGAAGATCGGGTGATTCTTTACTGCCACTTCGACAAGCAGATCTCCTCTCGGTCCGCCGTTCACGCCCGGCTCGCCCTTATCACGGATACGAACGCTCTGCCCGTTGTCGATCCCGGGCGGAATCGATACGGATATACGTTTTCTGCTGGAAATATAGCCGGTTCCGCGACAGTCGGGGCACTTATCCCGGACAATTTTTCCGGAGCCTTTACAATCCGGACAGCTGGACACATTCTGCATGGTTCCGAAAAAGGACTGTGTACTGTAAACGACCTTACCCTTGCCGCCGCACTTGGTACAGGTCTCGGGATTGGATCCCGGCCTCGCACCGGATCCGTGGCAGGTTGGGCACTCATCCTTCAGTGTGAGCTCCAGTTCCTTTTCACAGCCGAAGCATGCTTCTTCAAATGTGATATGAACTCCCGCGCGAAGATTCGCGCCGCGCCTCGGTCCGTTGCTGTTTGAGGAGCGTCTTCCTCCAAAGAAATCGCCGAAGATATCCCCGAAAATGTCACTCATATCCATGCCGGAGAAGTCGAAGCCGCCGCCTCCCATACCGCCTTCAAACGCGGCATGCCCGAACTGGTCGTACTGCCTCCTCTTATCCGCATCGGATAGAACGGCATACGCTTCCTGCGCCTCTTTAAACTTCGCCTCGGCCTCTTTATCACCGGGATGCATATCCGGATGATATTTCTTCGCCAGAACACGAAACGCCTTCTTTATCTCATCGTCCGAGGCATTCTTTTGTACTCCGAGGACCTCGTAATAGTCCCTTTTCGAATCAGCCATCTTTTATACTTCCTTAAAATCCGCGTCAACGACAGTGTCATCTCCGCCGCCGGACGCATTACCGCCTGCATTCATATCGGGGCCTGCACCACCCATGTTCATATTACTCATATCCGGGCCCGCACCGGCTGCCCCCTGCGCTGCCTGTGCATTCTCATACATCTTTGCAAAGACCTTCTGAGCGCTCTCCATCAGCTTCTCCTTTGCAGCCTTCATCTCGGATACCTGATCGTCCGTCATGTTCTCTGCCTGCGGATTTGCCTCCAGGAGTGACTTCAGCGCGTTCAGATCGGTTTCGATCGCGCTCTTGTCTGCGGCGTCAAGCTTGTCGCCAACCTGCTTTAATGCATCCTCTGTCTGGAATACAAAGGAGTCTGCCTCATTCCGCGCATCGATCGCTTCCTTACGCTTGCGATCCTGTGCCTCGAATTCCTGGGCTTCCTTAACCGCACGATCGATCTCATCATCGCTCATGGAGGAGCCTGCAGTGATCGTAATATGCTGTTCCTTACCGGTACCAAGATCCTTTGCGGAAACATTTACGATACCGTTCGCATCAATATCGAAAGTCACCTCGATCTGCGGAACACCACGGCGAGCCGGCGGGATACCGTCCAAACGGAACTGTCCCAGAGATTTATTATCTCTCGCGAACTGACGCTCACCCTGTACGACGTTGATGTCAACTGCCGTCTGGTTATCCGCAGCCGTGGAGAATACCTGGCTGTGCTTCGTCGGAATCGTCGTATTACGCTCGATCAGTCTCGTTGCAACACCACCCATGGTCTCGATGGAAAGAGACAGCGGCGTAACATCAAGAAGGAGAATGTCGCCCGCACCTGCATCCCCGGCAAGCTTTCCGCCCTGGATCGATGCACCGAGTGCTACGCACTCATCCGGATTCAGCGACTTGCTCGGCTCTTTTCCGGTAAGCTGTTTTACTTTGTCCTGTACTGCCGGGATACGGGTGGATCCGCCAACCAGAAGTACCTGTCCGATATCGGAGTTATTCAGTCCGGCATCTTTCATCGCGTTCTGCACCGGAAGAGCCGTCTTCTCAACAAGATCATGCGTGAGTTCATCAAACTTCGCTCTCGTCAGATCCATGTCAAAGTGCTTCGGTCCCTCGTTGGTTGCCGTAATGAACGGAAGGTTGATATTGGTCGTCGTCGCGGAGGAAAGCTCTTTCTTCGCCTTCTCGGCCGCTTCCTTAAGACGCTGCATAGCCATCTTGTCTCCGGAAAGATCCACACCTTCCTTTGCCTTGAATTCATCGATCATCCACTGCGTGATGCGGTTGTCAAAATCATCTCCGCCGAGATGCGTATCACCGTTTGTCGCGAGAACCTCGATAACGCCGTCACCGATCTCGATGATGGAAACATCGAAGGTACCGCCGCCGAGGTCATATATCATGATCTTCTGCTCTTTTTCGTTATCCAGTCCATATGCAAGCGCAGCTGCCGTCGGCTCGTTGATGATACGCTTTACATCAAGGCCTGCGATCTTTCCTGCATCCTTGGTCGCCTGACGCTGTGCATCATTGAAGTATGCGGGAACCGTGATAACTGCTTCCGTCACGGTCTCTCCAAGGTATCCTTCCGCATCCGCTTTCAGCTTCTGCAGGATCATTGCGGAAATCTGCTGGGGGCTGTACTTCTTGTCATCAATGGTACGGCCTCTGTCCGTACCCATGTCACGTTTGATGGAGCTGATCGTCTTCTCGGCATTTGTGACCGCCTGACGCTTTGCAGGCTCTCCTACAAGACGTTCTCCGTTCTTCGTAAACGCCACGATCGAAGGCGTTGTCCGGCTGCCCTCCTGATTTGCGATAACGGTCGGTTTTCCGCCTTCCATAACCGCCACGCAGCTGTTTGTAGTTCCTAAGTCAATTCCTATGATCTTTCCCATGATCTTATCCTCCTGTATTCTGTAATTTATTCTATATCTTTATGTGAAAGCCCGTCGGCTGTTCATTTGCTACTGTACCACCGCAACCATGCTGTGTCTTACCACGGAATCGCGGTACTTGTATCCTTTTTGAAGCTCCTGTGCGATAACGCCGGATTCAAACTCCTCACTCTCAACCTGCATGACCGCATTATGAAGCTCCGGGTCGAATTCCTTTCCGACTGCCTCGATCGCTGTCACTCCGGCCGTTTCCAGCTCAGACTGGAGTTGTTTATAGATCTTGTCCATCCCGTCCACAAACGGGCTGTCCTTTTCCTCTTCCGGTACAGCTGCAAGCCCTCTTTCGAAGTTATCGATCACCGGCAAAATCTTTTCGATGATGCTCTTTGCTCCGGTCTCGAACATCTGGGTTTTCTCTTTTTCCGTCCGTTTCCGGAAGTTCTCGAATTCCGCCATCTGCCGTGCCACGCGGTCTGTCAGTTCTTCAATCTTCTCGTCCTTCTTGTCCTTTTTCTCTTTCTTCCGGAACGGCTTTTTCTTCTCCGGTTCCGCTTCCGAAGACTCCTCCGAAGCTTCTTCTGCTTCTTCCGCCTCTTCTTCCTGCTTTTCCAGAGAAGCCTCTTCGTCTTTTTCCTCTTCCCCGTCTTCGATCTCGATCTCCACGGCGTTATCTTCTTCTACCGTATCCGTTGCTTCTTCAACGATCTCTTCTTTGGTTTTCTTCTCTTCTTTTTTTGCCAAATCACTCACCTCCACCAAGTTAGTCTTCGTCCTTGCGGGTTTCGATCGCTTTCGCTTTATCCAGTGTTTCGTTGAACTGCTCTTTTAAGTTTCGAAGGCTGTCCATAACCTTTTCATAATCCATTCGCTTTGGTCCGATGATCCCGATCGTACCTTTGATCCCGTCCCCGAGCTCATATGTCGCGGTCACAACGCTGCAGTCCTTCATACGCTGTCCCGGTGTTTCCCCGCCGATATAGACCTGAATACCGGTACTCTCTTCATTGTTCAGCGTCTCGCTGACAAGATTCCGAAGCTCTTCCTTATCCTCGAACGTCCCGAGAAGCTCCGCCGCACGTTCCGTATCGGCCAGCTCAGGGTATTTCAGGATGTTCGTCGCACCGCTTGTGTAAACGGCCAGATCCTCCTGCTCTCCGATCACCTCCGCTACGGCATCCAGGATATCGCCTATGATATCACTGTGGATCCCCGCCTCTTCCTTCATCATCGCGATGGTTCCGAGGTTGATCTGATCCACCGTCAGACCGTTCAGCGTGGTATTCAAAAGAATGTTGAGCTTTAATACCTGCTCGTCATCTATGTCATCCGAGATACTCACCATCCTGTTACGGACGAGATTTCCTTCCGTAACGATCACCGCGAGCAGATGCTTTGGATCTACTTTGGAAAGCTGGATGAACTTCACCCTCGTCTTTGTCATCTGCGGGCCGGTGATCATCGTCGCGTAGTTCGTGTTCGTCGCAAGGAGCTTCGCCACCTTCTGAAGCACCTGATCCATCTTCTCGGTGTTCTCGATCACGAGGGAACGCATCTCGCTGATCTCCTCGTCTTTTTCGCGGATCAGCTGGTCCACATAAAAGCGGTAACCCTTATCTGATGGAATCCGCCCCGCCGATGTATGCGGCGAGAGGATATATCCGAGTTCTTCCAGATCCGACATCTCATTCCGGATAGTCGCCGAGGAAAGATTCAGATCGGTGTATTTACTGATCGTCCTCGAGCCAACCGGCTCACCGGTCTCAAGATAATTCTTGATGATCGCATTCAATATGATCTTTTTTCTGCTGTCGAGTTCTTCCATATCCAAAGGATCCTCTTTGTTTATTAGCACTCGAACTGATAGAGTGCTAACATCCATGAAACTAAGATAACACTCCTCTGTTTTTTTGTCAACAGATAAATCTTTTCATTTATTTGGGGAATAGTTCTTAATGCTTACTCCGGGATCGGAGCGATGATCGTCCGATAGATACGCCTGAAGAATAGAAATGCCACCGCCGCAGACATGACCTCAGCGATGGGAAAAGCCCACCAGACATTGTGGACGGATCCGGTCAAAGACAGCAGGTAGGCTGCAGGAAGCAGCACAACAACCTGACGCATAATGGAATTGATCATACTGTATATACTCTTTCCGAGTGACTGGAACAGGGAAACCGTAACAATGCAGTATGCTGCAATCGGAAAATGGATGCCGATGATCCGGAGTGCCGTCACACCGATCTCCATCATATCAGGTGAAGCACTGAACATCGAAAGCAGTGTTTCCGGGATCGTTTCGAAAAGCAACAGCCCAACCAGCATCAAAATGGTAGCGTAAATCCAGGCGAGCTTATACGCGCCCATCATACGTTTTCTTTTTCTTGCACCGTAATTATATGCAACGATCGGGATCAGACCGTTGTTGAGGCCGAATACCGGCAGGAAAATAAAGCTCTGAAGCTTAAAATACACTCCGAACACCGCCACCGCCGTCGTGGAAAACCCGATCAGGATCTTGTTCATAACATACACCATGAAAGAACCAATAGACTGCATGATGATGGATGGAATTCCGATCTTATAGATCTCTGCGATCATCTTCCCGTTAGGCTTCATCATCCGGAAAGAAAGCTGAATATCCGGATTCTTCTTCAGATTAAGAACGAGTCCCATCGTTGCCGCGGTAATCTGTCCGATCACTGTCGCAACCGCAGCGCCCTGTACTCCAAGCCTCGGGAACCCGAGAAGCCCAAAAATAAGGATCGGATCCAGAATGATGTTAATGAGCGCTCCCGTTGCCTGCGTAATCATGGAGAGCACGGTCCTGCCCGTAGAGATAAGAAGACGTTCAAATACAAATTGTCCGAAAAGACCTGCTGATACACAAAGCACAACGGTCAGATAGTCCACGCCGTATTCAATGATCTCGGGATCCGTCGTCTGACCCATGTAAAACGGCCGCACCACGGTTGCTCCCAGCACGAGAAAAACCAGGAAGCTTATGATCGCAAGAAGAAGACCATTTCCGGCTGTCTGATTGGCACGGTCGTATCGTTTTTCACCAAGTGCCTTGGACAAAATGGCGTTGATACCAACTCCCGTTCCGCCTGCCAGAGCGATCATCAGGGTCTGCAGCGGAAACGCCATGGACACCGCCGTCAGCGCATTCTCTCCGATCTTCGCCACGAAAATACTGTCCACGATATTATAAAGCGCCTGTACCAGCATGGAAATCATCATGGGAAGGGACATGCTGATCAGCAGGCGGTTGATCGGCAGCACGCCCATTTTATTTTCTTTACGTTCTTCGGTCACATTTTCTTCGGTTACTTTTTCTTCGCTCATACTGCTCCTTGCCGTGCTATTTCAAACTCCTCATGCATTCTTGCCTTGTTTTCATACATCGCGGCATCTATTTTCTTGAGGAACGTATCCTCATCATCCTTTTCATAATCGTACGCGGCATGTCCCATAGCAAAGCTGAGACGATACGGCTTTTTCCCGGCGGCATTGAACCGGTCCGTTTCCTTGCGGATACGCTCTTCCATCGCAAATACCTGCTCTTCCCGGTCGGTTTTTATGATAACGATAAACTCATCCCCCGCATACCGGAACATCATCGACGAAGCATCCGCTGCCGTTCGCAGCAGCTGCGCCGCATCACAAAGCGCCTTGTCTCCCATGGAATGTCCGTAGGTGTCGTTAATCTCCTTGAAATAATTCATATCCATCATGATCCCGTAATAGTTGTTGGCATTGCTTTTTTGCATTTCATAATAGATATGCTCAAGATACATGCGGTTGAAAAGCCCCGTCAGATTGTCCAGGTAGGATCGCTGATTGAGGAGGCTCATGTAAAGCGCCACGATACCAACTGCAACGCCGAGCCACGCCAGTGAAATCCCGAAAAAAATCATCTGCAGAACACTTCCTGTCACAACCGGGCCTAAAAACATGAAGATCGGGAAAAAAGCGACCTTTCCATAACGGTGACGGCATATAAAAAACGAGATCAAGCTCCACGCACAGCAAAGCATCATGTAGAAATAAAATATGTAAATCAGCGGCTGGCGATGATAGACATTGGAGGCATCCACATAAAAATAGTAACCGAACGGGATATTGGCAAACAGCGTCGCCAGCATGATTACCACCACAACGCTCAATTTCCTATAGATACGGTAGATCCTCTCCTTGTCATGGTAGAGCTTTCGATCGACGTACACACACCAGAAGAAAGAACCTATCCCGTTGGCAAAATAAAGATAGGTGTTCCCGAGAAGGTTCACCCATTTTGCAATAACACCCGGCTTTCCATCCACCGTAAACGTGATTGGCTCCACAAGACACGCAAAAAGAGACAGAAACATCATCACATTGAAAATGTAGTCCTCTGCCTGGCTTTTTGTCTGTGTGATCAGACGACTGATAAAAAGAAACAGGATCAGGATAAATCCCGCAATATTAGCTATGTAGATCGCCTGCAGGTTCATATAAGCATTTTCTCCTTGCCCCATATCATACCTGTCTATGGTTTCTTTGTAAAGAAGGGAATAAGGCGGCCGCATGGAATGGATGGAATCGCTTAGCCAATCGACGGTTAACTAAATCACAAAACCCCCGGAAAATCCCGGGGGTAGTTGCACAGGGGGTTACACTTCTTGAATTGCTGAGTCAATCGGGTCGCAATAATGAAAGTCCGTACCTAATACATCAGCCGTAGCATCTAAGCCATGCGTTATCCGATATTTTGTTTTCACATTTATGGCAAAACAAACTTTCCTCACAAAATCTTTTTCTTAATCCAATGCCTTCATCAGAATATCCTAGATAGATTTTATCTAAAAATCAATAGATAAAAATTATCTATGTTATATTTCGAAATGTAAAAATGATTGAGGGAAATCCTTGCAGAATAGAATAAGAGATTTACGCAAAGATTCCGATTTGACGCAACAGCAGATTGCTGATGCCATCGGAATCACGCAGAGAAAATACAGTTATCTTGAGACCGGAACCCAGCCTCTTACCGCAGAGCTGCTTGTCAGCTTCGCGGACTATTATCATGTCAGTATCGACTATCTCTTAAAGCAAACGAATAACCCAAAACGAAACCTATCATTATGCGTTTATTCCATGTACTCTTCCATTCGAAGTACAAACTCTCTGAACCGCGGCAATGTAAAGGTGATTTTCCCATAGGTTCCCGTATTGATAAGCCCGTTCTCCTTGAGATTCTCCCTGTATGGCGCAAACTGGTTTGACTCCATGCCGGCTCTCTCTCGAATATCCTTTATCTGCATCGTATTACTGTGTGCCATTGCCAGAATCACTTTCTTCTCATTTCCCGTGAGACGATCCCAGATCGCCTTATAAGAACCATCATAGAGCATGGCATCAAATTCCGTAACCACATCATCATCAATGTCTTTTTTCCCCTTGTCCCATAATATGGAACCCAGAAGCTGAAATGCGTAGGAATAACCCATTACTGTTTTTGAAAAAACAACAGCAGTGTCTCTTTGAACCGAAAATATCTCGCTGTATTTTCTCTCAACAAGGATCGGATTCAGTCCTTCCAGCTTTATTCTTGGAAGACGGCGAAGAAATGTTCCGTTTTTTGAACCCGAAAGCGCACTGAAATTCTCCGGCAAAGCCGTCATGAGTAAATGCACCGGAAGTTTTTCCCCTATAAAGGCTTGAAACGAATGCGCGAAGGTCTTTATGTTTTTTGTATTTGATGCTTCATCTATTGCAATCAAAACTCTTTTCCTGCGTTTATCTGCCTCACGCAGCATCTTTCGAAGCAGAGTTTCATTGTCGGAAAAAGAACGCATGGAACCCCCTCCTCCAAAGCCTGCTATGGACACATTTGCACCTGTAATGAGCTCCTCCTTCAGATGAATATATTCAGCCAACTGACTGATTGCAGAAGAAAACAGGTCGAGGTCCGGATTCAACCGAACGACAAACCAATCCTTTTTATCGGAAAAATAATTTTGTATGGATGTCATCAGTACGGTTTTGCCGCATCCTCGCACACCCGTGATCACATAACCAAAAGATGCGGGATTACTGCTTTCAAAATCGTCAATCACCTTATGGTATTCTTCTTTCCTGGGAATTGCAGACTGCGGCTCAACGCCAAAAATAACAGTGAACGGGTTGTTGTTCATTCCACTCTCCTTATTGTTTGCTATAGGTTTTAAAACCTATTATAACTAATTATAACTGACTATAGGTTTGAAAAGAGCTTATAACTTATTATAAGTTTTGTCAAGCGTCGGAAGTCCATCAAAAAACGGGGCATTTCGCCCCGTTTTTTGAGATTCGCATCTCCTCCTACCCGAAGAAATCTCCCATACCGTCGCCGTCGTGGGCATCGCTCATGAATTCGCGGCTGGAAACACGCTTCCGGTCACGTTCTCTCTCTACCATTTCGGAGATCATCTCCTTAATGTCCTGGCTGTGCTTGATGTTAATGAGATCAAAATCCTTCTTCGTCTTGTCGGAGCTGCAGATGTGAATCGTCCCAAGTCCGAAGATCCGTTGTCCGAGGCTTCTCCTCAGCGAAATATCCAAGATTCTGTACAACCGTACTTCATCCTGCTTTTTACTCAGCACTCCGGAATCGATGAACAGCCTGTCCTCACTAAGAGCATAGACTGTAAAGGTCCACGGCAGTCCAAGTCCATTGCATTTGCGTTGTCTCCATTTGTATTCCATTCCGATATCCTCCCGATTCCGATATTGCTTTATTTCTTTTTGGTCAGTTTATGCACCGCAATCTTACTGCCACGTTTCAGTGCGTACGGTCCGATCAGCTTGAACTTCTGCTCCGCTTTCACCATCCGGCTTGCCTCCGGGAAATCCCTCGTCAAATGGATCGCATCAAATTCACACTTAGTCGTGCAGAGACCGCATCCGATGCAGCGGTTCACATCCACGGTAGTTGCGCCGCAGGAAAGGCATCTTGCCGCCTCTGTCTTCACCTGCTCCTCTGTCAGCGTAAGCCGGAGGTCATCAAAGGTTTCCGCCGCAACGCCGGCCTTTTTGCCCGGAATCTGGCGGGGTGCGTTGTCAAAGCTCTCCCGCATGGTCAGGTCTTCCAGATTATCTTTATCCAGCTCGATAAATTCTCTCCGGTCTCTTGCAAGATCCAGACGATTCCCGGGATGTACGAAACGGTTGATGGAAACCGCGCCCTCTCTGCCGCCTGCAACAGCATCGATAGCGAATTTCGGTCCCGTAAAGACATCGCCGCCGGCAAAGATATCCGGATCCGCGGTCTGACGGGTCAGCGGATCTGCGATCACGCCGCCGTTTGGCCTAGTCTCAACCTTTGTCCCCTCAAGGAGCCCGCCCCACTGGATCGATTGCCCGATGGACTGGAGAACGTTCTCACAGGGGATCGTAATGGTTTCTTCTTCATCATATTTCGGGCTGAAACGATGCTCCTCATCAAAGACGGAAACACACTTCTTAAATACGACACCCGTTACCTTGCCGTTCTCGGTCAGGATTTCCTTTGGCCCCCAGCCATTCATGATCTCGATGCCGTCTTCTTTTGCTTCCGCGACCTCATCTTTTGCCGCCGGCATTTCCTCGGGGCTCTCAAGGCAGAGCATCGTCACTTTCTTGCTGCCTGCGCGAAGTGCTGAACCAGCCACGTCGATTGCAACGTTTCCGCCGCCGATGACAACGGTTTCGCCCTTCAGCTTGACCTTCTTGTCCAGATTGACCCTGCGGAGGAAATCCACACCGGTCTCAACGCCCTTGGCATCTTCACCCGGTACTCCCGCAAGTCTTCCACCCTGACAGCCGATCGCGATAAAGAACGCTTTGTATCCTTCTTCGCGGAGCTTCGGAATCGTAATATCCTTGCCGACCTCCACGCCGCATTTGATCTCGACACCCATTTCGCGCATGACATCGATCTCCGCCTCGATCACTTCTTTCTGGAGACGGTAGGTCGGGATCCCGTTCATCAGCATACCGCCGGGGCGTTTCTCTTTTTCGAAAACCGTAACCGGATATCCATCCCTGCGCAGGAAATACGCTGCGGAAAGGCCTGCCGGGCCTGCACCGATAACAGCCACCTTAAACTCATCACCCCACATACCGCCGTCATGCTTCTCGCAGAGTGGTACATAGCGTTTATCCTTCTTAAGATCCAGATCGGCAATGAATTTCTTGATCTCATCAATAGCAAGCGGCTGATCGATCGTCCCGCGTGTACATGCGTCTTCGCATCTTCTGTTGCAGACCGCCCCGCAAACCGCCGGGAACGGATTGTCCTGCTTGATCAGTGCAAGTGCTTCCTCATAACGCCCCTCGGCCGCCATCTTGATATAACCCTGGATCGCAAGGTGAACCGGACATGCCGTCTTACATGGGGCCGTACCGGTATCATAGCAGTTGATCTTCGCGTCATCGCGGAAATTGTAATTCCATTTGTCCGGTCCCCACTTCGTGACATTCGGAAGTTCAGTCACCGGATAGGTAACTTCGGATCCGTCCTTCTTACAGAGCTTCTGGCCGAGCTTCGCAGCACCTACCGGACAGATCTCCACGCATTTTCCGCAGGCAACGCATTTCTCTTTTTCCACATGCGCACGATAAGCGGACGCGGACATATTCGGTGTGTTATAAAGCTGCGAAGTACGAAGTGCGTTGCAGACACCCGGTGCACAGTTACAGATCGCAACGATCTTATTCTCACCGTCGATATTGGTGATCTGGTGGACATAACCGTGGCGTTCAGCCCTTTCCAGGATCTCATAGACCTCTTCCTTTGTAACATAATGGCCGATCCCGCGGTCATCCATGTACTCCGCCATATCGCCCATACCGATACAGAATTCACCGCGGATCTCACCGGAGCCCTCTCCGCGCATGGTCTGCTGCTTGCGACAGGAGCATTCGGAGATCCCGTATTTATCATACATATCGATCCACCGGGAAAGATGCTCTACCGGCACCGACTGGTTTTCAAGGCTGATAGCCTTTTCCACCGGAATGACATGCATACCGATGCCGGCGCCTCCCGGAGGTACCATCTGCGTAATGCCTCCGAGCGGAAGCTGCGTCATGAGATTGAAAAATGTCGCAAGCTGCGGGAATTCATCCGTGAGCTTGTCCTGCATCATCATAAACTCCGCAGATCCCGGAACAAAGATCGGGAGTTCATACTGGCGGTGCTTATCCGGTGATTTCGCGCGATTCTGCTCGATGATCCCGATCCAGCGCAGGCGTTCCGCCATCGCCTTGGTATCTGCGTAGCTCATGCCGTTACGCGCGGCAAGCTCCTCAAGGGAATACGGAACACGGGTCTTTTTGAAGCTGAGAAGGAACTTCACCTGCTCCTTGTCAAGGATCATATCCAGCATCCAGTATTCGGGGTCACGGTTATTGATCTTACCGGTGAATTTCTTCACATAACGGTCGGTGATCATAGTTGCCAGTTTCAGTACCAGCTTTTCCTTTTCCGGATCCGGAGCAACATAATCGGGATCCTGCCAATAATCCCTTTCATTGATCATCGGATCGCCTTTTTCCATATCCATCGGACGCAAGTTCACTGCCATAGTCTTCCTCCTTAAAATAATCACCTGTTGGTTGTCAGAGTTTTTTATCGCGCGGCATCTTGTCGTAATACTTCTTCATGATCGGCTCCATGACGGAAGCCAGTTTCATATCAAGATTGAAATAATACACGACCAGGCTGAGCGCAAACAGAATGATCCCGATTATTACAATAAATTTGATGATTTTTCCGATTATCTTTCCCATAGGATGTTCCTTTCCGCCACTAAACCAGGCTGCGCATTACCAAGCTTTCTCATCGTCAAAATCTTCCAGCGTCGGATCGATCGGTTCCTCATGAAGAACCGTCCGCATATACCGGTTGACCTCGGCGCGCATATCCCCGCGGCTCGCATACCGCGGATCCATGAGCCCATGGGTCACCCAGATCAGATGGATCCCGTGCTTCTTTGCCTCATCATCGAAGATCCCGTGATAGCCGGTCATGGACTTGCATCTCGTATGCTCATACATGATCACCATATCCGCCCGGTATTCCTCGCAGAATCTCCAGAGGTCGTCCACACCCACATCAAGACCGCCTTCGGAGCGATTCCGCATATTCTCCTTTGCATAGAGATCCGCCATGTCGTAATATGCCTGTTCCGGATCATCCTCGCTGTAGATCTCTGTGGACGTAAGGCTCAGCATGTCGATCAGCGGAACAATGCCCCAGCAATTCTGGAGCCACAGCGGAAATGCCGAATAATACTGCGCCTGCACACCCCAGAGGATCGCGCGGTGTCTCACCTCAGACACGACCGGATTCTTTTTCTCATAGGCCTCATACATGATACGGCAGATCTCCTGCTCATTCTTGAGGAAAGTGGCATCTCTTCCGCCGGCCACCTGATAGTAGGCGTCACGGTAAAGCGCTACGTTATTGCCGATGACCTGGGGATAATCGGTCTTGCTGATCTCCAGCCATTCCTTGAAGCATTCCGTCTCGCCATTAAAGTTTTTCATGTTCTTAAAGTATGCGTTCCAGTCAAATTTCTCACCGGTCACATTCTCTACGAACTTGATCGCGTTTTTGATCTCCTGCGCAGCATAATCACGCGTTTCCGGATCGGTATAACGGATCGGCACCGCAATCCCGAAGGAAGGAATGTCAAACCGTCGCTGCTCCAGAGAATTGCCCATCAGAGAACCGTCACAGGTAGTGTTGCAGTGGAGCATGCAGATACCGACCTTCGGATAATCATCCTCGATGGCAACGCCGAGCTCTCCTGCTGGCATCGGGCAGACGTCGCCCGGCACACCGTATTCCTCACTCACATCAACATAATGGATCACTCCGTCCTGTGCCATCGTGGAAGATGTGTAGATCGGCGGGATCTCAGGAACGATAGCGGTCAGATTCGGAAATCCGTTCATGACCTGGGACATCATGTTTTCGTCAAGAAGCACCAGCTTTTTGCTCTTCTCGGGATCTCCGCCGATGTTCTGATCCGCTTCAAAAAGTGTCTTCATCGTAGTGCACATATGCTCCACAATGAGGTCGAACTCCTTGTGCGCGATACGAAGCTGCGGTCCACGGAGGCCTTCGGTATGACGGTCAAGAAAATCCGGCGCTGCGATATAATTCAGCATCCAGCGATAACGAAAGAATCCCTTTAAGCACTGGGGGTTCGCGAGGAACTTGATCATCGTCTTCCAGATGAAAAGCCACCTTGTGTAGTCATACCAGGTATCCTTAAGCCCTCGCCACTCACGGCGCGTACGATAACGTTTGCCGTTATACATCTTCCCGAGCTTTTCACTGTTGATCGCTTTTCCCATTATGCCGCCCCTCCTTTCGACCTGTTGATCGCCTTGATCTCAATGCTCTCCACAAATGCCTGTACCCTCGTACGAAGCTGGCCGGAGGATGTCACGACATACGGGCGGTCGACCGAAAGCACCGGATACCCGTATTCTTCTCTCAGAATATGCTGCATGCCGGCACGTTCGTAGCCCCAGAAATTGCAGAACTTCATTTGCTGGACGATTACTCCGTCCGCATGATATTTCTTCGCAAGGGAATCAACAACATCCTTGCGGTATTTCACAGTCTCCATATCCATGTAGCGTGGGCACTGGTTGTTCTTGACCACATGCCTGCAGATTTGGGTCAAAACATCCTCATCGTCCGTAAGATCGATCGGGATGCGGTCCGGATAGGAACCATAGCAGTAACGGTCCGCCACGACAAGAGCTCCTGCGTCTTCGATCTCCTTCACGTAATCGGGATCATCGATCTCAGAACCGACAAGGACCACTCTCGCACGGTATTTTTTCTCATCGTCCGGCTTACGCCCTTTCAATTCTTCCGCTGTCTCGCGGAGCATCGGAAGGATCAGGTCTTTCGGGCACGCATAGGTAACGAGACAGATCACCGCAAACTCATATCCGGTGATACGGGGATTCTCTTCGGCCCGGTATTCACCGATCTCCGTGATCAGGCGGCAGACCTCATTATGGATCTCCACGGATTTCCGGAGAGCGTCATCCGATGTGTCTGTGCCGAATTCTTCGGTAAGACGGTCAAGAATGCGCCTTCTGGTCATCCGGATCATGTGGTTCACCGCATTTTCATCACTTTTCATCGGCGCATCGATATGCGCCACGAAAAAGCCTTCCTTCGAGCAAAGCCCAAGTCTTTCTATGTTTTCAAAGCAGTCGGCAACCTGTGAACAGGCTGCCGTCTCAAGAATTGCGTCAAGAAACTGATAACCTCCCTCAAGAGCGCGCTCCACCACCGCACGACAGTATTCACAGGTCATGCTCGTCATGTAATAGGTTCCCATCTCCATGCTGCCGGTACGGGGCGCTCGGATGTGAACCGCTGTGATTCCGGGGAGGTTGTAGAATGCTTCCGGTAACTGGAAGCAGTTAATTCCGATGATCTTGTCGCCACGGTCTGCAGCCTTTCTTACAAGATCGTTATTGGACTCCAAAAGGAGTTTCTCGAATTCGTATAAATGCCTCAGATCTTTCATGAGTACCCCCTCTCATCCCCATAGCTTTGACTTTGAAAGTCTCCCTAACATTATACATGCAAAAGCGTCGTCAGTCCAGTAAAAATGAGGACATAACGACATTCGAAACATCAATTCCATCCGGTGTCAAAAACACAGTTGTTTCCGTTTCCGCAAGGAGCCCTTTTGACACCATTTCATCAATCGCGTTTCCGTACGCGTTTCTGACCGGGATACCAAATTGACGATAAAATTCCGCCTTGCTCACCCCTCCTGTTTCCCGAAGCCCGAGAAACATAAATTCCTCCATGCAGTTCTTTTTGGAGAGCCGTTCTTCATTTCTCGGAGAAAAATCGGATTCCAGATACTCAGGGAGCTCTCTCGTATTCGAAAAACGGACATCCGAAAGCAGCGATGCCGCTCCGAGTCCGAGCCCAAGATACTCCGTGCGGCGCCAGTAGCCCAGATTATGACGGCACTCAAACCCCTTCCTGGCATAATTGGAAATCTCATACCGATAATACCCGCTTGCTTCCAGAAGCTCCTTTGTCCGGTGGTACATTTCCCTCTCCGCTTCCTCCGTGGGAAGAAGCATGGGCTGCTCTCCTCTCCGCCTTGTCTTCTCGTCTTCTCCATAGAGCCCGAAAAAATCCGTTCCTTCTTCGATCATCAGGCTGTACACGGAGATATGCTCCGGCCGTAGCCTGAGAAGCGTCCTGACATTTCTGAGATAATCTTCGGTTTTTTGGCCCGGTAACCCACTTATTAAATCAAAATTTATGTTTTGGAATCCTTCTTTTCTGGCCATATCCAGGCTTTCCAGAACATCTGCATAAGTATGGATTCGTCCGAGCATCTCAAGTTCCCGGTCATTTGCGCTCTGCACACCGACAGAAAGCCGGTTGATACCGCACGAGCGGTATGCCGACAGTTTCCCGCGCGTCAGCGTTCCCGGGTTGCTCTCCAGCGTGATTTCCGCATCTTCCGCTATGAAAAAAGCCTTCCGAAGGCCCTCCATCAGGCGGACGATCTCTCCCTCCGGCAGAACGGACGGAGTCCCGCCTCCGAAAAAAACTGAGATCACCTCATGATCGGAAAGGCTTTCCGACTTGCTCTTCATCTCCCGGATCAAGGCGTCCGTATATGCCCTTTTTGTCTCTTCATCCGCCGGGGCGGAAAGGAAATCACAATAACGGCATTTCTTTTCACAGAAAGGGATATGCAAATAGATCTCAAGTGGTTTATTGTGCCTTGTCATCGAGTTTGAGAACGCTCATAAATGCCTCCTGCGGGATCTCTACATTTCCCACCTGACGCATGCGTTTCTTTCCTTCCTTCTGCTTCTCCAGAAGCTTTTTCTTGCGCGTGATATCTCCGCCGTAGCATTTTGCGAGCACGTCCTTCCGCATGGCCTTCACGGTTTCTCTGGCAATGACCTTGCTTCCTACCGCTGCCTGGATCGGGATCTCAAAAAGATGCCGCGGGATCTCCTCCTTCAGCTTCTCGCACATCTTCCGCCCGCGTTCATAGGCTGTCCCGGCAAATACAATAAACGAAAGAGCGTCCACCTCTTCCTTATTGATGAGAATGTCGAGCTTGCAGAGGTCACTCTTCGCGTAGCCCTTCAACTCATAATCAAAGGATGCATAACCCCTGGAACGGGATTTTAACGCGTCAAAGAAATCGTAAATGATCTCATTGAGCGGCATATCATACTTCAGCAGAGCTCTTGTTTCCTCCAGATATTCGATGCTTCTGTAAATCCCGCGGCGTTCCTGACAAAGATCCATAATAGACCCGATAAACTCACTCGTCACCATGATCTCAGCCGCAACCATGGGTTCTTCCATGTAGTCGATCTCTGACGGATCCGGAAGATTGGACGGATTCGTGATGTCAAGCACGCTGCCGCTTGTGGTGTGTACCTTATACACCACGCTCGGGGCAGTGGTCACAAGATCGAGATTGTATTCTCTCTCAAGGCGTTCCTGAATGATCTCCAGATGAAGGAGCCCCAAAAAACCGCAGCGAAAGCCGAATCCAAGCGCCACGGAGGTCTCCGGCTCAAATTGAAGGGATGCGTCATTCAGCTGGAGTTTCTCAAGTGCATCCCGGAGATCGGGATATTTCGCACCGTCTGCGGGATAAACACCGCAGTATACCATCGGGTTCACCTTTTTATAGCCGGGAAGCGGCTCCTTCGCAGGACGGTCTGCCTCCGTCACGGTATCACCGACACGGGTATCTTTCACGTTCTTCAAGCTCGCGGTGAGATACCCGACCATCCCGGCGGAAAGCTCCTCGCAGGGAATGAACTGACCCGCGCCGAAGGTTCCGACCTCTACAACATCAACCTCCGCACCGGTCGCCATCATCCGGATCTTCGTGCCTGTCCGTACCGTTCCGTTTTTGATCCTGCAGAAAACGATCACTCCCTTGTAGGAATCATAAATTGAGTCAAAGATCAATGCCTGGAGCGGAGCCTTTGCATCGCCTGACGGTGCCGGAAGCTTCTTTACGATCGCCTCAAGGACATCTCTTACGTTAAGGCCCGTCTTTGCAGAGATCTGTGGAGCATCCTCCGCGACGATGCCGATCACGTCCTCGATCTCGGTGATCACCCGGGCGGGATCCGCGCTCGGAAGGTCAATCTTATTGATAACAGGAATGACTTCCAGATCCGCATCCAGCGCAAGATAAACGTTGGCCAGGGTCTGCGCCTCCACGCCCTGCGCGGCGTCCACCACAAGGATCGCACCGTCGCATGCCGCAAGGCTTCTCGAAACCTCGTAGGTGAAGTCAACATGCCCCGGCGTATCAATCAGATTGAATACGTATTCTTTTCCGTCGTCCGCTTTATAGATCGTTCGTACAGCCTGCGATTTGATCGTAATCCCGCGCTCACGCTCGAGATCCATATTGTCCAGAACCTGCTGCTGCATTTCACGTTCCGTAAGAAGTCCCGTCATCTCAATGATGCGGTCCGCCAGCGTGGATTTCCCGTGGTCTATATGTGCTATGATGCAAAAATTACGGATTAATTCCTGATCTGCCAAAATAGTAACTCCTTGAGGGTTGATGTAATGCGTATCTATTATCATACCATAAAAAGCCGTTGGTAGAAAATAGAATCTATGATAGAATTGTCGCATGGCAGCGAAAAACTCTTCCAAAGCAAAAAAAAGTATTGATCAGACCGTCGATGAAGACATCGCCTCCGGATCCATCCGGCCGGTTTATCTTCTCTTCGGTGAGGAAACCTATCTTCTCCGTCAGAAGAAAAAGCTTCTTCTTGACGCGGTACGCAATCCGGATGACAATATGAATTTTTCGACGTTTGAAGGAAAAGGGATCCGCCCTGCCGAGATCATCGACCTTGCGGAAACCCTTCCTTTTCTTGCGGAACGAAGGGTCCTTCTGGTCGAAAACAGCGGTTTTTTCAAAAACGCCGCTCCGAATGAGCTTGTTGAATACATCGACGTCATTCCGGAAGCAGCTTGTCTGATCTTCGCGGAAAGCGATGTGGATAAACGCGGGCGCCTTTATAAAGCCGTCTCAAAAAAAGGCGCAGCCGTTGAATACAACCGGCTTGATCAGGATACTTTGTCAAAATGGATCGCTTCCCGGATCCGGAAAGAGGGAAAACAGATCTCAAGAGATACACTGGAGCGTTTTCTGATCCGGAGCGGCGATAATATGGAATTCATCGACTGCGAACTGGAAAAACTGCTTTCATACACTGTCGGAAGAGATGCAATCACCAATGAAGACCTTAACGCCATCTGCTCCGGCCAGATGACCGATGACATTTTCGCTATGGTAAACGCCTTTTCCGCACATGACCGCAAAACAGCGTTCACGCTTTATTACCGTCTCCTTGAAAACCGTGAATCTCCCTATCATATTCTGTTCCTTGTGATCCGTCAGCTCAATCTTCTGATGCAAATCCGGGATCTTGCCGGCCGGCATCTTGGGACGCGCGAGATCGCAGAGCGCATGGGAAGCCCTGACTGGCTGGTTCGGAAGAATCTTGCGCAGGCAAACGGCTTCTCTCTGGAAACGCTGAAAAACGCTGTCAAAGACGGCGTCGAGGCAGAAGAAGCCTTCAAAAGCGGGCGCCTCACCGAACACACCGCCGTAGAGCTCTTTCTAACAAAGTATTCATAACATCAAAAAGGAATACGCGGGAATTTTCCGGCATACATTTTCATTGTCTCCGAAAAAGAATACGAGTGTATTTTCCGGCATGCATAGCGTCAGCGCGCATGCGGAAAATACACTCGTATTCTTTTGAGTTTATGATTTGATGAATAAAAAGAAAGCGAGATTACGCGATCTTATTCACCGCAATCGTAAGCCTTGAAACTTTTCTGGCCGCGGTGTTCTTATGATAAATGCCTTTGTTTGCCGCGGAGCTGATCTTTCCGATCGCTTCTTTCAACGCCGTTTCCGCCGCTGCCTTATCCTTCGCCTCGATCGCCGCCTCAACCTTCTTGATCGAAGTCTTGACGCCGGACTTTACGGATTTGTTTCTCTCCGCTTTCTTCTTGGAAACAAGGACTCTTTTCTTTGCAGATTTGATATTCGCCAACTCTTACACCTCCCTCCTCATAAGTTAACGCATGATCGCGAGGGTGTGCGTCATGCGTAGTCCATATTATCCCAGCTCTCCGAAAAAGTCAACCGGGAAATGTTTCCATAACACTCCTGGTAAACCTGTGATACAATACAATTGTTAGACTATTTATTATGCCGCCCGGGCTCAGTGCCGCACAGTATATGAATCAAAACACCCTGCGGCTTCCATGAAAGGAGATCCCATGCAATATCGAATCAATCAAAAAAACGGCGACAAATTATCGATCCTCGGCTATGGCTGCATGCGCTACACAAAGAACGCCGGTGTCATCGATCAGGAAAAGGCGAACCGGGAAATGAAAATCGCCGTGGAACAAGGCGTCAATTACTTTGACACAGCCTATATCTATCCCGGCTGCGAAGTTGCTCTCGGCAAGTTTCTGAAAAAAGAAGGCTGCCGTGACAAGATCAATATCGCCACAAAACTCCCCCAGTATCTGATCAAGAAAACAGGCGATACAGACCGTTATTTCAGTGAACAGCTCTCCCGTCTCCAGACGGATCATGTTGATTATTACCTGATGCATATGCTGAACGATGTCAACAGCTGGAACCGGCTGAAGACGCTCGGCGTGGACAGTTGGCTGGAAGAAAAAAAAGCCTCGGGAAAAATCCGGAATATCGGCTTTTCCTTCCATGGCGGGACAATCCCCTTCAAGGAGCTGATCGATGCTTATCCGTGGGATTTTTGCCAGATTCAGTTTAACTACATGGACGAGCACTCACAGGCCGGGATCGAGGGGCTCCGTTACGCCCACGAGAAAGGGATCCCTGTGATCATCATGGAGCCTCTCCGGGGCGGTCGCCTTGTAAACGCCCTGCCGGAGGACGCAAAAAAAGAGTTTGAGGCTGCTACTCCCTCACGTACTCCTGCTGACTGGGCTCTGCGATGGATCTGGAATCACGAGGAAGTCAATGTCGTGCTTTCCGGAATGAATGACAGCTCCCAGGTCGAGGAAAACTGCCTCATCGCAGACGATGCACTTGCAAACGCACTGTCTGCCGACGATCTGATGCTGTTTGAACGCGTTCTCGCCCATATTCATAAAAACATTAAAGTCGGCTGCACCGGCTGCGGATACTGCCAGCCCTGTCCGAAGGGTGTGGATATCCCGACCTGTTTCGCTGTCTATAATTCCAGTTACGCAGACAGATATGCAACGGCATTTAAGGAATACATGATGTGTACAACCCTTCGAAAGGTCCGTACAAATGCGGGATTATGTGTTAAATGCGGCAAATGCGAACAGCACTGCCCCCAAAGCATAGCGATCCGTGAAGAGCTCGATCATGTAAAACAACGGTTTGAAAATCCAATCTATAAGATTGGAGCATCTGCTCTGAAGCTATTTATGAAATACTGATTTAATAAATTATTGTACGCTCGACGCGCGGTATATAATACAACGCGAAGGCTGTGGCTTTTCTGGTAAATCGGAAGGTTCCCCAGTCTCCGCGTTTTTTAATTGTCTCATTTTTTCGCACAATTAATTGTCTGTCATTTTTCATTATATAGCTGATTTACTGGCTACAATTTATATATTATTTTTTAAGTTAATTAGTGACCTAAATTTGTACTACTTGCCATTTTATTAAATTATATTTTAATATAGCATCCGCTATTTGCACGGAAATAGCGTTTTTGGGATATATACTTATATATGCCGTCTTTATATGTACTATACTCTAAAAAGCACAAAAAATATGCGCAACCTTATGGTTGCGCATCAAATAATCGCATTATTGATATGCCTGTTATTCCGGTCGATACACCTCCACGCGGTTTCTGCCATGTTCTTTCGCCGCGTATAGTGCCTGATCAGCCTTCATTACAATCGAATCGATATCCTCTTCCTCCGCCATACCCATCCCTGCGACACCGACGCTGAGCGTGATGGAAAAACTGTCTTCGATCTGAATGGCGGAAAGCTTCTCCTGCAGGGCTTCAATCTTCTCTTTTGCCTCCCCGGCATTTCCCGTTATGATCCCGACGAACTCATCTCCACCCCATCGGCATACATAACCTGTATTTTTCACCATCAGAAGCAGTTCCGACGTCAGAAGCTTAAGAGCCTCATCTCCGGCTGAATGCCCATAGACATCATTGATCCGTTTGAAATAATCAATATCCATAATGAAAAGGGTTGACTCGGCCTGTTCCCTCCAGGGAAAATGGTACACGTACCATGTTCGAAAAGCATTTCTCCCGGATAGACCGGTCAGTGCATCTCTGGAAGCAAGGCGGAGATTGCGCCAGATATTGATGCGTTTTTCAAGGATCGCGCAGACAAGCATGATATCTGCTTTTTCACCGCCTCTGGAGATCGGAATAATGAGTTCATCACCATCCCAGATATCCACGGTTTCACCCGGCTTTAAGGTCTCCCTGCGGAATACCACTGCATTTGTCGTGTCTTCCGGTGTGAATGTCACCTGATTTCCCTTTGTTTCAAACCAACCCTGCCGGCGGGAAACATACTTATTCACGACAGGAATGTCCGGGATCTGATCTCCGGAGGGCCGGCCGAAAAGCTGTCTCCCATCCAGCACAAACTCCAGGATCTCATGATCGATACACACAAAGAGCCTCGGTTTTTCCGGTTGAAGTTCATCTGTTATTCTGTAGTCCTGCGCTGAGTCATATAAGATTGATGTCTTTGATGTATCCATAATTAGTCTTTCTTCTGTTTCAAGCCATGTATTACCTGTGTTTGTCTAGAAAATTATATCGTGAATTGTTTTCATTTTCAATGGGTGTGTCAATATGACACATCTACCACCGAAACCGGTACACCCTTGTTTCATAGGGACGAAGCTCGTTCTTCTTCTCTCTGTCATAGTTTGAAATCACCAGCTGTCCCTTTTTCCCGGCATATTCTTTCGGCAAAAGTGCTTTCTGCGGCAGGTGGGAGAAAGAACAGTAGATGAGATAACGCACCTCTCCAAGAGCACGCTCATAAACGAAAAGAAGCGGATGCTTCGGAAAGTATTCCCGATAGGTCCCGTAGATCAGGGTTTTGGAATGTTTCCTGAGTGCAATGCACTTTCGGTAAAAATGGAGGATACTGTTTTCATCCGCTTCCTCAGTCGCCACGTTGATCCATGTATAATTCGGGTTCAGATAAAACCATGGCTCAGAATCAGAAAATCCGGCGTTCTTACCGCTGCTCCACTGCATCGGTGTCCTTGCAGAATCGCGGCTGGATGCGTAGACCCTTTCCATCCGCTTTTTCATCGGCTCCTTTTTATGGTAGGAACGGAAATTCATGATCGTGGAGACATCGATATACTGATCGATGGAAGAAAGGCGGATACTCGTCATCCCGATCTCCTGTCCCTGATAGATAAATGGCGTGCCCTGTAAAAAGAGATATGCGGCAGCCAGCATCGACCCGCTTTCCCGCCAGAACAGATGCTCGCTCCCGTACCGGCTGATGATCCTGGGATGATCGTGGTTTTCAAGGTAAAGCGCATTCCAGGCTTTCCCGGAAAGTGCGTTCTGCCATTTTGTAACGGCTTCCTTATAGCTCCGGAGAGAAAACGGACGATGCAGATACTCAGTAAAATAACAGTCCGCCATCATGTGGTCAAAAGAAAACATCATATCAAGAGATCGTGTCGAACCGGACAGATAACGAAGCGCTTCTCTGACTCCCGTAAACGGTCCCTCTCCGATCTGGAAGCAGTCATATTCCATACAGACCTTACGAAACTCCGCAAGATATTCATGGATCTTCGGGCCGTCTTTATAATAAGGCATTCCGTTTACCGCAGGAAGAAACGGAACACCGTCCGGGAGGCCTTCTTTTTTGGAAATAAAATTGATCACATCCTCCCGGAAGCCATCCACGCCCATATCCAGCCAGAAACGCAGGATCTCTTTTACCTCTTCCCGGACCTTCGGATTGTCCATATTCAGATCCGGCTGCTTTTTGGCAAAAATATGAAGATAATACTGGCCTCGCACGGGGTCGTACTCCCAGGCCTTTCCCTCAAAAAGGCTATTCCAGTTATTTGGCCGATCCCGCCAGATATAGTAATCACTGTAAGGATTGTCTTTGCCCTTCCGGCTCTCTAGGAACCAGGGATGCTCATCTGAGGTATGGTTGATCACCAGATCCATGATGACCTTAAGCCCCAGTTCATGCGCCCTGTGCAGAACCTTTTGAAACTGCTCCAAAGTCCCGTAATCCGGATGGATATTCCGATAATCGGAAATATCATATCCAAAGTCCGCATTTGGAGAAGGATAGATCGGAGAAAACCAGATCCCGTCCACGCCCAGCGACCGGATATAGGAGAGTTTGTCGTAAACACCGTAAAGATCCCCAATCCCGTCACCGTTACCGTCAGAAAAGCTCCGGATCCAGATCTGGTAAAAGCTCATTCGTTTGTACCATTCGCTTTTACGTTTCATCGCTCAGCCTTTCCACCATATTTTGATAGAAGGTCTTCGATTTGGAAATCAGGAAATCTGCACTTCTGGCCAGATCGGCCGCAGCTTTAAGAGAATAATCCAGACTGATCTTCTTTTTCTCCGGGTAAAGCCCTGCCTTCTTCCGTTCTATAATATCTCCGTAACTGTCATATGCTTCGCGGACACATTCCTCCCAGGAAATGTAGATCTCATCCATCGCATGCTGCCCCGTTTCATGAAGAGCATCAAGATTCCCGCTCACTTCAATGAGAAGTTGCGCAAGTGATTTGCCGTTTTCTTCGATCAGGAATCCGTTCCTCCCGTCCGTAATGTCCTCTGCGGCACACGATCCCCGAACCAGGGCACTGGCAAGACCGCAGGCGGCTGCTTCGCGTACCACGATCCCATTGGTATCATACACAGACGGAAACAGAAACAGGTCTGCCCTCGTATTCCAGGCACGAAGACGATCACGGTCATGCTCCGGGCCCGCAAAATAGATCTGGCCGCTCTTTTCCGCAGCGCCGTCCGTATGTGAAAAGCTTCCGTCCTCCTGCTTGACGCTAAGCGCGATCCCTCTGTCCCGTATCGTTTTTTCCAGCTCCTGCTTATCAGCGCCGCCTCCGACAAACACCATACGGTAGTCGATCCCTTTTCCCGAAAGCTCCGTCAGCGCATCCAGAATGATCGGCAGACCCTTATACTTCATCATCCGCCCGACAAAGAGAAAGACCGGCACGTTCTCAGGAAGGTCATAGTCCTTTGTCACCTCGGCAACCAGAGCATCATCAACCCGGCCCTTTGCAAAGTCCACACCGTTGCTGACCACACGGTACTCTCCTTCGTAACCGAGTGATTTCAAGTTTTCTCCGGCGCCATGGGAAACCGTCCAGACCTCATCACATCCTGAGATCCCGTCCACCATCAGCTTTATGAGTTTTTTCTTAATGAGTCCGTCTCCAACGGCCCGTCCGATATCAACGTCGAACTTGGTATGATAGGTTAAAATCAGCGGCACATCAATCTGTCCGGTCAGGAAACGGGCGAAGATCATGGAAACCGCCGGACAGTGCGTGTGAATGATTTCCGGTCCGAAATCAATGATCTGCTGCACCTCTGCCCAGTGCATAGGATTTCCCGCGCGATACCCGAAAAGCTTCTGCGTAATATTTACGCTCTGATACGGGATCACACGGTACGGATACGCTGAATAATCCGCATCCGGATACCGCGGCGTTCCGACGACCACCTCGGCTCCGAGTTTCTCCTGCATGATCGAAGCATAGTTCATAACCACATTCGCCACACCGTCAATGAGAGGCGGAAACGAATCGTTTAAAAGACATACGTTCATAGGCTCTCCTTATCCATATTTCGTCTTATCAGAGGTTTAGCTTCATTCACACTCCCCCAGTTTTGCACATCATACTACATCATGGTATACATTTCAATATTCATTAAAGAAGACTTCCTGTCATAAAACACCTTTCGGAAAGCATCCCTTCATTGTTTCCACCCGCATCTCTCCGCCCGGAAGTGTCACCTTGATCTGTCCGGAAAAACGGGTATCATAAACGACGGCTCCGGCATCCTTCATATGGGAAACCGCTTCCTCGGCTGGATGTCCGTATCGGTTTTCCTTTCCGCAGGAAATCCCCGCCGCCTCCGGTGAAAGAAGTGATAGAAACGCTTCCGAATTCGAATACTTCGATCCATGATGTGCAGCTTTATAGAAATCCGCATCAGAAAGAACTCTGACAAGACTGTCATTTTCCATCAGATAAGCTTCCTCTTTGGAAGAAATATCTCCGGTAAGAAGCGCGGAAAAATCATCGACCATAAGCATCGTTACCAGCGAAAGGCCGTTCTTGTCATCGCACACATAATCCCGATCCGGAAAAAGGCACTTCAGCGTTGCTTTTCCAAGCCGGATCTTTTGTCCCGGCTCGATAAACGCGATCTTTGTTCCGTGCTCTCTGGCAAGAGCGGCCAGATCTTCCATTGCCTCATCCTTTAGCACATATTTGGAAAAAACAAGTGTATGAACAGGATAACCTTCCTCCAGAAGCTCCTTCAGACCGCTGATATGATCGGCATCCGTATGGGTTACCAGCCAGAAATCAATGCTTCTTATTCCTTTTGCCAGAAGAAACGGTCTGATCCGATACTTTCCAACCTCTTTCACGCTGCTGCTTCCCCCATCCACAAAAGCTGTGCCGCCCGGTGTGCTGATATAGATCCCGTCCCCCTGCCCGACGTCCAGCATGCTGAGCTCAAATCCGAAATGCTTCGGAACCAGAAGCAAAGCGGTAAGAAGAAATGCCGGAAGAACAGTATACCGGCGCTTTTTGATCAAATCCATGAGGATAAAAACTGCAGTCAGAACTGTGTAATAAAGCACTGTTAAAACAACAGAGGGTTTCCCCGTGATCAGATGCGCACCCGGTAGTTTTTGTATGATCCGGCAGGCATGCCCATAAAAGTGTAAAATGTAATGTGGAATTAATAATACCGTTTTTGCACCAATACAAAATCCAAGCAGTCCTGCGAGGGCTCCCGCAATTCCGGCAGCGAGGATCACTCCGAGAAGCGGAACAATGAGAAGATTCAGCAGCGGAGCATAAAGCGGGATTTCATAGTAGTTCCACATCACGATCGGCAGGGTGACAAGCTGGAGTGCAACAATAACCGGAAGTGCCCTCCTCAGTGCTTCACCCCTTTTGCATAGAAAGCCTTTCCATTTCTCCTTAAACCCCGATCCGACTTCCCCGTTCTTTGGTATCTCCGGCATAAGCACACTTCCAAATGCCGTCACCGAAAGCACCGCACCAAATGAAAAAACAAACCCGCTGTATCCGGTCAGAAACGGGTTCTCCCAAAGAAGCAGGATCAACGCCAATGAGAGTGCCGTCACCGAATCATAGGTGCGGCGGCAGAGCGGAGCCGCGATCGCCGGCAAAAACATCAGATATGCTCTCAACGCAGATGGTGATGACCCTGTCATCATCGTATAAAGCGCCATAACTGCAGCTGAAAGGACAGCGCAAAACGGCAGCGGCAGCCTGAGGTTCCTTAATAGCCTCAGCAGCAAAGCTCCGATAAGAGAAACGTGAAGTCCGGAGATCGCAAGAATATGTGAAATCCCGGATGCCTGATAGAGTTCCTTTACGTCAGTGTTTAGCGCAGTCCGGTCTCCGAGCAGCATGGTAGTCATGATACCGGCATCTGTTTCCGAGAGCGCTTTATCAAATATATCACGGATCCGATCCCGGAGCTGAAACAATGCCCGCTGGAGCAGAAGCCTCCGCTTTCCGACTTCTCTGACGCTCTTTCCGTATACCGAAAAAGCGATCTTCCGGCTTTCCATATAAAGCTTCCTGTTAAAATTGCCTTCGTTGCATGCTCCTTCAAATTCCCGGATTTCTCCGGACACAAGCAGAGTCGAACCGACAGGATATTCACCGGAGTCAAGATAAACCTGTATGTGGTTACAGGGTACGCTGGATCGATCAGTTTGAATAAAGGAATTCTTTAGATAATAAATCGTGTTTTGATTTTTGGATTCTTTCTGATAAACAAGACCTTGAACACGAGCAGAAGTGCCATCCTTGATAAGAGGTTCATACCGTTCCCGGAATGCGTCAGCAGCAGCATACCGTAATATGCCGGTGACTACCGCGCTTCCGATCAGCAGGAGAAACAAGATCCCTCTTTTCGGTCTCCCGGCGAAGTGTGCCGCCGCGCATAAATACATGGCCAGAGCAGCAGCAGGAAGGATCCATAAAAGGATTCGGCTCCTGGCAAGGAGAATTCCGATCAGGAAAGAACCGGCAGCATATGCCATCCATCTTTCACTTCTCATCTTCGCTCTCCTCTTCCGTCGAAATCACCTCGGAAGGCCCTGTGATGATCTCTTCATTTCTCTCATACAGAGTCGAAAGCGGGAAACGGTCCCGGTATACCCCGCTCGTATCACCGTTAATCTCGATCTGGACACGATCGATCCCTTCCAGCTCCGTCAGGGAATCCACGATCGAATAGATCACGACCCCTTCCTGTATCTCATAATCCTGATTGCGAAATGTCTCATCAAAGTTCACATAGCACACGCCATCCACCGCCGAAACGCTGAGAAGAAGCGTTCCCTGCGGGATTGTGGACTGTTCGTTCTCTCCGAGCGGTCCTTCCAGGAGCCGCTCAACCACAAGCTTTTCCATGGAGATATTACTGCTGAAATGAACACGCTGCACTTCGGGTACGAGCCCGTCCCCTTCCAGATTGGAAAAATACAACGTCAACGTGGTCTCCTGGATCGCATTGATCTGGCGTCCCGGATTCTGTACAAAGGTATCTGCGGTCATAAAGCCCACAACGTTCCCTTTTGTGTCCGTCAGCGGAACATTCCCCACCAGAAAACCGACACGCATAATCTCCGGGATCTGGATCAGTGTTTCAACAACCGCGGATCGGCAAAGCACCTCCGTCATGGAATCCATCGTACTGTATTCGTCTGAAAAGGTAAGTGAGAGCGTTCCATCGTCAATCTGGTACTTTTCTACCATGATTCCGGTAGGGATCGCTTTTTTATACTCCACGCTGCCGGAATCCGTAGAAAGAACACTGAGTAATTCCTTCACCAGTCCCTCTGTATCTGTGGCCTGCGGCTCATACGGTTGCGGCACAATACCGTCATTTTCCTTAGTAACATAATAAACGTAATACGAATCTTCATCCGGCTTCTGTTCTCCACAGCCGGAGATTATGACGAACACAAATATAAGCAGTACAGCAAGCGGATATTTTATTAATTTTATATTTAATTTACGAATTACACCTTTGTTTTTCAATTGTCCCAAACTCCTGTCTGACAATTATCTCGTAAAAAACTATTCTGAAAATCCTCTCTCTGAGAGCACGGAATGGATCAAAATTTCCCTAAAATGACATACCGCTCTGATCGATCGTGTATTTCAACGGGATCCGGATCGTAAATGTCGTCCCTTCCCCTTCCCTGCTGAACACCTTGATCGATCCACGGTGCATGAGAACAGCACTTCTTGTGATGGAAAGGCCGAGTCCCGTTCCACCGATCTCCCTGGAATGCGATTTATCCACACGGTAAAAACGTTCGTAAATATGCTCCTGAGCCTCTTCCGGGATACCAATGCCGGAATCCTCTACAGACACATAGAAATACTGCGTATCCGCGTTCAGGGAAACATGAACGAACCCGCCCTCTGGTTTATTATACTTAATGCCGTTCTCGACCAGATTGCTGATCGCCAGCGTGAGCTTCACTTCATCAATCTCTGCGATGATCGGGCGGAAGCTTTCCATTACAAGTTCCACATTCTTCCCGTCCGCGATCGGCTGCAATCGCTTCATGATCAGCTCAAGAAGCTCATTGATATTAACCGGCGTGATACTCATATCCGCTGCGGCTTTGTCCATTTTCACCAGCGAAAGCAGATCCGAGATGATCTTGTTCTCCCGGTCGATCTCTTCGGTGATATCCTGCATAAATTCCTGGTAAAGCTCCACCGGGACATTTTCCTGCCCGTTCAGGGAATCCGCCAGCACCTTCATGGAAGTCAGCGGGGTTTTCAGCTCGTGAGAGACATTTGACACAAACTCCTGTCTCGAGGCGTTGAGAAGCTTCGCCTGTTCATTCATCCCGTTGATACGCTCGGCGATCTCACGTGTTTCCGTATATCCGGTAGGCTTGATCTCCTCCGTCCCGATCTCGGCGTGCATTCTCCTGATCTCGGAGGAAAGACGTCGAAGGGGCGTCAGCATATGGACGGAAGCTACAATGGCAAAAAGGATCACGATCATTCCGATCACGACACATACCAGAATTCCACGGCTCCTGAGGTACTCATAATTATAGGCATCATTATCCGTAGAAACGCTGACGACCATGACGCCCAGCACCGGCAGGTTCTCGATTGCTTCCTCTCCCGTGATCTGGGGTGAAAGCGGCAACACCAGCTCGATATAACGGTTCTCGGAATCGTAATTCGTCACTTCTTCCCCGCGAAAGCCCTGCATCACCTCCCGGGAAATAATGGTCTTTCTGGTATCAAGATCATAGGTATCCTTCACGATCCTGTAAGTGGAATCCACGATCATGACACGCCCGTCATAAATGGTGGAAAGGAGCGAAAGCTCCGCATCAATAACCGTATCACGCGGGGATTCAATATAGTTTTCCGCTACAATGGTGTTTGCGAGGATCTTCGCCTGGCTCTGGATCTCGATCGTTTTGATATTGACGGCTCTCTTTTCATAGGACTTCAAAACACCCGTTTGAACGATCACCGCCGGTACGATACCGACCAAAGATATGATGATAATAAGACGGAAGACAAGGCTTCCGAAAAAACGACGCAACAGATTTTTCATATACTCTTAAAAACAGCTCTGAGGCCGCGCAGCTGCCTGTCCGCACAAGCACTCTTCCGGTGCCGAAATCTCAGCCGTGATAGTAATAGCCCTGTCCCCACTTCGTGTGAACATACTTCGGTTCGCTGGGACTGGTCTCAATCTTTTCCCGAAGGCGTCTCACATGCACATCCACTGTCCGTGCATCCCCAGGATAATCAAATCCCCAGATCAGGTTCAAAAGATTGTCCCGGCTGTATACCTTCCCCGGATTGGTCACAAGGAGCTCCAGGATATCAAATTCCTTGGCGGTCAGATTTACTTCCCTGCCGAGGATGAACAGACGTCTGCTGTCAAGATCAAGCTTCAGATCACCGTTCTGGATCACATTTCCCTTCTCGTCCACGCCGCTCTTTCCTGTGGTTCTGCGCATGATCGCCTTGATCCTGGCTTTCACCTCCAGAATATTGAACGGCTTCGTGATATAATCATCCGCTCCATACTCAAGGCCGAGGATCTTGTCCATATCATCGCCTTTTGCGGTCAGCATCACGACCGGCACGTCCGAAAACTCCCGGATCTGCTGGCATACCTGAAAGCCATCCATCTTCGGCAGCATCACATCGAGAAGGATCATATCGTAACGGTTTTCGGTCGCAAGCTGAAGTGCTTCTTCTCCGTCATACGCGCAGTCCACTTCCATTCCGTCCTGTTCCAGGCTGAAACGGATTCCCTTCACGATCAGTTTTTCATCGTCTACGACCAAAACCTTTTTTGCCATGTGACTCCTCTAAACCCTGATTTTATCTTTTAACTTTCCGAAAACGCCTTCTTTGATCCCCGGAATCTGCATCAGGTCGGCAGGATCCTGAAACCGCCCATGCTCATCCCGGTAGGAAATGATCGAATCCGCTTTGGATTCTCCGATCCCGGGAAGTGTCAAAAGTTCTTCTCTGGATGCGGTATTGATATTGATCCGTCCGTCCTTTTCCGCAGCGGGAATCATTTCATCTCCCATAGTTCCCGGGATCTCGATCATCATACCGTCAAAAACAGTTTCCGCCTGGTTGACCGCTGCCGGGTCCGCATCGTCCGTCAAGCCTCCCGCAAGATCAATCACCTCGTACACACGGCTCTCTGCCGCAACCTCATAGACTCCGGGCCTGATAACCTCTCCGCAGACATAAACATATGCGGTGCCCTCTGTTGCTGCCTCCGGCTCTGCTTCCGTGTCCTCTTCCGTGAAATAAGCGCTTTCCTCTTCCGTATCGAGGTAGCTCTTTTCACTGCATCCCGAAAGCAGCAATGCCAAAAGAAACAAAAGGCCGAGCACAAGCAAAACTCTGTATTTTTTCATCAAATAATCTCCTTTCAAACTATCGTCCGAAAGGAGTCCCAATGCCCGTCACTTTTTATCATATCCATTTTTGGTTCATCGCGCAAGAAGGATCAGGAAAGTTTAGAAAATCTTTAGGATTTCAAGTCGAAGTGATTTCAGAAAATCCTCCGAATCCATAGAATACGGCATCGGCTGTGCATCTTCATAAGCCCGGAAAACCACTGCACTGTCCCCTTCCTGGTTCACATCACCATAAACGGAATAATGCGGCGTCAGCTCATGAACCTTTTTTGCCTCCTCTGCCGTAAGAAATGCGGCAAAACCGGCGGCTTCTTCCTTCTGTTCGGAAAACGGATTGATAAAAACCATTTCCGTTGCAGCACAACCTCCCGTTTTCAGATCATCCTTAAGAACGATCTGCGGGAGCACACCATACTCCACACGAAGCTTTGAAAGGTCATCGGAATCTATGATGGCACAGGCTGTCGCAAGATGATTGAGACGGTTCAGAACAGCTCCCTCAGAAGTTGTTGACGCATCCAGCGTGATCGCTTCGGAAAGCTCATTAAGATACTTCGTTTTCTTTGAAAGAAGGGCCTCGTCCTCTGTTATTGTAAGATGTCCCTCGCTTTCATCCGAAAAGGTATAGCAGTCGCCAAGAAACGCAAGATCGTAAAACTCATCATTTAAATCCCATTCCAGAATATTCCCGACCTCGATCTTCAGCCCCTCTTCGGTAACCTGCTGAAGGATCGCATCGACAGAGACTGGTTCCTCCGGAATCGCTTCCTTGAGATATACAAATACCGGTGTGTCAAAACAAAGCGGATAGGCATACGATATCCCGCGAAGACTTGAAGCTGCCTCCGCAGTCTCCGATGGCATTTTCTCCGGCCCGGGATATCCCTCCCGTTTCTCAGCAAGTCCGAGAAGACACGCTTCCTCAAGCACATCTCCCCCCGTAAGGTAAAGATCCGGAAATCCGCCCTCCTCACTGCAGCTTGCATCATAGATCTGTTCAAGAAAAAATGCCGGATCCTTCAACTTAATCTGCGCAGCAATCCCGGTTTCCCGGTAATAATCCAGCGCCGCTTCTTCAAGAAAACTCTCCATTTCGCTGTCCGACGTCCAGAGAAGAAGCGTCTTCTCTGCCTCAGTGTACCGGGTCAGCAGTTCCTCATCCGAAAGCTCCGAAAGAGGCGTTTCTTCTGCCGTTTCCTTCTCTACCGGAGAAAGCACGGGAAAACGCCGCACGCCGAGTATCAGAAGAAAAAGCAATAGCAAAACAAAGCACATAGAGAGAAAACTCTTTGCACTCTCCCTCATGAGCGGACCCCATCCAGTACCTTTATCAGCTTTTCACTCATTTCATCAATGTGTTCCTTTTCAATGACAAGAGGCGGTACAAAACGTATCACATTCTTTCCTGCCGTGATCAGGATCACTCCCTTATC
This sequence comes from Lachnospiraceae bacterium, assembly GCA_045657665.1. Classification (GTDB taxonomy): domain Bacteria; phylum Bacillota; class Clostridia; order Lachnospirales; family Lachnospiraceae; genus RUG12461. Next base: position 159,748 of record JAZOTN010000038.1, on the reverse strand, counting down.
AATGGCACGCGAAGCAATATCCGATACCGGAATCGAGAACTCAAGCCCCTGCATAAAGCCGAGTCCTCTCCTTTCTTTTACAAAATCATAACGGGATACGATCTCATCAAGCTTCTCTTCGAGATAGGGCGTCAGCTCCTTTACATGATTCAGGATATCCTTTTCCGCATAAATCTCCAGCACTGCATTGATCGCTGCACCGGCCAGCGGATTTCCTCCGTACGTCGTCCCATGATCTCCCGGCGCCAGTGAATATTCCGCAACACTTTCCTTCATCAAAAATGCGCCTACCGGTATCCCGCATCCGAGTGCTTTTGCGGTTGTCATGATATCCGGCTTTATGCCGTAATGCTGCCACGCATACATCTCACCGGTACGCCCGACCCCGCACTGGATCTCATCCAGGATCAGAAGAATATCCTTTTCATCACAGAGCGCACGGATACCGGCAAGAAATTCCTTACTTGCCGGATAGATCCCGCCTTCCCCCTGCACAGTTTCAAGAAGGATTGCACAGGTCTTCCCGGTAATGCATTTTTCCACACCGGAAAGGTCATTGTAATCCGCAAAACGGACACCGCCGATCAGCGGTTCAAAAGGCGTCCGGTAGCTTTCCGTACCCGTAACGGAAAGGGCTCCCATACTGCGCCCGTGAAAAGATCCGTTCATGGCGATGATCTCTCCGTCATTATTACCGGTCTTCATATAACGGTATTTCCGCGCAGCCTTGATCGCACCTTCTATGGCCTCGGTTCCGCTGTTGGTAAAAAAAACCCGGTCCATTTCGGACACTGCAAGAAGTCTTTCCGCCGCGCGGATCGATGGGATATTATAATAGTAATTAGACGTGTGTATCAGCTTATCGATCTGACTTTTTAAAGCCTGATTAAACTTCTCGTCTCCGTGTCCAAGTGCCAGGACGGCAATGCCGGCATAAAAGTCCAGATACTGTTTGCCTTCCGTATCATAGAGATAGACTCCCTTTCCATGATCCAGAATAACGGGAAAACGATTATAAGTATGAAGCAGTGATTTTTCGGCTTCCTCGATATAACTCTCTTTATTCATGATAAAACCTCGTTTCCTGATCCCCGATGATCGCGGTACCGATTCCACGGTTCGTAAAAATCTCCAGCAGGAGGCAGTGAGCAATCCTGCCATCGAGGATATGCACCCGGGAAACGCCCTCTTCAATGGCATTGATGCAGTTATTCAACTTCGGAAGCATTCCGCCGCCGACATAGCCACTCTCGAGAAGCTCTTTCGCACCCGAAGCGGAAAGCTCCGAAATCAGTGTTTCTTCATTATTTGGATCCTTGTAGACCCCCTCGATATCGGTCAAAAATGCCAGTTTCTCCGCATTCACCGCTTTCGCGATAGCACACGCCGCATCATCCGCATTGATGTTGTAGCTCTGAAAGGAATGATCCATACCGATCGGGCAGACAATGGGAAGAAAATCCTTCTCCAGAAGATCATAAAGGATCTTCGGGTGAACCTCCGTGATTTCTCCTACAAAACCGATGTCCTCCCCGTTCGGACGTTTTTTCTCAACGGTCAGGAGCCCACCGTCCTTCCCGCTGATCCCGACCGAAAGGACTCCGAGCTGTTCCACGAGCTGCACCAGCGACTTATTGACACGGTTCAAGACCATTTCTGCGATCTCCATTGTCGCCGCATCCGTCACCCGAAGGCCGTTTCGGAACTCCGGCTTCATGCCGGCTTTCTCGACCCAGCTGCTGATCTCTTTTCCGCCGCCATGGACAATGATGGGTTTAAAACCGACGAGTTTTAAAAGCGTCACGTCCTGGATCACGCTTTTTTTGAGGTTCTCATCCAGCATGGCGCTCCCGCCGTATTTGACCACGATGATCTTACGGTTAAAACGCTGAATATAGGGAAGTGCCTCAATCAGCACTTCCGCCTTCCTTAGGATTTCCTCCATGTTCTTTTCTTTCACGTTTCTTTTTCCTCCCACGAACAATCAGGGTTACAACAATCGCAATGACAATGATGATGACAGCCACCAGGATGAAATCCGGAATATGAATCACAAACCCGATGCCGAATTCCTTAAGACCATCCCCGATTTCCTCAAGCCGCTCCGTAAGACCTCTTAAGATACGCTCTCCGGTAGTCTCTTCAACGATCGGCGTATATTTCTCAACTTCGGAGATATTCATGACCACGGTGCTGTAGTTGACCTGATTGTCATAGGTCCTGAGCTGGCTTTCCATGCTCTCGAGCTGGTACCGGACATCCGTAAGCCGGTCCTCGATCGTGATCAGGTCCTCGATGCTCTCCGCATCCTCCATAAAGGAAAGGAGACGTTTTTCTTCTTCCTTCAGTGCATTGCGATGACTTTCAAGATCCACATAAGTCAGTGTCACGTCATCCACATTTTCGGTCTTCCGTGTTACATTCGACTGCTCGGAAACCGTGCCGAGAAAAACATCCAGCTTATCCGCCGGGATCCTCGCCGTCATATTGGCGCTTCTGGACTCATAATCCGAATAGTAACTGGTATTGTTGTAGGTAGTGGAGTTCTCGATATATCCGCCCAGTTCTTTGATCTTTTTTTCCAGATTCGCAAGAAGTTCCTCAAACTGCTCCGTTTCCACATCCATATCCACATTACGGATCAGTTTGCGCGAACTGGAGGTACCGGTCTCCTCGATGCGTTCCGCCTCCACCTCTTTGTTTACGGCCTCTCCGGAAGCGGCATCGTAGCTTTCCTCGTAGTCATAATCCGCCGCTGCTTCCTCGGCATACGCGCCGGCGTACACATCCGAAGAATCATACATAGCCGGCTCTTCGTAGTTACCCATGCTCTCCATCGCCGCTGAGGATCGGAAAGAGTCACCGCATCCGGCTAGCAGCGAAAGAATGACGGCCGCACACAGTGGAGCAACCAACAATCTCTTTTTCATAATATTATCCTCCCTTATTGATGCAAATATTAAATCGAATCTTAATTATTCGAGTCAGCACTCTATGATCGGTAATCTGCGTTGATCTTCACATACTCATAGGTCAGATCGCATCCCCAGGCTGTAGCAGTTTCCGTCCCCTCATGAAGATCTGCGACAGCTGTCACCTCATGTTCCGAAAGAATCTTCTCCGCCAGTTTTTCATCGAGGGAAAGCATCTGTCCCGCCCGAACGGTCTGCATGCGTCCGGCAGAACTCTCAAGAAACAGATCCACCTTGTCCGGATCGTACGGACTTCCCGCATATCCCATGGCACAGAGTATCCTTCCGCAGTTCGCATCATGCCCGTAGATGGCTGCCTTTACCAGGTTCGATGAGACGACCGATCTTGCGATCGTCCTTGCCTGCTCCTTTTCTTTCGCGCCCTCGATCCTTACCTCAAAAAGCGCTGTGGCGCCTTCACCGTCACCCGCCATCATTTTCGCCAGCGTTTCATTTACAATGTGAAGCGCCTCTGCGAACACATGGTAATCATCACTTTCCTCTGTAATCAACGGATTTCCCGCTTCGCCGTTTGAAAGCAGGATACAGGTGTCGTTTGTGGAGGTATCCCCGTCCACGGAGATCATATTATATGTTTCGCGCACATCCGCAGATAGAGCTTTCTGCATCAACGCCTTGTCTATCGCACAATCCGTCGTCAGGAATGAAAGCATCGTACACATATCAGGATGGATCATACCGGAGCCCTTGCACATACCTGCGATCACAGCTTCTTTTCCGGAAACCGTAAAACGCACGGCAACCTCTTTCGGAATCGTATCCGTTGTCATGATCGCCATTGCCGCCTGATGTGCCGCCTCCCTGCTGTCTGAAAGCACCGGAATCATGGATTCCACTCCCTTCTTCAGCTTTTCCTCCGGAAGCTGCATCCCGATCACGCCGGTGGAAGCTGTGAGTACCGTTTCTGCCCTCCCGGTATGAAGCAGCTCTGCAGCTGCCTTTGCCGTGGAAAAACATTTCTCCATACCTTCTTTTCCTGTGGACGCATTCGCGATCCCGGCATTCACGACCACCGCATGCACCGGGCCGCCTTTCTCCACAATGGCCTGATCCCAGAGCACCGGAGCCGCCTTAACCAGATTGGAGGTGAACGTTCCTGCAACACTGCAGGGCTTTTCGCTGACGATCATCGCCATATCATCACGGTCCTGATATTTGATCCCCGCCGCTGCATGTGCAGCCCGAAAACCTTTTGGGGCGGTCACTCCGCCATCGAACTTCTCCATACTACTGCTCCTGTCCTGTATCACTACCCGGCTCTTACCTGTTCATCGCCACCGAAAGTGTACAGTATTCTTACTTTTTATCAATTATTAAATCTTGTTATATTTTCTTCATTCAATACGAAGTCATAATAGTTCAGGTCTTCCCGAAAGGTCCACCCGACGCTTTTCCAGAAAGCGTTTCCAATCTCGTTTTTCCGAAACGCGATCAGACTGACCTTATTGATCTGCTCGGCCTGAAGCGCTTTCATGCAAAAGACCGCCATCGCCTTTCCGATGCCGCGTTTCCGGTAGTCCTCATGCACACACACATGATAGAGGCATCCGCGCCTCCCGTCGTGTCCGCACAGGATCGCGCCGACAATGCGTCCATCCTCCTCAGCCACTACACTCATGCCGGGATTCCTGGAAAGAAAACGTCTTACACCTTCCCTGGAATCATCAATAGAGCGGATCCCGAAGCCGTGGATCGTCATCCAAAGCTCCCGAAGCTCCGGATAATCTTCTATTGTCATAACGCGAAGTGCATAGTCAGACATCTTTTCTTCCTTATGGGAATACCGGAACGAAGGAAAGTCCTTCATTTTCCTGCAGGCCGAACATCAGATTCATATTCTGAACCGCCTGTCCCGCAGCCCCCTTTACAAGATTGTCGAGAGCTCCCATCATAACAATACGCCCGGTACGTTCGTCGATCACATAGTTCAGATCAACAAAGTTGCTCCCCTCCACCCATTTGGTCTCGGGATTTTCTCCCTCAGGAAGGATCCGGATAAAGTATTCGTTTCCATAATATTTATTATAAGCAGATTTTATTTCGTCGGAATTTGGCAGTGTTCCATCTTCCTTTCGGATCAGATCCGCGTATTCCGTGGCAAGGATCCCCCTGTTCATCGGCACCAGGTGGGGCGTGAAATTAAGGAGCACCGGTTCCCCGGCAGCTTTGGAAAGCTCCTGTTCGATCTCCGGGGTATGCCGGTGCGTTGTCACGCCGTAAGCCTTGATATTTTCATTGACTTCACAAAAGAGATTCTGCATTTTTGCACCGCGTCCCGCTCCGGATGTCCCGCTTTTCGCATCAATGATCAGCGTTTTCGGATCAATGAGTCCCTCCCGGACCAGCGGATACGCTGTCAGGATCGAACAGGTGGTAAAACATCCCGGGTTCGCAAGAAGCCTTGTTGTTTTGATCTCCTCCCGATTAAGCTCGGAGAGCCCGTAGACCGCCTCTTTGATCAGTTCCGGAGATGCATGTTTGATCCCGTACCACTTTTCATAAACGGCGACATCCCTGATCCGGTAGTCCGCGGAAAGATCAATAAATTTCGCTTTTTCAAGGTGCTCCGGTTTTAAGATGGACGCGAGATACCCCTGAGGCGTTGCTGTGAAAACCACATCCGTTTCTGAAACAAGCGCATCCAGATCGTCTCCCTTGCAGATATCCGGAACAAGCCGGAACATATTCCGGTAAACACGCGCATATTCCTCATCTATATAGTTTTTGGAACCGTACCAGACAATCTCTGCCGATGGATGTGAAAGAAGAAGCCTCACCAGCTCCGCACCCGCATAACCGGTCGCTCCGATGATCCCGACCTTAACCATATCACCGCGCCTTTCTGAATCGCTAGAATTATCGTTAACGAATGAAACAAACCCGTTTCCTGTTCTTTCAAATATAGAGTATAAAGGACTTCCCTTCATATTTCAATCGTCAATCGTTTTTTTCCGCGTCACCCTTGCAGAGCCCACGCTTCCTGTTGTATAGTAGATACAACTTATCATTTACGAAAGGACACATTCCATATGAAAGAAAAAGTGATTCTGGCATACTCAGGCGGACTTGATACCACCGCGATCATTCCGTGGCTGAAGGAAAACTACGATTATGATGTCATCTGCTGCTGCATTGACTGCGGACAGGGAGAAGAACTGGACGGACTCGAGGAACGCGCAAAGCTTTCCGGCGCCTCCAAGCTCTATATTGAAGACATCACCGATGAATTCTGTGACGATTTCATCATCCCCTGCGTGCAGGCAGGTGCCGTATATGAAAATAAATATCTGCTCGGCACGTCCATGGCACGTCCCGGCATCGCGAAAAAACTCGTAGAGGTTGCACGGAAGGAAAATGCCTCAGCAATCTGCCACGGCGCAACCGGAAAGGGAAACGACCAGATCCGGTTCGAGCTAGGCATCAAGGCTCTGGCTCCGGACCTCAAGATTATTGCCGCATGGCGTGATGACAAGTGGACGATGGACTCCCGCGAATCCGAGATTGAATACTGCAAGGCACACGGCATTCATCTTCCGTTTTCCGCAGATCAGAGCTATAGCCGCGACCGGAATCTCTGGCATATCAGTCACGAGGGACTTGAGCTTGAAGATCCCGCAAATGAGCCAAATTATGACCACCTTCTTGTACTCGGTGTTTCTCCGGAAAAAGCACCGGATGAAGGTGAATATGTCACCATGACCTTTGAAAAAGGCGTTCCGGTCTCCGTAAACGGAAAGAACATGAAAGTCTCCGACATCATCCGTGAGCTGAACCGTCTCGGCGGAAAGCACGGCATCGGTATTGTCGACATCGTGGAAAACCGTGTGGTCGGCATGAAGAGCCGCGGCGTATACGAAACTCCCGGCGGAACCATCCTCATGGAGGCACATCAGCAACTCGAGGAGCTTGTGCTGGATCGTGCCACGATGGAAACAAAAAAAGATCTTGGCAACAAATTCGCCCAGATCGTTTACGAAGGAAAATGGTTCACTCCGCTCCGTGAAGCGGTTCAGGCATTCGTTACCAAGACCCAGGAATATGTGACCGGGGAAGTTAAATTTAAACTTTATAAAGGGAACATCATCAAGGCCGGCACAACATCCCCGTATTCACTCTACAGCGAATCCCTCGCAAGCTTTACAACCGGCGATCTTTATGACCATCATGACGCAGAGGGCTTTATCACACTCTTTGGCCTTCCGCTCAAGGTTCGCGCAATGAAGATGGCGGAGCTGAACAAAAAATAAGACAAACCAAGAGAAAGAGGACGGGGCTGTGTCACTTTAAAATGTGACACAGCCCCGTCCTCTTTCTCTTTTTCTATGTTCTACTGCTTTCCTGCCTTGATCGCTTCCACGATCTCGTCCTTTAAGTCACGGGCCTTTTCCTTGATCTTGGTCGGCGTCATGGGGCTTTGTATGATAGACGCCAGCAGCTTTGCGGCCACATCGGTCTTTCCGTAACTGAACGACATTGTTGCAAGGAGATAATCCATTGTCGTCTGATCCATCCCCGCGATCGGGAAGTTCTCCGTGGATACCGCCTTAAACAGACCGTCATAAGCCTCCTTATAGTATTCTTCCTCTTCCTTCTTTACCGCATCGTATTCATCTTTCGCTTCCGGATCGTTTGCAAGCGTCTCCGCCTTACCCCGAAGAAGCCAGGCGATCACGAGGCAGTTATAGGCTTTCTCACTTGTCTTGGCCCCCTTCACCATCGCATTGTAAAGTGAAAGCTTATGAAGTCCGATTGCCGTATCATAATCCCATTCCTTGGTATCGGGTTTATACGCGTTCTCCACCGAAGCCGGATCAAAACTCTGGCAGATCTTCTCCTCAACCAGTTTTTTCTGGTTCAGATTGATCGTTTCAAAATACTTGCTGGTGGAAAGTCCCGTGTATCCGCATACCGGGCAGCAACAGACATTATACTTCATGATATCAATGCCTTCACATCTCGGCCGCAGATCCTTGTCAGATTCCAGTCTCTTTACACGGCCGCTCTTCGGCTGCAGTGTTTTGAAAACACCGTCGCAAACCGGACAGCGGATACTCTTTTCAAGGACAAACTCGCTCTCGGAATGCTTCACGGGCTGTGCCTGTCCGCCCGCTCCTTCTGCCGGGCCCTCGGCTTTCGCAGCCTTTGGATCCTCATACAGCGAAAGCTTTTCATCCGCCTTGATCCCAAATTGTTCCAAACCACCCAGAATACCCATAACAACAACTCTCCTTTGTATAATTTAAAGTTAGCTTTTATATCTTTCCTCGTACTGACGCATATTTGTCGCGACTGATACCTGAAACGATCTTACGTCGCCGGATTTGACGGAAGCTTATAGGAACTCTTCAGCGACACGATCCGGTTGAATACAGGAGCGTCCTCTTTTGAATCCTTCGCATCCACCGTAAAGAAGCCCTGACGTACGAACTGAAAGCTTTCATACGGCTTCGCGCCCTTTACGACCGGCTCAATGAAGCAGTTCTTTTTCACGGTAAGCGAATTCGGATTCAGATTCAGCGAACCGTCTTCATTATATACCCCAAGCGCCTCATCGACAATATTTTCATAAAGACGGACCTCCGCAGGAATGGCACTCTTTGCGTCCACCCAATGGATCGTCCCTTTGACTTTCCGTCCGTCGGGGCTGTCCCCGCCCTTTGTCGCAGGATCATAGGTACAGTGGATGACCGTGACATTTCCGCTCTCATCCTTTTCGATCTCCGTGCAGGTCACAAAATATGCCTGCATAAGCCGTACCTCATTCCCGGGGTAAAGGCGGAAATACTTCTTCGGCGGAACCTCCATAAAATCCTCACGGTCGATATAAAGCTCACCGGAGAAAGGTACCGTATGACTTCCGAGCTCCGGATTCTCCACATTGTTCGGAACCGTCAGTTCCTCGATCTGTCCCTTTGGATAGTTGTCAATGACAAGCTTCACCGGATCCAGAACCGCCATTACGCGCGGGCAGGAAAGCTTCAGATCCTCACGGATGCAGTACTCCAGCATCGCGTAGTCCACAGAGCTGTCACTCTTACTGACGCCGCAGAGCTCCACGAACTTTTTGATGGATTCCGGTGTAAAGCCCCGCCGTTTCAGGCCGGCGATCGAAACCAGACGCGGGTCATCCCAGCCGTCCACGATTCCTTCTTCCACGAGCTTTTTGATGTAACGCTTTCCGGTCACGACGTTTGTCAGATACATCTTCGCAAACTCAATCTGTTTCGGGGCATCCTCCTCCGTCTTTTTAAACTCCGCATGAATGAGAACCCAGTCATAAAGCGGCCGGTGATCCTCAAATTCCAGCGTACAGATAGAATGCGTGATCCCCTCAATCGCGTCCTCGATCGGATGCGCGAAATCGTACATCGGATAAACACACCAGCGGTCACCGGTGTTATGATGAGTCATATGTGCCACGCGGTAGATCACGGGATCCCTCATGTTCATGTTCGGAGAAGCCATGTCGATCTTCGCCCGGAGCACCTTCGTCCCGTCCTCGTATTTTCCATCTTTCATTTCTTCGAATAAACGGAGATTTTCCTCTACAGGCCGGTCTCTCCCCGGATCATTTTTCCCGGCTTCGGTAAGCGTACCGCGCTGCTCCCTGATCTCATCCGCGGTCAGATCGGAAACATAAGCATCGCCCTTTTTGATCAACGTGACCGCTGCCTCATACATTCTCTCAAAGTAATCGGACGCAAAGAACAGCCGGTCTTCAAAATCCGCCCCGAGCCATTCCACATCCGCACGGATGGAATCCACAAATTCCGTCTTCTCCTTTGTAGGATTCGTATCATCAAAACGAAGGTTGAATTTTCCTCCGTACTCCTTCGCAAGGCCATAGTTAAGAAGGATCGATTTTGCATGGCCGATATGCAGATAGCCATTCGGCTCGGGCGGGAAACGCGTCTTTACCGTCTTACAGTGTCCCTCTTCCAGATCCTTTTCTATGATCCGCTCGATGAAATTTCTGGATACTTTTTCGTTTGTCTCGTTTTCCATGTTGATCTCCTGATGTTTTATGATCTTCTCACATGCTGATGTGTGAACAGATGATCCTGACAGTACTCATAATTTCCTTCGCATTTCGAACAGAAGCGGAACTCCAGCTTCGGGTCATCCTGCTCGGTGCGGCCGCAGACAGCACAGCGGTGCTTTGCAACACCCGGGGTCGCACCCCGCATTGGCTGCTGATGCATGGTCCCCGCATAAGGGTTCCTTTGCCCCCCGGCGGTCGTAGCCTGCCTGTATGCCTGCTTTCGATGCATCTCTTTCGGGCTCATACGGCGAAGATTATCGCGTACCTGACGGTTCGTAAAGAAGAAGATCACGAAGTTCAGGATCGACGCGACGATCGCGATCTTTCCTGCCCAGGAAGACATGATGACATCGATCACGATCAGAACCGCATAGAAGACCGCCATCCACTTCATCTTGATCGGCAGAATAAAATACAGCATGACCTCCATATTCGGGTAACACACCGCAAATGCCAGGAAGATCGACTGATTGATATATCTCGTGCTGAACATGCCGCCGATAGGTCCCGTCACCAGGATATACCCCGATCCGTAGATCGCACTGAAAATAGCGTGCAGGATAAACGCACCGATGATGGTAAGGATCATCCCACCGAAAATATACACATTAAAGCGGAAAGTCCCCCACGTGCGTTCCAAAACGCTACCAAGCTGATAATAGAGGATCATCATGATCACGGCAAAAAAGAGTCCCAGGAAACCCGAGCTGATGGTCGGTACCAGCACCCAGCTGAAAAGCCGCCAGATCTGAAAATGATGGATAATGAAATAAGGCTCCAGAGTCAGATAGGAAAGGATCGAATTGCCGGAAAAAGCTCCTATATAATATAGAACATATCCGATCGCGTAGGCACCGATCAGGTACCGGCTGAGATTCTTGATCGCGAATTTCCCGATCTTCCGTTCAAGTTTGTTTAAAAAATTCTCCATAGAAAACCATTATAAAAGGAACACAGGTTTTTTTCAACTGTTCCAGGCGCGCAAAAATAAAGTTTTTATAAATTCGGAAACAACCCGTTGTTTTTTAATTTTCGGTAGCGTATAATTGCAGAAGTCGGCGTAAATTGAACGAAGAAGATTTCATTAAGAATATCTGTCATCTGGCATACTTTTCAAGGGAAAAAAATGAGCAAGGATTTATGCAAACTCGGCATTGATATCGGTTCCACCACCGTCAAGATCGCGGTGCTCAGCGAAAAGAACGAGCTTCTGTTTTCGGACTATGAGCGCCATTTTGCCAATATTAGGGAGACCCTTTCCGACCTGATTAGCAAGGCGCATGACGCACTCGGCGAGAAGAACGTATCGCCGATGATCACCGGCTCCGGCGGTCTTACACTTGCCAAGCACCTCGGCATCCCCTTTGTCCAGGAGGTCATCTCTGTTTCCACAGCGCTTTCTTCCTATGCGCCTCAAACAGACGTTGCCATCGAGCTCGGGGGCGAGGATGCCAAGATCATCTATTTCGAAGGAGGAAATGTCGAACAGCGTATGAACGGGATCTGTGCTGGCGGCACAGGCTCCTTTATCGACCAGATGGCCTCTCTTCTGCAGACGGACGCGCCGGGTCTCAACGAATACGCAAAAGATTATAAGGAAATATATCCCATCGCGGCCCGCTGCGGTGTGTTTGCCAAAACCGACATCCAGCCGCTTATCAATGAAGGCGCCACCAAGCCGGACCTTTCCGCTTCCATTTTCCAGGCGGTTGTCAACCAGACTATCAGCGGTCTGGCCTGCGGCAAACCGATCCGCGGCCATGTCGCCTTTCTCGGTGGCCCGCTCCATTTCCTTTCCGAGCTAAGGAACTCCTTTATCCGCACTCTGAAGCTGGACGATGAGCACGCGATCCTTCCGGAAAACTCGCATCTTTTCGCCGCTATCGGCTCTGCATTGAATTACAAAGAGGATTTAACAACTACTCTTTCTGCCCTCCGGGAGAAGCTTTCCGGAGAGATCCATATGGAATTTGAAGTTGCCAGAATGGAGCCTCTTTTCAAAGACCAGGAGGATTATGATGCATTCCTCTCAAGACATGGGGAAAACCATGTTCGTACCGGCGACCTCGCTTCCTATCACGGGGACTGTTATCTCGGCATTGATGCCGGTTCCACCACGACCAAGATCGCTCTTGCCGCGGAGGACGGTTCTCTCCTTTATTCTTTCTACAGCAATAACAATGGTTCTCCTCTGGCCACGGCGATCAGGGCTATGAAAGAGATCCATTCCCTGATGCCATCTGACGCCAAGATCGTTCACTCCTGCTCCACCGGTTACGGCGAAGCGCTCCTCAAATCCGCGCTGAACCTGGATGAAGGTGAGGTCGAAACCGTTTCTCATTATTATGCGGCGGCGTTTTTCGATCCAAAAGTTGACTGCATCCTTGATATCGGCGGACAGGACATGAAATGCATCAAAATCAAAAACAAGACTGTCGATTCGGTACAGCTCAACGAGGCTTGCAGCTCCGGATGCGGTTCCTTTATCGAGACCTTCGCAAAATCCCTGAACTACAGTGTGCAGGATTTTGCAAAGGAGGCTCTTTTTGCCAAACATCCCATTGATCTCGGCACACGCTGCACGGTTTTCATGAATTCAAAAGTAAAGCAGGCGCAAAAGGAAGGCGCTTCCGTCGCTGACATCAGCTCGGGGCTCGCCTATTCCGTCATCAAGAACGCCCTGTTCAAGGTCATCAAGCTGACGGACGCCTCCGATCTCGGCACACATGTGGTCGTCCAGGGCGGCACATTTTATAATGACGCCGTGCTCCGGAGCTTCGAGAAGATCTCCGGCTGCCACGCTGTCCGCCCGGACATTGCTGGTATCATGGGCGCTTTCGGTGCGGCACTCATCGCAAGGGAACGGCACGTAAAGGGCAATGCTTCCTCCATGCTCTCCTTTGAGGAAATTGAGGCTCTGACCTTTGATACAAAGCTTACACGCTGTCAGGGATGCACGAACCACTGTCTGCTGACGATCAATCTCTTTTCCGGGAACCGGCGCTATGTCACCGGAAACCGCTGCGAAAAGGGACTTGGGCTTGAAAAAAATAAGGACAGGATACCGAATCTCTTCGAATACAAGTACCGCAGGTTCTTCGACTATGAGCCGCTCACAAAAGAGGAAGCGGTCCGCGGCACCGTCGGGCTTCCCAGGGTTCTCAATTTTTATGAAAACTACCCGTTCTGGGCAACGTTTTTCCGGGAGCTTGGATTCCGCGTTGTGCTTTCTCCTGAATCCACACGGAAGATCTACGAAATGGGTATCGAATCCATCCCCAGTGAATCGGAATGCTATCCGGCAAAGCTCGCGCACGGACATATCACCTGGCTGATTCGTGAAGGCAACGTGGACTTTATCTTCTACCCCGCTGTGCCTTATGAGCGCCAGGAATTCAAAGATACCAATAACCACTACAACTGCCCCATCGTGACTTCCTATTCCGAAAACATCAAAAACAATGTGGACGAGATCACAAGCGGGCAGGTTCGTTTCTTAAATCCATTTTTAAATTTAGGAAATCCCGCCCGTCTGACCGAAAAGCTCCAGGAAGTTTTCGCGGAAGAATTTGATGTTCCGGGCGAGGAGGTTGCTTCTGCTGTGCAAAAAGCCCTCACGGAACTTGCCGCTGCTCATACGGATATGCAGAAAAAGGGAGAGGAAGTTCTGAAATACCTTGAAGAGACCGGACGCCACGGCATTGTACTTGCAGGGCGCCCTTACCACGCGGATCCCGAGATTCATCACGGTATTCCGGAGCTCATCAACTCCTACGGCGTTGCTGTGCTCACCGAGGATTCCGTATCCCATCTGAATCCGCCGGAAGCACCGCTGCTTGTCATGGATCAGTGGATGTACCATTCCAGACTCTATGCCGCTGCAAATTTTGTGAAGACCCGGGATGATCTCGACCTGATCCAGCTCAATTCTTTCGGCTGCGGCCTGGATGCGGTCACAACAGATGAGGTAAACGATATCCTGACCGATTCCGGCAAGATTTATACCTGCCTCAAGATCGATGAAGTAAACAACCTCGGTGCCGCACGTATCCGTATCCGTTCTCTCCTTGCCGCGATCCGTGTGAAAAAGGAAGAAAATGCTCCAAGGAAGATCGTTTCCGCGAAATACAACCGCGTGCTCTTCACGGAAGAGATGCAGCAGAATTATACGATCCTCGCGCCACAGATGTCTCCGATCCATTTCGAGCTTCTGGCACCGGCCTTCCGATCCGCTGGTTATAACATTGTCATTCCGGAGGTCGATCAGAAGGATTTAATTAATTCTGGATTAAAATTTGTAAACAACGACGCCTGTTATCCTAGTCTCATAGTGGTCGGGCAGATCATGCATGCGATTCAGACCGGACATTACGACATGAAAAAAACCGCCGTCCTGATCACCCAGACCGGAGGCGGATGCCGTGCCAGCAACTACATCGGATTCATCCGGAGAGCTCTCCGGCGTGCCGGTTATCCGGATGTTCCCGTTATTTCCCTTAACATGGTCGGTCTGGAAAAGAATCCGGGCTTCAAGTTCACACCCAGATTTATCCAGCGCGGCCTCTACGCCCTTGTCATCGGAGACATTTTTCTCCGCTGCCTGTACAGGATGCGGCCGTATGAAAAAGTCAAAGGCTCTGCCGACCGGATGCATCAGAAATGGAAACACCGCGCGATCAGGTTCCTGACGCAGGATAAGATGCTCTCGCACAATTATTACAAGAAGCTTTGCCGCAGCATCATCCATGACTTCGACAATCTTCCGATCACGAATGAAAAAAAACCGCGGGTCGGCATCGTCGGGGAGATCCTCGTCAAATTCCATCCGGTAGGAAATAACCACCTGGCTGAGCTCCTCGAGGCTGAGGGTGCCGAGGCGGTCATCCCCGATCTCATGGATTTCATCCTCTATTGCTGCTACAACACGGTTTATAAAGCCGACGAACTCGGCTTCAGCAAGAAAACGAAATTCTATAACCAGCTCGGTATCAAGGGACTCGAATGGCTCCGGAGCGCTGCGGCGGATGAATTCCGGAAGAGCAAGCACTTCGATCCTCCCGCACATATCGAAGACCTTGCAAAATATGCCGATCCGATCGTATCCGTAGGGAACCAGACCGGTGAAGGGTGGTTTTTGACCGGTGAGATGATGGAACTCATCCACGCGGGAGTGCACAACATCGTCTGCACACAGCCTTTCGGCTGTCTCCCGAACCACATCGTCGGAAAAGGTGTCATCAAAAAGCTCCGGCACGAGAATCCGCTGGCAAACATCGTTGCCATCGACTATGATCCCGGTGCTTCCGAGGTCAACCAGCTGAACCGTATCAAACTGATGCTCAGCACCGCACAAAAGAATCTAAAAGGAGGCTGATTTTCATCAGCCTCCTTTTTTCGTGCGGCTACTCTCTCCCGCCGCCATGCGCCTTTTTATTTCGCCAGAGCCAGCATGATCTCGTTGCTTCTCTGGATGAATTTCGCCATCTGAGCCGGTTCGAGCGGCTGGTTGCTGATCTTTGCAAGATCATAGAGCTGCTCGCAGAACATAGGTACATTTTTGCTGCGTCTGTGCTCCAGAATGAACTTTACGAGCGCATTGTTCTCGTTGAGAACCAGCGTCTCATCTTGCATCCCGCCGAACATGGACATATCCATTCCGCCGCCCGCATACATCTTCATCATATCCTGCATCCTGCGGCCTTCTTCAGATACAGTCAGAACGGAAGAAATATTATCGTCTTTTAATTTTTCTACTTTGATGTTGAGCTTGTCGTTGGAAAGCGCTTTCCGGAAGATCGCGGTCAGGTCGTCCACAACCTCTTTACTCGTTTCGCCGTCCTCCGCCTTCATCGCATCGGTCACATCCGAGTCAATACGCATGAACTTGTAATGCTCGTTGCGCTGCTCCAGCTGTGAGATAAAGGATGTATCAATCATCCTATCGAGGATCACCGCCTGCATGCCGTTTTCCTTGAACATTGTGATGTACTGTCCCTGCTGCTTTTCATCCGTGACATAGTAAACGGTCTTCCTCTTGTCCTCTTCCTCGCCGTCAGCCGAAGTATCATCACTGTTCTTCTCGTCCCCGCTCGTAACCGGATTGCCGTCCGCATCAAGAACTTCCGGCTTCTCTTCGCCTTCCTTCGCCTCTTCCTTTGCTTCCTCTTCCTTTTTTAGCAGTTCCGGAAGCGTCAGATACTTATGATCCAAATCTTTAAACAAGATATAATCATTCATCTTATCGCAGAATTTATCATCTTTGAGGCACCCATACTTTATGAACGGGCTGATATCATCCCAGAATTTCTCGTAGTTCTCCTTATCAGTCTTGCACATTCCGGTCAGCTTGTCCGCGACCTTTTTGGTAATGAAGTCGGAGATCTTCGTCACAAAGCCATCATTCTGCAGCGCCGAACGCGAGACATTGAGCGGCAGATCCGGGCAGTCGATGACACCCTTTAAAAGCATCAGAAACTCAGGGATCACCTCCTTGATATTATCCGCGATAAACACCTG
The DNA here is from genome assembly GCA_045657665.1 of Lachnospiraceae bacterium. Lineage (GTDB taxonomy): Bacteria > Bacillota > Clostridia > Lachnospirales > Lachnospiraceae > RUG12461. Next base: position 143,197 of record JAZOTN010000038.1, on the reverse strand, counting down.
ATTGTTGTACAGCTTTATCATTCCCTCGATGGAATCGTATTCCGTATTGATCTTCGGGAAATAAAGAATGCCCTTCAGATTGAACGGGTAATCCATGTTGAGATGGATCCAGAACAGCGGCTCCTTGTAATCGTTGAAGACCTTGCGGTAGAACGTCTTGTATTCCTCATCGGTGCAGTCGTTGGCATTCTTCGTCCAGAGCGGCTGCGTTTCGTTGAGGGGTTTCTCACGTTTTACGATCTTGAGTTTATCCTTTGCCGGAGAGATCTCTACCGTCTCCTTTTCGCCCTTATCGTTTTCCTTTTCTTCGGTCTTTGCTTCCTCATGGATCTCCTCAATGACCGTATCCGTATCGAGTTTGTCTGCCGCATCAATCGTCTCGTACTCGGTCTCTGCATTTGCCTTCTTAAGGTAGATCTCGGTCGGCATGAAAGAGCAGTATTTTTCAATGACTTCACGAGCCCGGTATTCATTTGCGAATTCCAGACAGTCCTCATTCAGGAAAAGCGTAATCTCGGTGCCGACAGTATCCCTGTCGCCATCCTTCATGTCATATTCCGTTCCGCCGTCGCAGCTCCAGTGTACCGCCTTCGCACCATCCTGATAAGAAAGGGTATCAATGGTCACCTCATCTGCCACCATAAACGCAGAATAGAAACCCAGACCGAAATGACCGATGATCTGGTCATCCGTGCCTTTGTCTTTATATTTCTCAATAAAATCTGTCGCTCCGGAAAAAGCAATGCGGTTTATGTATTCCTCCACCTCATCTGCCGTCATCCCGAGCCCGTTATCGATCACCTTCAGGGTCTTCTCCTCCGGATTGACAATGATATCGATCCGCGGCTTATAACCGTCCGGAAGCGTATATTCCCCCATCATATCCAGCTTCTTCAGCTTCGTGATCGCATCGCATCCGTTGCTGATGAGCTCGCGGTAAAAAATATCATGATCCGAATACAGCCATTTTTTGATGATCGGAAACAGATTTTCGCTGTCGATGGAAAGATTTCCGTGTTTCTCAGCCATAAATGTCACTCTCCTTTTTCGTTCATTTTTTCATCTGTCATCCATCATATCCCTCACAAAACCAAAAGTCAACAAAAAATTAGCACTCGTTAGAATTGAGTGCTAATAAGGGCTCAATTTTGTGAATCCTGACAGTGTATTTGACGGTATGTTCAGTCTTTCACCGCCAAAGTGACGGCATACTGGATCTTTTTTGCGAGAGCCCTCATCCTGTCCGGCTGAACCTTTCGAACCGCCCTGTCATAGGTATAGATCCCGTTGATCTCATCCTCCACATCCGTCAGCTGCGTATAGATGCATCCGCACAGCCCGTCCCTGATCGCCGGCAGCACCATGACCTCATACATATGGAGGATCGCATCGGTCAGTTCTTCCTCATCATGGCACTTTCCGTAGCCAAAAAGTCCTCTGATTTTGGAAAAAAGGTGATCTTTCACCTCCAGCGAATAGCCTCCGCACTCCGAAAGAAGCATCGGACGTTTTTTCCCGGGATGAAGCGGGATCGCATGAAAATAGATATGCTTGCTGTCAAAATCGGAAAGCTTCTGGGCAAACCATCCCGATGTTGAGTCAATGAGTCTCGTCGGATCAGTCTCTTTTGCAATCCCATATAGCCGGTCACTCTCAAACTGTCCCCACCCCTCATTAAAGATCGTATAGGCGACGATGCACGGATGATTGCGGAGCGTCTCCATTGTTTCGATCATATGCTCGATAAAAATCCGTTTGCGGTGAATATCCACGTTCTTTCTCCCCCGGTCCGATATCATCCAGAAGATGAAATTCGGGAGAAAGGTGTCAAAGAAGAAGCTGTATACGCCGGAATTTACCATATCCTGGATCACCAGCATCCCCAGCCGGTCACAGGCATAATAGAATTGCTCCGGCTCGATCTTGATGTGCTTCCTCAGGCAGTTGAAGCCCAGATCCTTCGCACGTCTCACGTCACGTTCGTATTCGTGGAAATCACCGGGTGTATAGATCCCCTCCGGAAAATATCCCTGATCGAGGAGTCCGTGAAGGAAAAGCGGCTTCCCGTTGAGAAAAACCCTCTTCCTCCCCCCTGCTTCGCGGATCGAGATCTCCCGCAGCGCAAAATAGGTTTCAACCGTATCCTCTTCCGCGCGGATCCGAAGATCATAAAGACGTGGATGATCCGGCGACCAGAGCTCCGGTTCCACCGTTTCTCCGGCTATATTGTCGAAATTAATTCTTCCTTTATTTTCCTTAAATTCAATGGAAAAGCTGCAGCTTCCATCCTGGTCCGGAAAAAGTTCTGCCGTAAAACCAGCCTCTGATCCTTCGCTTTTTTCCACTGAAACAAAAACCCCCGACAGATCCGGAAGGAGCGTAATATGCTTCAGATAATGCTCCGGCACATTCTCGATCCAAACGGATCCCCAAATCCCGCTGACCGGCGTGTACCACATGCCGCCCCTCTTTTTCCGCTGTTTTCCATAAGGAAGATCCGCAGATAATGTATCCGTGGCCCGCACAACGAGTTCATTATCCCCGCTTCTCCTCATGGTCTCCGTGATATCAAAAGAAAACGGCAGGTAACCGCCGCGATGTTCTCCGAGATATGTCCCGTTGAGATAGACCTGCGCGATCTGGTCAACCGCCCCAAAATGAAGCAGCACTCTTTTTTGGATAAACGTCTCAGGGAGTGTAAATATTTTTTTATACAAAAGGGTGTCGCCGGGATCAGCCCCGTATCCCGAAGCGGGCGACTGGGGCGGATAAGGAACCTTGATTGTTCCGCCGTTCATTTCCCATTCGCCGTTCAGAAGAAGATATGCATCCCTGACCATCTGCGGTCTCGGATAATTGATGTCCACTGTTCTCATGCTGTCTCACTCAAAGTTTTTTTCGTAGACCGAAAAGAAGGAGTCCGTCGTAATGCTCCCGTCTGTCTGAAGCTCGATACTCTCATAAAGATCTTCGTTAAGAAACGAAGACAGATTGCTGACAAATTCATCATAAACATCGTCCGAGGCCGCTTTCTCACGGTTCTGCTCGATCACAAGCTTATTCTCCGCCGTCAGATCTTCCACGTTCTTGTTGATGCATTTGATGAAATACCATCCCCCCTCGGTTTCTACCATCCCTGAAATCCCATCGGAATCAAGACTGTAGGCGGCTTCCTCCACCTGTGCCGGCAGATCGCCTCTCCGGATGTTTCGCTCCACCTGAGCGTTTTCTGTGTACTGCGCCGCAAGCGTTGCAAAATCGGTTCCGTCCGCAAGCGCTGCAGCGATCGCCGCAGCAGAAGCCCCGTCTGTTGTATAGATCTCCTGAATGGTCATAACCCTTGCTTCATCTTCGCTGATCTCACGGTTCACATTCTTTGTCAGGGAACCATAGAGCTTTTCCGCCAATGCATAGCGAAGATAAAGGGCCGCCAGTTCCTCCTCACTGATCCCGATCCACTCACGCTCCTCACCGGAAAGAGAATCATAGTACTCTGCTGCCGCGCGCTCTGCATTCTCCGCCTCCGCCTCGCTTGTTGTGATTCCCTTCTCTGCAGCGAGCTCATCCATACTGATGATACGCGCAAGATTGGACACCGCGGTCTCCTTGACATAATCATGAAGATCAAACTCCGCTGAATCATGATCCCAGAGGTTGATACCATATGCCTGTCCGTAGATATTCTGGTAATTCGCCAGAAAAACCTTCGCATAACTGAGAGGGCACTTCGTCTCTCCGATCTGCATGATGTTCTGTGTCCCCGGCGAAAACAGCACCATCATATCATCGCGCTCAATGCTGCAGCCGCTGAAAAAAACAGCCGCCGCCAGCATCACAAAGATCAGGCTTTTTTTCATTCTTCCACTAACCTTCAATGATCAAATACCGTCCGTCCGGAAGCGAAAAAACTTCCGCCTCTTCAGACAGTTCCTCCTCGGAAAGCCCCGATACATCCATTCCCATCTCATCCAGGATCTCTTTTGCTTCGGAAAGGCTGTTTGCCACCACCGCCATGGAGTCGCTCAGGAATTCCGCTGCTTCTTCCTCCGTTTCGGCAACCGGTTCCGGAAACAGTTGATCCTGGTGTGCAAGAAAATAAGCGATCGTCAGTTCATCATATTCGTCCATACCCTTCTCCTTTCAGAATCCGGCAAAGTCTTGCTATCGGAAGCCCCATCACATTGTAATAATCCCCGATTATCCCCTCAATATATTTTGCAAAATAACCCTGCACCGCGTACGAGCCGGCTTTGTCCATCGGCTCGCCGGTCTTCACATAAGAAACGATCTCCTCTTCCTCCATCGGGAAGATCTTTACCTCCGTACATTCCGCAAAAGTGATCGTTTTATTAACTTTCCCTTTAATAATTGCAGTCACGCCAGTATATACCTGGTGTTTCTGCCCGGAAAGCATTTTCAGCATATTTATGGCATCCTGTTCATCTTTCGGCTTTCCAAGGATCCTGCCCTCATAAACAACGATCGTATCTGCTCCGATTACAAGACAGTCGCCCTCCGCATCCGAGGCGACTTCTCCCGCCTTTGCCGCGGAAAGCTCTTTTACCACCTCCACGGGATCGTCTCCGCGGATGACTTCTTCTCCCTTTGCCGGACGGATCTGAAAAGCAATTCCGATCTGCTCCAGTATTTCTTTTCGTCGGGGCGAACCCGATGCCAGAATGATCTCCATGATGCCTCCGTATTCCCTCAGGTACCTTCCTGAATCCTTATCGTTTCCCCGAGATGAAAAGAATAGATCAGCTTTTCCTTAATGGAGCACTGCTTGTTCCTTGCGACTGCGTCCGCATAAAGGTCAAGCTGTGCCTTATAGCGGCCCTCCAGTTCAGACGCGGTTTTCACGCTGTCTGTCTTATAATCCATAATAACATAATCTTCCCCTTCGCGGAAGAATACATCGATAATTCCCTGTACCAGAATGATCTCATCGCTTTTCACATGATAGACATCTGCCGCCGGCAATCCCATCACAAAAGGTTTTTCTTTATAAAGTTCTCCGCGCAGCGCGGCTTCATGCATCCTCCTTGCAAGCGGTGAGCTTAGAAACGCCGCAACAAACCTCGGGGAAACCAGCTTTTCCATTTCCGCTGTAATGAGTCCCTTTTCTCTCATTACACGGATTTCCTGCCCGGCCCACGCTGTCTGTCCCGCGCTATCCAGGGAAAGCACCTCTTTAAGACCGGCAAAATCAAGGCACTCCATCACCCTGTGCACCGCACTTCCCCTCTCGGCACCAAGGTTCTTTTCCGACCCGTCCGATGCAAAATGCGGAACACAAAGCGGATGCTTTGTCTTTTCGATCCACTTCATGTCCGAGCTGTCTCCTTCCTCAAATAGCATCGCCTGATGCTTCAGCTCGGATACCGAAACCTTTGCACGGATGTCCCTTTCCTCCAGGTGCGGGTATACCCAGTCCATGCGTTCGAGCCTTTCTCTTTTTCCATCTCCGGAAAGAAGACGTTCCTCCACTGCCTCACGTGTAACAGCGGTGGAAAGGTCCCTCGCTGCCGCCTCTCCTTCGAGCTGTTCCGGAGAAATATAATCTACATGATATTTTTCATTTTCTGCGCAGAAACCCGGCAGGAGCCAGTCCAGATAGTTTCCCGCCTTTGCTCTTTTATCATAGGAAAAGAGTCCGTCACCTGGCTTTCTCATCGCCTCCCGGGCGAGAGCGATCCTGCTGATGGCATCCTTACAGCAACCCGTCACGATCAGTTTTTCCTTCGCCCTGGTCAGTGCCACGTAAAGCACCCTCAGCTCCTCACCGAGATTCTCTGTCCTGAGAAAGAGCTCGATCGACTCGCGAAAGATCGTATTCGAGCGGGTTCTTTTTTTTCCGTCAACCGCAGCAAGCCCGACACCATATTCCGGGTGGATCACCAGTTTTTCCCGTTCATCGGAGCGGTTGAACTTTTTCCCGGTCTCCGAAAGAAACACCACGGGAAACTCCAGCCCCTTGCTCTTATGAATACTGAGGATCCGGACCGCATCGGTGTCTCCTGCCGCGGGATCCGCCTCACCGAAGTCGACCTCATATTTACGGATATTCTCCATATACCGGACAAAGTGGTAAAGGCCGTGGTAGCTGGTCTTTTCATAGGCAACTGCCCTTTCAATGAGCGCCATCAGATTTGCACGTCTCACCTGACCTCCCGGAAGCGCCGTAACATAAGAAAGATAACCCGTCTCGGAAAGGATCTCCGTGATCAGCGCATGCACTCTGGTGTCTTTCGCACGATCCCGGAAAGAGTTCAGCATCTGCATAAAATCCTTTGTTTCATCGGATTCCTGAACACATTCATAAAAGAATTTCTCTTTTGAATAAAGGCGAATCCGCGCAAGTGCCTCATCGGAAAAGCCTCCGATGGGTGAACGCAGCACCGTTGTCAGCGGAATATCCTGACAGGGATTATCTATAACGGAAAGGAACGCGAGAAGCACCTGCACCTCCTGCGCCTTGAAATAACCTGTCTCGCTGGGCCTTTGAGCGGGGATCCCCTGGTCTTTTAAGATCCTGCAGAGCTCATCACCGCTGCCGCCGGGGCTCCGCAACAGTATCACGATATCGGAAAACCGGATTGGCCGGAGTTTCTGATCCTCCCCGGTGACATGCTCTTCTTTGATCAGCCGTCTGATCTCCCGGGCTATAAGCTGTCCCTCTCTCTCCAAACGTTCCTTTCCCTCCGCTTCATCTGTCAGAAGGAACCGGACATTTTCCTCCGGATTCTCCGGATATTCTGCACCCGGATAAAGCGCCGCGTCACTGTCATATTCCACGTTACCGAGATCTTCTCCCATCAGGCGGAAAAAAAGATCGTTCACAGCGCCAAGGATTCCGCTGCGGCTCCGGAAGTTCTTATGAAGATCGATCCTCTCCTCAAACGGTCCTTCCACCGGGTAATTCCGGTATTTTTCCATGAAGAGCTCCGGGCGGGAAAGCCGGAAGCGGTAGATACTCTGCTTCACATCCCCGACAAGAAACAGGTTCTTTTCCCCGTCCTTTTGTCTTGTGACAGCTCTCAAGATCTCCTCCTGCAGGAAGTTGCTGTCCTGATATTCATCAACCATGACTTCCGAAAAGAATTCCCGGTACTTTTCCGCAACATCTGTCGGCTGTTTTGTTTCCGGATCCACCAGAATGCGGAGAGCATCATGCTCCATATCGGAAAAATCAACCATATTCCGTTCCCGTTTTGCTTCCCGGAACAGTAAAAGGAACCGCTCCGTCATACGGAAAAGAACCTCTGCATTTTGCCCCGCTTCCTGCATGCGCCGGAGCATTTCTTCCGGAATCCGGGCAAAAAAATCGCTTTCCATTTTCTTTAATTCTGTTTTAATTCTTCTTCTTTCATCTGATACATACTGCTTTTTCTCCTCGCTGCCATGGTAGTTTCTTGCAGAAGGAAGGCGGGCGTCCTCTCTTGCAAGAAAAGCTGCACGAAGATTTAAATACGAATCAATGACTGCAAAATCTGTCATCATCTCGGCTTCTTTCGAAAGGACCTCACAATAAACATTCGGTCCGTCCGGATCACCGGAGATCTCAGAAAGAACATATAATTCCTCCGAATATCCCCGGAACCTGCTCTGAAGGTTTTTCATCAATCCTTTTATAAAGTCGGATGAAAGCAGTTCCTCTGTCGTTTCGATATGATGCACCCTTCGGCAGCTCATAAGCCACTCCTTAGGCCACGGATAGCTTTCCGCAAACACCGCCAGCTTTCTGACCATATCCCGGACACCTTCATCGCTCCGCCTGCTGCCAAAGCTTTCCAGGAACAGTGAAAAATCCTCCTTTGCCTCCCCGTATTCCTCTTCAAGCACCCGATCCAGTACCTCTTCCTTCAGCAGCGTGATCTCGCCGGGATCAGCAACACGAACCGACGGATCGAGGTCGATACGGTGGAAATAATTCCTCACCAGATACAGGCAGAAGCTGTCATAGGTCGTGATCAGCGCATGATGAAGAAGCGTCCCCTGACGCTTAAGGTGCTCGTTATCCGGATCCTCTTCAAGCGCTTTGGATATCGATTTCCTGATACGCTCGCGCATCTCCGCCGCAGCCGCATTCGTAAACGTCACCACAAGGATCCGGTCAATATCTGTCGGATCGGAAGGATCAAGGATTCTGGAAAGGATCCTCGCCGCGAGCACCGCGGTCTTTCCGGAACCGGCCGCCGCACTGACCAGCACATTTTTCCGCCGGCTTTCGATCACCTTTTTCTGTTCATCAGTCCATAGAATTCCCATTGAATTCTTCCCTCATTTTTTCAAAGATCTCCACATCGTCCCTTTCCGCGATACTGCGGTGGGCATATCCCGGCACTTTTTCGTCGTACCCGCAGATGCCGCGGTAACGGCACCTTTCACATGCATCAATGTTTTTGCGTTCATAGGGCTGCACAAGAATGTCTCCGCTCTGGATCTCCCTGCCATAATGCAATATCTTCTTCCTCACATAACCTCTGAGCAGCGAAAAATCCTCTTCGGAAAACGCACGGGTTCGGGAATCAAAGTCACCGTCCTTCTTTCTCTTTGCGCGAAGTACCATGGACGGATCCGTGTTCTCATGGTCTGAAAGGCCTCTGTCCAGAGCGAACACTGCCTTGTCTTCCCTGTTAAACGGCCCGTCCGGACGCAGTTCTCTCATGATCTCATTGTCGACCTCTTCTTCCGTAAGCTCTTCCTCCGAAACAATGATCGGATCATCCAGATGATAATAGAAGATACCGCCGGGATGCACCTTTTTCCCGGGGTGTTTCTTTGCCATCAGTTCGTCCGCCGCACCGAGATAAACAACAAGCTGGAGCTGAAGGCCCTCATAAACAGCCAGAAGGTCAAATGACGTCATGCCGGATTTATAGTCGATCACTTTCACGTATAGGTCATCACCGTCCGTATAGGTATCCAGTCGGTCGATCTGACCGGACAAAAACATTTTCTCACCCTCTCCGAGCGAGAACTGTGTGCCGGAAAGCGCGTCTTCATATCCAAACCGCACCTCGTATGCCTCGGGTGTAAAAAAACCGGCGCGAAGCTGGTCGGAAAGGACTGAAACCGACCGCCGAAGGATCCGTTCCATCCGTTTCTGATCAAAGCGGCCTTTCGCATCGGCAAAGAATTCACCGTGTTCACTTCTCAGTACCGCCTCGGAAAGAGCCTCCGTAACGATCCTGTCCGCATCCTCTTTTCCGGCCGAAACCCAGGACAATCCCTCCTCTGAAAGCTTCTTCCCGTATATCTCCAGCGCGCTGTGATAAAGATTGCCGAGATCCGGCGCCCCAAGTTCATGCACATCCCGCTCCGTAAGACCGAGCCCGTAGCGTATAAAATGAGAAAAAGCACATTCCGCATACCGTTCCAGCCTTGTGACGCTGTTCGACAGGATCATGCCGTAAAGCGCTTTCGCCGTCTCTCTCGTGATACGTTCCGGTTTATGCATCATAAATGCCGCATCGAGCATCTTCTCCGTAAACGAAGCGTATTCCGGCCGTTTTTGATACCAAGCATGGAGCTGCCGGATACTCTCATCCGCCGATCCCGATACAAGCTCCGGAAGATGAGATAAATAGACCTCTTTCGCACTTTCCGCTGTTTCAAATGCATAGGAATCAAGCTCGGGCGAGCAGGCAGCAAGCCCCGGGAAAAGCTTTTGGATCTCCCCGATCAGATAGGACGCATGAACTGCGTTCCCCGACGCGTCTGTCTTCGCGTATGTGAGGATCAGGCGTTCCGACGGCTTCGTCAGATTCATGTAAAGATAGAACCGCTGGATAAAGGTGCGTTCCTTCGGCGACGGCGCAAGAGCAATTCCCGCCTCCTCAAAGCTTTCCCTCTCCAGTTCCGAAATGATCCCGGCACCCGCAACATTCCCCGGAATGATCCCGTCATTCACACCAAGGAAAAAGAGTCCCTTGATCTCCGGCAATCTTGTCCTTTCGATATCCCCCAAAGTCACCCTGTCGTATCCCGGCGGCAGGAGCCCGAAATCAGCAGCCTCAAATCCCGCATCCAGGATCTCGGAGAATTCCTCGGCTGTAAGCTTTTCTTCTCCGAGCAAAAATGCGATCTGGTCGATGAGGCCGATCACGATCCCGTAAATCTGTTCATAGCCTCTGGCTTTTTCATAATCCCCTTCATTCTCTTTCCGCTCTGCTTCTTCAAGCAGTCGGTCTCCGATCCCGTGCGCAAGAAGGAATTCATAAAGCGCGCGGCATTCTCCGGCGGCAGTCCCTTCTTCCCCGGAAAATGCAGCTTCAAGCGGCGAGATCTCATCCAGGAGCTTCTCCCGAAGGCGATTTAACTCCAGAAGGTCTTCCTCTGTTCCTCTCTTCGGAAGCACAGCCCAGCGTTTCCTCCAGGACGAACCCCTGATCCCCTTTGAAAGTACATAATTTTCCAGGCGGTCGGTCTCCTCGCGCGAAATCCCGGAAAGCCCTGAGCGAAGATAGTGAAATACACTTTCCGTCTGCCAGTCTCCCGAGAGGATCCCAAAAAGCCCGCGCAGCATCTCAGTCATGGGGTGGAAAAGGATCGCCCGGTTCTGATCGACAAAGCCGGGAACATCATATTTCGCGAAGATCTCCGCTGCGTAATTTGCATAAGTCGAAAGATCACCGGTCACGATGGCGAAATCCCGGTAGCGCATCCCCTCTTCCCGTACCATCCTTCGGATCTCGGATACCGCATACGACAGTTCCTCGCGTGGATCCTTAAGAATCGCGATCCGGATCTGTTCGCTCTCACGGAGATACTCTGCAGGTACCGAGGACGGTGAATCCTGCCGCTGCTTTTCCTTCGCTTCGCCCAGCCGGTCGACGCGACAGGACTCCCCGTCCCTCGCCTGAATGATATCCTTCCTCTCCGGATACTGCCCCGCCCGGGTCCGGAAAAGATTCTGCTCCATATAATTTATACAATCAGCATTTAAGAATCTTGCATGGCTGCCGTCTCCCAGGCGAACGGGCGGCAAAACCTCTGTCCCGGTCTCCTCCGCGATCCGTAGCAGTGCATGCACCATCTTTTCACTCATATAAAAGAGATCCGTGAGCTCCGGCTCTTTTAAGACATCCCCCCGGCTGTCCATGGTCACCGCGACCCGTATCTCGGAAACCAGCGGGAAGATTTTAAGGAGCAGCGCATTCTGGATCGGGGTGAATCCCGTAAATCCATCCAGGATGATCACGCTGTCCCTAAGGAGCTCGGAATCATCCGCAACACTGATGAGCAGTTCCAAAATCTCTTCCGCGGTAATATAGGTTCCTTTCAGGTATTCCCGAAAGCTTTTATAAATAATTAAAATATCTTTTAATTTTCTGGAAAAGGCGGTATCTTCCTCTTCTTTCTCCAGAAAATCTGCAAGCACCTCCGGTGTCACTCGGTATTGCATAAATTCCGAAAGAAGCGACTTGATCTCCGACACATACCCCATCCGCCTGAGATTCGACCCGAGATAAGTGAGTTCCTCTGCATGCTGCTGCGCCACCTTACGGATCACGAGGTTCTTCCCGGTCTCCCCGAGCACCTCAAAATCGCTTTTCCCGAGATCATCAAACACGCGAAAAGCGAGCCGCTGAAAACTCAGCACATCAATGTTCATAATGGAGTTTCGCGGGAATCTGGACACAAGGTCCTTCTGGGTCGCCATCGTGAACTGTTCCGGTACAATAAAAAGAAAGTTCCGTTCCGGCTCCCTGCCGGACTTTTTGATGACCTCATCAAACAGCCATGTAGATTTTCCGCTGCCTGCGCTCCCGCAGATAAACTGAAGATTCGACATAAGATTATTGTATCTTAAAATAACACTTTTACAATCCCTCTTTGTGTTGTAATATAGTAGAAGAGGACGGATCCATACCTCCGTCGAAGAAATGCCCTCATGAGCATTTCACCCATTTTTCAGGCATGAAAGGAGTTTCAAAGATGGAACAGAAAAACGACATGAAAAAAAGCATTCTTTCCGCAGCGATCTTTGCGGCAGCCATGGTCAGCTGCTGTGCAATCCTGGTCTGCGGTTTTCTCTCATACAAAAAGCAGGCGGGCCACACCATCGCAGCTACCGGCTCTGCCAGCGTAGATTTTGATTCCGACCTGGTCGTCTGGAGAGGTTACTTCACTTCTACCGCTTCCACGAGCAAAGCTGCTTACGACAAGATCAAAAAAGAAGCCTCTCTTGTCGATGATTATCTGAAAGACAACGGCATCTCTTCCGATGAGATCGTGTTCAATTCCGTGGACATTAACGAAAACTACGATTATGAATACGATGATTACGGGAACATGCTTTCCAGCCGTCTCGTCGGCTACACGCTGCAGCAGGGTGTGGTTGTCAGCTCCTCAAATATCGATGCCGTGGAAAAGATCTCCCGTGACATTTCAAGCCTGCTGGATTCCGGCGTGGAGTTTGACTCCTATTCACCGGAGTACTACTGCACTACTCTTGATGATGTCAAGCTTGACCTCATTGACAAGGCTACGGAAAACGCCCGTCAGCGTATCCGCATCATTGCATCCGAATCCGGCGCACGTATCGGTGGTCTCGCAAATTCCAATCTCGGTGTCTTCCAGATCACGGCAGCAAATACCGGAACTTCCGACTACACTTATGACGGCTACTATGACACGAGTTCCCGGCAGAAAACCGCTACCATCACGGTACGCCTTGAGTATTCTCTGAAATAGGATTTACCGCCTGAAAAAGGCGAAAGAAAAGGGAAACGCTATCCGCGTTTCCCTTTATTATTTCTGTGGTTTGAAGCCGCCCCTCCGGTGCGGAAGCATCTCTCGCAAAGACCGTACGGATAATTCCACGCCAGTTTTTTCCCGCAGCACTTGCAGCTTCTGGCAACATACCCGTTCTCCAGGATCTGCATCAATGCATCCGAGATCTCTCTTTTTCGCTTCAGAATCTTCTCAAGGACTTCTTCATCCTCATAGATCACGGAATACGCATAGAGGAAATCAAACACGCGATACATGGTCTCCAGTTCCTGCGCATTCTCCGGAGTAATATCGATCTTTTTCGGATCGTAGCGGTAAAATGGGCTCTCCACATCCGGCCGGACGTCAGCGCTCTTCATCCTGAAAAACGTTTTTAAAAGGCCATAGGTCTCACGGTCATCGCGATCCACGGAAAACTTCGTAAACTGATAGACCAGCTCCTTCTCCTCCGCGATATTCTCCAGGTCCTCCGCGATCCTGATCTTTTCTTCGATATCGCCCTTATCATAATCCTGCGTCGCAGGCAGTTCATCCCAGACTCTCAGGATATCGGAGATGTTGCCATCCCTCCAGAAGAAATCCGCCGGGATCCCGATCACGGCTTTTTCGATCGGCCGGAGTCTTGCCTGAAGCAGTCTTTCAATCTCTTCATTTTCCTCAAAGCTCTGCACATATCCGGTATCGTAGATCCCGAAGCGCCCGGCGCGTCCTGCGATCTGTTTTACCTCCGATGCGGAGAGCGACCGCGTGATCTTTCCGTCAAATTTGTCCTTCTGCAAAAACACCACCCGCCGGATCGGCAGGTTCATTCCCATCCCGATGGCATCTGTCGCAACGACAACCTTCGTTTCACCTCTCGCAAAGCGTTCTGCTTCCTTATGTCTTACATCATAAGGCAGTGCCCCGTAAATAATGCTGCATGAAATGTCCGCACGCTTCAGATCCGCTGCAACGCCATGTACATCTCTCCGGCTGAAAACGATGAGTGCATCTCCGTCTTCCACATCCTCCGGAAATGAAAACGTCCTGTGATCCATCTCCAGCGGAGTTTTCCTCTCATGGTTCACGATCTCGAATGTATCGCCGCAAGACTTGATCATGCGGATCAGACACCCCTTCGCGTCCGGTGACGCACAGACATAAACCTCCTTTGCCTGAACACCAAGGATCGCATTTGTCCACGCACTCCCGCGGTCGCGGTCCGCGATCATCTGCCCCTCGTCGATTACCGCAACCTCATAAGTAGCAGAGGGATTCCACATTTCGATCGTTGAGGACTGATGAAGTGCGCCATCCACAAGAATCCGTTCCTCACCGGTGATCATGGAACAATACACACCGTCACGGTTAATGCGATCAAACTGTTCATACGCAAGCAGCCGGAGCGGTGCCAGATATACCCCGCTTTCCGCTTCCTCCAGCCGCTTCACTGCTTCATAGGTTTTCCCGGAATTGGTCGGTCCGAGATGCAACACAAAATGGCGCCGCATCCCGCGTGCCTCGGGAAAGAACAGTGCATAATTGTCCGGTGTGGACTTGCGGAAATCCGCGGAAAGCGCCGCCCATGCCTCCATTTTTCGGAGTACGGGCCGAACCGTCCGCTCGTACCTCGGATTTTTGGAAAGCGCCCGCGCCACCACCTCCGGCCGCATGGAATCCATGACCTGGGTATACAGAAAAGCGGAGAGCCCGCTGTCCCGGAGCAGGATAGATATCGCTGTCTCCGTCAGCCTCGGGCTCCCCGTTTTTTTACAGGTTTCTTTGTAAACCGGCGTATCGGAAAGCTCTCTCGCAACAAACAGATGGAAGGGTTTATGCTCCACTCCGAGCGACCGCATAATGCTTCCCGCGTCAATGCGCTTCGCATAGTGGAAACAAAAATCATCGATCAGCGCCGCATGCAGCTTTGCGCGAATGGTGACCGATTCGTCATATGGCGCCGGCATCGGCCACCTCTGCGGATTCGTTTCCAGATCCTTTACGATCTTACGGACTGCCTTTTCCCTGATCCGTTCCCTGTTTGCTTCAAACGTCTCAAAGAGTTCCTTTTCCGGAATCCGCGCCGCTGTCTCCCTTGCTTTTCGCTTTCCGTTGCCTCTTCTTCGTTTAGCCATGTTTTATCTTACAGCGAGTCACCGAATTCCTTTATTATATCGCCGAAATCATCGCCGTATTCCTCAAGAGCCTTCCCGATCTCATCGCTGTACTCATCCAGGTCCTGGCTGTAATCCTGTGCGAACTCTCTCGTTGCTCCGTCAAGCGCATTTTCTACCGCATGACCGACCATCCTGCCGCCACATCCTGCGACGCCTGCACATGCAACACAAGCGACAAAAGTAATCCCGGCGAGTATGACACCGATAATGGACGTCACAAGACCGGCTGTTCCGACTCCCGAACGCTGTCCTCTCTTCTTACCTACTGCGAACATGATAATACCAACCACACCGGCAATCAGCGGAATGATTGAAGCCATGCCGAGCGGGAAAAGCGCCAGAACCAGTGAAACGATACCGAGTACAAGGCTGGTGACAAAGAACGGTTTCCCGGAATTCGGCTCCTGAGGAGTATTTCCGGGCTGAGGCGCCGTATACTGGGGGATCGGCTGCTGCCCCTGGGGCTGCAGATCTGCCGGCTGCATATTCTGCTCTGCGTTTTCCCCTGTCATTGCCGGCTGCACATTCTGCTCTGTGCTGCTCTCTGTCTCTGCCGGCTGAGGGATAGCGCTGCTCTGCTCTTCCGCCGGCTGGTTTGCGGGCGCTTCCGGTGCCTTTACCGGCGTCCCACAGTTCGGGCAGAAATTCTGTCCCTCCGGAATCTGTGTTCCGCAATTCTCACAAAATGCCATGATGTTACCTCCTAAACTGTATGCATAATCTGAAATAATTGTATGATACCCACGTCAAAAGTCAAGTATCTGCGTTAAATATATACTGCTTCTCGCCTGCCCCATCCTTTCAGGACGCCCCGTAGCGTGCCGCAATCCCTACCACACTGCCCAGATAGGATGTGCCGAACAGGTTCAGATGGTTCAGGAGATGATAAAGATTATAAAGCTCCTTCCGCTCCGCATACCCCGGTTCAAACGGGAAAACCGACCTGTATGCATCATAGAAGAACGGCGAAAAGCCGCCAAACAGCTCTGTCATGGCGATATCGGCCTCTGCGTTTCCCACATATACCGCGGGATCTATGAGCACTGGATCGCCTTCACTCCCGACCATAAAATTTCCACCCCAGAGGTCTCCATGCAGCAGGGACGGACGTACCGGTTCGATCAGAAAATGATCCAGACGATCCAGCAGTGACCCTATCCGTGAGCGTGTGCGCGGATCGAAATAATCCCATGCCATCCGAAACTGCACCTCAAGACGGTTCGTCCGGAAGAAATCAATCCATGTCCCGCCCGGTGTATTGATCTGCCGCGTGGCTCCGATATAATTGTCACAATGAAATCCGTATTTTCCGCCTCTCAAAAACGCCGATGTATCCGCCATGTGCATCTGCGCCAGTTCTCTTCCGAGCGTCTCAAAAAAGGATCTCTTTCTGTTCCCGCTCTCGATATACTCCAGCAGAAGAAAAGACGTATTTCCGTCCCGTCCGCTGCCGATCACATGCGCACAGGGAATCGCTCCCGTGGCCGCAATCGCCTTCAGTCCCTCCTCTTCCGCCGTAAAAAAGTCAGCGGGCTTCCCGGAGTTTTCCTTTAAAAACACTTTGCTCCCATCCGAAAGGATAAGGAGCGAAGATGCATTGATATCTCCGCCGTACGCAGCTTGCCGGTCCGTGACCGTTACGCTGCTTCCATAGATTTCTTTAATGGTTTCTTCCAGAGTTTGATTCATTTCCGCTCGCTTTACAGTTCTGCCTCATGCTGCTTTTGAATATCTTCATGCCAGGAAAGCATGGGCTTTACATCCTTCTTTTTAATCTTCCGCTTCACGAAATTTGCCGTGATCTTCATAACAAGAGGCGACAGCGAAAGTACACCGATCAGGTTGGGGATGGCCATAAGGCCGTTAAAGGTGTCAGAAAGATCCCACGCCAGCGTCAAATCCATCGTGGCGCCGATGACGATGAAAGCCACAAAGACGACCTTGTAGATCGTGGCCGCTTTCGTTCCGAACAGATATTCAAACCCCTTTGCCCCGTAATGGCTCCCTTAAAGATTGCGGTAAAAGCAGCCGGGACCTGTCCGACATGAGCAAATACAACGATGAGCGCGCCGATGATATAGGCGAGTGCCATGAACGGCACCAGTTTTTCCGTGACGCTGGCGATCCGTTTGATCCCGCCCAGAATAATGAGGCCGGCAACCGCCATCAGGATCAGTCCCATGACAAGTCTCGGAACATGAAAGGATGAGCTCATATTCACCGCAATGGAATTAACCTGGCTCATATTTCCGATCCCGAAGGATGCGATCACGCAGAATACGGAAAACAAAACCGCGAGTACCGCTCCCAGTTTTTTGCATCCTTTTTTCGCGCCGAGGCCGTCACGAAGATAGTACATGGCTCCTCCGGACCACTCGTTTTTCTCATTTCTTTTTCTGAAGTAGATCCCCAGGACATTCTCCGAATAATTCGTCATTGTCCCGAAAAATGCCACGATCCACATCCAGAATACCGCGCCCGGGCCTCCGGAAGCAATCGCCGCTGCGACACCCGCGATGTTTCCTGTTCCTATCGTGGCGGCCAGCGCAGTGCAAAGGCTCTGGAACTGCGATATCTGTTTATCGCTCTTCCCTGTGTGGGCGGTCACTTTTTTGTCCGAGAAGATTCCGCCGATGGTGTGTTTAACCCAGTATTTAAAGTGAGTAACCTGGAACACCTTTGTCAGGATTGTCATCAGTATCCCGGTTCCCACCAGCAGAATAAGCATTGGCAGTCCCCAAACAAATCCGTTGACCGCCGAATTAACGCTCTCAATCGTTTTCGTAAATGATTCCATGTCCTTTTTCTTCTCTCTCCAAATAATTATTTCATATCAGTTTTTAGTCCATGTAGCACTCCTCATCATAAAAAGGATCATTGGTGACCTGAGGAAGGTGGTTTTTAAGGAGCGCCACATCCTCATCCGTAAGCGGGTTTTGGATCACTTCATCGATATGATCTACCGCAAACCGAAAATGATCAAAGTTTCCCGGCGGTACAAGAACATCCGCACCAAAGGACAGGGTGTATTTCATCGCCGCGAGCAGAAGCTCTTCATCACGGCCGAGGTAAAACGGCTTACACCAGGATTTCGGATAAATGGACTGATAACGCTCTTCTTCCTCCCAAGCCTTTTCCACCATTGACTTGATCGCAAGAAGTCCGATCCCTTTTTCCTTTACGGTCTTTGCGATCCGGCTCCCCATCCCGTGAGCCATATTCATGTGCCAGTTGATCGGAAACATCACCGTATCAAAATCATAAAGCTCCAGCGCCCGGAGCGCGACAGGCTCACTATGCGCCGTAAAGCCGATCTTCCTCGCATCTCCCTGTTCCTTCATCCTCTCAAGAAGTTCCATGGTTCCGCCGGAACCGAAGCAGGTTTCCAGTTCCTCCATGGTTGTCAGTCCGTGGAGCTGATAGACATCAAAGTAATCTATGTGGAGCAGTTTTAGAGACTCCGCCATTTCCTGCTCCGCTTCCTTCCTTCTGCGCTGCGCGGTTTTGCACGCGACATAAACGCTGCTGCGCCATGGCTTCAGGGAATTTCCCATAAGAAGCTGCGCATCTCCGTACCCCGGAGCAACATCAAAGTAATTGATCTCATGCTCGATCGCCCAGGCCACCGCCTGATCCGACTGTTTCTGCCCGTCTCCCGGCATCACTGCCTTGTCAAAATGCTGTGAGGATACCACTCCTCCAAATCCGATTGCCGACACCTGAAAGCCTGTTTTTCCCAAATTGCGTTTTACCATAACACGACCCTCCTGTCTTGATATAGTAACAATATGCCTGTTTCCAGTATGTATGTCAAGCTGACAGGCAAGGCTGGTTGTAACGAGATGACGGATTCAGCACTTTCCTTATCAGTTATCTTCGTAATGGGTCTTGCACTGAGCAATTTCTAAGGATCCACTACCTATTCTGAAAACGAGCCGATAAAAGACCCCCACCAAAATGGTGGAGGAAATCACTTTATGTAATCTATTCTTTCTCTGAGGTGTTTTTGTTAATCCGTGCTCCGTTAGTATATCATCAATCTGTCCAAGATCGTAGATCCGATTATTGAGGGCAACTATGATGCAAGCATCTCTCGGCTCCTTTGCGTACAGTTCGCTCAATCCGTATAGCTTCAACGCGCGATTAACTTCCAAAAGGGAAAAATGACCGGCGATACAAAGCCTTATAATCACATCCCAGTTTTTCGTATGCCTTTCCATGCGAAGAACCTTTTCTCCTGAATTGCATCAAAATTTAGGAGAATGTCAATGCGTAGGAGAAATTTTGCACCGTAATGTGAACTCTCAACTTCTGCATTTTCCCACTTCTGAAGAAAAAAATACAAGTCGCTGTATACCCTATGGCTTGACCCCTGACACGTTACAGGTTATAATTTTGATGTGATTAAATCATTTTCGCATAAGGGTCTAAAAGATTTTTTTGAAACTGGCTCAAAAAAAGGAATACAGCCGGGACATGCCCCAAAGCTTGAGAGAATTCTTGACCGTTTGGATGCATGTGCATGCCCACAGGATATGAACTTGCCGGGATATAGGCTTCACCCTCTAAAAGGAGACAAGGAAGATATCTGGTCTGTTACAGTTAACGGAAATTGGCGGGTAACATTTTATTTTGAAGGACAAGATGCATATCTTGTCGACTATTTGGACTATCATTGATAGGAGGAATTATCATGAAAAGAAAACCAACTCATCCCGGAGTTGTATTTCTGGAAGATGTAATGAAACCATTAAATCTGACTGTCACTGATGCGGCTAAAATGCTTGGCATAAGCAGGAAAGCATTATCAGAGTTCATTAACGAAAAGGCATCGCTCAGCCCGGAAATGGCTTTGAGAATCAGTAAAGCCACTAATACTTCTGCTCAAAGCTGGATGAATATGCAACAGAAACTGACTTTATGGAAAGCATATCAGAACGAGCCCTGTAATGTTGTTCCTTTCCCTTTAGCTGATGCAAAAGAGGGATGACGTTCTCTTACTGAATGAGTTCTGCACCCGACTGATGATCCGCTGCCGCTCTCCGTTTTTGACTCAGCCTCTTCACTCTTAGCCGGCGCCTCTTCCTGATCAGCGTTCTTTCCCTCTGATTCCGGCTCAGATTCCTTTTTCGAGACAACCGGGCCTCCTGTCAGTGATTCAACAGAAAGGGTAATAGATTCGTATGTCTGACTGTTTACGAGACTTGTATATTCATTTCCTTCACTATCTTTATCGAATGTGTACTTCATTTCCGAATCCGGATCCACATTCTGTTCGGTAACGACAGACTGCATCAATATCGTTTCATCCGAAACATCAATATAGCTCCCGTCATCTGAAACAAGGTTCAGCCGAACTTTCACGGCTCCGTAACTATCCTCATAGTCTCCGCCAATTGTTTACATCACGACTGCACGGCAAGGCTGTATTGCCTGCAGATCCGTATGCATCGTCTGCTTCAGTTCTCTTAGATCAATATCATTTTGCATATTCAGAAAATATCTGTCACTCACCTCGAAAAACCTTGCCAACCGAAGAGATGTATCTGGCGTAATCTTTCTCCTATCGTGCAAAATATCCTGAATACGGGATACCGGCACATGAATTTCCTGCGCCAGCCTGTACGCCGATAACTCCATCGGGTCCATAAACTCTTCCCTTAATATTTCACTGATTTTTGGTGTTTCAATTAATGAAGCCATGATGATCCTCCCTTCCGGCATAACAGTCTTTAATGGTGATCTGTGATCTCAACCTCGTAGAAATCTTTTCCGTCTTCCTTAAAACATACCCGGTACTGATCATTGATCCGTATGCTGTAATAACCTTCCATGTTTCCACCGAGCAATTCCAGGCGGTTTCCAGGCGGCACTTTTAAGTCTTCAAGGCATTCTGCATTGTCTATCATAATCAGTTTTCTCAGTGCAACCCGTTGTATATCATGGGGCAGCTTCTTTGAAAATACCTGATTAAAAACCTTTTCTGTTTCTTTATCAGCAAAACTTCTTATCATGGCTATAGTGTACATGCTCTTCGTGTATATGTCAATCGGGTATAGGGGTTTTGTCAAAAAACGCTTTCGCAAATAATTAAATCGTATTATAACTATCATGTGCAGCTTATAGACATCGAGTACCTCATAAAATTCATCCTACATCAATCCTTTCCTATTCGGGTTAATTCTGCTTGGCATCTCTGAAGGTATTTTAAACAATCCTTTGAACCCCTTATTGGCAGCACAGATGCGTCCACGAATCAATAAAAAAAGATGGCTCTCTTGCCATCACCACTGCGCCGTAATAATCTATGCATGCATGAAAAAACCCCACCAAATAGTGGGGAAAAACAAGTTCCAGCTTTCCAAGAGTGTTCGTGATTGTTTATCAAATTCTGATTTCCACTGCGGATCTTTCATCATATTCCTTCTCGTCATTAATCCATTAATTATTCACATATGCGCACCAAGCTCAAAGCCGGTTTAATTCTCTCATCTTATTCTCATATATGCTCTTTATCTTAGGGAAAATCGGATCGTTAGGAAATGCTATCTGGGACTTATTATACGCCTGTTCTAGTTTATTTACCCATGTTGTTGCTAAAGTAACATCTCTGTACATGGCTCCCCCAGGATTCCCGTAAATAGAATTAAATGTCGATTTTTTCCCATACTTCACATCAATATTTGCTACCGCTAATAACACAAATTCCGAAATCTCTTCCACGGTGTTCGGAATCGGAAATGATTTTATCAGAGATATCTTTCGGTCAAAAGTTTTATCACCATATGAACGATTAATCGTCTTTGCGTAGCTGCTGAACAATCCCCTTGCCTGCTTTGTTTCCGGTGCTTCTGCCTCAATCTTTGCAAGTTCTTCCGCAAACTGCTTTACTGTCTTCGATGCCTCTTTATTGGCAATCTGTGCCCCACAATATGAACATGTGGCATTTAGTCTACTGATTGAAGACCCACAGTTCGGGCATTTCATCATCATCTCAGATTGTGCGGACACCATACCTGTTACAGGTGTTCCGCAGCCGGCACAAAAACGTGCTCCGGGCGTCAATTGGTTACCGCAGTTCCGGCAAAAAGGCATCACTTTTTCCTCCCGGTTGCTCCATATTATGTTGTTGTCTCGTACACTAATCGTTTGAAAGCGACGAGTAGATAGAAAGCATCTTTTTCGTGCAGCGAGCTGTCACATCAATAAAGTACTCCAGATCCTCCGCAGACATATCTGATGACTCATATGCATCGTTCTGCTTTTCGAACTCTTCCAGACGATTCATGATGTCCGTATATTCATCCAACATGGAAATAATATTCGTCGGGTCATTCAAATAGCTTTCCATAAAGTCCACATATTCATCCACGAACGTTTCGTAGCTGTCCAGATATGCCTTCAGATCAGGATCCACACCGTCGACTCTCTCAGGATCTGACGAGCTGCTTTGCTGGGATACACTATCCGATGCATAACCGTTGTTTCTTTTCGCGGTTTTCATCATGGTGTCAAAAATATCAAGATATGACTTGCTCTCTTCGTTGGCATCAACAAGAACTCCGGCTATCATCACTCCATTCGCCTTCTCGTTCAGTATCAAACCAAGTCGCAAAGAGCCGGTTTTTCCGCCCTCTTCATATTGATAATCTCGAACTTTACAGGACATTCCATCCACATTATATTCATCCTCTCCGTTTATTTCTAAACCCTGTGGCATGTTTTCAACCATACTGTCAAGTATTTTGCCGCATATCTCTTCAATGTCTTTCGAGGAAGCGCTGCTTAAGTCATCTACGCTTTCCGCGCTTGAGAACAAAAGAATTGCGGTTCCCCTATCATTCGCATAATAATCGGTTCCTTTGTCTGTTCCGCTGAATGTAAACTCTCTCGGCATCTGAAATGTGATCCCGATGTATTCCACTTCCTCAAATCCGTTTTTTCCACTATCTGTCCCCAGCACTTTCGGATAAACCTCTCTGATCCACGCCTGATAGTCTGCCTCTGTCGAGTTTTCTGCTTTATCAGAGACTTTCTTGTAATGTTCATCCTTCCATGCCAACGCATCCGACTGAAAATAAAGTTCGGAGGCATCCTCACCCTCTACTTCGGCTGCCACATCGCAGTTAGAAAGCGCATCCCCGCCCTTGAAGTGCCACAGGATCTCTTCTTTCGCATATTCCCATGTGCCATCGGTGTATATTTCAGGACTTGTATAATAGTAGTATCGTGTCGCGCCATCCGGAAACAGAGTAAGTCCACTGCCATCCTCGCCGACATATGTTCCGACTATGAATTCAGGATGTTTGTCGTCCGTGTTTACGGTATCTTTTGCTTCCTCGGATATTTGGGTTAATCGTTTCAGGTTTGCATCAAGTACAATCTTGTTCACCGAAACAATGGCTCCGATACAGGCGATAACAAGAGCAGCGATTGCAAATCCGTATAGCTTCCCCCTTTTCACCAATATAACGATTGACAGCACGACTACTGCTGCCGATACGATCAATCCTACCCAACCATTAAAAAACATCGCCACGATGGACGCCACAAACAGTCCAATCCCCCACAGCAGATTTGGGCGTTTCTTCACCTCCCGGCTTTGTATAGCAGCCTGCTTCATCACCATTTCCGGTTCAGTCGCAGACTCCTGCCTCGGCATGTCATTGTGCTCCGGCATAGTATCATCGTTGGTTCTGGCGCTCGCACCGTTTGTAATCTGTATCGTTTCCGATGTGTCTTCTACTGGCGTTCCACATTCCGGGCAGAATTTCGCCTCGCCTATTTCAGCCCCACAGTTTCTACAAAACGACATGACCTTTCACCTCCATTGCGTCTATGTTAATACTCTGCAATTTGTCATTCTTCACTTCTCGACTCGTTACTATTTTAGACCATATTGGTCTATTGCGCAAGTCTCTCACATTTCGTTTTATACTATAATTTCGAGGAGTATCATTTATGGTATACGAAAGAATCCGCAATCTCAGAGAAGATCACGACCTGACGCAGACTGTTCTTGCGTCCTATCTCAATATTTCCCAGCGTACCTATTCCCGGTATGAAACCGGCGAACGTGGGATTCCAACCGAAACCCTAATCCGGCTTGCGGACTACTACGAAACCAGTGTTGACTATCTTCTCGGACGAACCGACTCCATGAAAAAATATCCGCAGAGAAAAAAACAGCACCTGTAAGCTCTCTTACAGGTACTATCCTAATTCACTTTATTTATTCGTTGGTGTGCAGACTGCACACAAAATCACCGCACTACAGAGAATCACAATATGTAAACGATATCGGAGCCAACTAAACTTTTTTCCTCTTCACCGCCGGATAAATAGTCATATGGTAAAATGTGATTTCAGTTTCGATTCCATTCCAGTGCACATATGTCACAGCTGTCAAACTCAGACTCGAAATACAAATCCTTCATATCAAACGGCCGTTTTTCTCCATCTCCAAGGTTTTCCACAAAACCATACCAGCCTCCGACAATCTCTCCGTTCTTTCGATAGACACCGGTAATGCATACAGCATCCACGTCCCTTCCGCTCAGATTCTCGACTTCCCCGGTGTGCCGAACCCTGTATCTGTCCTGCAGCGAAGAAGTATTTGTAACCGGAAGCTGATTCAGGTACAGAACATCGGAGTCCTCCTGAAGAATCGATTCCATTTCGCTATATGACGGGTGAATCTCAATGGTATCTCCTTCTCTTTCATTCCATTTAAGCTGATCTGAAGTGCCGATAAAAACCGTATCTCCCGCGGCAATGTAACGAATCTTTACGTAGTCCGAAGCCAGCACCGTCCCGTTTGTCCCTTTCACAGTTGCATAGACACAAACATTCTTCAGCGCATACTCCTCATTCGGATTTCGAACCACAACCCCATAGGACGCCTTTTTATCCAGAATCGTATACCCCGACTCCACCACTTCCGGCGCGAGGATCTCCGCCGTCTCCGCCGCCCGGTCATCCTCCACGCTCTCTTCTGCCGCCTTCATGGCATCCTGCTCCATCGCCTCTTCCGGCAATGTCTTCTCCGGTGAAACAGCCGCCTCTTCTGTTGACGCAGCCGCCACGAAATCCCCTCCGCTCGTTTCTTCCCCGGCGTTCTCCATAATGGCTCTTGCATATCGCGGGTACACAACAACTGCCAGAATGATCTGTACTCCGATAACAGCAAGCAAAACCGCGATCAGAATCCCCATATGGTTTTTCTTCTTCCCGGTTCTTTTCGTCCCGACTGTTCCGAAGGAGGCATCCTCCTGCCCCTTACCCGGCGCCGCGTTCTCTCCTTCACCGCCCAGCGCACTCCGAAACGCCCCGAGCAGCTCCTCCACGCTTTGATAACGGTCCACAGGATCCATCCGCGTCGCCTTTTCGGCAACCTTTTCCATCGCTGCATCTCCGGGAAAAAGTTCCCGGATCAGCATACCCGATGCATATATATCTGTCCTTATATCCGACTGCGCAAAACCGTACTGCTCCGGCGCAGCAATGCCTTCCGTCCCGAGAAGCACGGTATCCTTTTTCTGTCCGCTGCGATAGACCTTGGCGGCATCATAATCCACCAGAAAAACGTTGCCGTTCTCTGCGATTACAATATTATCGGGCTTCACATCGCGATGGATC
Organism: Lachnospiraceae bacterium; assembly: GCA_045657665.1. Lineage (GTDB taxonomy): Bacteria > Bacillota > Clostridia > Lachnospirales > Lachnospiraceae > RUG12461. The sequence goes on along the minus strand of JAZOTN010000038.1, from coordinate 117,665 downwards.
ACGGGCGGCACAGCGGAATGCAAAAAGCTCAACGCTTCAAGCACCCCTGCTATCACTTCTGCCTTCTGCTCTTTCTTGAGCGGATCCCTATTCATACAGGCTGTAAGTGTTTCACCCTGCACGTATTCCTCGATCAGAGTCAGTGTCCCGTCGTCTTCCTTCCAGAATGCCTGTACACGCGGAAGATTCCTGCACCGATGCTCCTTCAAATACCGAAGAACATCCTCGTTATAGACTAAGAGGCTCTTCCTCAGATACAGCTTCTCCGATGTTGTCTCCACAACGATCCATTGATTCTTTTCTCCAAGCTGATATAATTCCTTGTAAAAGGATTTTTCACACTCTGTTTTCAAGTCACTCAAAAGGAGTCCTCCATGGATCAGAAAACTACATCGGAACTGCTTGGAATCTTGAGCCGGATCGATTCCGAAAAGGATCTGACCGAAACGCAGCGTGTTCTTGAGGTCACAAATCTCGGTATTCTGTATGCAAAAAACCGACGCGACGCAATTTTGATCTTCTGCATTAACAAAGATCTCTCCGTCACCGACACGGAAGAGCTCATTGACCGTATGGGTGAAACCACCCTGCAAAAAACATTCTGAAAAACATCGGCGGCAGTTCCCTGCCGCCGTTCTTAAATTTCCTCTCTTTACTTCTTCTCTTCCAGTTCGGATGTACAGTGCGGGCAACGCGTCGCCTGGATCGGGATCTTGCTGAAGCAGTACGGACAATCCTTTTCCGTTGCCTCTTCCTCTGCTTCCTCTTCCTTCTTCCTCAGCTTTTCCGCCGCGCTCTTTGCCTTGTTCAGCGCCTTGATGATACAGAACAGCACCAGTGCGATCAGGATAAAGTTGATGACCGCCGTTATGAATTTTCCGTATGGCAACACCACGCCGCCGAATTCCGCAACGAGCGAATCAAAATTCATTCCGCCGAGGAGCCCTAAAAGCGGGCTGATAATGTCGTCAACAAGGCTCGTCACGATCGCCGTGAAAGCACCGCCGATGATGATACCGACTGCCATATCCATGACGCTTCCCTTGCTGATAAACTCCTTAAATTCCGCAAAAAACTTTTTCATACCAAATCTCCTTTCCCCAAAAAATCATCGATGCAATTATATCGCTTTCAATACACCTTTTCAACCTCGTCTTCACGGGCGCCGTACTGCGCAAGGATCTTTTTCAGCTCCTGTCCGTTTCGGATAAGGCTCACCTCTTCAAACTTCCCCGTCTCAAGATTCCGGAATCCGAACACCTGCTCTCCCGTGCAAATGCTGCACCTGAGCACCGGTTTTTCTTTCTCTCTGTCATAGGAATAAACCGCTGTCGCTTCCTTTTTTCTTCCGAACATGACCTTCCCTCTCCTGAAAAAGAGCTGCCCGGACGGGCAGCTCTTCTCTCTCAGCTTACTTACCAGTTACTGCTCTTTTTTTTTACTCTCTTCGAAGGTTCTCTTTGCCTCTTCAAATCCGGTCTTTGCGCCGGCCTTTGCTCCCGCAAAGCCTGCCTTCGCTGCGTCCGCTACTGTCACAGCAGCCTTCTTTGCAAAATCAGACGCCTTGTCTACCGCTTTGCCTGCAGCGTCCTTGATCTTTGCCTTGGTCTCTTCGTCCAAAATCGAATCCCTTCCTGTCTTGTCATTCTTATGTGCAATCGCTGCCTGAGCTGCAGCGAGTCTTGCAACCGGAACACGGAACGGTGAGCAGGATACATAATCCAAACCGATCTCGTGGCAGAACTCAACGGAAGACGGATCGCCGCCGTGCTCACCGCAGATACCGATGTGAAGCGACGGATTGACCGGCTTGCCAAGTTTGATCGTCATGTCCATAAGCTTGCCGACACCGTTGCGATCCAGCTTTGCAAACGGATCATTTTCCAGGATCTTCGCATCATAGTATGCACCGAGGAATTTACCGGAATCGTCACGCGAGAAACCGAACGTCATCTGTGTCAGGTCGTTCGTTCCGAAGCAGAAGAAATCCGCTTCCTTTGCGATCTCATCCGCCGTCAGTGCCGCTCTTGGGATCTCGATCATCGTACCGACTTCATACTTGAGGTCCGAACCCGCTGCCTCGATCTCCTTGTCAGCGGTCTCAACAACCACATCCTTTACATACTTCAGCTCTTTCACCTCGCCAACCAGCGGGATCATGATCTCCGGAACAACCTTCCAGTCGGAATGCTTCTTCTGAACACTGATGGCTGCACGGATCACTGCTGCGGTCTGCATCTTCGCGATCTCCGGATAGGTGACGGCAAGACGGCATCCGCGGTGTCCCATCATCGGGTTGAATTCCTTGAGGCTCTCAACAATTTCCTTGACGTCCGCGAGAGTCTTTCCAAGTGCCTTCGCCAGCTTCTTCTGTTCCGCTTCTTCATGAGGTACAAACTCATGCAGCGGCGGATCGAGGAAACGGATCGTCACGGGGTTCCCTTCCATTGCTTCGAGGATCTGCTCGAAGTCACTCTGCTGATAAGGAAGAATCTCCTCAAGTGCTTTCTCTCTTGCTTCTACAGTGTCTGCGCAGATCATCTCACGAAATGCCGCGATCCTGTCCTCATCAAAGAACATATGCTCCGTACGGCAAAGGCCGATACCTTCCGCACCGAGTTCTCTTGCTTTCTTTGCATCCGCCGGAGTATCCGCGTTGGTACGGACCTTAAGGCGTCTTGCAGCATCCGCCCATGCCATGATTCGTCCGAACTCTCCCGCGATCTGAGCATCCACAGTCGGGATAATGCCGTCATAGATATTTCCGGTCGTTCCGTCGATACTGATCGGATCTCCCTCATGGAATTCCTTGCCTGCAAGGGTAAATTTCTTGTTCTCTTCATCCATGTTGATATCGCCGCAGCCGGATACACAGCACTCGCCCATGCCTCGGGCAACCACTGCTGCGTGGCTCGTCATACCGCCTCTGACGGTAAGGATGCCCTCCGCGCTCTTCATACCGGTGATATCCTCGGGAGAAGTCTCAAGACGGACAAGAACAACTTTCTCGCCTCTTCCAGCCCACTCTACCGCGTCATCCGCCGTAAAGACGATTTTTCCGCATGCAGCACCCGGAGAAGCACCAAGGCCTTTTCCGATCGGTGTTGCTTTCTTCAGTGCATCCGCATCAAACTGCGGGTGAAGGAGCGTATCGAGGTTTCTGGGATCAATCATCGCAACCGCTTCTTCCTCGGTCTTATGACCTTCATCCACAAGGTCGCAGGCAATCTTAAGAGCCGCCTGTGCGGTACGTTTTCCGTTACGGCACTGGAGCATGTAAAGCTTCTTGTTCTCCACCGTAAACTCCATATCCTGCATGTCATGATAGTGGTTCTCCAGCGTCTCACACACGTTGATAAACTCTTTATATGCCTCGGGGAACTCCTGCTCCATCTGAGCGATCGGCATCGGGGTACGGACACCTGCTACAACGTCCTCGCCCTGTGCGTTCTTTAAAAACTCACCCATCAGCTTCTTCTCACCGGTCGCGGGATCACGTGTGAACGCAACACCGGTACCGGACTCATTATTCAGATTTCCAAAGACCATTGGCATGACGTTGACCGCGGTACCCCAGGAATACGGAATATCGTTGTCGCGGCGGTAAACATTCGCACGCGGATTATCCCAGGAACGGAACACTGCCTCGATCGCAAGCTTAAGCTGCTCTACCGGATCGCTCGGGAAGTCTTTTCCGAGCTGTTTTTTATACTCCGCTTTGAACTGTTCCGCCAGTTCTTTCAGATCCGCAGCGGTCAGATCTACGTCAAATTTAACGCCCTTCTTCTCTTTCATCTGGTCGATCAGCTGCTCGAAATATTTCTTGCCGACCTCCATAACCACATCCGAAAACATCTGGATGAAACGGCGATAAGAATCATATACAAAACGCTCAAATGCCGGATCGGGGTTTCCCTTTATCATCGCGTCAACCACTTCGTCATTCAGACCCAGATTCAGGATCGTATCCATCATACCCGGCATGGATGCACGCGCACCGGAACGAACCGATACAAGAAGCGGATTATTGAGATCACCGAACTTCTTGCCGTTGATCTCCTCCATCTGCCTGACACCTTCCATCGCCTGTCCCATGATCTCGTCATTGATCTTGCGTCCGTCCTCATAATACTGCGTGCAGGCTTCTGTGGTGATCGTAAAGCCCTGAGGCACCGGAAGCCCGATCTCGGTCATTTCCGCAAGGTTCGCGCCTTTTCCGCCAAGGAGATTCCGCATTGTCATATCCCCTTCGCTGAACATATAGACCCATTTTTTAGCCATCTGTCTCATTCCTCCTAAATAGTATTTGAAAAATCCTACTACATTGTATCAACTGCAATGGCTTTTAGCAAGGTATTTAAGGAAGTCAAAAGAAATTTCCAAGCGAAAAACCCGTAGGCATCGGAATCGTACACATATAGATTGTCGCGATGATCAGCAGTACGATCGCAACTATCAGTACAATAAAGCGATTCGGAATACGTTTGAATATTCCTACAATACCGAGAAGGAACAGCACCAGGGAGTAGATGACCGTAACCAGGTTGTACTTATCCCCGTTTGCGTTGTCCTGTTGCCCCTGCACAAGGAGCGCGCGAGACTGCTCCAGCAGTTCATTCGCCTTCACGAAATAAGATTCTGTCACACCCTCTACTTCAAACGGGGTCCTCATGTTTTCATCCATCTGTCCGACAGCATCAATCACGACCTGGCTGAAATTGTCCTTTGCAAAATTATCCAGCTTTTGAGCAATCAGGTCGGCTTCCACGGTATCGCCCTCGGCTTCCGCGAGAATTTTGTCGAAGCTGTATTCCATCATGGTGTTCCAGGCCATCAGATCGGAAAGCAGCATCTGTGTTGCCTGATTATACTCCGCGTTGCCTTCTGCGGCATAATTATTACTCTCGGCGTAATTCGTCGCCTGATTGCCGCCGTGCAGGGAACCGATCCATGTTGCCCATGCCGTGAGGAGTGCCGTAATACCGAGAAAAATTGCGACCAGCATCTCCAATCTTGCTTCCCTTTTGCTTTTTTCATCCTCTGCAGTCTCAACAGGGACAGCTCCCAAATCCTTTTGTTCTTCGGACATATTTTCCTCCTGATTCTTCAATGATTTATCGTCTTAAGTTCTTTTTTGATCTGATCACCATTGTTTAAAAAAGAAATCCCCGGAACAGGATTTGCTTTCCGTTCCGGGGTTTTTTTCAGCCGAAATATCTCTCGAGAAGGCCTTTGAACGCCTTTCCGTGCCTTGCCTCATCCCGGGCCATCTCATGAACCGTATCATGGATCGCATCCAGATCCAGCGCCTTCGCGCGCTTTGCAAGATCCGTCTTTCCGGCGGTAGCACCGTTCTCGGCTTCCACACGCATCTCAAGGTTCTTTTTGGTGGAATCCGTCACCACCTCACCGAGGAGCTCCGCAAATTTCGCCGCATGCTCCGCCTCCTCAAAGGCAGCCGTCTTCCAATACTCTCCGATCTCGGGATACCCCTCACGGAATGCGACACGACTCATGGCAAGATACATACCTACTTCACTGCATTCTCCGTTGAAATTCGAACGAAGATCCTCAATGATATCAGCCGGAGCACCCTTTGCAACACCTACCACATGCTCTGCTGCCCAGGTCAACTCCCCTTCCTGCTTCGTAAATTTCTCTGCAGGCGCCTTGCACTGCGGACATGCCTCCGGTGGCTCGTCCCCTTCATGCACATAACCGCATACCGAACATACCCATTTTGCCATAGCTCATCCCTCTCTTTCTTTCAAAGTAGCTTAGTTTATTGTACCATTCAAAACCGTGACTCTATTATAAATGCTTCACTCAAAAACCGCAAACTGTTTTAGAAAACGCAGATTAAAAACAATCTTTCCTTATGGATCCTCAAAAAAAGCTTCTCCTTCCTCACTCTCCCGGATTCTCCTTCGTACCTGCTCCGCTGTTTCGTCCACTTCTTCATCAAATCCGGTCAGTGCCGCAAAGGGTGCAAACTGCGCCGCCCGGTCCGAAAGGCTCATCTGCGGATGCTTCTTTGAAACAGGATGGGGGAGATCTATAATATCCCGGTACGGATTTTTATCAGCCTCATGTCCCATTATGCCTTATGTCCTCCGATCTGTGCGTTCCGTTCCTTTGCCGTTGCTCCCTCCGTCAGGTTCATTCCTTTCAGCACGGCGTTCTTCCCGTATTTTTTCTTGATCGACAGCACCGCTTCCTGGAGCCTCCTCTCCCTTTGCAGTGTTTCCTCTTCCCTTTCCCGCTGAAGCTCGATCTCTCCGTAATCGGAAAACAGTTCCAGCTGCTCAAACTCCGGTTTCGAAGGAACACTGCTCTCAGGGACCACATGATTTGCCACCACGTACATGCGCCGCACGAGAAGATCCGGATTGACGATCCGGTCAAAAAGCCGCATTGCCGCATCGATGATGAGTTTCGTGGAGCTTGTCATCCGTCCCAGGTTTTCGGAGCCGTGTGCGCTTCTTGGAACCTTTCTCCCATACCGGTCTGCCTTGATCTCCCCATGATATTTTTCCAGGATCGCGGGATCCTTCAGGTTCTCGATATCATACCCAACGGTAAGAACGATCTGATCCGTAAGAAGGCGCTTATCCACAAGATCGAGGACTAGAAGATCCGTCATTTCCCTGACCACGAGCTTCGCCTTTTCAAAATCATAGGGGGTACTCAGTACCTGCCCGGAGCTGATGCTGTGCGTTTCTGGTTTATATGCCTTGATCTCCGCGATCGTACAGGGTTCATATCCCCAGGCATGGTCAATGAGCAGTTCCGCATTGATGCCGAACAGTTCGTAGAGAAGATCCTCGTTGTAGTAGTCGGTCTCCTTTCCGACGGAACACCTCGCGATATCACCCATTGTATAGATCCCGCATTTTGCAAGTCTCTTCACGGTTCCGGCTCCGACACGCCAGAAATCGGTCAGTGGCTGGTGCGTCCAGAGAAGTTCCCTGTAGGAGCGTTCGTTCAGCTCCGCGATCCGCACTCCGTCTTCATCCGCTGTCGCATGCTTCGCTTCGATGTCCATCGCGATCTTTGCGAGATAAAGATTCGTTCCGATCCCGGCCGTCGCCGTGATCTCTGTCTGATCGTAAACTGCCCCGATCATTTCCTTCACAAGCTCCCGCGCAGTTTTTTTGTATGTATGAAGGTAATCCGTCAGATCAAGGAACACCTCATCAACCGAATAGACATGCATATCTTCCGGTGCGATATACCGGAGATAGATCTCATAGATTTCCGTGCTTTTTGACATGTATAAAGCCATTCTCGGCTTCGCGGCAATGTAGTCGAGTGACAGAGACGGGTTCCTCTCCAGCTCGTCTGCGTCAGCTGAACTCCCGGTGAACACCCCCCCTGGAGCTGCGGCAAGGCGCTTTTGGTTGATCTCTTTCACTGCCTGTACCACTTCAAAAAGCCTCGCCCGTCCGGAGATCCCGTAAGCCTTCAGAGACGGAGAAACCGCGAGGCAGATCGTCTTCTCGGTACGGCTCACATCCGCAACGACCAGATTCGTTTTTAAGGCATCGAGTCTCCTGTCCACACATTCCACCGAGGCATAAAAGGATTTGAGATCGATCGCCGCATAGATCCGTTCGCCCAAAAGATCACCCTCCCGTCAGAAGCACATAACGAATGCGCTCCGGCAATGCCGTTTTCCTTGAAAGATGTTGTTTTAAGGCGCGTATTCTCCGGTACAGCCCCTCCTCCGCTTCTTCGTTCCCATAGGAATAACGGTAATAGGACAACACCGTTTCACGAAACTCCTTTTTCTCAGCCTCTTCTTCCAGACGCTCTTCAAAGAAAAGCAGCGGTTCATTCCTGGTCTGATAACGAAGTTCAAGGAACCGACGCAGCGTATGCATCGCATACCGGATCCGTTTCCTCTCGGGAAGCAGCAACAGATACAGTTCCTTAAGGAGCCATCTGAGAAGGATGATGCCCGGGATCAAAAGCAGCAGGAGCAGGAGGATCCGCCTTGCATTCTGCCCGGCAGGATCAACGGTTTCCAAAGTCTCTCCCTCCTCCTTTTCATCCGGTGTTTGGGAAAGATCCACGTAAGTCTTCTTATCGCCTCCTTCAGCTGTCGCCCCCTCATCCTCCGGAAGAACAACCGACCAGCTGGACATCACCGCCGTCGGTTCAATGGGTGTCGGCTCGATGGGGACCCACCCATACCCGCGAAGATATCCTTCCGCCCAGGCATGTGCTTCGCTCCCCTTCACAGGAAGCACCCCGTTCGTTTTTTCCTTCCTGGTGTTTACGGCATATCCTGTACAGATCCTCGACGGAATACCGGCAAGGTCCATCAGCTCCGCCGCCGCACTGGCAAAGTGAATGCAGTAGCCTTCCTTTGTCCGGAACAGAAAGGTTTCCACCAGATCCTTTGTCTCCGGGCCCGCTTTGAGTGAATAGGTATACTGACGCAGAGTCTCTTCGATCGTACGCATCTTGTCATAATCGGATTTCAGATCCGCGGTGATCTTTTTCGCAAACGCCTTTGTCTGTTCGGTATATGTGATATTTCCATCTTCCGCCGGTGCTTCTCCTGCCGCCTCCGTATAGAGCTCCCTGGTAAAGCAGGCTGCCGCCTCCTTGCCGTATGTTTCCTCCGTATAGGTAAGGAGCGTCTGATAGTCTGAGAGCAGCGGATAGTCCTCTGCCCTTCGTATGCACTCGTCAAAATACCTGCTTCCGTAATCGATCTCGAGCCACAGCACGGTATAAGACGTCCCCCTCTCCTCTGTTTCCGGGAAGGTATAGTCCTTACTCACTGCCGCGGTTTCATCCATGATCGCAAGCGTTGTTTCGGGATGGATCACATCGCCGGTTCTCAGCAGTTCATAAGTGATATCCGTCTTGTGAAGTCTAGTAAAGGTCTGTGCCTTCTCCCTTGTGACCCCGGTTTGAAAAAGGAGATTGACGAACCTCGGAAACCACGTCCTGTCATCCTGTAACGACCCGGTATCATTTGTCCAGCGTCTGCCGTCAAAATCGCGGTAGGTCTTCCCGGAGAGATAAAAGGGTGAGCCGTTTCCTGTTCCCTTTACGGAAAGTTCGATCTTGTCGTTTATGCTGATATCCCCGGCCTCCGCAAAAAAACTGCTGTAGCCGGTCTCCTCGGCTTTCCCCGGCATCATCTTCTCAAACCGGTAGCTGAGCTCATCGATCATGGCCTCGGTCTGTGTCCTGATCGCCTCCGCGATCCTCAGAACAAAGCTCCAGTCAAACGGCTTTTTTGACGTCGGAGTAAAGAGCGTCAGCACTGCAAGAAGAATGAGTACCGCACCTTTCTCCCTGCGTCTTTTACCAGCCAGCTCATTCAGCGCGAGAAGGAGCGATGCGGCTCCGAGAAGCTTTGGAAGGGTATCACCGGAAAAATAAAGGAACGCTAAGAGCAGAAGCCCCGCCGCAAAAACAATGCGCAGAACCCGCAGCAGCGAGATCACGCATACGAGCGCAAACACACCGATGATCGCGACGGTAAAAAGGATCACGGCATATTTCTTCGTCAGAAGTTCCGTAAGCCCCTCCCGAAAGATCAGATATATGCATCCGAGCGCAGCAGCGAAACGGATGATGAGAAAGATTTTATCCTGCAATGTCTTCATCTAAAAATCTGCCTCTTTCAGCTCGATCACGCCGCCGCTCAATGCAGGCGCGCTTTCCTCTGTTGGTCTCAGTTTCTCCGCGATCTCACGGCAGAACACGCCGAATTCCTCAATTGAGGAAAGCGTATGTTCTTCCCAGTGATTATGCGGATACATCACACGGACGCCCCGGTCCCTGCTGCAGAAATAGTAGACCGCGGAGACCGCATATTCCAGGAACTTATCCCGGCGGACGATATCCCCGATCTCATCCCCGATCTCTTCCGGAAAAAGAAGAATTGTCCGCTGCTCCATATCCACGGGTTCCTCCTGCCGGACAAGAAGCTCTCCGGTACGTGCATAAACTTTCCAGTGCACACGGCTCCACTTATCTCCGTTTTCATAGGTCTTCAGATCGGTCCCGATCCCTTCCAGTGCAGCGGGGTTCGGCAGGATCCGGTTCTCTTCGCCTTTCAGTTCCTCTAAAAACCGGTTCGCATCCTCTGTGATCCTCGGTCTTATAAAACAGCGGAACTCCGTCTGCACGCGGAAAGTAAACCGGAAGAAGGAAAACAGATCCGTAAAGGAATAGGAGTCCACTCCGACCGGATAACTCCCCGCATAAAGACAGGTCACCCTTGAAGTTTCCTCATACTTTCCGCGTCCCTTAAGGCTCACGGTGTCTTCTCCGCCGGAAAAACGGAAAAGCTTTTTATTCCGGGACAATGTAACCTCGGGAAGTGAAAACGGAAAGGAGTTCTCCAGCACCAGACGGTATTCCGTTTCCTCGCCTTTTTTCAAATGGTGCGTCGGGAGCTCCTGCCAGATATGAAGGCAGTGCCAGGTAAAAAACGTATAGAGAAGTGTTACCGGGAGATATAAAAGTACCGTAAAGAAACACAGGTACGGCATGGTACCGCCCTGAAACGAGATCCAGACGATTGTTGCGGCAAGCAGCGCAAAATAGATCAGGGACCGCTTTCTCATAAGCCTATTCCGGAAGTGATACGGACGCGAAAATACGGTCCATGATCTGCCAGGCGCTGACCCGGTTCATCCGTGCCTCTGCCGTAAGAAGAAGCCTGTGGGATGTGACCGGAAGGAAGATGTACCTTACATCCTCCGGGATGCAGAATGTCCGTCCCGAAAGGAGCGCGTTCGCCTGCGAAGCACGCAGAACGTCCAGTCCCGCTCTCGGGCTCAGGCCGCAGGAAACCCCCTCTGCCTTTCTGGTCGCGGAGACCACTTCATTCACATAATTCACGAGTTCGTCGGAAACCGTCACTTTCTTCACCGCGTCCTGCAGAGCGATCACCTGCGGCGCTGTAAGAATACTCTGCGGATCCTGAAAAAGAACACCGTCAAGAAACCGTCTGGACAATGTCTGCGCGGCGCTTCCTTCCGGGTAACCGATGGAAAGCCGCATGAAAAACCGGTCCAGTTCCGCCTCCGGCAGAGGATATGTCCCTACCGAAGAAACCGGATTCTGCGTGGCGATCACAAAGAACGGTCTTGGCATGCTCACCGTCTCCCCGTCGATCGTCGCCTGGGATTCCTCCATTGCTTCAAGAAGCGCAGCCTGTGCCTTCGGAGACATTCGGTTTAGTTCATCGGTCAGAACGATACTGTGAAAAAGCGGGCCCGGAATGCGCTCAAACTGTCCGGATTCCTGATGAAATACCGAATATCCGATGATATCACCGGGAAGCGTGTCCGGTGTACACTGAATCCTGGCGAAATCAAGAGACAACGTCTTCGCAAACGTCTTTGCGAGAGTCGTTTTGCCGACGCCCGGAACATCCTCGAGCAGCACATGCCCGGAAGAAAGAAGCGAGATCACAAGGAGCCGGATCGTCTTTTCCTGCCCCACGATCACCTTCGAAACCTCATCTATTACTGTATTCAGCTTTTCTGTTAATTCCACAAAAGCGCCCTCCTTTCAGGTGTCTGTTTTTTTTGCCAGATATTTTGCGGCACTCTCTTTGTCCTTCACGAACACTCCCCTGCCCCGGTCTCCGATAAGAGCCTTCATCTGCCGCAGCTTTTCCGGAGAATCGGATATCGCGATCACAAGCGGTTTTTCGCCCTCTTCCGGCTCGGCATTTTGTCCGGCATCCTTCTGGATCAGTTCCTCCGGGAGGTGCTTTAGCAGCATCGTTTCGAGTGCATCATACATAACCGGCTTGCTCAGGTAATCATTGAAACCCTCCCGTATATAATTATCCCTTGCTCCAACGATCGCATCCGCTGTCAGCGCGATGACCGGTGTATCATCGGCAAGGTGCTGCCCCCTGATCTCCGAGAGTGTCTGTGCTCCGGACATGCCGGGCATCATCTGGTCAAGAAAGATAAGATCGAACGCCGACTCCTTAAGGGCCTCAAGACATTCCGTTCCGGATTCCGCAGTCGTGACCCGGATCTTCGTCCCCTCCAAAAGCCCCTCGATCACTTCAAGATTCATGTCATTATCATCCACCACCAGAACCCGGGCAAACGGAGCAATAAGGGCAGGGCGGAACTCTTCCGCATGCTCCTGGACCCGGAGAAGATTCTGCGCAAAATCTCCTACCGGTGTCGGATCCACCACTTTCTGCTTCATCATCGCCGTAAACGTTGTGCCCTCGCCGTACTGACTCTTGACACTGATCGTTCCGTCCATCATCCTGACAAGACGCATGGAAATATTAAGTCCCAGTCCGGTCCCCTCAATGTTCCGGTTCTTATCCTCCTCCAGACGCTGGAATGAACCGAACAGTTTGCTGAGATCCTCGTCCCTGATCCCGATGCCTGTATCGGAAATACAGACGCGCAGCATTTCCTCTTCTGCTTTGTAGGATACATCCACGGACACACTTCCTTCCGGCGTATATTTGATTGCATTGTTGATGAGGTTCAGCATGACCTGACGGATCCGGATCTCATCTCCAAGGAGTCCTGAAGGCAGTTCCTCCGACACGCTGAGATGATACTGAAGGCCCTTATCCTCCGCTTTCTTCATGGTCATATTGACCACATCGTTGATCACGGAAGCGGTGCTGTATTCCACCGGCATCAGTTCCATTTTCCCCGACTCGATCTTGGAAAGATCGAGAATATCGTTGATAATGGAAAGCAATGTTTTCCCGGCGCTCTGGATGTCCAGAGCGTATTTCCGGATCGGGTCTCCCGGAGCTGTGCGAAGGATCATCTCATCCATCCCGAGGATCGCGTTCATCGGAGTCCGGATCTCATGAGACATATTGGCAAGGAAATCGCTTTTTGCGCGGTTGGATGCGGTAGCGGCATCCTTCTCGAGTTCCAGCACCTTCCGCTCATAAGCGGCTTTCTGCTCTTCGAGCCGCATTTCTTCCATCTGTGCTGCATATTTTTTTTCGTTCCGGTGTCCCACATAATAGAACGCAGCGATCATGATGAAGATCAGTGTGAAGATGGTAATGTTGAGTGCCAGCTGGCTTCTGACTTCACTGTATAGCTCACGGTCGCTGACTACCATCACGACGTACCACTCGTTCATGATGCTGTTTACGTATACCGTGCTCTTTTCCCCGCCTATGGTGTAGGAAAAACGTCCGGATCCCGCTTCCATAATGGCATTTAAATATTCCTCTCCGCCTTCGGAATCCGTCAGGTTTGTTCCCTTTTTTGTCTTGTCGGCATGAGCAATGATGAGGCCTTTGTCATCTACGACAAAGCCGTAACCCTTTCCGTTCAGGGTCAGTTCATCCATCATGGACTGGATGCCCTTCAGCTGCACATCCAGGGATAAAACGTTCTGCCGGTCCGGCAGCATGCGGCTGACGGAGATGATCATATTTCCGGTCTGCGCATCGATATACGGAGGGACAAACACCACCTCGCCGCCGGCCTCCTGTGCAAAAATATACCAGTCACGGCTTTTCGGATCGTACCCTTCCGGCGGCTCCCAGTTGAGTCCGTCCATATACCTGCTCATGATATAACCGTACAGGCCGGTATAGTTCTCGTCAAACTGAGCCGATACATTATTGGTCTCTTCCACCAGGAACTCCTGAATACGCGTGGGCGTGCTCCCGCTGACCAGCATGTGATAGACCGAGTCGGCGGTCACATGCAAAACGTTCTCGGCAGTGTTCAGATGGTTCTCGATCAGGGACGAGATATTCAGCATCCGGTCCTCGATCACCGCATCGGAGTTGGAAACCGCCACCCGGTACATCAGCCCTGATGTATACACAGCCATCACGACTACAAAGATAAAAACGATGATTAGAGATAAAAGGATGCTGTGTTTCTTTATTCCGTATTCCGTTGTCTTTTCCTTCGGGTTCTTTTTCATCCGCGTTTCCTGTTGATGTCCGTCAGTAAATGGTGGCGTATTCCTCCGGCACCTCGACCTTTGTAGAGCCCATATAGTGCCCGGGTTCCCCGAAAATATACGTATCCTGATAGATCAGAAAGGTGTTGTCCATCGGCGTGCCGCTTGCCGCATCCGTATATACGGAGCCGTTCCAGTCCGTTCCGGGGGAATAAACCCCGTACGCTTTCGCAAGGTCGTTGATATCCGTAAGGCTGCTCTCTCCAAGGATGACGTTCCTCGCGTGCTCCGCCAGACCCGCCGAGACCACATAGCCGTAAGAAGATGTCCAGGTGCCGAATCTCCCTGCACCGCCCTGCTCCACCACAGCATTTTCCACCTTCTCTACGATCTTTTCAAAATCACCTGCTTCTCCGGTAAGATCCAGTCCGAGCGCTCCGGGATAACCCATCATCGGTGACGGAAGATCCGCCTCAATAAAGTATCCGCCGCACTCCAGGAGCTTTTTGATCAGCGGCTCCGTATGCGCGTCATTTGTGCAGAAATAAGCAGAATTGACGCCGTACTTATCAACCCACTCCGGTACATGCTCCAGAATAAAGCTCTGCGCCCCGGGAACTCCCACATCCGTCGTCGGGTCAGGAGCATCTTCCATCACAAACTTCATGCCAAATTCCTCACACGCCGCTTTCATAACCGCCACACGCCTCGATACGCTCTCATAGGAAAGATGCCGCGGAAAAGAGATATGCACAAACGTATCGCATCCCAGTTCATGCGCCGTCCTGATCATGAGATACCCGCGATTGACAAAGTCACAGCTTACAACCAGATCCGCTTCCGGTCCGATCTCGGAAAAGTCCTCATATGCTTCCCCCGCTATGCAGAGGATGTCGGGTCTTTTCTCATGGATCTGTCGAAAAGCCTCCGTGGTTCCGTCCACCGCCTGATTGACGATGATTGCCTTCATATCCGGATCATCGGAAAGATTCACGATGGTCTGGATCGTTGTATCCATCTCCTCGGTAAAATTATCCGGATAGATCGCAAGCGTCACCTGATCCGCCCCGTATTTCTCCTGAAAGGCGTCCGCTCCGCGTCTGTCATCCTCGGACTGTGAAAAGGATCCCGTTACGATCCCGATACGGAAACTGTCGTCCTCTTTCTCTTCTGCCGGCTCTTCATTCTCCGCTGCCGTATCCGTCTCTTCCGCTATCTCTTCCTTTAGAGATTCATCCTGCGTTTGGACTGCCGTATCCGTTCCTCCGCCGCAGGCTGATACGGAAACAGCAAAAAAGGCCGCCAGGAAAGCGCTCAAAAATTTCTTTGACATTCAGTACCTCCGTTAAAGAAATCTCTCCTCATACTCCTCCATCGGAACAGGTTTGCTGTAATAATAACCCTGGATCACCTCGCAGCCGAGAGCGCGCAGGATGTCCACCTGGCTCTTGCTTTCCGCACCTTCCGCCAGGCACACAAAACGCAGTTCCTTCGCAAGCGAAATGATGTGGCGCATCACGGCCAGATCCTTTTCCTGCTGTCCGTCCGTCCCCACCTTGTCCACAAAACTCTTATCGATCTTCAATGTGTCGAGAGGCATTTCCGTCAGGAGCGAAAGGGAGGAGTATCCTGTCCCGAAATCGTCCATGGAAACCTTGAATCCCCTCTCTCGGAGATCCTGCAGTGCCGAAATGAGCTGATCCATATTGTCGTACGTGGCACTCTCCGTCAGTTCAAAATCGATCAGGGAATGGCTGACCTGATAGGAATCCACAATCTCCGTAAGATGCGGTATCAGGTTTCTGTCATAAAGCTGGCTGCGTGAAATATTAACAGAAATAGGATATAAGGGTCTCCCCTCCTCCTTCCATTTGACGAATGCCCGGCAGACCTTGTGAAGTACGATATCATCAATCTTCCCGATGGAACCGTCCTTTTCAAAAAACGGCACGAACCGGGACGGATAAAGGAATTCCTCGTTCTTATAATTCCATCGGATCAGCGCCTCCGCACCGACGATCTTCTCCTCCCGGATCTCGAATTTCGGCTGCAGATAGACGACGAATTCATCCTTTTCAATGGCGGTGTCCACGTAGCCCTTGATGAAATTGCTCCAGGAAATATCATCATGCATCTGATCCGTATAGATGATGATATCGGTTTTATTCGGACTCGTTCCAAGTGCCTGCGCCATCTTTCCGGCATCCGCAACACGGTTTCCGAGAAGGATCGCCCGCTGCATCGGTACAAACCCGCACCGGAAATAGACCAGATAATTCGGATCCTCCGGAAGATGCTGGAGCCCGTCGAAAAACTCCCGGAGCTTTTCCACGGTTTCCTCCTCCGGCATATCCTTTATGATCATAGCAAAGTTGTCATTATGACACCGGGCGCTGCTATAGACAAAATCCGCATTGTTCATAGCCTCCACGACTCTCCTCAGCAGGCGGTTTGCGATGATATGGCCATACACCTCGTTGACGACGCGAAACGCCTTGATATCAAAATGAACAAACCCGTAGTCGTCGATTCCCCTGTCCCTCGGAACCTCGAGATAGGCGCTCAGATGATTCCAGTTATAATGCCCCGTGATGGGATCAAAAAGCGCCATCCGATACAAAATTTCCTTATTGATCTTTTCCGTTTCGCCGTTCATGATGAATCCTGCGCGATCCGAATCCAGATTCCATTCGTAAAGGATCCTCGTCTTTTTCCCGTAAGTAAAGATACCGATCAGCCCGGGTTCTTCCTTCTTCGAAAGGTCGCTGTAGATCCTGTGCGCATCATCGTCCTCCGCGATCCAGGCAAAAGTCTCCCGGATAAACTCCTTTCCGATCTCTCCCTTCTGGTCGATCTCGATCGCATAAAAGTAAGCCTCCGGAAGGATCAGTGATTTCAGATCCCGGGGATAACTGACCCGGTCGTCATCCATCCGGTATTCGATCCCGATCACCTCTTTCTCAAGAGACCGGACATAAAACAGCCCCGGATAATCATAGGTGCCGAAGGAATATGTATACTGCCCAATCTCATCGCAGACCTTTCCCCGGTAGAAATCTCTTTTTTCGTCTTCTCCCGGCTCTATATAGTAAAGGATCCTCTTTGGCTTATAGAGCTGGCTCAGTTTGTTGATAAACACCTTTTCTCTCCTTTTACGTTACTGTTCGCCGAATCACCTGACCTGCAAAACTCCGTCCGGCTCATGCTTCTCCAGGTATTTTTCCATGGCCTTTTTCCCGGTAACAACCACACAGCGGAAAAGCCCCTCCAGTCTTTCTTTTTCAGCTCTCAGTGCTTCCGGATCATTCCCCCAGATCAGCATAACCGGCAGGTCCATTTTGTCAATGGGCGTAAATTGCTTTTCCTTCGGGATGTATTCTTTCAGGAGTGCCTCCAGCTGCTCATACTTCACAGGCTTACTGAGGTAATCCGTAAAACCCTTGGAAAGATAGTTCTCCTTTGCACCGATGATCGCGTCCGCGGTAAGGGCAATCACAGGTGTGTCTCCCAGTATACCACGGTTCCTCATCTCTTTTAAAGTATCCTCTCCGTTCATCCCGGGCATCATCTGATCCAGCAGGATACAGTCATATTCATTTCTGCCTGCTTTCTCGATACATTTCATCCCGGAATCGGCAAGATCCGTTTTGATCCCGGTGTCATGGAGCAATCCCTCCATGACCTCGAGGTTCATGTCATTATCATCCACAACCAGGATCCTTGCATCCGGTGCGTAAAGATGTACCTCATCCTTTCCGATATGACTCAGATAGTCCGAAACGGCTCTGCTGAACTCACCGATCGGTTCCGCGTTGATAACCTTCTGCGGAATCGTGACGAGGAACGTGCTGCCCTTCCCGTATTCGCTTTTCACTTCCACATAGCCGTCCATCATGTTAAGCAGCCGCATGGTGATATGCAGCCCGAGGCCGGTTCCCTCAATGCTCCGGTTCTTTCTCTGATCCAGTCGCTGAAAGCTCTTAAAGAGTTTATCCTTATCCTCGTCTCTGATCCCGATCCCCGTATCCGATACACGAATGGAAAGATTGATCATATCCCCTTCCAGGGGCGTTGATGCGATCTCGACATCCACACTTCCCTTTTCCGTGTATTTGATCGCGTTATTGATAATATTCAGCATGACCTGCCGGATCCGGATCTCATCCCCGTAAAGAACGGACGGAACCGTTTCGGAAACGGTGAGAACATAATCAAGCCCCTTCTTTTCCGCCCTGTGTTTTGTAAGATTCAGCACATCATTGATCGCGGAAGCAAGATCATAGGATACCGGAATGATCTCAAACTTGCCCGACTCGATCTTGGACAGATCCAGAATCTCATTGATAATGGAAAGAAGGGTATTCCCCGCACTCTTGATCTCCAGCGCGTATTTCCTGACCTTGCTCTCCCTCGCTTCGCGGATGATCATTTCATCCATACCGAGGATGCCGTTTAAAGGCGTACGGATCTCATGAGACATATTGGCAAGAAAATCGTCCTTCGCCTGATTGATGTCCGCGAGCTCCTTTGCCTCCAGCCGAATGCCGATAAGCTGCTTGATCGTATGGATGATGGCGCAGATCAAAAAACCGAAGAGTCCGAACGCCATAAAGAGTCCGGAAAAAACGCCGTTGTGCGCAAACTGATAGGCGGCGATCTGAATGACCGCGCAGACCGCCAGCACCGCAAACCCGATCGCGACAAAGCGGTAGGAATATAGGAGGTGCCTCTTCAGATCCAGAAGGAGCGTTGAAAACATCACAATAATGGAAATGAGTGCGCATATCGCCGATGCGATAAAGCTTTTTACCAGCGGCACCGTTCCCGTCACAAAGAGGAGGATCAGCACACAGAAATTCACGATCTCAAGGATGCTGACCGCCATGAAGGCCTTCCGGTATCGATTTTTCTGGAGAGAATTGATAAAGACAAAAAACGGCAGCGGCATGATCATGACCATCAGGAAAGGAACATCGGACATGACGGAAATATTCCTTGCATAGAGCTGTCGGAATATGGAATTTGACAACACCCAGCATGCACCGAGAATAACTCCGAGAGACAGGTGCTCCATTTCCAGATATCTCTTATGGATCAGCCGGTAAACAAACGACGCGATCAGGCAGATCGCTCCGAGAATCAGGATCGCAGAACCCACAAACAGCTCGAGACCATACTCCCTGAAGAGCTGTGCAAGGATCCCGATCCGCGTTCCGATATACACCTCATAGATCATACCGGAATTGTATTCGTATTCTACGCGCAGCGGTTTCCCTGCATCCTCCGGGTAGATGGGAGCCGACACGTAGCACTCGGCGGATCGGTCCCCAAAGACATCGTAATCCTCCGTATGATAGGACTCCCTGAGCGCATCATCCACATAGATATCCATATCCATGCCTCGGAAAACAAGGGTGTTCTCGTCCTTATCCAGATCTCCGGGAAGCGTGGTTTCGAGAACGATGTCTCCGTCCGTACGTCCCGGCACTGGAAAGGGAACCCTCGTCCCGTCCGGCTCCACCTCCACCCATTCATCTCCGGGAAGCGTGTCACAGAGGTATCTGTTCCGGGGCGTATTTTCGGGCAGCACGATCTGTCCGATAATAATATAACCGAAAACGATGACCAGTATGATCGATATCAGAATGCTGATCTTTTTCAACGCCGTTCTTCCTCGTTTCCTGCTCCTTACTCGATCGCGGGAAGTATCTCGCGGATCACCTCCGCCGCCTCTTCATACATAAAGTCTTCCACATATCCCGCGGCTTTTTTGAGGAGATCCCGCTGTGTCAGGCGGAATGGGTAACCGGACAGTTTTTTGATGAGAAGGGCGGACCCGTCATCATCAAAATCATCCAGCGCCGCAAGGAGTTTATTTGCTGTTTCCCTTGCAACATCTCCCGGGATCTCGTCCGCGGGCTTCACATCGCCGAACTGCCCCACCGGAGCAAGCTTTTCCGTGAGCTCCTCATAGGCCTTCAATACTTTATCCGTCTCGGCCTCAATGATGTCCGTCTTATGGTCGCGTGCTGCCGTCTCCAGTGCTTCAAATGAGCTGCCAAGCTCAGCCGCACCGATCATTTTGGCATTGCTCTTCAGCGCATGCACTGTGATCATATAGCTTTCATAATCCTGAGCCGCGCGGAATGCCTCCACCTTGCCACGGTTCTTTTCATATCCGGCAAGAAACCGCTGCAGCGCGGAAACATATTTTTCCTCCGACCCCGTATAGGCAAGTCCACTTTCCGTATCCAGTCCCGCCTCTTTCAGCCATGTCAGATCATAAGTCATTTCCATCACCCCAATACATCTATGATCTTTGCCACCAGTTCCGATTTTTTCGCCGGTTTGATGATGTATCCCTGCGGAAGGAGTTCTGTCAGTGCTTTAATGACTTTCCTTTTCTCCGATACACCTGTCAGAAACACCACCGGGATCTCCGCGTATTCATCCACGGTCTTGAGCCGCTTATAAACCTGCGGTCCGTCCTCCTCCGGCATGAGATAGTCAAGAAGGATCAAATCCGGTATCCGTTTTGCAAGAAAGCGAAAAGCATCCTTTCCTGATTTTACCAGGGTGACATCATAGAACTCACTGAGCTGTTCCTTGATATGCATGAGCTGTTCCGGGTCATCATCCACGACCAGGATATGCTTCCGTTTGAAAACACTGCCTTCGTTCTCGTTAATGAACTCCCGGAATGCAGAGAGATTCTTTTCTTTGTTCTTATCAAGCTCTTCCTCTATTTCCATCAGCTTTTCATAGAGTGCAAAGAGGGAAACGGGTCTGGAGAGAAAAAGGATCCTAGAGAGCTCCGTATATTTGATAAAGAACTTTTCGTCTTCTTCACTCGCGATCACAATGACCTTGCAGCCGCCCTGCCGCGCAACATCCTTCAGGACATTGTACGCAAGAACCGTATCCACTGTCTCATCTCCGAGGCATATGATGACCACCCTCGGCAGTTCCGCCAGAGTCAGATCAAAAAGCGCCGTTTTGCTGGGCGAACATTTAACGGTCAGATACCCCCTGTCCGCCTCCAGATGCTCGCAGATATCCGATGCGATCTTCCTGTTTTTTCCTGTTACCAGAACCTTTAACTTCATGAGATCTCCCTTTTCTCTCAGAGAACATAAGCCTTCTGAAATTATACATGATACTACGCTTCTTTTCAATCAGGCAGCCGCGGACGATAAGTCGATTTTCGCGTCGATTCGGAAAAAGTGCTTGCGAAACAGCAGGGATAAGCCGATAATGTATCCGGCAATATATAATGGCAGAAATGAGGTTGACATGAAAAAGAGACTAGTCATGATAATATCCGCCCTTGCACTTACCGTTTCTTTTGCGGCATGCGGCGGAAATCCCGGAAATATCGCCGGACAGGATGCGCCGGCGCCGGTTTCAGAGGAGGATAATACACCGGTCGGAAGACACGGAGCGTTGTCCGTCCAGGGAGCAAACCTGACCGGTAAAAACGGCGAAACAGTCCGCCTCTGCGGGATCAGCACCCATGGGATCGGTACTTTCCCGCAGTATGTCAATGAAGACGCGTTCCGCCAGTTCCGTGATGAATGGAATTTAAACCTTATCCGCCTTGCCATGTATACGGCGGAGGATGACGGCTATCTGACCGGAGGTGACAAAAATGCGATAGAGGACACCTTAACCCGGGGCGTCGACAGCTGCATCGATCTTGGAATATACTGCATCATTGACTGGCACATTCTTTCTGACGGGAACCCGAACTGGCACAAGGAAGAAGCAAAAGACTTTTTCAACCGGATGTCGCAGAAATACGGCTCGACACCGAATGTCATCTATGAGATCTGTAACGAGCCGAACGGCGTGTCCTGGGATGAGGTGAAAGCATACGCGGACGAAGTGATCCCCGTTATCCGCGCCAATGCACCGGATGCTGTTATCCTGGTCGGCACACCGAACTGGTGTCAGGACATTGATCAGTGCATCGCTTCTCCGGTTGCGGATCCGAAAAACGTTATGTACACATTTCATTTCTACGCGGCAACCCACGGAGATTACCTTCAGGAAAAACTGATTCGCGCAAAGGATCAGGGCACTCCTGTCTTTGTATCGGAATTCGGGATCTGCGAGGCAAGCGGAACGGGAAATATCGACTATGATTCGTCTGCAAAGTGGATGGGGATCATGGATCAGTATGACCTCTCCTTTGCGGTCTGGAATCTTTCCAACAAAGATGAGACCTCTGCCATGATACGGCCGGATTGCACCAAAGTGTCCGGATTCACTTCGGATGACCTGTCTGAATGCGGACTTTGGGTGAGAGACACCCTTACCGAAAAAGGGCGCGAATAATTATTTAATTCCGGGATGTTGGTCAACTTGAGGGGATGCATAAAATAACACGTCTTTTTCTTGCTTTTTTTTGATGCTGGAGTATAATACTCCTTGAGAATCTTTCTTTGATGTTTTTTAATGATATATTCTGAATGAATTCCCCGGATGTACAATCAATAGTTGTGAGGTGACGTAATGTATGACAAGAGAACAGTATGAAAGTCTGTCGGCGGCGGTTCTTAAGGACCTGGCGAAGACACGCGGACTGAAGGGCCTTACCGGCATGAAGAAGGCGGATCTTGTGGAAGCGATGCTGGCAGAGGATGCACGGATTGAAGGTGATACTGCGTCTGCAGGCGTAAAGCAGAAGGCAGAGAACGTGCCGGAGGCAAAGAATGCCAGAGTAAAAGAGCCGGTGAGAGCAAAAGAGGCAGAGCCGCAGCCAAAAGAAATACCAAAAGAAGCGGAACAGACCCCGGGCCAGTCTGATCACGCGGAACCTCCGGCAGAGCTCGACAGCGGTATGGAAGCAAGAGGGATCCTGGAAGTCATGCAGGATGGGTTCGGCTTTATCCGCAGCGCGAATTACCTGCCGGGTGAAAATGACGTCTATGTATCACCGGCACAGATTCGGCGGTTCAATTTAAAGACCGGCGATATCATTAAAGGAAATACCAGGATCAAATCCCAGACAGAAAAGTTTTCAGCGCTTCTTTATATTACTTCGGTCAATGGCATGAAGCCGGAAATGGCTATGCAGAGAAAGAACTTCGAGGATCTGACCCCGATCTTTCCGGATGAGAGGCTTCGGCTGGAGCTTCCGGGAGGCGGCGTTGCCACACGTATTGTGGATCTGGTTTCCCCGATCGGGAAAGGGCAGCGCGGCATGATCGTATCACCCCCGAAGGCCGGCAAGACTACGCTTCTTAAGGAAGTGGCAAAGGCAGTCGTGCGGCATAACCCTGACATGCATATTCTGATCCTTCTCATAGATGAGCGTCCGGAGGAAGTGACGGATATTCGGGAAGCGTTGGAAGCTCCGAATGTGGAAGTCATTTATTCAACCTTTGATGAGACTGCAGAGCACCATAAACGCGTTTCGGAGATGGTGATCGAACGAGCGAAACGTCTCGTTGAGCACAAGAGGGACGTCATGATCCTTCTGGATTCCATTACAAGGCTTGCAAGGGCATATAACCTTACCGTTCAGCCAAGTGGGCGCACCCTTTCCGGCGGTCTTGATCCGGCAGCGCTCCATATGCCGAAGCGTTTCTTTGGTGCAGCACGAAACATGAGAGAGGGTGGTAGTCTTACGATCTTGGCAACGGCATTGATCGATACAGGAAGCAAGATGGATGATGTGGTATACGAGGAGTTCAAGGGTACCGGCAATATGGAACTGATCCTGGACCGTAAGCTTTCCGAGCGCCGCATCTTCCCCGCAATCGACATTGTAAAATCGGGTACGAGAAGAGAGGATCTGCTTCTGGACGCGGAAGAACAGGAGGCGGTCAACGCTATGCGGCGTGCGATGAACGGCATGCGTACCGACGAAGCTGTTGAAAACATCCTCAACATGTTCGTGAATACGCGGAGCAACCACGACTTTGTTCAGATCGTGAAGCGGAAGAGACTGATATAAAAATGATTATTCATTAAAAAAAGCCGGCGGATTTTCCGCCAGCTTTTTTGATACTCTGTAATCTTTATGCGACATCGTTCATCTTCGCGAGCTTCTTTGCCTGATCGGCTGCGATACATGCATCGATGATCTCCTGAATGTCTCCGTTCATGATCTTTTCCAGCTTATAAAGCGTCAGCCCGATTCTGTGATCCGTCACACGTCCCTGCGGGAAATTGTATGTGCGGATCTTCTCCGAACGGTCTCCCGTTCCGATCTGGCTGCGCCGCTCTGCAGAGAGAGCATCCTGCTGTTTCTGGAGCTCCAGATCGTAGAGCTTCGCGCGAAGCAGTGCGAAGGCCTTATCCTTATTCTGGAGCTGTGATTTCTCCGTCTGGCTGTAGATCACGATCCCTGTCGGGTAATGCGTCAGTCGTACCGCGGAGTCCGTTGTATTGACACACTGGCCGCCGTTTCCGGAAGCGCGCATGACATCGATCCGGATATCCTTCTCATTGATCTCTACTTCCACATCCTCCGCTTCGGGCATGACCGCCACGGAGATCGTAGAGGTGTGGATACGTCCCTGGGATTCGGTCTCAGGTACCCGCTGTACACGGTGGACGCCGGACTCATATTTCAGATAGGAATAGGCACCGTCGCCGCTTACCATGAAGTTCACCGACTTCATGCCGCCGATACCGATCTCATCCACCTCAAGGAGCTCCACCTTCCAGCGCCGGCTTTCCGCATAATGCACATACATACGGTAGATCTCGGCAGCAAAGAGTGCGGCTTCATCACCGCCGGCACCGGCACGGATCTCCACGATCACGTTCTTGTCGTCGTTCGGATCCTTTGGAAGAAGCAGAACCTTGAGCCGCCCCTCTAGTTCCTCGGTTTTCGACTTTGCTTCGGCGAGTTCTTCCCGTGCCATTTCCTTCATTTCCTCATCGGACTCCTCGTCAATGAGAAGAAGAGCGTCTTCGATATCCTGCTGGTTTTTCTTATATGCCTGATACGCTTCCACGAGCGGCATCAGGTCACTCTGTTCTTTCATGAGCTTCTTAAACTTCGCGGGATCGTCTGCGACCCCCGGCTCCGCAAGCTCATTCATCAGTTCCTCATATCGTTTTAGCAGATCTTCCAATTTATCAAACATGACAACCTCTTTTCTCTGATCGGGAGAATGCTCCCGGCTTCCTTTGCATCATTAAGCGCATCGTCAGAAAATGCCCGTTCCCCGGCTATGCATGTCCCGGAGTCACTCCGGATACTACACGGTCATTTCCGGTCAGATCTTTCCGTACCTGTACATCGCGAAAACCCGAATCGGAAAGGAGCCTTGATACATCTTTTCCCTGATCGCAGCCGATCTCAAGGAACACCATCCCGTTTTCATTCAGATGGTCTGCTGCCGTTTCCGCGATCTTCCGGTAAAAATACAGCCCATCTTCGTGCCCGTCCAGCGCAGCTACCGGCTCAAAGGTCGAAACTTCGGGTTCAAGTCCCAGGAT
This sequence comes from Lachnospiraceae bacterium, assembly GCA_045657665.1. Taxonomy (GTDB): domain Bacteria; phylum Bacillota; class Clostridia; order Lachnospirales; family Lachnospiraceae; genus RUG12461. The sequence goes on along the minus strand of JAZOTN010000038.1, from coordinate 92,306 downwards.
ATCCGCTGTCCTTATGTAAGGAGGATTCGAAACGATCCGGTCAAACCGTTCATTGATATTCTCAAAAAGATCACTTCGGATGAAACGCACTTCTATGCCGTGGGCTCTTGCGTTTTCTTTTGCCACAAGGAGTGACTGCTTGCTTGCATCACTTGCCGTCATCCGGATGCCGGGACGGTTCTTTTTGATGGAGACGGCGATGCATCCGGAGCCTGTTCCGAGATCGAGGACGGAATACTCTTTTTCATCATCTCCCGAGAGAGAGGATAGAACAAGCTCCACCAGCGTTTCCGTATCCTGTCTTGGAATCAGGACACTGGAATTGACCTGAAAGGAAAGCCCCATGAATTCCTGTGTTCCGAGGATGTACTGGAGAGGCACTCTCGTCCCGCGCTCTTTCAGAGCCGTTTCAAAATGCTGCTGATCCTCAACGGAAAGCTCGTCGTTTTCCTTCAGATAAAATTCGCTTCGTTTGATGCCGCAGACATTTTCCAGCAGATACCAGCTGTCCAGTTTCGGATCCGGCACACCTGCGTGTTCCAGGATCTCCGCTCCGGCATTCAGTGCTTCCCGGTACGTCATGACACAGCCTCCTCCCCGGGTGACGGAACGCAGCTTTTTTCGCCGTCCTCTTTCCGGATCCGTTCCACATATTCCTTCCAGTCAAAAACGGCTTCCACCGAGCGGATCCCGACTTCGATCATGGAATCGTCCGGTTCCCGCGTTGTCATATTCTGCAGCCAGAGTCCCGGCTGACTCAGTACATTGATCACAGGATTATCGCTTCTTCCGGCAACGCGGATGAACTCATAGGAAACACCGGCGACTACCGGGATCAGAGCAATCCTAAGGACCACGCGCAGGATACGGCTGTCGACCTGAATAAAGGCAAACAGCACGATGGAAACCAGCATCACGATAAGCAGAAAGCTTGTTCCGCAACGTTTATGCTGACGGGAGCTTTTCCGCACATTTTCAACGGTAAGATCGAGCCCGTGCTCGATGCAGTTGATACACTTGTGCTCCGATCCGTGATACATGAACACACGCCGGATATCCTCCATATGGGAGATGCCCCAGATGTACAGGAAGAACAGCAAAAGCCGGATGCCTCCTTCAATAAACGCAAGTGCAACGCCGGAACTGATCCAGCGTGAAAAAAACATGGATGCATAATAGGGGAGGAGCATGAACACCGCTATGGCGATCACGATGGAAAGGAGCACCGTTCCCGTGATTTCCGCCTTTTCCCTCTTTTTTGCCTTCTCGGGATCAATCTGCTTTTTCTCTTTTTCGTCCTCCTCGTCTTCAAAAAAAGTGGAAGAGAACATGAGGCTCTTCATTCCGAGGACCAGAGAGTCAACAAAGCCGACCACCCCCCGCAGGAGAGGTATCTTTTCCACGGCTTTGATCTGGGGGCTTTTTTTGATCTCTTTTTTTTCAACGACGATCTCTCCGTCGTTTTTACGGACCGCGACTGCATAGTTGTCACCGTTCTTCATCATGACACCTTCCATGACCGCCTGTCCGCCGATACCGCTATATCTCATAAAACCTCCGGTTGAAAAAAGGTTTTTTTATACGGAAACAGGTTGAGATTATAAAACCTCAACCTGCAAACCATACGCCAAATCTGATTTACGAAATCTATTTCATTCCGTACTTCTTGTTGAACTGCTCGATACGTCCGCGTGCCTGTGCCGCCTTCTGCTGTCCCGTATAGAACGGATGGCACTTGGAGCAGATCTCGACGTGGATCTCCTGCTTTGTGGAGCCTGTTGTGAACGTATTACCGCAGTTACAGGTCACTGTCGCCTGATAATAATCCGGATGGATTCCTTCTCTCATTTTCTTTCACCTCTTTCACTCTTTATTCATTCGCCTTATGTAGCAGCATAAGACATTTGTATAAACAGCCTTTATAAAATATCATATCGCGGGCGGATTTGCAAGCCCTTTTTATGAAATCCTCAATTCTCGTTTTCTGCTTCCCCTTTCCTCAGTGTAATCGAACGGATATAAGCATCTTCATTTTACAAACAAAATCTTTCTTTGAAGCTCCGTTAAAAATCGGATCTGTTGCTTTGAGTAGTACTCCGGATCATCCTCAATCGAAAACTCCTTTGGATGCTTTATAACAAACTCTATGACCTCATCAAAGGAATGGCAATGATTCTGCGTTCCGTCCGGCTTTGTTTTTTCCAGCGGATAGTAGAAATTATTGCGGATAAAATCACCAGCAATGATCTCCACAGGTCCACTTTCATAGTCGGACTTATCATCCAGATTCAAACGCCATTCCCTGCTCTTTTTGTCGTAGGCAGGTATCGGATATTTCATCATTCCTCCCTGTCCTCATCCAGAAGCACGATTTCCTTTTCCTCTATAAGCTTTGCGACAAGATCAGACATGCCATCCATCGCGTCTGCGATATCCGTTTCACGCACCGGCCCCATGAACTCCATATCCTCCAGGATCATCGCCCGAAGCATCTTAGACAGGTTTTCAAGCACGACTTTCGCCATTTCCGGCTGACAGCCCTTTAATGCCACGCCAAGATCATTGTTCTGCACTTCCCGCAGCATCCGCTGGATCGAGCGATTATCCATCCGGTTCAGATATCCCTCCAGTCGTTCCCGTGACGAGATCGCTGAGGGATCATTGAGCTCCTGGCAGGGTGGATTATCCGACACCGCTTTCTCTTCGTATTCCGCAAAGCAGCTTTTACGCATGAAATCACACACATTAAGGTTCTTTTGCATCTCCTCCGGAAGGAGCGAGCATAGACGCGCTGACAGCATGCGAAGATCCGGATTCTCCTGTGCGACAGACGCTGTCCGGTAATAGATATAGTCGATAAAGGCATCCAGCCCTTCCGGATCGTCATAGGTGTATTTGGCAAGGAAAATCTCCAAAAGGCTGATCTGGAGATCTTGTGAAAAAGGCACGGATAACAGTTTTGCAAAGAAGTCCGCGTCCTTTATATCTTTCGGAAAGTACCCGTCCTGGATCGCCTCCTGCACACCAACCATACCTCGTTTTCCGGCAAGCCGTTCCACATCCTCTGCAAGATCAAAAGCCTTCTGCATCTCTTCGATCTTCTTCCCGTCAGGTTTTTCGTCTTTCACTTTCAACAAAATCTCTCTTAATACTGTTTCTATCGTTGTTTCCTCATTAATACGTACTCCTTGTGCTTCTATCAATCACCGCACCGTTTACTATAGCTGCCGGTGTTTTTCCGTAGCTGATAAATAAAGCATCCTTTGTGATCATCACTTTGTAGTAAAACCCGCTCTCATCCTGAAAAAGTATATAGTCCTCTCCATAGTCTACCACATCGTCTGCCGTAACGGGATACCCACCGATCCAGTTCATGCCATCGCGTCCGATCGTAAACATACGGGGGAGCTCCGGATCTGTATCATCGGCATAATCACCTTCAATGCTTTCCAAAAGCGCCATCAGATCCACATCGCCCTCTTCCGAGTCCTGCATTATTTCTCCAACAAGAAGCGCCTCCTTTGACAGCGGCTGGAACTCAGACGCCGGAATATACGCATCCTCTGTATAGCGGTTTTCTATTTCCAGATACTCCTCTTCCGCGATCTCCTCTCCGTTAAAAACATAAACCTGGGGACATGAGACATACTGGTCTCCGCGATAGTATCCGCCGCCCTCAGAAGACAAATGAACCTCTTCCTTACCCGGATCGGGGCTCCACAGATAGAGATCGTTATAGAAGCTCGACCATTTATCCTCATTCGGATTGTAACCATTCAGTTCCTCTTGCGGATAACAAAACGGAACAGATGCCAGTGCCTCTTCATAACGGCAGAAGTAGTTGTTGTTTAAGAAGCTGGTGTTCATCCTCTGCTGGTAGTACTGTTCCGCCAGCGCCTGTACCTTGTCCTCTTCGCAATCGAGGAAGCAATACGCCGGATAATAGGTACCCCCTTCTTCAATCGTCCCGCAAAGATAGAGTTCATACACCCCATCACTGTCAATGTCACGAAGCAAAAACCTTGCATCCTCCGCGCCGGTCAGCTGCGGAAAGTAGATATCCCGGTCAGCGTTCTCTCCAAGATATCCTTCTTCATAAATATAGTTCGCATACGCCTCCAGCTCCGGGCCGGCAGTTGTATCCTTTTGGGTTTCCGTATCCTCCTCGGTTTCCTCAGATGCCTGATCTGCTTGTTTTTCCTGTCTTTCCTCCATAACCGCGGTTTCCATCTCGGGCTTTGCGCCTGAATCTTCTGTGCTTTGTGTTACTGCGGTGCCACATCCGCCAAGTACCATTGCGGCTGAAATTATCAGCAATGTTATTGATGAATTCCTTGTTTTTACCATGATATCCCTCCGATTGTTGCTGCTACCATATGTCATCATCCCTTCTATTCATACAATCAAAAATGCTCCAGATCAATAAAGTGTCTAAAAATGCATCTGCAAATCCGTCATCGTAGGGATCCAGAATGGAAAAAACGAATCCTATGACAAACAAAACAGCAAATACAATTCCTATTATCACAAGCAGTATCATAGTCTCCTCCTTTCCCGGAATACCCGGTTTATTGTATGACCAGATTATAGATTGAATCGTCATAAAGAAACAGTAACCCTGCAGGCTAATCTCAATCGCAAATTCATATGCTCCTGTTGGAACTGTCAAGGTATTCCTGCCATAGATGATAAAGCTTGTCCTCAGACTCGCGGATCGTCTGCCTGTTTTCCCCATCCTCTTTTTCCATAAAAACAGTTGCCATCTCGCGAACAATCAAGTCCTCCTCGCAAAAGATGTCTCCCTGCTCCACCAGCTTCAAAAGAGTCAATAGTATATTCCGGCATGCTTCCCCTGCGTCACGGACTCTTACAGGTCCCATATAGTTCATATCTTCCGCTATCATAACCGCAAGACGCTTAGAAATATTTCGAAAAATAATGCTTCTTGCCCCTCCTCCAAGGATTTTCATAGCGCAGGCAAGATCATGGTTTTTCACATCCTGCAAAATACGTTGTACTGCCTGTTCATCGAGTTGTGATATGAGATCCTCCACCATCCTGACGACATAGTAATACCTGTCACCGGGTTGAGCGATTGTATCGCCTCCGCAAAGCTTCTCCACCACACTCATGTCCGGCTCGTCTTCCTTCGCTACCTGCTTCTCGGTCAACTCCTTTGCTTCATTTAACCGCTCATATTCATCCGCGATTTCTTCGGGAAGCAGATTTTCAAGCGACTCTTTCAAAACCCTCGGATTCATACCCGACTGTATTCCCAATACACCATACATCATAATGAGGTACTGGAACGCCTCATAGCCTCTGCTGTTTGACGCAAAATACCTCGCAAGGGTTATTTCCTCAACATGCTCCGGATCCGTGCCATCCACGACAAGCATCAGCATCTTCTTCAGATATTTGGATCCGGAAAACTCGTCCAACGCAAAGGCTCGTTCTTCAAGAGCAAGAAGCCCCTCCTTTCTCGACGTCTCGGAAAGATCCAAAAGAAGTTCTACTGTATCAGTCAGCATTTTCCGAGATTCCATGCCACCGGTGGTGCTGTCTATAGTCGAACCGTTTTCGATATCGCGTATTTCCTCCACTCTTTTCCTTATTTCGTAATAAAACAAATCTCTCATCGTACGCCTCCATTGTTTCTTTGCATGGGATATCAGTATTCCTTTCGAAATTCTTTGTTTTTTATCCGTTCCAGTTTCTTCTTTCTTGTATCCACACGCGCAGGCAACGCTCCCGGCTTCTCCTTATAGGTCTTACATGTCTGGCAATGATGCCAGAACGTCCCTTCCTTCCCGAGATCGCATTTCCCTTCGCAAACATAATGGATACACTGGATTTCTCTTGTCTTTGCCATGATCGTCATTCCTTACGTTTTTTGTTGATCTGATTATAGATCGTAAAAAAGAAAAGGGGCAGTAACCCCATGGGCTAAAAAGAACCGGAAAAATAACAGAAAGACCTGCGTCCTGCAGGTCCTTGAAAGTGCTGAGAGATATATACACCGTGGCATCAGTAACCAAAAATCTCTTTCCTGAGTTCCAGATATTCTTCCGTTGAAATATGTTTATCTCCAAAGTGACAATCCGCTGCTTGTTCATTAAACTCCATATAATCCCAGTATTCCGCCATTAAGGAAGTAGACTCAACGATGTCTCCGTTGCCATTATACTGATCCATCTGAAATATTTCCCTGCCACCGTGAGAATTATCTACATGACAGATATATGTCTTCCCATTATACTCCACATAGCATAATAATCCCGCGGTTCCTTCACCTTCTGCAAGCTGATATACACCCCCATCCCTTGCATCCAGATATTTTCCGCCATAAGGTCCATTGATGATAAGCTCTTTGACACCATCATTATCGAGATCTACTCTTTCTCCTATCCGGTAGGAATCAAAATCATCCGGATCATCCGGTAAATCCGGTATATAGAAAGATATATCTGTTCCATCTTCATAGCAGGCATTTACGATAATATCACCTGCGATTGCTTTTTCAAACAATTTTTCAGCCTCATCTACCTGGCTACTTTCCGGATCATCATTTACAGCGTCACCATTTTCGCTTTCATTGATATTCTCATCTGATACATTATTCTTTTTATCATCTTCATTAATGAATTCTACATCCGTTTCTGCGTTTCCCGTATTAATATATACGTCTCCACAGCCTGTAAGCGCGAATGTGCTCATCAATACTAATAATCCTGCTTCATGCCATAATCAACATTGTCAATCAGTGTTTCGCCTGTCAGCAAAAGAATCTGTCCTACGGCGGCATCGTCGGAAATGAACTCCATCTCCTGGATGAGTTGTTCCCTTTTTCTCTTCAACTTTTCCTTCGTAAATTCAACTTTCATAACAACCATCTCTCCATAATTTTTTCTACGACCTAAACATAGAATGAAACGCCATAAGGAGCCAGTAACCCTGCAGGTTAATCTCAAAATGCTGCGGCGTAAAGATTTTACGCCGCAGCCTCCATATGATTCAGATCTCAATCACCCATTCATATCCGTTCTCCTTTTTTCTCCTTGTAAGCATTCCCATTTCAACCTCAAGGCAATCGATTCCAGCCTCATCAAACATGTCGCCAAGCTCCATCTCGATCTTCCCGATCGATTTATCAAGCAAGCGCTTCTGTTTCTTCAACTCCAGAATCCGAGTTGCAAGTTCCTGTGCCTTTGTATGGATATTCATCTGTTGAACCGCTTTTTTCTCCTTTTCCTTAGTCAGCGTTCTGCTGGTAGGAAGTGTAATTCCATCCTCCAGATCTCCGGCCCCTGTGATCGCATGAAGCACCGGAGACGGATAACAGTTTTTTGCGGAGCGAAAGGCACAGCTGCATCCGATTTCCGCAGTCAGCTTCTTATACTGGTCGCGGAGCTTCAGGCAACTGACGGGCTTTTCCGGCATTCGATCGATAAACTTCTGCGTGACATGATAACGGTAATTCAATGTACAGGTCATGACCTTATGAAGAAAGTCCTTCCCCTCCTCTCCCAAATGCCCGAACACATAAAGAAGCGTCAGCCGTTCAAAATGGGAAAGATAACCGGTACTCGCCGATTTCTGACAAAGATAACGAACAAGGGTGCACCCGCTTAATACTTCGGAAACCGCTTCAGACGCTTTGGCTTGCAGTTCTGCATCGAGCACAATCTCCCGTTTCTCAATCTTTTCCTGAATACCGGTGTTGACGGCCAGCACCTGTTTGATGGATTTCAGCGAAAACCGTGCGATGGAGTCCATCATATAGTTGATATTCGTGATCTTCCGACCGGCCTCATCCACAAAATATGAACGCTCTCCGGTATTGGGATGCAGCCCGAAGGGCACCTTGATGGTCTGTCCGGGTTTCCCTTCCCTCACGCGTGTCTTGTTCGGAAAGAACTCCACTGTGATATTCTGTTCCGGATCTGTCGAAAGCTTACTTTCCAGCACTTCACAGAACATATTCGCGTAACGCACCGGAATCCACTCCGTCAAAAAAAGCCAGATATGAAAGCCCCGATTCCCGGAGTACTCCGGATACCCCTTCATGCCAAAGCCATCCAGGATCTTCAGGAGTTCATCCGTCTTTTCCCATGCCTTTTCCACATATTGCCTGAACTCGCTGCTGTCACGATCAAACCGTAGCAGAATCTTCTTGGAAATATCCACGTCAAAAACCATATAGTGTACGGTCTGATTGGGGCGTTGTACAAAGGTCGCAATCGTCCGTCCCTTTTGAAGATGCTGCATCACAATGTGCTCCGTCAGAGGCTGCAACTGCGGCTCCGTTCGCCTGCGCCGGTTTTGATTGATCATCTCCAAAGCATAGAGATCCTCTCTCCCGGCGAATGTACGCAGGACTTTCCCGGCAGTCGCCTGATTGATCAGAAGCGGGTGATCCTCTTCCTTTTCCTCTGATACAAAACCCTGAAACTCGGTTGCTTTCTTTTCTTCCTTTTCCGCCTGTTGCTGCCAGAACTCGGCCTTCTGATAGCACTTGTCATCCGTGTAGGTCTGCATGATTTCCAGTGCTGTGTCCCGATCCGGCAGGATCACATATTTCCGATAGAATTCCAGAAGTTCCCTCGTCCCCTTCGTCACGGGACTTTCTTCCTGCCAGATTCCGAAGAACTGCTCGTACTCCATCAATTCCATGGCCTCTTCCCCACGATTTTTCCAGAAGTCAGCAAGGTACACCATTACATCGTGATAGATATTGGAAAGCGGATAGCGCTGTTTGATCAACGTCTCCAGACACTCTTCCTTTTTCCCGACTGCCTTCACAATGGCGGCATATTCGAGAATGGATCCCGGCTCCCGTTCGCCGCGAAAGTACTGTTCCCAACCTCCAATGATCTCATAGGCTTTTTTCAGTTTTTCTTCAATGCCAATCTCCCCGGTGGTCAGCCACATCATCTCCACTCGCCCCGACAGGCTCTCCTCCGCTTTTGACGGGATGGATTTTCCCTCAGCATCAAAATGATAACCAAGGAAATCGAATCCCTCCCTCAGATCCACAAGCTTCGTTTTGTTCTGATTCAGTTCCAATCCCAGCATCTCCAACCGCGTCACAATCTCCCCGGAAAGTTTGCGCAGCTGTTCCACACTTTCTCCCAGTATGATAAAATCATCAGAATAGCGCGCATAAAACCCGGCCTCATCGGAAAGCCAGCGATCAAACGCAAGAAGATAGATATTTGAGAGTACAGGCGCGATACCGGACCCCTGATGAATCCCGACGGTCTGCTCTGTAATCTCTCCGCTGGTCTCATTTAGAATGCGTGTACATGCACTTTGCCGGATCAACTCCATCACATCGTCTTCTCTGATATCCACAGAAAGGATTTCCTGCAGCTTCTCCCATCGGATACGGTCGAAGTACTTTGTGATGTCCGCGCGCAGCACAAATTGATACTTCCCACCTCCTATCTCTTCTTCAATATCCCCTATCGCAGTCAGTGCCGATCGCTCACTTTGATATGCATAGGAGTTCTTCGGAAAACGACTCTGATAAATCTTACCAAGTTCCACCGCGATTGACTGCTGCACCACTTTGTCCCGCATGGAATACAACGCAATGGTTCTCGCCTTTTCTCCGCGATACAGCACCACCTGCTTAACCGGCAGCGTCTCATAGGTCTTTTCCGCAAGCTCCAGATGCAATTGTTTCAAATTTTCCTTTCCTCCTTCCTCGTACTGCTCATAAGTTACTCCGTCTACACCGGCTGCAGGCTTATTCTTCCGTACATGTTTCCATGCTTCCTGCAGCTTTTGCAGATCAATGATTCGACTGTATAAACTCATAATTGCCCCCTTTCAGATAATAAACAGGTTTTCTTCTTCCTCCGTAAAAACCGGTACAAAAATCCCGATGGTCATCAACTTCGCCATGCAGTTCACACAGAGCTGATAGATCCGGATGTTCCCTTCCTTCTCCTTTTTCATCAACTCCATCAACTTTTGGTAAAGACTTTCAAACTGTTTCTGGCTGATATCGCATTCAAACACGCTGTACTGTACACGACGCCCATAACCCTCCAAGGTTTTTGCGATCTTTGTCCGGATCTTTGTGTTGGTGATGTCATAACTGATCAGATACATGGTCTTCCCTCCAACGAAACGGCTTATATTCCAGATGCTTTGTGATCGCCTTTTTCAGTTCCTTTACTTGACTACGGATCAGATTTCGGAAAGATAGATTCCCGGAAAGGCTGTTCCTCCCGTTCATCCAGCGCTCGTATTCTGTACAGAACTTCCGAAATCCATCCTCTGTCAAAACCACACGATCCTCCTCCGGGAACTCAAAGTCATATTTCCCGATCATCCGCTTATTGAATAGAATGATTACGAGGCGATCCACCACCGGCTGCCGAAATTCTTCAATGATATCCAGTGCCAGAGATTTTCTACCGTAGCGGATACCATGTAAAAATCCCAGATATGGCTCAAAAGATTCTGTATCCAAAGCATTGCACAGCTCCTTTGTCAGGAGAGTGTATGCCAGACTGATGATGACATTGACCGGATCCCGCGGCGGCCTTCGATTCCTTCCGCTAAAGGTAAAATCACAATGCAGCATCTGCCCGAAAGATCGGAAATAAATATTGCTGCAAATGCCTTCCACACCGAGGATCTCATTTGGTGTTCTCGTTTTGGAAAGCTTCTCCAAATTCCGTTCCATTTGGCGGACATCGTTTTTCCAGTCATATCCCGTCGCTGTCCAGCGGTGCCGTTTGATCACTTCCATCTGGTTCTGGATTTTGTTCTCCGTGATGCGCCGCGCCATGGACAGGCGTCGTTCCTCGTCCAGATACATCTGGTATTGTTCAAATCGAAGAAAGATATTGCGTGACGCATCAGCTGCGGTGTGTCCGAGGTACTTCCCCGAATAGCTTAAGTAACTTACATCTACTCCCTTCTCCATCAGCATGTGCAGTGCCTGTGTGCTGATCTGAACGTTTCCGATCAGGCAGAGATTATCGATCTGAAAAGCCGGAATTTCAAACAGTCTTGCACTGTTCTTTGATACGACGATCCGTTCTCCGCTTTTTTGGATAAAAGCACCCTGTTCCTTGATATAGATAGCTGACATCATTTCTCCCCCTTCCCGTAATAGTCTGAATCCAACGGCTGGATCCAACGGAAGACCTCTCTATATGCTTCGTAATCTACCTTTTCCAGTTGACACAGATTCCGAAACATCTCCTTTACAAAGAGCTCAAATTTCAGATAAATCTCTTTCCCTACCGGTCCGAGGCCGTGTGCAAAAATCGAGTGATTTCGCAGTCCCACATTTGCCCGGATTCGCTTTAGAAGATCAAGCGTCGTTCCCTTTTTCACTTCCATAAGAGGATCCCGCAACGCCGCCAGGAGCATGAAGCCATCCAGAAGTGCAATCTGATCCGGCAGATAGGCATTTCTGCTCTTCGGAAAAAGTGCCTGCTTGATCGCAAAATTCTCATTTTTCAACCATTCCAACCTCTCCTCAGCAGACATCTCCGCCGCTTCCGGTGTACGTTTCCTGTCTACATGCAGCGCGTTGTAATCCATATCTGATGCATAAAGGCCATAATGAGAAAGCCGACGCTGCTCAATCATCTCGAGCAGACGGTAGAGAAGCAGTGTTGCCATGTCGTACTTCTCCTGCTCTCTTCTAGTCTCTGCATTCTGTAGCATGGTAAACATCAACGCATGAATCACGGATCCGTTTCTTAATATCTCCATGTTCTGCCGTTCTTTCAAAAATCCTGGGATCGACCGTAGTTCTTCCAGCATTCGTTTCTGTTCATGCAGTAGTTTCACACAATCCATCAGCAAAAAACGACGGTGCGTTTTTCTGTCACGATCAAGCTCTGCGCATAATCGCGTTGCATAACCTGCCGCTTCCTCAAAAGCAAGAGAATCCCACTGCTCATAACAGCGTGCAAGAAGATAAGCAAAATTCAATTGTTGTCTCAGATCCGGCTCCGGAATGGTCTCCTTCAACAACTCCAGCCGCTCGGCAGCGCCTGCAAAATTATATTTCCGGAACAACGTAAAAGCCTTATCAATCTCCATATCTCCAAATTCCACCATGGGGTTTTCGATGTAGATCAGCTTCTCTGAACCCGGACGCGGTTTCCTGAAATCCACAAGGTAATCATCCGACGCGACATAGATCATCTGCACATCAATCATGGTGCCGGCAAGCGCCGCTGCCACCGCCATCGCTTTTGTTCCTCCCGTAAAATCAATGTACATCCGTTCCGGGTTCTCCCAGTACAGATAAATCTGCTTCACAATGCGGTAGATCTCCATTGGTTCCACCTCGCTGATCTTCCTCTTCTCGTATATCCTCGGCGACAGCTCGCAGTAGGATACAACCTTTTCCAGCGTCTGCTCCGACTTCTCCGTATAAAGGAACAGTACGTGTTCCGGTTTCAACAACTTCAGGTTCAAAACGATGGGCTCATAGGATGTTCCCACGGACATCACCAGATGATGCACCTTCTCGAACACTTCCTCCTTGTTACGCCTGATGAAATCCCCCTCAATCAGGCTCATTAGATGCTCGTCATAGAAGCGATCCGCAATCGCGCGCTGCTCGAAGGTTCTGCGTTCCAGCTCCATCCATTCCTTTGTGATCTGTTTCAGTCTCTTTGACATGTTTTTGTCCTCCATAAAAAAAGCCGGTTAGACTGCCCATTTCAGCCCTTCCGGTTTCCAACGTGTTCTTTTTCCTCCCTCCTTTCCTGCGTATTTGGGTATAAAAAAACACCGGTCATTGATACCGATGTTTTTTCAATGCCCTGAGGCGGGCTTCCTTCATTTCCACGATAAAATATGCGAATTGTGCTAACGGGGCGGGGATGTTTCAATGCCCTTCATCGGGCTTCCTTCATTTCCACAGTATGGAGAAAAAAATAAATTTTGTAGTAAGGGCCATGTTTCAATGCCCTTCATCGGGCTTCCTTCATTTCCACATCTACCGTTTGCGCCCGCGCCTTTGGCCGGAGGAGGTTTCAATGCCCTTCATCGGGCTTCCTTCATTTCCACGCGTCATCTCCAGGAGGATTGCCATATCCTCCAAAAATGTTTCAATGCCCTTCATCGGGCTTCCTTCATTTCCACGGCGTTTTTTAAAATTTTACACTTTTTACAACACTGGTTTCAATGCCCTTCATCGGGCTTCCTTCATTTCCACAGATCGAAAACGCCATAAGAAAAGCAATGATGGCGTGTTTCAATGCCCTTCATCGGGCTTCCTTCATTTCCACAAAAAATAAATTTTGTAGTAAGGGCCATTTCGGAGCGTTTCAATGCCCTTCATCGGGCTTCCTTCATTTCCACTTACTAGACGTTGCGGAGGGAAGCTCCTGGAAAGAGCTGTTTCAATGCCCTTCATCGGGCTTCCTTCATTTCCACGGTGGAGAAAGGAGTCTTATGACTCAAAAAGGAATGTTTCAATGCCCTTCATCGGGCTTCCTTCATTTCCACAGAATCAAGCGCAGCGGATACGGTGCCCGATGAAAGTTTCAATGCCCTTCATCGGGCTTCCTTCATTTCCACTTAAAAATTTTCGAATTTGATGAATTGGCTCTTGTTGTTTCAATGCCCTTCATCGGGCTTCCTTCATTTCCACATAGAAATTGAAGCCGCTTGGCGCCGGAAAGACCGGTTTCAATGCCCTTCATCGGGCTTCCTTCATTTCCACAGAAAACTGGATGAGTTTGGAACTGCTGCTTCGGAAGGTTTCAATGCCCTTCATCGGGCTTCCTTCATTTCCACTGATCCGACACCGTCAGTTGATCCGACACCGTCGGTTGGTTTCAATGCCCTTCATCGGGCTTCCTTCATTTCCACATCTATATCAGATTTCGCAAAGAAAAAAGGAATCAGTTTCAATGCCCTTCATCGGGCTTCCTTCATTTCCACATAAAGATCATAAATGCTGGATCAGGCTCTGAAACGTTTCAATGCCCTTCATCGGGCTTCCTTCATTTCCACTCCCTTGCAACTGTAATGAAATCGAATGGGTTTGGTGAGTTTCAATGCCCTTCATCGGGCTTCCTTCATTTCCACTCGGTTGACCCGGTGACGCCGACCCCGTCGGTTGCCCCGTTTCAATGCCCTTCATCGGGCTTCCTTCATTTCCACATCGCATGATCGAGCATGGATTCACGTGGACAGGACGTTTCAATGCCCTTCATCGGGCTTCCTTCATTTCCACCCCTTTGATTTTTCAAACGCCCTTATCCTCATGGGCGCGTTTCAATGCCCTTCATCGGGCTTCCTTCATTTCCACGGAGAAAAAGAAGTGGTCCGGATTCGCACGTTGCACGTTTCAATGCCCTTCATCGGGCTTCCTTCATTTCCACGGTACCTTCTCGAAATCCGCTTAAACAAAGGATTTCAGAATCCATTTCTGTGCATAATTCACAGAATATTCTGAATTTTTACGTTTAAGCCACATTTTTTGGCTTTTGAAATCTCTACGTCAACATCAACCCGGAAATGAATCGAAAATCAGAAACATTCTCCGTGTACAACGGAAGATCCAACTCTATTGCGGTTGCCGCTATCAGTGCATCCGGTATCAAGAGCCCATGGCTTTTTGTGTATTGATCAACAAGATTCCTTGCCTTTATCGAGATGCTTGCCGTGATTTCTACCATTTCGATATCCCGAAACGCTTTTCGGATCTTCTGCGCCTCTTGCTTATTAAATGCCCCTACCATTAATTCCATGTAAGTAACCGCCGACATTCCGAGCCCCGCATCCCAGTCCTTGATCAGTTTATTTCGGACGCCGTCTTTCCCTTTAAGGTAATCAATCAAAACACATGTGTCACACAAATAAAGCATTAATTCCGCCCCCAAGCTTCTTTACGCAACGATTCAACAGAAATGTCGCGTTCCTTCCATAAACCGAATACGTCCTCCGGATTTGATGTTTTTGTCCTTTTCCTATCCTTCGGAACATTCAAAGACCGGACAATCTTGTCTAGCAATCGAATACGATCCGCATAAGAAAGCATATCTATCTGTTTTGACAGATTGTCATAAGTTGCTGTCGCCATTCCTAGTTTCCCTCCTTTTCCAATTTCCACTTGTCATATTTTCCCTGATCTTTTCCAAGATAACTCAGAACAACCTTCTGCTCCTGCCTCAAAATGCGGTCGATATGCCCCCAAGAAGCATGTATGTCCTTATAGTACAACGCAGCCTTCCCACCATTATCAAGTTTAATAAACGCCACCGTCTTTTGTTCATTATACCCACTGACTTGTCCGGTATAAAGAACATCCTTTTTATAGACGAACCCCTTCCCTGTCTGGTTCCCCGTCTTCTTTCCGGTTGCATAAGGAGCACTTCCGCCTTGCTCCTCTGACATCCATCGCAAAGCCAGTTTCTCATTATTTTGTCCACCTATCCTCGGAAGCGCTTGTTTTGGCGGATTTCCCAACGAGAAATTATTGGTGAACCATTGATGAGATGCGTGTTCGTTGGTACCATCATAGTATTTTATCCCATCCTTATCAACTACGCCGGGATAATCCACACAATAGGTGCAGGCATTCAACCCTGTTATTTCCTGTATCTGCTTAAGAACGTCGCCGTTTGCATACACAGGCGTTTTTACATTCAGATTCTCCTGATGATCCACCCTGTATTCCCCATTTTCAAAAACTCTTTCATCCACGGATCTGACAATTATCTTCACGCTTCCAAGTCCAATGGGTTTCCCATGGCCGATTTTGTGGCACTGATTCCCTGATTGATCGTTTTCTCCCAGCGTCAACACCCAAATGAGATTCTCCAACTCCGTTTCAGAAAGATGATCATAATATACCGAAAATGAAAACTTCTGTCTCGCCGAAACCAGTTCCACAGAGGCATTTCTTTCCGTTCTTTCCCCATTTGG
The DNA here is from genome assembly GCA_045657665.1 of Lachnospiraceae bacterium. GTDB lineage: Bacteria > Bacillota > Clostridia > Lachnospirales > Lachnospiraceae > RUG12461. The sequence continues at coordinate 76,385 of JAZOTN010000038.1, read as the reverse complement.
TTCCAAATATGCTTCCTTTGCTGTGTTATGCCAGTAAAACTTTCTCCCGCGAAGCGTATATGCATTGTTATCATAAGAAATGTCCGCATCATACTTACCGTCCTTTGCTCGCAGATAGAAGGGCAAATAGGATGGCTTCGGACTTGAGAGCTCCTTTAATATGACCTTTTGTGATTTCGCCGGCTTCTGTTCCATCACAGCATCAGAAAAACGCACCCGTGATCCGGTTGATTCTTTTCCGATCATGCCAAAAAGGCTGCACGCAGGGCAAACACGGGATCTGTCCTCACATGCTTTATGATCTGACAGCATATCCCCCATGTCTTTCGTGTAGGCTGCACGACCGATGTTCGCTACAGACAAATGCACATTCTTTATCGTTTCGCCGTCTTTCATCAATCGATACCATATCGGATAATATGTATCCTCCTTGATCGCTTTATAGTTTCTGTTTTTATAAAACTTTTTTCCTTTTGCATTTGCGTTCAGTTTATCATCATTGTACAGTTTGATGATCTCATTCAAGTCCTTTATGGGTTTTTCCAGCATGGACTTTCCACTTTCTGTGGTCGGAATCTCCAGCTCCTCTTTCTTCACGAAAACGCTTTCAAAATGCTTCCGCTTATTAAACGGTTCTCCGATACAGATATAGCCCTCCTGAAGATCCGCGTCGGGTTCCTTGCGGATTTTTTCAATAAAAGCATTCTTCGTCTGATGTCCCCTGCGGGTTTTGAAAACTGCTTCCTTGTCATTTTCATCCCTTACGCCGGAGACAAACACTTTCTGACCATAGGCATAACTTGCAAGGTCTTCATAATCAATGAATGCCAGCTTCGTTTCCTTGTCATATCTGCTGTAGGATCCCCCTCTCACCCCAAAAATATATCTTTTTGCACGATACAGATGCATCACACCGTCTGCATCCTTATACAGAAGTCCCGGCTCAAATGGTTTTCTTGTACGATAAGTAACGCTTTGCGTTTCATCGGTCGTGGAAAAGCAGGAGTTTGTAACTGCTTCGTACATGCTTCTGATCGGTCCTCGAATCGAACTTCCCGGAATCATCGGATAGCCATCCGACGTACGCAGGAAGTCATATTCTTTATGCTTCTTTGAGAGATCCGATCCGGCCACATCAGGTATGGAAAGCGGGGCCTTTGTGTATAACTCGCAATGAAGCACACCGCTCTTCCCTCCCCTATGCCTGGGTGCCTGTTTCCTTTCCGGCACTCGCTCAAAATCTGTTCCTATAAAATTATATGGATTGATAAAATACGAACTGTCAGCCATCTTATCTTCCCTCCACAAATTCAACAACGCGCCAGTCTTCTATTCTGGACTGGCCGGTTTCTTCATATTTTCCAAGGTAATAACGGATACGGATTTTCGCATCACGGATATTATTTACAGGTGATCGGTAGCTGCCTCCGCCGGTCGCCGTCACATTGCCTTCCGCGTCCTTTCCCGCAGTCTCATCGATATCCAGATATTGCAATTCATCGTAGTGATCCCGCTCATCCTTTTCCACGCCTTCGTCGAAAATGCTTCGAAACGAAAACGCCTGTCCTATGATTGATCTGGAAAGCCTCAATTCTCCCTGTTTTCCGAAGATCCGAAGTTCCAGCAACTTTTCTTCTTTTCCGGTCAAAAGAGCTTCTTGTATGGGCCAGTTTTCCACAAGATATTCATCTGTCAGGGCCGCCATACATCCGCCTGTTTCTATTTTCGCTTTTGCCTGTTCCAAAAACTCCTGAACCGTCATTTGAACACCTCCTCAATCTTTGAGAGAAGTCTCTGATAAACCGCTTCCCCGTTCTTGCTCTCCTCGTCTGGCAAGTCAACATCATTGATTTTCGTAATCGAGAATATCCCTCTTCCGATCGATGTTTCCCCGCCTATCGCAAGAAAGCCAAAATGCAAGTCGGCAAGCGAAGCAGCGAGAGCCTTTTTCTCAGCCTCCAGCATGGGAGAATCCGACCTCCATGCAATCACAAGTTCTGTTGTTCCTCCATAATAGGTTCTCTCTGTAAAGAGCGCCCCGTCAACCGTTCCGCCCGTAAAGCGATCGATCGCATTGCGGGAAAGTGTCTGAAAAGAACCACCTGTCAATTGTGATTCTCCAAAGAAGATGCGGGATCGTGCTTTTTCATTTTTCCCTTCCCCTTTTACATATCCGAAAATGCTGTTCTCTCCGTTTGTATCAATATCAAATTCCTCCATACGATGTTTAAAGGCGCCAGCCCAGGATGTGCCTGGAATCACGGGAATTGGATCTTTCCCCACCGTCAACTGCTCCATATCGGGTTCAACCGTTTCCTCCGTAGAAACTCTTGTCGTATATTTTCGGATGGATATTCCCCCTTGCAGTTTCAGGGAAATCCGCAGTTCTTTTGAAGCCGCTATCCTTTCTGCCGTGCAGGGAACCCACGCATGATCATCCTGATACAAATCGAACGCGATCCATTTTTCGGTATCGTCCGGGAATACAAAGGTCGTTTCCCATGCTTTCACATCCTTAATCGCGCCATAGCCCCTCATCGACTTTCCGCCAAAAAGCAATGTGCCGGATAAAAATTCTTTTACGATCTCAGCGCCATAGTCCTTCTCCTTTTCCGGCACGAAATCCTGCTCGAGATAAGTCGTAAAAGAGATTCCCGGTTCCAGAATCTCCATATCAAACTTTGCGCCCTTTCTTGCTGTTTTCCACTCGTCAAGAGACACACTGTCGCGAACTGAAACACGGGGCTCTCCGGCAGAAATCACAGCATCATAAAACAGAACGGTACTCTCTGAATGATCCGCGTCTGTACCCGATTTTTTTTGTGTCACCTTGCCAAGATATTTTGCGGTTTTTGTTTCGTCCTTCTTCTCCAATGATTCCCTTAGCACTCCTGCGACCGAAGACGCCGGTATGAACGGAATGCCGTTTGAATCCTTCATCAGATCCTTGTCCGTATTATCATTTTCACCGGAGCCAAGCGCCAAAGGAGATGCCAGAACAAATGTGATCTTATAATATTTCTTCTTCAATATTTTCTGCATCATCATTCCTTCCTCCCCTTATATTTCCGGTCTGTTAAGACTGCCATCACATAATCAGGCCAGCGTTCAATCTTTTCCTGTAGAGAGTCCTGTACTCCGATCAGTTCCAAGTCCCTCTGAAGATCCGAATCACATTCAAAGTACTGCGCGTCGGCAGTGACATCCCACGTATTCCTCTCCGTGGAATCATCTTTTCCTTTGTGACCTATCCGGGTTAAGATTTTTCGTCCCTCATCACGAGTATTTCCGGTTTTGAATGAATCAATTCGTTCTCCAAATTTAGAAAACGCCTTCCTCTTGTCCGCACTCTCTGCAATGCTTTCTCGAAGCATCAGAACGAATCTCCCTGCTGCTGTATTGGAAACATTGACTTTCTCTTTCCCATTAATGGCAGCATTGATTCTCCTGTCCAGCCAGCGATCATAGATGATCGGAATGCGAAGCGCGTCGGCCTTACATTTCAATTTGCCATCAAAGCAAGTTCCCGGATTCCCCAATGTACTTTCAGCAACCTCCTTTACCCCGTCATACTTGCAGGAAGCGGCATCATCTATCCTGATCTGTCCGTATCCTTCAAGTGTTCTCTCTCCCACGCATTTCTTTTCCGTAGAAAAGTTATCAAGAAGATGGTAGACCAGATAACTTCCGCTTTTTACGGCGGGAACCACAGGCTTTCGCAAATTCCAAACACTAAGATATCCCGTTGCAACGGTACTCTGAACGCTCGAAAGCAAATTCCTTTCCACACAATCGGTCGGAATGCCCAGTTCCATGATGACTGCTTCTCTGACATCTTCATAAAACACAGCTGGTTTTCCTGTCGCATCATGCAGGAGCGCATCCGACAAAAACGTCACTACGATGTCTTTCCCTGCCCCAAATGTTTTCTTTGCGCCGTTGTTCTCCTCTTCGTAACGAACCAGATGACATTTTCCGTATTGTGCAGTCCTCGATTTTCCAAAGTAAAGATCCCCTTCACAAAGCAACTTTATAACGAGGTCAACGTACTCCTTTGGCACGGAAATAAATCCTGCAAACTGCTGCCCGCGCCGGATCACTTCCATGCTGTATAGGATCCCCTCTTCTTTTCCATTCTCTGTCTCATGTGTGTTTCTGTGGCTGTGATGATAGAGGACATCTTTCTTCACTTCAAGCACAGATATTCCCTGCGGTGTCCATGCTGTAAATTTCCCTTTGAGCTTCTTGGGTTGATTACCCTCTTCATACCAATAGTCCTCTGCATTCGATAACTCATTTTTCTTCGGCAGCTCAGAGGCAATATTATAAACCAGTTTCTTTGTCTTTTTTAAACGGTTCAGATAATCCGGTGCAGGGTAGTGGATGTGCTTTCCATCATATGGATAGAGATTACTGAATGTCGCGCTGCCATTTAAGAAAAGCGTCTGAAAGGCTGTATCTTCCGCCGCGTTTCCTGCATCCTTTAAATATTTCCCTGCCAGAAGCCCCAACACCTGCTGTCCGGAAATATAATCAGCAGATTCGTCTTCCAATAAATTACTTAGCATCAGTGGCTGTACATTCTTTACGGCATACCGCAATACCGTTCTACCATCCGCCAAATCCACCCTTTGGATCAGTGATGTCTTTTCGCCTTCCTGCTTCTCCGCTTCCATAACATCAATTCTGACATTTCCCAGACCGCGATTCCTTTTCAGTCCGATATGTCTTGTAGAGCGGGCTGCATGTTGGATCATATCCCAATCCTCCCGACGGCAGGAAAAATCCGATGAGAAAACCATCTCCTTATGATCAATCGGAGAATAATGATTCACCACTCTCGTATAACGAAGGGATCCCTTGTCCGCAACACCGTTCTCCATCCTTGTCTGGCCGATGATATGCGTGAATCTGTCAAGGACTTCCTGTGTTTTTACGCCACTATCCTTTCCCAAAAATTCCCTGATGCCATCAGCATCTTCTATATAGGCGTTATCAATCAGAAAGTCAGAACCGTATTCACTTCCCTTTTCCCCAAACACGCGAATGATATCCTGCTCTGAATACATGCCATACAGCAACGTCTCCGCCGCCTCTCTCATGCACCCTTTCAGTCGTCTTGCCGGTATATAAGGCAGGCCACAGTCATCATACGCTGTATCACTGTCTACGATCCCGGCGTAGGAGTATCCGGATCCTGCACACAGTTCAGATTTCAGTGTGATTTTTAACTTTCCATATCTTTGCCCGTTCATTATTTTCCTTCCTCCCCTGCAAACCATAGATCATAGCAAAGTGCCAGATCATAGATAATCCCTCTGAGCTTTTCAGAATAGCTGCTCTGGAACTTTCCCTGCAGATCATTCCACTCCGTTTTGTACTTTTCCTGATTTTCCATACTGGCATGCCCATACATTCTGTTCAGTTCCATCTGCAAAGGAACGATTCCCTCTTTGGCCGAAGCCAGCAACCCCTTCACATTTGTTCTGGCAAAAACCTTCAGGAAAGCACGCACTGGTTTTACATCGCTTTCGTAGTCTGTAATCTGTTCATCTTTCTTTTCTGACTCATTATTAGCCCATAACATCCACGGTCTGCTGATTGTATCACCGTTTTCTTCCATACGGATCTCCTCAAGCGAGGTTCCGATCGCCCCCTGACAGATATGGAAGTCAATAAAAGATGCACAGTCCATACGAGCCGCTTTCATCTTCTGCTTCCCGGATTCGCAAGCCTCTTCTGCGATTCGATATGCATCTGCATAAGGAGCGTGACTATGGAAGACAGCAATCCCTGCACAGGCAGATGCACCATCTATCTTGCTTAAATAGTTCAGATAATTGCCGGCACATCGAAAGGCATCGTGTGCATTTACGATAAAATTAATCTCATCTCCGGCGGACACAACAATACGGTAGATATGTTTGTTCTTTTCTCCACGCAGATCTCCCAGTGCACTGCGGATACCTTCCTCAACATATATCTTTTGCGTTTCTTCGGAAAAATCACGTAATGCCTTTACACAATCACCATAGGTTGTTTTCCCATCCGTCTTTGATTGTACTTTTGCACCCATATTGTTTCCGTCAATGTAGACAACCGCCAACTGAGACTCCACACCTTTTTCCGTAACAAGCCGATCCAGTTCCGATTCATTGTTCTTATAAAAGTCCTTTTCCACATCAGACAGCTTATGATAATCCGCTTTTTCCAGCTTTTTCTTCTCGGTGTAGAACTTGATCAGTTTTGCCGTACTTTCCTTTGTCAGTTTGTCCTCAACGCCTTTTCTTCGGATATCATTTTTTATACTTTCCCATGCCTTTTCATCTACTTCTTTTGCATGCTTATCTCCGGCAAAATCATACTCCACGAGTGGCTGAGAAGTCTTACGATCCACCTGCACTATCGGCAGGCATGACCATGGAGAAATGTTGCTCTCCTGCGCCTCGTTCCTGCGATGGTTTTTATATAGTTCTCTCCGGTCTTTCGGAAAATCTGAAAAATCATCTATCTCCATGCAGGTGCCAAGTACGCGCAGCGTGCCGATTCTCTCTGTGATGAGCTTCGTAAATTCATAGGTTACTTTTTGGAACGCGGATTTATCTTTGAACAACAGAAGGAAATTTCCCCCGCCTTCATAAACCACTTCGCCAAGATAACCGTTCGCCAAATGCTTCTCGAATGATTCCGGCGAGAAATCCCTCTCTCTATCATCATTACAGTTTTTGTAATGATAGATTCCTCCTCCGGCAGACTTCGCAGCATCATAAAGATAATCATCATAAATATCCCGGATGATCCAGGATCCGCCAACAATCTCCTGCAATCGTTTTGTCCGGAAAATAAACTCCTGCTTCCCCCTTACATCATACATTGCAAGGACATGTTTGTTTTCACTCATGTCGTTCCTCCCTCTATCATACATAAGCATCGAGTATAATCGCCTCCTTGAGCGGCGTGACCCCTGTCAGACTATTCTGTATCTTCCAAACCCAAAACTCGTGTTCTTCCCGATATGGATCAACTCACCTGAAAGCAAAAGCTTTTTCAGATCTTCCGAAGGTTCCTCGATCTCTATCCACCCTTCGATTCCACGCAGAATCATTTTATTCTGTTGATGGTTTGAGTACCGTGGCATCTCCGCCTGATGATGCTCCTGACGAACAATCTCAGGCAGTCGCGGTCTCTCGTTTTCCTGTTCCCCCTCAATCCCTTCAAAACAATCAAGCATATAAATCCGTCGTCTGATTGCCTCGTAAAGCGCTTCCATCTGAAATTCTTTCAGGTATACGCCTTGATATTTCAACGTAAGCGGCGACTGAAATTTAATTATGAACGGAGCCTCTGTTTTTTGCTGCTTTTGCAACCTGTAGTTGACATAGTCCTCAACCGTCTCAACCTGATAATACCGCATCTCCACATTCTCGTTCTGCAGGATCGGCGTTCCTTTGGTGTTCGTCACCGATACAATTTCGAAACGACTCCGTTCCCTTCCAAGACCCATCTGACCAAGCGCATAAAATGCATTCAGAATCTGGCTGAAGTAAACGATCGTCTTTCCAAACAGGATCAGGTTAAACTTGATTTCATCCCCCGCCTGAAAATCTGTCTGATAGTTCTCACATTCAAGAACATATCCGACACTGTCTCCTTTTGTCATAAATGGCGGCTGGATTTCCATTTTAGAATAAAGAATTCGCCTGACCAGACATTCTCTTTCAAAATCACAGCTTTCACATTCCCGGTTCCTGATGCAGTTTGCCCGAAGGAGCATCTCTCCCATTCCTCCGCGAAGTGCAGAGGTTTTGTATTTTGGTGCGACCGAGTCCTCAAGAAAGCGGATCGTGAAATGAAGTTTTATGTAGCGGATACAGCTCAATTGTTCATTTCCCCCTGAACTTTTCAAGCATCTCAATCGGAATGACGGCCATATTTTCATATGTTTTTTTCCCGACCATCTTCACTTCCATCTGGCTTCCGATATAATCCCCTGGTTTTCCACTCGGGAGGCATCCGCGCTGTATTGATGCACTACTTCCATCTTCCAGAATACCAACCAGCGATTTTTTACTTTTCGATACACCAGTTGCACGAAATATCCTTATCGGATCGTTATCCAGTCTTTTCCATGTCTTATTTGAAAAAATGACGCCGATACCCTTTTCCCTTTGAACGGATTCCATCTTTTTCTTTTTAGGAAGGGGCGTCGCTTCAGATGGCTTTGCCGTCTGTGTTTTTTCACTGCTCTTTTTTTCATAGGAATGTTGGAACAAAAGCTCCATACCCTGCGGATCATTCCTCATCGCCTGATCAATTTCCCACATTTTATTATAGAAACTGTCAATTAATTCTTTTGTTTTGTTCACCTGTTTCAACGAGTATTCCGATCCTGCATTAGTAGAATCATTCTTTAAAAGGAAATGCGCAAACATATTACGTTGTTCTTTCAGTTTCTTCAGGAGCACAAGTTCTTCCCCAAAAAGATCCTTATAAGGAAGACTTTGTTTACTCTTTCCAATCATATAGATACTATTTTTTACCTTCTCCTGAACAACTCTTGACCTGCAGTCCAAAAATGTAATCTTTTTCCGCTTTTCCTTATACATCAGATAATAAGGAATTACATAACTTGAGAGCGCTTCTGTTCCAATAACAAGCGCTTGACCGTATCGCCCCTGGTTTAGAAATGCCAATCCGATCTTTCGTTGAATATTACCATATGCCCACATTTTTCTCTGAATATCATTCAAGTCGTTAAACTCTTCTTTACCCGGAAAACTTCTGTTCAGAGAATCGCGCAGCATGGAATATAGATCTCCATATCTTGATGTACTTGAGACATCCAGATATTTCATAAGCGCCTGTAATGAATTTTCCAATCGATTCAGATCGTTTGTCTGAACAGCCCAGTCAAACAGCTGAAGCTCCTGTCTGATATTTTCATCTCCTTCGGGTATATATTGGAATAAACCCTTTACATTTCCGGTACTTTGAAACTCTGCTACTGCTGTTGTAAGATCCATCATGCCGGCAATATCCGCCAAATCTAAAATCGGCGCCGTCCCATGATTCTCAGAGCGGACTTCAAGCATCCCATAAAACACATGCTTGATCTCTATTCTTGCTGATGATAACGTTTTCAAATAATTCAGAATTACCAGATTATATATCGGCAGTGAGCGAAAAGAATGCGTCACATCAAAAGAAACCTCATATTCTGTTTCCGTCTCCCTCATCCATTCTCCTATTTCGCTGAGTTTCTGATAATTGAATTGAAGTTCTTCATCGTTCAATCCATATTTGATCAAAAGAATCCGTGCACATTCAATGTGATGGTTTTCCGTATTGTGCAGGATCCCCGCTTCATCAAATATCTTCTGTATTCTTTTCTGAACACCGGAAAGTGTTATCTCATCGGTATCTTTTCCATTCTCCTTTTCAATACGGGAAAGCTCTTCTACAATCTCTTCACTTCGAATCTCATCCCGTACAAACGTCGAATAAAGACTTGTCCATGCGGATCGAACCGTTCCTACAAAAAAAACGATATCCGGCTCAACCTCTCTGATAATTGGCGCAGCCACCATGGTTGCATGTATTTCTTTCCCATTGATCTGATACTCGGTATCTTTATATGCCTGTAGTATTGTTTTATTCCCGGACAGCTTCGATACCGTGTCCGGGCTCAGGTCTTGATACGTTGCATTACCGGTACCAAGAGTAAGTAGCAATACTTTTTTTCTCTTCACAGAAATCGCTCCTCTCTTTTTAAACGCACAACTATTTATTCTCATACAGAAATTCTGCATACATGATATATAACTCCATGGTATCCAGAATAGCTTTAATATCTCTCACATCCGAGTCAGCATGGTTGAACAGATTTCTGGCTCCCTTTAATGCACGATGCATTCTTAGGAACACTCCTATGATACCGTAATATTCCGATGAATATTGTGTTCCAATCCGGCATATTTTGTATGTTTTTCTGCTTGGATCAATATCAAACGGGATCTTATTGTTATTGGCCTCCGTATTGATGTAGTACAGGATCGGGCTCTGGTCAAAGTTTCTTTTTCCCAAAGCGTCTAAATAGAATTTTTTGTGCTCTGAAAACAGTTTCATCGCTTTCACATGATCATCTTTGTTTGATCTTTCGTTAACATAGAGAAGGCCGCCCAATGTAACAAAAGTATCAAACACATAGTGCTTAATATCTACTTTCTTAGCGTCTTTTAGAATTGCTTCGTTTTGGTAATTCGCTTCCCCGAATGTCAGGATGTCTTTTGCGATAATCTCACGAGGCATATCGGACTCAATAAAAGTCAACGCCTGCTGATATAGCTTCTTTTCATAACAGTGTCTGACAATCCCAAGAATTGTTCTTGTTTTGCCTTTCAGCAACGATCCATAGCTATCCTCTATGTAATCCCGAAACAGCCCGAGTATGGTATCGTTCCCGGGATCCACTGATGACAAAAGTCCCGCGAGCTCGTTTAATCCCTGCCGATACAACACGGGATAACAAAGTTGTGTTCCTTGCGCGATCTTATCAATTGCACCTACGATTTTTTGTTCGTTTTCATCACCATTTGCAAAATACGTTTTTAACACATCCGCGTTGCCGAAATTGATGAAATCATTCATGCCCGTAACAAAATCAAACACACCAAAAGCCTCTTTTTGAGGGACGATCATATTTCCATCTTCTTTATTTCCATATCTGACGCCCATAACCTCATCCGGCACAATACCATCAACCTTCAACAACGATACGATTGCCTGCATGATCAAAGCGACATCGCGGAAGGCTCCATGTGGATCAATCCATAAACATCCACCAGGCTCTTCTCTTTTTAATGTACGAATAGTATTAACTGCTTCCGCGATCCCGGTATAGGGATTATCAAGTCCAAGCTGTATCCGATGAAACAGTGGCGCCGGAAGATCATTTTCTTTTCTGAATTCCTCTATCTGGTTCTCAAAAAAACCTATTGGAGACTCTCCCTTAAAGTCCCCATTCTCCGAAATCTTTTCCGTTTCCGGTGTGCAAAGAACAACCATATGCAAAGGACAGTCTCCGTTTTCCAGAATCATATATTTTGCAACCGGCTCCATTTGTCCAATACAATCAGCTATTACATAATCCCGATCTGACACCTTAAAAGTGTTTGCCTTGTACTCATATGGAAATGTACTCATTGCCAGAAAAAGAACGTTATTCATACGTCTAATACTCCCGGAATCCCCGATATTCAAAAACTGTTGTTTTCGTTGTCGTACCGTCCTCGTTATGCTGCTCCTCTGCTTTTCGCTCCGTTGCGCTTGCGACGACAGTAATCCCTTCTTTTTTCAGTTCCGTTACAAGGCGAAAGGTAAACACGAATTCGCCCTGTACCATAACAACCGGATGTTCATACGCCCGAATTTTTTCCACGTACTCACTTACTCTCTGATCAATTTCACGAGTGGTGGCTTCCGATGAAATCTGCGGAAACGGAATATCTATGATTTCCCCAAATTGATGTGCTGCATCAAGCTGATTTTTACCCCAAAAATCAGATCTGTGATTTGAAATATTCAGAAACATCTTCCCCTCCAATACCTTTTCAGTATACGCCCGATGATAGGCATTTGCAAGAATCCGCCAGTACCCATTCAATGGTCTTACACTAGGGTTTTTCAGAAAAAACTCTGTTTACACTATACCGCCACCTGACATCCGAAGTAAGTAACCTGATGGTTTAAAAGGTATCCGACTATAACAGAAGGACCTGCGTCCCGCAGGTCCTTCGCCATAGAACCATATGCTGTTGTTCGTTGTTCCTCCACGAGGATCTCCTCCATGGCCGTGCCAAGAAACCGGCTCAGGGCATACAGATTGTCAACGCTTGGAAGCGTTGTGCCTCGCTGCCATTTGTAGACTGATTGTGGGTTTTCAAAACCCATGACAGCACAGATCTGGGCAACCGTAACCCCCTTCTCCTTGCGGATTCGCTCGATGTTCCTGCCGGTCTTTACGAGATCGATGGTGGGATACACAAATGCTTTTTCCATGATGGTCTCCTTTACAGCTTGCCGTGGCAGATATGCAATTTACAGTTACATCTTATCATTTCAATAATGGAAACCATTGGGTGCCCCCCAAGCCATTAGAGCAGAATATCACGGTTGCTTCCGGATTGCAAGCACTTTTTTCAAATCAGGCAATATTTTTAATCATCCAAAAGCTCCGCAGCCCTTTTACAAAAATCCGTATACTTCGGATACCCTCTCAGGATCATCTTATTCTCCATCTCACCAAGTGCATCAAGGAACCGGTCAACATCTCTTTTCCTGACTTTACACAGAATAATGCGAAACGGACAGTCCTTCTTTTCATATTCATTTCCAAACCAGACCCTGACCTTATGACGGATGAAAAGTTGATCCGCAAGGTAATCTGCTGTATCGATAAAAACAAATCGAAAAAAAAGCAGGGAGGGTGCGGTGATCTTCCAGTAGTTTTTCAGCATCCGCTGTCTCCTCCTCAATAATCCAGAAAATCCTTCATCATCGTATTGACCCTGCCGTCCTCCGTGATGGTAGTTACCGCAGTGTGATCTCCTTTTCGAAATGATATTTCGACCGTTCCCGACTCCATGACATGAAGACGCATGCTGCGGTTTAAAGCCATGTTGCGGAGCATTTCAAGCGAAATGGATGCCTTTTCCAGTCTCTCACGGTAAAGCTTAATGTCCGGATTGGGTTCTCTTGAGACAACAGTAATTATCTCATCCCAGCCTCCTTCCCGGATCGCTTTCTTCCCTAATTCCCGTACCTTTCTCTTTGCTGCGCGTTCAATTTTCCGCTGCAATCTTTCTTCCTTCGTCAGTTCTTTCCTTCTTCTCATAACAAAAGTTCCTCACTCACATCGTTTCTGTATGAACCCATCATAATACTGATACGAGGAGCTGAGGAGTAACCTTGCAGGCTAGAAAAACGGAGAACTGTTCTTGTGAAGATATAAAAAAGAGCTCTTGGCCCTCCGCTATTCCAGCAGTGGGTCGAGCCCTATCTGTCATTATAATAACTTCTTCTGAGGAAAAGTCAATTATTTTTCTTTACCTTGTAAGATTGATTTTTGGGTTTTCGTTTATTCCGCTAGTTCTCTTGCTTTTTTATGACTTTAGGCAGCCAAAGTGCAATCGAACGTTATCGTTTATAACAAAGCAATTATTATTTTATCGTTTGTGGCAAACGATAAATTCTATTTCTGTTTGCCCCTTCTGCTACTATCATATTACATTTGGCCATCGACGCAAGGATAACCCTGGTCCGATCGGGTCCAAGGCCAATAAATGCTGCAGTATCAGCTGTTTTAGCCTTATCCACCCCACTTAAATATTCCAGTATCGCATGCTCTTTTGTCGTTTTTTGTATATCATTATCGTTTGTTTTTATCGTTTGTCGTTTGTTTTTATCGTTTGTCGTTATCGTTTGTTTTTCATCTTTCGGAAGAGCACGGTACATATTAACCCTGAGGGCTATTCCCATATCAATAAGTTCAACCTCTGGAAGTCCATATTCTTTGGTCTGCGCCAATATCTTCGGAATACCGCTTCCCCATTGTTCAATGAGATTCATATAAACAAAAGCATTGGCAATTCCTCATGACCATGAGCAATCGTATTTCTAGCACGCGAACACTTGGCGAACCGTGATTCCCATTCACTGTACAGATCATTATTGAAATAAGGCGAGAATATATCCGTCCAACATTCCTTAATAATCTTGATTGTGTCGCACATGGACATAACATCCAGATAGGAGCTGTCTAAGTCAAAGATCTTCTTATTGTTCGCAATAAATGAATCGTTTTCCATAAAACATTGACTCATCTTTCACTGCTGAGCCATTCTTGTGCGGTTCAAATCTATTTACTATTGGTTCAAAAACTTCATTTGAATACAATGGAAAAGTTGTATGTAACTGGAGTAATTTTTTTCAGTAAAACCGCCAAAAACGTACATTAAAACCATTTTTCAAAAGACGATTACAAAGAATGAAGAGACGGATTTTCCGTCTCTTCTTCTTTCGGTCTATGCGAAATTTTATATTTCTAAAAGATGTTTACAAACATCATTTTATATCATATTATAATGAATAGAAACATCATCGATGCAATGAGGTTGGATAATGGACATAGAAGAATACTATAAAATGATGGAATTATTACAGAGAAAAATCCGCGAAACAGATCTTTCTAAGAGAAGATTTCTTCATGAAAAGGTGGATTGGCGTAACAGACTGATATCTATTACCGGTTCAAGAGGGACAGGAAAGACTACCCTTGTTTTGCAGCATATCAAGACTTCATTTGATAATATGGATGCTGTTCTATACGTATCCTTGGACAATCTTTGGTTTGAGGCTCATTCACTTACTGAGTTGGTGGATATCCATTACAAAAACGGCGGAACTCATTTATTTATAGATGAGGCACATTATTTAAAGAACTGGCAGGTCATTATCAAGAATCTATATGATGATTATCCGAAATTAAATATTGTATATACCGGGTCGTCTATCTTAAAAATCGATTTTCAAAGCGGTGATCTTTCAAGAAGGCAGGCATCATATATCCTTCCGGGACTTTCTTTCAGAGAATATTTATACTTTGAAGATATAATTGATGTGCCGGCTCTGCCGTTGGAAATGCTGTTAAAAGACCATAGAAAAGCAGCCGGGTCAATTCCGGAAGATGTGCATATTTTAAAACACTTTTCAAGATATCTTGTCAGTGGGTATTATCCTTTCTACAAAGAAGTGCATTCGGGATATGAACAAAGATTGACTGCAATCACGAATCAGATTTTGGAAAGCGATTATCCGGCAGTAGAACAGATCAATTACTCTACTGTTCAAAAGATCAAGAAAATGCTGTTTATTCTTGCGCAGAGCTGTCCCCAGACGCCGAATATGAAGGAACTGTATGCGCAGCTGGAGACAGACAGGAATCAGGGGCTGAAGATGCTTTATATACTAGACAGGGCTAATCTGCTTAACCTGGTGTCATCTGAGAAGGCTTCACTAAAGAATATGGCGAGACCCGACAAAATATATTGCGATAATACTAATATAATGAATTCTCTTACTGAAAGGATAAATGTGGGAACAAAGCGGGAGACTTTTTTCCTAAATCAGCTGCGTTCTGCTGGCCATGAGGTATTATACCCGAATAAAGGAGATTTTTTCGTTGATGGTAAGTATCTTTTCGAGGTGGGCGGAAAGGATAAATCTTTTGATCAGATTAAGGATATTCCGGAGAGTTTTCTTGCAATAGATGATGTTGAAAATGGTAGAGGGAATAAGATACCGCTGTGGCTTTTCGGATTTCTTTATTGACGGCAGCCTTTTTCTTCATCGTGAACGTACATATATCGACACCACATACGACACCATATATATTATAAATATGAAAGCACTGGTTTCACCATACAGACCGGTAATTATTGACGAGCCCACCTTGGTGTGTTATATTCGTTTTCTTGAAAAAAACGCCCTCGAATGCTATGATAAACGTTGTTTTCAGATAACGAAACAAAGGAGATATTTGCAATGGATACTGCGGAAAAAGCACTTGCCCTTCACAAAGAATGGAACGGAAAGCTGGAGATCGTATCAAAGGTTCCGGTCAAAACCAGGGAGGACCTCTCCCTTGCCTATACACCGGGTGTTGCAGAGCCGTGCAAAGTGATCGAAAAACATCCGGAAGAGGTTTATACCTATACCGGAAAGGCCAATACGATCGCCGTCGTTTCTGATGGAAGCGCTGTCCTCGGCCTCGGAAACATCGGTCCTCTTGCCGCGCTGCCTGTTATGGAAGGAAAATGCGTGTTGTTTAAAGAATTCGGCGGAGTCAACGCCGTTCCGATCTGTCTTGATACCCAGGACACCGACGGTATCGTGGAAGCGGTGCGTGTTCTCGCCCCTGCTTTCGGCGGCATCAACCTCGAAGACATTGCAGCTCCCCGCTGCTTTGATGTGGAAACGAGACTGAAAGAGATCCTCGACATACCGGTCTTCCACGATGATCAGCACGGCACGGCAATTGTTGTGCTTTCCGGCATCATCAATTCGCTCCGTCTCACCGGGAAGAAAAAGGAAAACTGCCGGATCGTCATCAACGGAGCCGGATCCGCAGGCGTAGCGATCACGAATCTCCTTCTGGAATACGGATTCCCCGATATTACCATGTGTGACAAATTCGGGATCATCAAAAAAGGACATCCGGATCTCAACTGGATGCAGAAAAAAATGGCGGAAAAAACCAATCTTTCCGGAATGTCCGGAACCCTTTCGGATGCCATGAAGGGCGCGGACATTTTCGTCGGCGTTTCCGCTCCCGGTATCGTAACACCGGAAATGGTATCCTCCATGAACCATGACGCAGCGGTCTTTGCCATGGCAAATCCCGTTCCGGAGATCATGCCGGATCTGGCAAAGGAAGCCGGCGCAAGGATCGTCGGGACCGGTCGGTCCGATTTCCCGAACCAGATCAACAATGTCATCGCTTTCCCCGGCATCTTCCGGGGCGCTTTGGAAGGGAAAGCAAAGAGCATTACGGAAAAAATGAAGCTCGCCGCCGCATCTTCCCTCGCAGCTCTCGTCCCGGATGACAAGCTCTCCGAAGACTTTATCATGCCGGAGGCTTTCGACCCTGTCGTCGCAAAGACCGTCGCGGATGCAGTAAAGGAAAACATCTGATGGCAGCCGTTGATACCGTTTATAAACTCATCATTCTCTATATGCTGCAGCTTCAAAGCGGAGACCTGTCCGGAACACAGATCACGGACTTTTTTCTGGAAGGAGACTATACCGACTATTTCACGGTACAGACCACCGTCAAGGATCTCCTCTCGTCAGACCTTCTGATCTCCGAATCCACGCACAGCAATACCCGCTATGCGATCACGCCCGCCGGCGAGGAAACGCTCCGTCTGTTTGAAAACAAACTGACGGACGAGATCAAGGACGACGTTATGCGTTATCTTGCGAAGCACGGAACGGTCCTCCGCGAAGAAAACGCCTACCTGGCGAACTATGACCGGATTGAAGGCGGTGACTACGCCGTTCATCTTCAATACAAAGAAAAAGGACGGAAGAAAATCGATCTGACTCTCTCCGTCCCGAGTAAGGACGCCGCCGAGGCTGCCTGTCTGAATTGGAAGGAAGGCACGGACGACGTATATGCATATCTCATGGATCTTCTGATCCGATAGTTTTCTGCTACTCCTCAGCCTCCTGCAGCGCGTTGATGATCGGCGGAATGAACTGCTTTTTTCTGGAGACCACACCCGGAAGGATAACACTTCCGTCCTCCGCTTCTTCCCTTTTGATCTTGAAAGCAGAACAGAGAACCGTTTCCGCATCCTTTCCGGCGAACAGTACTTCTGATGATTCCCCGATGATATCCGTCAGCAGCACATAGACCATCTCCACATTCCTTGCGGTAAGCACCTCCGGAAGGAACCGCATCATGCGCTTACGCAGCGGATCGAGGATCGACGTACTGATGGCGGAAACCTGCGCCACCCCAAACTCCGTATCGTCGGATGCAAACGTCTTGAAATCCTGATAAAAGATCTCATCAATGGGTTTGCGCTTGAAATCCGAACCGGCCTGAAACATTTCCGTCGCCAGCTCCTCAATCTGTACCTTTGCAATTTTAGCAAGCCGTTCCGCCGCTTCCCTGTCGCGGCTTGTACAGGTCGGCGACCGGAACATAAGCGTATCCGAAATGATAGCGGACAAAAGCAGCCCCGCAGTGACCGGATCGATCTCCACCTCGTTTTCCTCATACATCAGCGCCACGATCGTGGAACTGGAGCCGAGCGGCTGGTTCCGGAAAAACACCGGCTGGATCGTTTCAAGACTCCCGATCCGGTGGTGATCAATGATCTCCAGGATCTCCGCATCTTCGATCCCGCTCACGGCCTGGGTTTTCTCATTGTGATCCACCAGGATCACGGCCTTTTTCCCTGCGTCAAAAAGATTACGCCGGGAGATCATTCCCACATAATGGTTGTCCGCATCCAGTACAGGGAAATCCCGGTGTCTCACCTTTGTCATCTGCTCCTTCACTTCCGTGACATAGTCATCAAGGTCAAAGGTGATGAGCTTATCACGTTTCATGAAAAACTTGATCGGAACGCTGAGGTTGATAAGCCTAGCCACGGTAAACGTATCATAAGGTGTGCTGATAAGCACCACATCCCGTTCTGCCGCGCGCTGTGCAATATCCTCGGGGATCTCATTTCCGTTGCAGACGATCATGCAGCTGCAGTTCTCGTCCAATGCCGCATTCATGTTTTTTACGCGGTTCCCGAGGATCACGAGATCATCATCCTCGATGGATTCTGCCACTACATCGGCACTTCCGGTCGGGATCACAACCTTTCCTCTCACAAAATACCCGTGTTCGTTTCCGGTCAGCATCGTCCCGTTGATCGTCTCGATGATGTTTTTATATTGTGTTCTCGCCGTCGCAAGGAGATGGCTGTCCATCTCATCCATAAAGGTCATGGCAATATCCACTGTTACGACAAGCCCCTCCAGCCTCCCGTCCTTTGCGGCAACCGGAAGTGTCGCAACACGCAGTTCCTTCATCAGTTCCCATGCCCTTTTCATCGAGATATGGCTGCTGACGCCCGGGGTCCTGCGGATATCCATGTCCTTCACCTGGGAACCGACATCGGAAATCAGCTTTGGAGCGTCCACACGGAAACGCTCCAAAACATATTTAGTCTCCTCATTCAATTGTCCGGCGCGGCAGGCTTCATAGTAATGCTTTCCCGAGGAAAGCTTATTCTTCAGCGCCGCATATCCGATGGCCGCACAGATGGAATCCGTATCGGGATTCCGGTGTCCGACTACCAGAACTTTTCTGTCACTCATTTGAAATTAAACACTCCAAGGTCAAAAAGAACATATACGATCAATACCACAAAATTGATAATTCCGAACCAGAGCGAGATCTTGAGCGTCGTCTTTACGGACTTCAGCTCTGTCTTCATTTCCGCAACACTTTCAAGCTTCTGGCTCTGCTCGTCAATAAGATCCCTTGTATTTCGAAAAACCTGAACACCCTCGGTATGGATCTTCTCGAGGATCTCCCCTTTCATACCGCCGACTTCTTTTGTCGCTTCCTGAACAGGCTTCTTTACATCGTCGATGGAATTCTTAAAATCCTCAATGGGGCCTTTCAGCTCCTCGGTGATCTTCTCGGTATCCACCTCAGGCATCTTGATCTCGCTGATCATTTTCTTGATCTCTTCGGTGTTATCCGCGCTTTTTGAAGCCTCATTTAATTTTTCATCGAGTCCGCTGTTCATCTCATCGAACTTCCTGTCCATGCGGTCGCAAACGCGATCCATGATCCGCTCGACGCTCCGGTTCACTCCGGCAGAAAGATCATCCGCCTCCCGGCGCTTTTCCTCTACCAGCACCTGAAGCTCTTGCGCCTTGTTTTCCCGCGTCCTCAAAAGGCTCTGCAGTTCGGAAGCCTTCTCTCTGAATTCGTCGATCTGTCTGAGCAGGTAATCATTGCTTCCCGTATTATGATCCATATCCATAGTCTCCTTTTTCCAAGATGATTCCGTAGTTTTCTTCAGTTCCGTTCCCTGGGGAAATGTACGATGAATCGGCTGTGCCGGTTTTTCATGAGATCTTCTTCTTTTACCCCAGGGCAAAGAGAACATAGCCGTTTCCTCTTATAATTAAAGTGTACTTTAACACCATTTTTAATTATATCTGATTCGTTTTCCTTTGTAAACCCGTTTCTGCTACAATATCATGGGCTCGATCCAGAATAAATATACCAGATACAGGATCAAAAAATGTGCCGGATAATAAATGTAGAATAAATATTTCTTCTGACGTCCCCTTTCGCCGTTATAAAGCAGGTAAAGAGGAAGTCCGAGGAACGACCACCCCTCTATGGTCTGCATGATTGTCAGCACCGTACATCCTCCCGCTCCCGCAGCAATATGATACGGATGCAGAAGGTACATCAGAACGATTATGCCGACGCCCCAGGCATCGTAATCGGTATTAAGAAGCCATGCCACGGCGATCATTGCCGCAGCGATCGCTGCCATCAATGTGACACGAAGCGGGATATTTTCAATCTTCTCCCGGCATTTTTGCATCCCCATCATTGCTAGCAGACCGAAAAACAACGTAAAAAACACGTTCTGATGCTCAAATTCGATCCAGACATGAGCGATGCCGAGATCAAACGGAATCTCCGAAACAAGGGCAAATATCAAAAGATTTCGGGCATATCTAAAACGGCTCCTTGTATGATAAAAGCCCTCCGTAAGGAGAAAGCAGTAAACCGGAAATGCGATACGTCCGATCGAGCGGAGTACTATATAGAACTGAAACAGCCGGTGCGAATACGGCATTCCGGCATACGCCGCATCGAGATACCACGGCTCCACCACGACGGCGCCGAAGTGGTCGATCGTCATGGAAATGATCGCAATGATCTTTAATACGTTCTGCGGCAAAATCTGATAAGGTTTTTTCATGATCTCAAGTCTGTTGTCTTTGTACATTAAAAAAAGAGGCGCTGAATATCAGCGCCTCTCATCGTACCACAGATACGTTTTACTTGTAAAGCTCTACCAGTCTCTCCAGATGCTGGAAGCGGTCCTTCGCAGCCTCCTCGGATTCCTTGAAGAGTCTCTCCGCTCTCTCCGGGAACGGCTTGATGAGACGTGTGTATCTAGCCTCGTTGTTCAGGAAATCCTGATAGCTTCCGTCGCCGGCCTTGCTCGTCAGTGTGAATGGATTCTTGCCTTCCGCCTTCAGAGCCGGGTTGTAGGAGAAGAGATTCCAGTAACCTGCTGCTACTGCCTTCTTCATCTCATCCTGGCAGTGGTTCATGCCGCCCTTGGCAATACCGTGGAGCTCGCAGGGAGCATAGCCGATGATCAGTGACGGTCCCGGATAAGCCTCTGCCTCAGCAAGCACCTTGACTGCCTGGTTCATGTTTGCGCCGAGTGCGATCTGTGCAACGTACACATACCCGTAGGTCATTGCGATCTCCGCAAGGCTCTTCTTTCCGATCTCTTTTCCTGCCGCAGCAAACTGGCAAACCTCACCGATATTGGAAGCCTTGCTTGCCTGTCCGCCGGTATTGGAATACATCTCGGTATCAAAGACCATGACGTTGACATCCTCGCCTGCAGCAAGCACATGATCCAGTCCGCCAAAGCCGATATCATATGCCCAGCCGTCTCCACCGAAGATCCAGACAGATTTCTTCGGAAGGTAATCCTTCTTCGCAAGAACTTCTTTTGCCTTCGGATCACTGCTCTTCTCAAGAGCCGCTACCAGAGCATCCGCTGCCGGTCCGTTCTCTCTCGTCTTGTCCTTGGTCTCCATAAACTTGTCGAACGCCGCCTTAAGTTCTGCATCCGCGCCCTCTGCGATCTCCTTCAGAGTCTCGATCAGCTGGTCACGAAGCACCTTCTGTCCGAGGTACATACCAAAGCCATGCTCTGCGTTATCCTCAAAGAGGGAGTTTGCCCAGGCCGGTCCTTTCAGGCTGTCCTTGTTCACCGTGAACGGGGAAGTAGCAGCCGGGCCGCCCCAGATCGAAGAACATCCGGTAGCGTTGCTGATGTACATATGCTCACCGAAGAGCTGTGTGATAAGTCTTGCATAAGAGGTCTCCGCGCAGCCTGCACAGCTTCCCGAGAACTCAAGAAGCGGCTGGTTGAACTGCGAACCCTTGACCGTCGTATCCGCGAAGGAGGTTTCCTTCTTGCCGACATTTGCAACCAGATAATCGAATACCGGCTGCTGCTCAAGCTGCGACTCCTGCGGCTTCATCTCGATCGCGCCGACCGGGCAGACCGTGATACATTCTCCGCAGCCCATGCAGTCAAGCGGCGTTACACTCATCGTGAACTTGTAATCGCCCGGCTTCGGCTTCATATCCGCAAGCTTGATCGCTGACGGAGCTGCCTTCTGCTCGTCGTCGGAAAGCAGGAACGGACGGATCGTTGCATGTGAGCAAACGAATGCACAGCTGTTACACTGGATACACTTGGACGGATCCCACTCCGGAACCGTAACTGCCGTACCGCGCTTCTCGTATGCGGAAGCACCGGTCTCGAACTGGCCGTCCGCATTGTCCTTGAATGCGGAAACCGGAAGTGAATCGCCATCCATGAGGCCGACCGGATCAAGAATGTCATTGACCATCTTGACGGTAGCCGGGCGTCCCTTCTTCTCCGGTTTCGGAGCATCCGGTGCCGGATTCTTCCAGCTGTCCGGAATCTCAACTTTATGAACGGCATCAACACCTGCGTCGATTGCCTTGTAGTTCATCTCAACGACTGCATCACCCTTCTTGCTGTAGGATTTCTTTGCAGCCTGCTTCATGTAATCAACAGCCTCATCGATCGGCATAACGTTCGCAAGCTTGAAGAATGCGGACTGAAGGATCGTGTTGGTACGCTTGCCCATTCCGATCTCAATCGCCTTGTCAATAGCGTTGATCGTATAAAGCTGGATGTTGTTGTCCGCGATGTACTTCTTGGAAGCAGCGGGCATATGCACATCGAGGTCTGCATCCGACCACTGGCAGTTGATCATGAAGATTCCGCCGGGCTTTACGTCCTGAACCATCTTGTAACCCTTGACTACATAAGAGGGGTTGTGGCAAGCCACGAAGTCCGCCTGGTTGATGTAGTAGGGGCTGCGGATCGGCTTGTCGCCGAAACGAAGGTGGCTGATGGTGATACCGCCGGTCTTCTTGGAGTCATACTGGAAATATGCCTGGATGTACTTGTCGGTATGGTCGCCGATGATCTTGGTGGAGTTCTTGTTTGCACCAACCGTACCGTCGCCGCCAAGGCCCCAGAACTTGCACTCTACGGTGCCTGGTGCGCTCGTGATCGGAGCCGGTTTTACCTCCGGCAGGGAAAGGTTCGTGACATCATCCACGATACCGATCGTAAACCGGGGCTTGGGATCATCCTTCTTCAGCTCGGTGTATACCGCGAATACGGATGACGGAGGTGTATCCTTGGAACCGAGACCGTAACGTCCGCCGGTCAGAACCACATCGTTCATACCCGCCTCGCGAAGCGTGGTCGCAACGTCAAGGTAAAGCGGCTCGCCGAGAGAACCCGGCTCTTTCGTACGATCAAGAACCGCGATCTTCTTAGCGGTCTTCGGGATCATTTTAAGCAGCGCTTCGGAAACCCACGGACGATAGAGGCGAACCTTGATCAGGCCGACCTTCTCGCCAGCGGCGGTCAGATAATCCACAACCTCTTCCGCAACCTCGCAAATCGAACCCATCGCAATGATGACACGGTCTGCATCCGGTGCTCCGTAGTAGTTGAAAAGGTCATAGTCCGTTCCGAGCTTTTCGTTGATCTTCTTCATGTACTTGTCAACAACTGCCGGCAGTGCATCATAAGCCGAGTTGCATGCCTCGCGGTGCTGGAAGAAGATATCACCGTTCTCATGAGAGCCGCGCATGGTCGGGTGCTCCGGATTCAGCGCATGCTCACGGAATGCCTTTACAGCATCCATGTTGGTCATTTCCTTGAGATCCTCATAATCCCAGATATCAATCTTCTGGATCTCATGAGAGGTACGGAATCCGTCAAAGAAATTGATGAACGGAACCTTGCCTTCGATAGCTGCAAGATGAGCAACCGGAGAAAGATCCATAACTTCCTGCGGGCTGTTCTCGCAAAGCATTGCAAAACCGGTCTGGCGGCATGCATACACATCACTGTGATCGCCGAAGATATTCAAGGACTGGGTCGCAACGGTACGGGCCGAAACATGGAATACACAGGGCAGCTGCTCCGCTGCGATCTTGTACATGTTCGGGATCATCAGAAGAAGTCCCTGCGAAGCGGTGTAGGTGGTTGTGATCGCACCTGCCGCAAGGCTTCCGTGTACGGTACCTGCCGCACCGGCCTCCGACTGCATCTCCACGACCTTCACCGTGTTTCCGAAAATGTTTTTGCGCCCGCCTGCAGATTCAATGTCAACCCAGTCTGCCATCGGGCTGGACGGTGTGATCGGGTAAATACCCGCCACTTCCGTAAACGCATAGGATACGTGTGCGGCAGCGGTATTGCCGTCCATAGAAAGTTTCTTTCTTGGCATATCTCTTCCTCCTAAGTTTTATTTTTGAAACAGGTTCCCGGGGTTTTTAAACCCCGAGAGATCGCTCATTATTGTACCATTTTTTCACGGCTGTGTAAATGCTGTTTACGGGAAAACATGCCCTTGAAAGTGTGGACATTTTTGCGTAAACAACATAAAATAATGACTTGAGTGGTGCTTACAGATAACAGATTTCTTATGGAGGAGAAAAAATGCCTCATTCATCAGGCGGAGGCTCCCACGGCGGAGGCTTTCACAGCGGCGGCGGTTTTCACAGCAGCAGCGGATCACACAGTTCGGGAGGGCGTTCAGGGCCCACGACTTCAAGACACTATTTTCCGGGGGCTTACCGGTATGTATACTATCGCCACAGCCGCCCGGTTTATTTTTACGGAAGCGGCGCCGTAAAAAAAGGGAACTGGAAATCGGTCTGTATCACAAATGCCGCCTTTGTCCTGATCTGGCTTTTATTCGGATGGGCGATCTTCGGAGATAGTTTTTCCGCGCCTTCAAAGCTCCCGATGGATTATGAAGACACCCGGATACTGATCGGGGATGATGCATCGCTTCTTCGGGAGGGAGAGGCGGATGAGATCTATGACGTTTTTCTGGAGTTTCAGCAAGAGACCGGGATCACACCGGCATTCCGTACGATATACAACGAGGACTGGGAGGGGAATTACAGTTCCCTTGAAAACTATGCTTATGACCTGTATGTGAATGTATTTGATGATGAGAGCCACTGGCTTCTGGTCTATTCGCAGCCTGAGAATCCTGAAGACGGATTCACGGACTGGTACTGGGAAGGAATGCAGGGAGATGATACGGACAATATCATCACGCAGAATGTGGCGGATGAGCAGGGGCAGGCCTTTCAGAAGTATCTCACAAAGGAGCCTTACTCCGTTGGGGAAGCCGTGGAAAATAGTTTTCAGGAGATCCTTCCTGGAATCATGAAGAGTAAACCTCTTGATCCGGAAAACGCCGTTCTTTTTGTGGTTTTCGTGATCCTGCCGTGCCTGTTCTTTGCTTATCGCGCGATCACAGCCTTCCTGACAAGAGGAAGAGAAGATGCGATCCGCTGCAAAACAGCGCAGGATAAGCCACTGGAAGACAAATGCGAATACTGCGGCGGCATTTACGTCCATGGTCTCCATGAAAGCTGTCCGCACTGCGGCGCACCGGTCAAAAAAGCAGGGGAATAATCGAGAGAGCTTCCTGTCGACCGGTCAAAGGTTCCGCTCCTTTCATGAGCTCTATAAAATATCCGACAACCTGGAAACAGAATCCTGAAGCAGAAGGTCCGCGATCGTCATGGCCGCCATGCACTCTACCACGACAACCGCGCGCGGTACGATGACCGGATCATGCCGTCCTTTGATCCCAATCTCTGTTTCATCTCCCTGCCTTGTGACGGTTTTCTGCGTCCTCCCGACCGACGGTGTAGGCTTCACCGCTGCACGAAAGATGAGTTCGCTCCCGTCGCTGATCCCTCCGAGCACCCCGCCGGAATGATTTGTTTCCTTTACAACCTTCCCGTTCCTTACGACGAACGCGTCGTTGTTTTCGCTTCCTTTTACGCATGATGCGGCAAAGCCGTCTCCGATCTCAAATCCCTTGACAGCGCCGATGGAAAGCACGGCCTTCGCAAGATTCGCATCGAGTTTTTCAAATACGGGTTCGCCGAGCCCTGCAGGGAGCCCCCTGACCACGCACTCGATCACACCGCCTGCGGAATCCTTTTCCTCCGTACACGCTCTCAAAAACGCCGCGGCTTTCTCCGCAGCTTTCGCATCCGGCATAAAAAGCGGATTTTTATTGATCTCTTCCTCCGAAAACCTTGCCGGATCAATTTCAACCGGTCCGATGGACTTCGTATAGGCCCGGCACGTCACCCCGCATTCCGCAAGAAGCTTTGAAGCAATCGCGCCTCCCATCACTCTTCCGACCGTCTCCCTGCCGGAGCTTCTTCCGCCGCCCCGGTAATCCCGGAATCCGTACTTTTGATCGAACGTATAATCCGCATGGCCCGGACGGTATACCTCCCGGATCTCGCTGTAATCCTTCGAGTGCTGATCTTGATTCCATACCAGCATGGCGATCGGCGTGCCGGTGGTCTTTCCCTCAAAAACACCGGAAAGGATCTCCACAGTATCACTCTCCGCGCGCTTTGTCGCAAATTCAGACTGCCCCGGTTTCCGCCGGTCCAGAAACTGCTGCACATCCTCTTCTGACAAGGAAAGCCCCGCCGGGCAGCCGTCGACTACCGCGCCGACCGCTTTCCCGTGGGACTCTCCAAAGGTTGTAACACGAAATAATGTTCCCGCTGTTGAACCAGCCATATCACCCTCCGTTTAATACGTCCATTCCTGACGTGTGACCTGCGAAGCTGCAACCCATCCCGTTCTGTCATCGTACTCCACGCAAAGCCAGTCTCCGTTATCGATATATACCTCCAGGATCTCACCGTTTGAGATCGTCGTGATGATCCCGAAATCCGTTCCGGCTCCCGTCCGGAAATTCACATAACCGTCCGGAGCTGTCACCTGTACATAATACAGGCACCCCTCCGGCATCACTGTATCAGTATATTCAGCGGCTTCCTCGGCATTCTCCATATTCATCCGCGGAGATACAGACGTCTCTTTTTCCACTGTGGTGTCACCTTCCAGAAACTTGTAGAAATTCTGATAGGAATAGTATGGTCTGACCGAGGTCCCGGACACCTCAAAATATCCGTCATGCTGCCACGCAACGTTCTCTTCCAGCATATTCTCGCAAGTCAGAACCACCGCATTTTTATGATCGGAAAGAAATCCTTCAAGCGTATCCTTATAAACCGCTTCCGTGACCTCCTCTCCATTGATCAGAAAGTAGCCGACCTCGCCGTTATTCCCATCCTGAAGATAATCGGCATATGCCTCCAGGATCTGACGTGGATGTCCCTCATAAATGTCAAAATAGCGTTCTCTTTCTCCGCTTACCGCACCGGTGTTCTCGATCAGATTTTCCCCCTCGAACAGGATGACCTCATGGCCCTCCATTCCCGGTCCGATCTCACTGATCAGAAGAACCGGTTCATTTTCCCAAACCGTATAAACAAAGATCTCATCCTCTTCCCAGGAATTCGTGGAATCAACTGCCACCATCTCCGGGATCTCGTCTCCGTCCACGTAAACAAGTGAAAACAGATCCGCCTGGCCGGAGGCATACATTTCTTCCGCCTGCTTCAAATAGACCGGTGCATACAGTTCCCTCACCGCTTCGGGCAAAGGCTCCGGTTCTGATGGTTCCTCTGCCGTCACAGCCTCTTTCGGCGTGGTCCCCGGCACAGTTTTTTCCGTTCCTGCCTCCGTCGAAGATACGGCAGCAGGCAGTGCGACCGGTCCGCACCCCATGATCCCGGCAAGGGCAAGTGTCATTGCAAGGGCAGAAAGCCCATTCTTTTTCCGCACAATATCAATCCTCATCATCTTCCGTCTTGGTGTATACTGCCTGACGTTTACGGGCCATCTCATCGTTCGCAAGGTATTCGTCGTAGGTCGTGATCTTGTCAATAATGCTTCCGTCCGGAAGGATCTCCATGATACGGTTCGCAGTAGTCTCCACCACCTGATGGTCACGGGAGGAAAAGATCACTACTCCCGGAAACTTGATCAATCCGTTATTGAGCGCCGTGATGCTCTCCATGTCCAGATGATCCGTCGGCTCGTCCAGCATCAGCACATTGCTCGCCTCAATCATCATCCGGGAAAGGAGCACGCGTACCCTCTCTCCTCCGGAAAGAACCTTCATCTTTTTTACGCCGTCTTCGCCCGCAAACAGCATTCGACCGAGAAAGCCGCGCACATAGGTGGCATCCTTGATCTCGGAGTACTGTGTCAGCCAGTCCACGATAGTCAGATCCGTATCAAAGATCCTGGTATTGTCTTTCGGGAAATAGGACTGAGAAGTCGTAACTCCCCATTTGTAGGAACCGGAGTCCGGCGTAAGCTCTCCCGCAAGCACCTGGAAAAGCGCTGTTTTCGCGCGTTCGTTGCTGCCAACAAGCGCCACCTTGTCATCATGGCCCAGGATAAAGGAAACATGGTCAAGGAGCGTCTCCCCGTCTACGGTCACCGTCAGATCTTCCACGGAAAGTACTTCGTTTCCGATCTCCCTCTCCGGACGGAAATCAATGTATGGGTATTTCCGGCTGGAAGGTTTGATCTCATCCAGCTGGATCTTTTCCAGAGCTCTTTTTCGGCTTGTCGCCTGCTTACTCTTACTTGCGTTCGCGGAGAAACGGGAGATGAATTCCTGCAGCTCTTTGATCTTTTCTTCTTTCTTCTTGTTTGCCTCCTTCATCTGCTTGACAAGCAGCTGACTGGATTCATACCAGAAATCATAGTTGCCGGCATAGAGCTGGATTTTCCCGTAGTCGATATCCGCTATGCTCGTGCAGACTTTATTGAGGAAATACCGGTCATGGCTGACCACGATCACGGTATTGTCGAAGTTGATCAGAAACTCTTCGAGCCATGCGATCGCATCCAGATCCAGGTGGTTCGTCGGTTCGTCAAGGAGCAGGATATCCGGATTTCCGAACAGCGCCTGCGCGAGCAGTACCTTCACCTTAAGCGCGCCGGGGAGATCCTTCATCCCCTCATAGTGATGCTCTGTTTCGATCCCGAGACCGTTAAGCAGCATCGCCGCATCGCTTTCCGCATTCCAGCCGTCCATCTCCGCAAACTCTGCTTCGAGCTCGCTTGCCTTAATGCCGTCCTCGTCGGAAAAATCCTCCTTTGCGTAGATTGCATCTTTTTCCTTCATCACGTCATAGAGCCGCTGGTTCCCCATGATGACAGTATCCAGCACGGTAAACTCATCGTACTTGAAGTGATCCTGCTGCAAAAAAGAAAGCCTCTGTCCTGGGGTCATGGTGACATCCCCGTTGGTAGGCTCCAGCTGCCCTGACAGGATCTTGAGGAAGGTGGATTTGCCCGCACCGTTCGCACCGATGAGGCCATAGCAGTTTCCTTCCGTGAATTTGATATTCACATCTTCGAAGAGGGCTTTCTTGCCCACCCGAAGGGTTACGTTATTTGCCTGAATCATCTTAAAACCTCATTCCATCAATGTTTTCTCACTCTGTCGCGTCTTTCCAATCTTATCATAAATCGGGAGAAATGCAAGGATTACGCCGTTCTTTTTTAGAGTCTATGCAAACGAACGCTTTTCTGGTATGATTATGTTTACATTACTATATGATGGATGCGCCAAAAGTCATATGCCGCTTGCGGCATGTGACCTTTGCACGAAGAATCGCATCGCCAAACCAGTTTGGCAGTGCGATTCCTTGCGCAAAGTGCGCATGCGATTACATCGCATGGCACTTTTGGCACATAAGTCACAGCAAAGGAGCAATCCATGCGCTCATCCCTGAAATATGTATTTGCGAAAATTCTGGGTTTCTTTTGTCTTCCGGGTGTGACTGTTGCGTTTCTTCTGCTCTTTCGAAAGAAAAAAAAGCAGGGGATCCAGGAGGAACAATCTTCCGTTGAGGACAAAAAAAACCGTTCTCACTAACGATGGGAAAACGGTTCTCTTCATCATGCCCCAAATTCTTTTCTACGAGGGCAATCCCTATTTCAATGCTTTGATCTTAAACTGCAGTCCGAACATCGTACTGGCAATCGCACCGAAAACAATGGCAAGCACGATATGAAGCAGAATATTGTCCGGAAGGGGTATCACTTTGTATCTGGCCGCTATGGCGATCAGGTTGGAGGCAACATGCCCCAGATAAGACGGTATGATCGACTGGTTTTTGTCCGCAAAATACGCGAGCGCCAGCCCGACCACGATAGCAAAAAGGAACTGTGCCAGATTCCAGTGAGCCAGCCCGAACAGAATAGCGGAAATGATAATCGCCTTTTTGGAGCCAAATGCATCCTTAAGACGTCCCATGATCACGCCGCGGTATAATAGTTCCTCCGCATACGGAACAACAAACCCGAGGCAAAGTATCTGCAGCCAGACCGGTCCCGAATAAAGCTCGTCTGCCGTAGCCGCATACTTTGGCGAAAAACGATCCAGGGAAACCACGCCGAACAAATTGTTCAGAGCGAACGAGATCATAACGATCGTCAACATTGCGTAGATGTACCGGATCCATTTTGCTTTCGCTTCCATGGACTGCTTCGTCCGTATCCCGTAAGCACGGAACAGCACATCCTTGCGATAAACATACCGGAGATAGGGAACTGCTGCGAGTCCTCCGATCGCTTCCTTGGCCGGTGCCGGGATGGTTCCGTTCCCGAAAATTGCATTCAGCACCATGATAACAAGAAGCACGATCGCAAAGTAAACGAAGATCGGATAGCATCCTTTCAGAAAAGCCAGAATGCTTTTCCCGAATACCCCGAGAAACCCGTATAGTCTGCTGTTTTCAAATCTATCCTTCAAAGAACGCATCTACTTCTTTCAAGCTCCCCAGAACAGCAAGCGCACCTGCTTTCTTCATCGCATCCGGATCACCGAAGCCGTAGGAGACCACGATACAATCCATGGAAAGCTCCGCTGCTCCTTCCACATCGAAAACCGTGTCTCCGACAAGAACGGTCCCGGAAGGATCCTTCGGATCTCCGATCCTGGAAAGCGCCTCTATCAGCACATCCCGCTTTTTCGACCGTCCGGTTGCTTCATCCGCACCGCATACATCATCAAACAGATCGTCAAATCCATGGTTCTCAAGGATCTTCCTGCAGAGATGCTCCGGCTTTGATGATGCGACTCCTATCTTATAACCCTTTTTGCGCAGGTTTGTCAATGCCTCGAAAAGGCCCGGATAAGGGCTGCATTCAAAGACCCCTTTTTCAAGGTAACGTTCCCGGTAGATCGAGATGGCCTTTTTGATATCATCACCCTTAAGTCCGTAATGCTTATCAAACGAATAATCGAGCGGCGGGCCTACCATAAAGTCCATCGCGCGCCAGTCCGGTTCCTCGATCCCGAAGTGCTTCAGTGCCACCTGTGTGCACTTCGCTACGCCCTCTTTCGTATCAAATAGTGTTCCGTCAAAATCAAACAGGATCCATTCTTTTTTCTGCATCAGCGTTTTACTCCCTTTGTATCCCGGCTCTGAACATGCAAACGGTGTAGAGATACCTCTCTTCCTTTCACGGTTACTTCCCTGCTCTCTCCATCACCGAGCGCGTACACTTCCTCCAATGCATCGCCCTTTCCGAGCCTCATCCCGCGCACACCGACTGCGCCCTTTTTCTTCTCTGGGATCGTTGCCGTATCGATACGGAGAAAATAATCCGACTGTGACTGCATGACAAGTGTCTGCGGCGCACTCAGCTCTCCGACCAGGAGCAGCATATCTCCTGGAAGAAGCTTTGTCGCACCCATCGTACGCCGTGTCACATCAAATTCACTCCCGTCCACCACCTTCAGCATGGCGCTCTTTGTGGCAAAGATCAGCTTCTTATCCTTCAGCGTCTCCATATCCATGAGAAACAAAAATCGTTCCTGGCTGCTGTCATAGTTACTGACATTATCGATCGGCGTGCCTTTGTCCCGAAGCTTTCCAAACGGAAGATCCAGTGTTTTGATCGTATGCATCTGGCCGGTATCGGTAAAAACACAGATCTTCCCTGTGTTTTTACATTTGAAAACGTAACGGTTCTCGATGTCCACCGCATCCCTGTTGCGTTCGTAAGTGCTTTCATCTATGGTGCGCGCATAACCGAAACGGTCCATAAGGAAGTAGACATCCTTCTCTTCCACTTTTTTCTCTTCGAAGACCACCTCTTCCGCATCCGTGAGCAAGGTGCGTCTCTCGCGTGCATATTCCTCCCGGAACGCTTTGAGGTCACGGATGATCACTCTTGCCATCGATCCCCGGTTCGTCAGGATATCTTCGTAATCCGCGATGTTTTTCAGTGTTTCCTCGTGCTGTTTCTTAAGCTCCTTTATCTCCAGCCCGACAAGCCTCGACAGGCGCATCGCAAGGATCGCGTCCGCCTGTGGCCCGGTAAAATCAAACAGCTTTGCATCCTCTTCCGACTCTTTGCTTTTAAACCTGATCCCCGTCGTCACTCCGCCGGTCAGGCAGGCCTTTGCCATGGGAACATCCCGGCTCCCCCGGAGCACCTCGATAATGAGGTCGATGCAGTCACACGCACGGATCAGACCTTCCTGGATCTCTTTCTTATCCAGTTCTTTTGCAAGAAGTGTTTTATACTTCCGTGTCGCAAGCTCATACTGAAAGTTGACATGATGCTGGATGATCGGGATCAGCCCGAGCGTTTCCGGCTTTCCGCCTGCAACCGTCAGCATATTCACACCGAAGGTATCCTCCAGCTTTGTCTTTTTATAAAGCATGTTTTCGAGGTTCTCCGCATCCGCGCCCTTTCTCAGTTCGATCACGATACGGATTCCCTCTTTCGAAGACTGGTTGCTGATATCCACGATATCGGAGGTTTTCTTTGCCTCTACGAGCGCAAACACATCGTTGAGGAATTTGCCGATCCCGGCGCCGATCATCGTATATGGGATCTCGGTAATGACAAGCGCCGTCCGGCCGCCTTTCATCTTTTCAAGCGTGACCTTTCCGCGGATCCGGATCTTGCCGGTTCCGGTCTCATAGATCTCCCGCAGCTCCGACTGGTTTGTCACAATGCCGCCGGTCGGGAAGTCCGGGCCCTTGACGATCGTCATCAGCTCATCGAGCGAAATAAACGGATTCTTCATGTAGGCGATCACGCCGTCGATGACCTCCGCAAAATTATGGGGCGGAATAGAAGTCGCCATGCCAACCGCGATCCCCTCCGCTCCGTTGATCAGGATATTCGGCACACGTACCGGCAGGACAGAAGGCTCCTTTTCTGTCTCATCAAAGTTCGGGACGAAATCCACCACATCCTTATCCAGATCCGCAAGGTAAGCCTCCTGCGTGATCTTCTGGAGCCTCGCCTCCGTATAACGCATCGCCGCGGCACCGTCTCCTTCTATGGAGCCGAAGTTTCCGTGGCCGTCGATCAGCGGCAGGCCTTTTTTGAAATCCTGGCTCATGACAACAAGAGCTTCATAAATGGAGCTGTCGCCATGCGGGTGGTACTTACCCATTGTATCGCCGACGATACGGGCGCTTTTCCGGTAGGGCTTGTCATAACGGATCCCGAGCTCGTACATGTCATAAAGAGTCCGTCTCTGTACGGGTTTTAAGCCGTCCCTGATATCGGGAAGCGCACGCGCGACGATAACACTCATCGCATAATCAATATATGATTTCTGCATGATCTCGGAATATTCGGTCCGGATCAGCCGTTCTTCTGTTGCAGGCATTTTCATTCTCCCCTTTTTGATTTTGGAGTTCTGTGATCAGATGTCCAGCTCCGCGTCGTTCGCATGCTCATAGATAAAAGCTTTACGCGGCGGCACATCCGTTCCCATCAGCATTGCCGTCACGTCACTGGCCATCCTCGCGTCCTCGATCTCTACTTTTTTGAGATACCTTGTTTCCGGATTCAGCGTTGTCTCCCAGAGCTGTTCCGGGTCCATTTCTCCAAGGCCTTTATACCGCTGAAGAGTAAAACTGCCTTTATGCCTCCTGCGATATTTTTCAAGTGCATAATCATCGTAGAGATATTCCTCCTCCCCTTTCGCAGGGATCGCTTTATAGAGGGGCGGCATCGCAATGTAAACATGCCCCTCAAAGATCAATTCCGGCATGAAGCGGTAAAAAAGCGTCATCAGAAGCGTACTGATATGCGCACCGTCCACGTCGGCATCCGCCATGATCACGATCTTGTCGTAACGGAGCTTTGCGATGTCAAAATCATTCCCGTATCCCTCCGAAAAGCCGCAGCCAAATGCATTGATCATGGTCTTGATCTCCGCGTTGGCAAGCACCTTGTCGATGCTGGCTTTTTCCACGTTGAGGATCTTTCCGCGGATCGGCATGATCGCCTGGTACATCCGGTTTCTTGCCATTTTCGCAGAGCCTCCTGCGGAGTCTCCCTCCACGATGAAAATCTCACATTTTTCCGCTTCTCTCGATTCGCAGTTCGCCAGCTTCCCGTTGGAGTCAAAGGAAAACTTCTGCTTCTGGAGAAGGTTTGATTTGTTCTTTTCCTCGGTTTTCCGAATCTTCGCCGCTTTTTCCGCGCAGCCGATGACAGTCTTTAACGTCTCCAGATTTCTGTCGAAATACAGAACGATCTCGTCATTTGTGATCTTTCCGGTCGCACGTCCCGCATCCTGATTGTCAAGCTTCGTTTTGGTCTGGCCCTCAAAACGCGGATCGGGATGCTTGATGGAGATTACCGCCGTCATGCCGTTCCGCACGTCTGTTCCGGTGAAGTTCGCATCCTTATCCTTCAGGATCCCCAGCTCCCTCGCATACTGGTTGATCACGGTCGTAAACGTCGTCTTGAATCCCGTGATATGCGAGCCGCCCTCGGCATTGTAGATCGTGTTGCAAAAGCCGAGCACATTCTCCTGAAACTCATTGATATACTGAAATGCCGCATCTACCGTGATCCCCTCGCTCTCGCCGTGGAAGCTGATCACATCGGTCAGTGCCTCCGAGTTGCGGTTGAGATCCTTTACAAATCCGGAAATACCATCCGGCTCATGGTAAACCTCATGCTCCGGAGTCTCGCCGCGAAGGTCGTCATAAAGGATCGTCAGGGTCGGGTTCAGATAAGCCGTTTCATGGAGGCGGCTTTTCACCTCGTCTTCCTTAAATCGCGTCTTTTCAAAGATCTCCGGATCCGGAAGAAAATTGATCTTCGTCCCGGTCTTCCTCGTTTTTCCGATCACGGGAAGCAGACCTTTTTCCAGACGGATCACGGGTATGCCACGCTCAAACCGGTCATGGTGGATCGCGCCCTCACGGCTGATCTCCACATCCATATATGTGGAAAGCGCATTGACCACCGAAGATCCGACGCCATGAAGACCGCCGCTTGTCTTATATGCGTTGTTGTCAAATTTACCGCCTGCGTGAAGCGTTGAAAAAACGATACGGGCCGCGGAAACGCCTTTGGCATGCATCCCGACCGGAATCCCCCTTCCGTTGTCTTCCACCGTGCAGGATCCGTCTGCCTCGAGCGTAACGTGGATCGTATCGCAATAACCCGCAAGATGCTCATCCACCGAATTGTCCACAATCTCGTAGATCAGATGGTTTAAGCCCTTGCGGGATGTGCTTCCGATATACATGCCCGGACGCTTCCTGACAGCCTCCAGACCTTCCAGCACCGCAATACTGTCAGCGCCGTACTCTGCTCCTTTTGCCATGATATTACTGTCTCCTCTTTCCTATTCGGTATCCGCCGGCATGTTCTGCATATGTGCAAGAACCATCATTGCCAGCTTAAAGGTCATCGCATCCTCAAACTTCCGGACATCGAGACCGATGATCTTCTCAAAACGTTCCAGCCGGTACACCAGCGTATTTCGATGGATATATAGCTGCCTTGCGGTTTCAGAGATATTGAGGTCATTCTCAAAAAACCGGTCCACCGTCTGCAGCGTCTCCTCGTCGATGTCGAGCGGTCTGTCCCCAAAGACCTCCTGTATGAACATTTCGCAAAGGCTCCCCGGCAGCTGGTAGATGAGCCGTCCGATCCCGAGCCTCTGATAAGAGATCGTATCCTGCTGGACATAGAAGATCTCCCCGACCTTCAGGGAAAGCATGGCTTCCTGATAGGATTTCGGAATGTCCGGGATCCGGCTCACACGGTTCCCGTAGCCGACTCTTACTCTGACCATCGCCTCCGCGTGCAGAGTATCAACGATCATCCGCGCATATTCCTGCACCGAAGCATCGTCGGAAAAACCTTTTGCATCCTTGATGAGGACGATGTTTTTTTCATCCAGCTCTGTGACAAAATCCTTGGTCCTCGGCTCCGCTATGGAGCGTACCAGCTCCATCAGCGCGGAATCCTTCTGTTCTTTTGCTTCGATCACAAACGCGATCCATTCAGACTCGCGGATCTTCAGCTTTTCCGCTTTGCTGTAGATATCCACCACCAGAAGATTCCCGAGAAGGATATTCTGCATGAAACTGTTGCGGTCGAGCTGGTCCCGATAAGACTCCGCGATACTGCGGATCTGCATCGACGCAAGCCTTCCGACCATATATGCTTCTTCGGAGCTTTCGCTTACCAGAAGCACATATTCCGGATCGTCATCAACCACGACCTTGAAAAAGTGATAGCCCGACAGCATCTGGCTGGATGCCTCCGACTCGATGAACTCAGACGCGGCACGCGAGAGGTCCTTCGGATCCGCCTGATCAACGGCAGATGCGATCAGTCTTCCCTTCGCGTCATACAGCATGAGTTCCGCGCGTGTCACTTCCCGTATTTCGGATAATGTAGTTTGCAATTTCTGATTGGAAAGCATAGCAATCCCCCTTTATGCATACCCATACAGATGTATTTTACTAAAAATGAGGGGAAGGCGCAAGAAAAAAATACCTTATCTTGTAGTAGAAGAATCTTCAGATACTAATAACAGACAGGGTCCTCTCTGTCAGAAAGACAGCGCCGCACGCAACAAGCGCGACCGTAAGCAGGCTTCGTTCACGGTAAGCAGCAAAAAGCGCTGCCGCGAGCCCGACTGCACCCGCGATCATACTGTCCGGCGCGGTCAAGATCGCCGGAAGCGTCATTGCAGCCAGACAGGAAAAAGGAACATAGTATAGAAAGGAACGAAGAAACCGGCTTTTGATCTCCCGCTTAAAAAGAACCAGTGGAAGCACTCGGATTGCATAAGTGACAAGCGCCATGACGATCGTATAGGCATAAACGGAATAGGTCATGATTCCCCTCCCTTCTCCGGAAGGGGCCTGAGGATCGCCGCCGCAGCAGATGTGACCACTGCAATGATGATGATCGCAAAGCCTGTGGAAACGCGGTTTAAAACCGGTACATACTGGAAAAGGCAGCTGAGCGCCATGGAAACGATCACAACAAGAAGCACCGCCCTGTCCTTTTTTGCAGGCGGAATGATGATCGCAAGAAACATCCCGTAGATCGCAACCGACAGCGCGCTCATGATAAAATCCGGAAGCACTGCGCCGGCCAGTGCACCAAGTGCCGTGCCGACTGTCCATCCGGGAACAGATACAGCGATGAGGCCGAAGCTGTATGGCGCTTTCACTCTTCCCGGAAAGGAGCTGCTGACACCGAAAATCTCATCCGTCACGCCGAACCCGATCAGGAAACGCTCCGGAAGCGTGACAGAAGGATCCAGCTTCTGGGAAAGCGAAAAACTCATGAGCATATAGCGGAGATTGATCACAAGCTGGGTAAGAACCATTTCCAGCATAGCTCCGCCTGCCAGGATCACATCAAGCCCTGCAAACTGCCCGGCACTTGTCAGATTGAGAAGCGAGATCAGAACAGCCTGCCCGGCGGTCAGTCCGCCATCCACAGCCATCATGCCGAAAGTGA
The DNA here is from genome assembly GCA_045657665.1 of Lachnospiraceae bacterium. Classification (GTDB taxonomy): domain Bacteria; phylum Bacillota; class Clostridia; order Lachnospirales; family Lachnospiraceae; genus RUG12461. Next base: position 38,742 of record JAZOTN010000038.1, on the reverse strand, counting down.
AAGATACCGCCAGATACCCCAGTGCAATAGGAATCCCGTCTTTCATCCCCCGCAGGAAAAGATTGTTTGTCACATTGTTGTTCTTCATGGTTCAGTGTTTCTTAAAAGGCTCGAAAAAAGGCACCCCGAAGTGCAGATAGGCTTGCATTCGTTGTGCCTTCTCGAAATCGTTTTACCGTTTTTACCGATTAGTTGGTAATGGTCTTCTCTGTCTCTTTGTCAAATACGTGGATCTTCTCCGGATCAAACGCCATCTTGATATGATCGCCCATACGTGCAGCCGTACGGCTGTCAACCTTTGCGGTCATGTTGGAGCCTGCGATGGAGAAGTAAAGAAGTACTTCCGCACCGAGGAGCTCGTAACCGGTGATGTCTGCTTCGATCCTGGTGTCTTTGTATGCTTCGATGTCAGCCTGCGTATCGCTGATGTCCTCCGGTCTTACGCCGAGGATAACGGTCTTTCCGTTGTATCCGCCATCGATGAGCTTCTTCGACTTTGCCGGCGGAAGCACTGCATTGAACTCGCCGAAGGAAAGCGTCACCTTGTCGCCCTCAACCGTAACCTTGGAATCCACGAAGTTCATCTGCGGAGATCCGATAAATCCTGCAACAAACAGATTGTCAGGCTCATTGTAGAGCTTCATCGGAGAATCTACCTGCTGGATGATACCGTCCTTCAGAACAACGATCCTGGTACCGAGCGTCATAGCCTCGGTCTGATCATGCGTAACGTAGATGATCGTTGCACCGAGTCTCTGATGAAGGCCCGCGATCTCGGATCTCATCTGTACACGGAGCTTAGCGTCCAGGTTGGACAGCGGCTCGTCCATCAGGAATACTTTCGGGTTACGAACGATAGCACGGCCCATGGCAACACGCTGTCTCTGTCCACCGGAAAGAGCCTTCGGCTTACGGTCAAGAAGCTTCTCCAGATCAAGGATCTTTGCAGCCTCATGTACCTTCTGCTCGATCTCTGCCTTCGGAACCTTGCGAAGCTTGAGACCGAATGCCATGTTGTCAAACACCGTCATATGCGGATACAGAGCGTAGTTCTGGAATACCATTGCGATATCGCGATCCTTCGGCTCTACATCATTCATGATCTTGCCGTCGATGGAGAACTCACCGTCACTGATCTCTTCAAGACCTGCGATCATACGGAGCGTCGTGGACTTTCCGCATCCGGAAGGACCTACGAAAATGATAAACTCTTTGTCTTCTACTTCAAGGTTGAAGTCCTTAACTGCTTCAAACCCGTTCGGATATCTCTTGCAGACATTCTTTAACTTTAAACTTGCCATTTCTCTTCTCCCTTCTGAATTGATAAAAGTGGCATACTTTTCACATCAGCATATATGCTATCGTATTTGCCCTTCTTTTTCCATGCACGGAACGAACAAGATATTTGAATAATGCCTGTCACTTTTAACAAAAAGATCCTTCTTTTCCACAGCCGCCCGTCGTTTTGACGAATGGTTCTCGTTTTCGTTCGTCATTCTGACAGTTTCCGCGAAAGCCGCATCTATAGGGCGTTGCCGGAGATGCGCAATTTTTTCGTTTTCAACTTTTCCCTGTGGAGCCGAATCCTCCGCGGTCGTAATCGTTTAAGTGCTCACACTCCTCAAAAACAATCTTCGGCTGATGGCGCATGATCCGAAACTGTGCGATCCGGTCGTTCACATGGATCACGGTGTCTCTCGTTGCATACACCGGGAGCCGCCAGATGTCATTGTCGCCGCAGTAAGACTCGTCAATGATCCCGATGGAATTGCTCTGTAATATTCCCCAGGTCTTGAAGGCCGAGCTCCTCGGAGCCGTATATGCTTCATACCCCTCCGGTAATATCATGGAGATTCCAAGATTGATCATAGCGTATTCTCCCGCATGAAGCTCGGTCTCTTCGGCACACCGAAGGTCGATCCAGTCGGATTTTCCGTCGATATACGTCAGCTTGTCAATCTTGTCCGTGTGATACTTGATCTTGATGATTTCCTCATTCATAACTCTTTCCACCCCAATCTTGTATTCTCAATTCTTTTATCCCGGCTCATCAGCTCTCTGACCGCGTCTCCGGCATTTTTTCCCTCAAACAGCACCTCATTCACCGCGGAAATGATCGGCATGGAGATCTCATATTTCTCCGCAAGCCGCTTTGCAGCTCTGGCCGTATTCACGCCCTCCACAACCATCTGTACTTCCGAAAGCGCCTCCTCAAGCGTCCTGCCCTGCCCGATCAGCATCCCCGCCTTCCGGTTTCTGGAATGACGACTCTCACAGGTCACGATCAGATCTCCGATCCCGGTAAGACCGGAAAGTGTTTCCGCCGCACCGCCCATCCGGGCAGCGAGTCTGGTGATCTCGTGCGCGCCCCGTGTGATCAGCGCCGCCTTGGTATTGTCCCCGTACCCGAGACCATCCGCCATGCCGGCCGCAAGTGCGATAACGTTTTTCAGTGCTCCTCCCATCTCCATTCCGATGAGGTCGGGGCTCGTATAAACGCGGAGTTCCTCTCTCATAAAGGCGCCCTGCACAGCCTCCGCAACGCTTTTCTTTTTGGCCCCTGCAACCAGCACGGTCGGAAGCGCTGCTGCCACTTCCTCCGCATGGCTTGGTCCGGACAAGACCACTACCTCTGCCATCGGCAGTTCCTCTTCAATCACCTCTGAAAGACGGAGGAGCGTTGCGTCTTCCAGGCCTTTCGCAACGTTGACGATCATCCTTCCCGAAAGCTGATCGCCGGACGGATCCGCTTTGCCGGCCTTTTTCGCTGTCTCGCGCACGGCAGGAGACGGTACGGCCAGAAGCAGCATTTCTTTCTCGGAAACCGCCAGAGAAAGATCCGAAGTCAGACAGATCTCTTCCGGAATGACGATGCCCGGCAGCTTATCTCCGATACTTCGCGTTTCCTTCATTCTCCGGACTCCCTCGGGATTTCTCCCCCACAGGGTCACGTCATGACCGTTCTTTTTCAAATGGATCGCGAGCGCCGTTCCCCAACTGCCCGCGCCGATCACTCCGATCTTCATCGTTGTACGCCTCCTTTTTATTTCATGGGCAAAAGCCCCTGGAAACTATACCTTCGGATGCAGGCTGAATCTGTTTTCGTTGCCGTGGATGAGGCGGCCGATGTTTTCGCGATGCCGGATCAGTCCGAGCACCATAACGATCGCCGCAAGAACATAGAGTTCAATTCTCTCCGATTCGGAAAGGGCACCGAAAAGCCCCGTGAAGCGGTCAAAGAGAACTGTCTGAACAAAGAACGAGATCACGATCAGGATCGATCCCAGGGAAACATATTTTGTGAGTGCGAGCACGAGAAAAAAAAGTCCGAGTGAAACAGGAAGCTCAAAAGGTGCAAACGCTGCGATCATACCAACCGTACAGGCAATCCCCTTTCCTCCCTTAAACTTCATCGGGAGAGGAAAATTATGTCCGAGGATCGCGCCGAGTCCGGCATAGAGCATAAAAAGCCTTACATTCCCCGGATAACTTCCGTGAAAAATAATCCAGGATAAGATGACGGCAAGAGCCGCTTTTCCGGCATCACCGATAAAGGTAATAAGACCTGCTTTCATACCGAGATTGCGGAGCGTATTCGTCATGCCGATATTGCCGCTGCCTTTGGTTCGGATATCGATTCCCTTCGACTTCGCGTAAAGGTATCCTGTTGCAAACCATCCGAGTACATATCCGATCAGCAATGACACGATTCTTGGAATTATCATTTTATCTTCCTCTATATGAATTGCCCTCTCCACCCGGGATGATCACTGGTTTTCCTTTCGTTCCCTGGTGATAAACTTTAAGGATGTCCCCCGGAATCCGAAGGCGTCCCGAATACGGTTCTCCAAATATCTGGTATAGGAAAAATGCATAAGCTTTTTATCGTTCACAAACACGATGAATGTCGGCGGCTTCACAGCGGCCTGCGTGACATAAAAGATCTTGAGGCGTTTTCCCTTATCCGTCGGGGGCTGCTGCATAGCCACCGCCTCCGTCACGATCTCATTAAGAACACCCGTCGCGATCCGCATGGAATTGTTTTCGATCACCATGTCGATCACGTCAAAGAGCTTATTTACCCGCTGTCCGCTTTTTGCCGAGATAAACATGATCTCCGCATAGGCAAGGAAGCTTAAGACCTGACGGATCCGGTTTTCATACTCCTTTACGGTCTTGTCGTTCTTTTCCACCGCATCCCATTTGTTGACCGCAATGATGATCCCCTTGCCCCGGTCATGGGCAACGCCTGCGATCTTCGCGTCCTGTTCGGTAACGCCTTCCACCGCGTCGATCAGAATGATCACAACATCCGCCCTCTCCACGGCGCTGACAGCACGTATGATGCTGTACCGCTCCAGATCCTCCTTGATACGGCTCTTTCTTCGGATGCCGGCGGTATCGATGAAAACATATTCGCGTTCCCCGAAACGGACATCGGTATCAATGGCATCCCTTGTCGTTCCCGCCACGTCGGAAACGATGGTGCGGTTCTTTCCGGTAAGCCTGTTGATGAGTGAACTTTTCCCGACATTCGGCTTCCCGATGATCGCAACACGCGGGCGGGAATCCTCTTCGTCTTCCGGATCCGGATCCGGGAAATGAGATACCACTTCATCAAGAAGTTCTCCCAGTCCCAGCTTCCCTGCGGACGAAACCGGAAACGGTGTTCCGATTCCGAGCTGATAAAACTCGTAAACATCGGGCATGAATTTCTCGAAATCGTCCACCTTGTTCACGGTCAGCACTACAGGCTTCCCGGAACGGCGGAGGATATCCGCCACCTTCTCATCCGCATCCTGAAGCCCCTGACGCACATCCACGAGAAACAGGATCACATCTGCCGTTTCAATGGCGATCTCCGCCTGCTCCCTCATCTGCGAAAGGATCACGTCGCTGCTCTCCGGCTCAATGCCGCCGGTGTCGATCAGCGTGAACGTATGCGAAAGCCAGGTCGCATCTGCATAGATGCGATCCCTTGTCACACCGGGTGTATCTTTGACGATGGAGATCCTCTCGCCAGCAAGGGTATTGAATAATGTCGATTTTCCGACGTTCGGGCGGCCGACAACCGCCACTACCGGTTTTCTTGCCATGGTTCCTTTACTGTCCCTTTTTCGCTTTCCATTCGGGAAGCACTGGTTTACTCTGTGTTTCTCCGGCGCCCAAGCAGGGCGTCATACAGGCTCTGACCGCTTGATTTTACAATATCCACAGGGATCTGTAAAGCCTTCGAGAGGTCATCCGTCGTGATATCATCGAGAAGGACTTTCTCTCCTGAGCGAAGGAGATTTACGGGCAGCAGCAGCCTCTCTCCGAGATTTCTTCCCTTGAGCTGCGCAATGATATCCTGTCCGGTAAGGAGGCCCGAAACCGTGATCATTTCCCCGAAGAAGTCATTCCGGACGGCCACAACCTCTGCACTGACAAAGGGAAACTTCTCCGTAAATTCCTCCACCAGTTCCTTGAGAAAGGGAGCAGCGAGCATGCCGGAAACGAGCGTGAGTTTTCTTTCTTCTCCGATCTCCGGGGCGTCCCCCTTTTCCGCTCCGGATAACGCCTCCCGGAACTCATCCATGAGGAGTCTCAGCATCCCGACGCCATTCTCCAGCTGAATGAATCCGTCATAGCGTTCTGCCGGAGGCAGTGACTGTTCCGCCAGAAGGTACCATTCGTCCGCTGCCTGCACAAAATGAACGCCATGATGCTCGAAGCAGATATCCTGCCATTTGTGGATCAGCTCAAGGACAAGTGCCGCATCCTCCTTTTGAAACGGTTCCAACGGATAAAGCCCCTCTCGATACTTCGTCAGCCCCACGGGCACCACCGAAAGACTTCTCATATAAGGCAGGTACTCTGTGAGATCACGGATACTCCTGTCAAGCTCCTCCCCGTCATTTAATCCCTTGCAAAGGACGATCTGACCGTTCATTTCAATCCCGGCATCTAAGAGCGTTTTGATCTTTGAGAGCGCCTCCCCGGCAAACCGGTTGCCGAGCATTTCCTGCCTGAGCTCCGGATTTGTCGTATGCACCGAGATATTGATTGGCGCAAGATGATAGCGGATAATCCTTTCGATATCCTTATCCTTCATATTCGTCAGGGTCACGTAATTGCCCTGCAAAAAAGAAAGACGGCTGTCGTCGTCCTTGAAATAAAGCGTACTCCGCATCCCCGGCGGCATCTGATCAATGAAGCAGAACACGCAGCGGTTCGAACAGGACCTGTAATCATCCATAAGTCCGTTTTCAAAGGTAATGCCGAGATCCTCATCATACTCCTTTTCAATCTCGATCTCCCATTCCTCTCCGTCGCTTTTCCTGACCAGGAGCGTTACCTCTTCGTCATTCGTGAGGTAATGGTAATCAAAAATATCCTCTATCTCCTGCCCGTTTACGGAAAGCAGACAGTCTCCCGCATTAAGCTCCATTTCCTCCGCAATGCTGCCCGGTGCAACCGCTTTTATAAGATGTGTTGTCTCTCTTTTCATCCGGCCGTGATACTCCCATTTCGTGCGGGAAACTCTCCGGTTCCCGCCTACCGGAATATTATATCATAGAACCTGCTCCGAAAAATGCAATTTCTCCTTTTATTTTTTCGGAATTCTATTATAATAGAGATATAAGTGACGTTTTGCGTTTTTATTGTAAAGGAATTTACTGCTACTCAGGAGTCTTTATTTTTATGGAACGTAAAAATCTGAACTACTATGGATATGACCGTGATACCTTCGACAGCGTCACGGATTTAAGAAGGCAGACGAACCGCAACAATACGGATACCATCGCACTGCTCTTTCTCATTCTGACCGGCGTATTTCTGATCCTGGTTTTACTGGATATCCTTCCATACGCCCATCGCCAGATGTATATTACCTACACAGCCATAGCAGCAGCCTTCGGGGTCTTTCTGATCCTTTTCCGCAAATACTCTCTTCGCTTTGCGATACCGCTGATGTATGCTTCCGTTATTATCCTGATGAGTTATGCCATTACCTCTTCGAACCGGGAGTCTTTCCAGATCGCGACTCTGTATCCCGTGTTCGTGGTATTGCTTTCCGTCTCGTACATCGACCGGATGATCCCCTTTTCGATCGTCATGTCGGCTTTCTGTGTCATGTTCAACGTTTTCTCATACCTCAGAAAACCGCCGTCGATCCTCCGCTACGATCTGATCTATTCCATCCTGTTCACGATCGTCGCTTTGCTGTTCCATTACAGGTTCCAGCGAAACCGTATCAGCCAGTTCCTGGCCTACCACAAGAATCTCAAAATACAGCGCGACCTGGAGATCCGTTCCAGTTTTGATGCCCTCTCGCATCTTCTGATGCGCGGCCGGTTTTTCTCCATGGCAGATTCCGTTCTGCGCGGTCGCAGCAGCGACGAATACACTGCACTCTGCGTGCTGGATCTGGATTCTTTCAAACAGATCAACGACAAGCTCGGTCATCAGATGGGCGACAAAGCCATCCAGACCGCGGCGGATACTATCTGGGATACACTGGGGATCAATGTGCTTGATGAACAATGGTCATTCTGCGAACGCGCCATTTCAGAAAAGCTTAGTTTCGCCGGGCGTCTGGGCGGTGATGAGTTCATCATCATGCTTCGTCAGAGCCATGGCTGGGAAGAGACCGAAACCATGCTCCGCAGCATCCTGGACAATTTAAATGCCGTCGAGCTTGGTGATCTCCACGGCATTCATGCGTCTTTCGGTGTTACGGAAATAACGGAAAACGATACAGATATTGATGTCATATATTCGCGCGCTGATGAAGCGCTTTATGAAGCAAAGAACTCCGGAAAGAACCAGATCCGCAAGCACTGATCCGGTCAGATGTCTTTTGTCAGTTCATCCATTTCTTTCTTTGTCTCTTCGAGACATGCTTCCACCCTGTGTTTTGGTATATCACAGAAATAGTTCACAAGCTGTTCATCCAGCTGCGTTCCGGCCACTAGCCGGAGCGTTGCAATGCCGTCCTCATAAGTACGTGCCGGCTTATAGGATTTGCGGACCGTGACGGCTGAATAGGTATCCACTATGGCAAGGATCTTGGACTCAACGGGGATCTCTCTGCCCGAAAGCCCGTAATAACCACTGCCGTCAACACGTTCATGATGGTACCGTACAATTCTCTGGATCTTCTCAGGGACACCCATGGAAGAGAGGATTGAAACAGAGATCTCCGGATGACGGCGCATGATCTTCCATTCGTTATCATCCAGTTTTCCAGGCTTATCGAGGATCTCTTTCGGAATCCCAAGCTTCCCGATGTCATGCAACAGCGCTGCATAGGAAAGATCTTCCTGGCGTATCTTTATTCTGATATTCCACGGCAAAAAACTGTACAGGAGCATAGCAAGCCGCTGCGTATGCGCACTGTGCCCGTCAAGATTCGCATCCCTCTTCTCCAGGATGCCCATAAGCGAACGAGTCGTCACCATCATTTGATTTTCATGACTCTTCGACGTCTTCATACTGTGTTCTCCGTATTTATCGATGATAGTAAGAACCGTCTGCCTGCTCCGTGATGTCATAGGATGTCCGCAGGATCTGATTATTGTTCAAAAACGCGATCGTATCATTCAGCGATGCCAGATCCTCCGGTGTAATCTCCACCGTATAATGAAATTTCGGGATGATCGTCTCCATCTGTTCCGGTTCAACGGAAAGTTCCTTTGCGACCGCCTTCATGGTTTCCTCATCCATGGTAGGAAGCTCCTCTGCCGCGCGTACGTACTGATCGAGGATCGCGGATACAACCTCGGGATTCGCCTCGGCGTACTCTGTCCGGGCAACGATCCCGTTCGTTCCGGCAAGTCCGCAGTCACTCCCCTGCCCAATGATCCTTGTGCCGATCCCGTCACAAAGGCGCGTCACGTTCGGCTCCCAGATGGAAACCGCATCTGCCTCTCCTCCGGTCAGCGCAAACTGCGCGTCTCCCGCGGCGATATTCACAAGGTTGATGTCATTGATCGTAAGGCCCACCGTATTCAGGAACTTTTCCACCATGTTATGCCCGGTCGAACCGAACGTCGTAGCAACACGCTTTCCCTCAAGGTCGGCCGCTGTCTGAATGTCGGAATCTCCCGGAACCAGTATCGCGTATGAATCCGCAGCCTGAGCCGCGATCGCGATCAGTTTGACGTCATTTCCGGGTGCACATACCGTGACAACGGGCACGTCCCCGATCACCCCGATATCGGAATCCTCCGCAAGAAGTGAATCATTCATCGGGGGTCCCGACTCAAACTCATTCCATACCACGCTGACCCCGTACGGCTCAAGAGCCTCCTCGATCCAGCCTTTTTCTTTTGCTATGTAAAGCGGCACAAACGCCGCCGACGGCTGAATGGCGATATGTACCTCTTTCGATTTGCTTTTCCCGCAGCCGATAAGCAGCATGGAAAACATAAGTACAACCATTACTCCGCATAGAATCCGTTGCTTCATCGCAAGAATCTCCTTTTACTCTTCCCCCAGTATCTCCAGAAAAGCCTTCACATTCGCCGAGACATCTCCGGAGAAAACGGCGCTTCCGGAAACAATGATATTGGCACCGGCACGAAGAACCTCCCTCACGTTGCCGGTATGTATCCCGCCGTCCACTTCAATGTCCGTTTTGTATCCCTTTTTCTGGATCAGCTGTCTCAGCTCTCTTATCTTGTCAATGGTGTACGGGATCAGCTCCTGTCCGCCATACCCGGGATTAACCGTCATGACAAGGATCATGTCCGCCTTCGGGAGTATCCACTCCACCGCGGAAACCGGCGTGGAAGGATTGATCGCCACTCCCGCAAGAATCCCTTTTTTATGGATCTTTTCCAGAGCCGCATCCAGATGTGTTGCTGCCTCTGCATGAACCGTAATGAGGTCTGCTCCGGCCTCATAGAAATCGTCCACATAACGGATCGGTTCCTCGATCATCAAATGCACGTCAAAGATCCTGTCGGTACAGCTGCGAATGGATTTGATCACCGGGATGCCAAAGGAAATATTCGGAACAAAACTCCCGTCCATCACATCAATATGAATATACTGCGCTCCCGACTGATCCACTTCCCGGATCTGTTCTCCGAGTGTCTTAAAATCCGCTGCCAGAATAGATGGTGACAGGCAATTCACGAGTAGGTCCTCCTCTGTTTCAGCTCTTCATACAGCAGTTTATAAGTTTCATACCGTCTCGGTGAAATCTCCCCTCTGCAAAGCGCATCCTTTACCCCGCAGTCCGTTTCCGCGATATGACTGCATCCACGGAACCGGCATTCATCACGGAAGGGGGAAAATTCCGGATAAAAACTTTCGAGTTCCTCCTTTTCCATCTCCGGAAGAATGAGGGAACTAAAGCCCGGCGTATCCAGAATAAATCCGTCCGCCTCCTTTAGCGGAAGGAGCTCTATGTGCCGCGTCGTCTGCTTCCCCCGGTCCGTACGGGCGCTCAGCGCCCCCGTCTCCATATGTACGGAGCTCTGGAGCCTGTTGACGATCGTGGATTTCCCGACACCGGAGGGCCCGGATGTCACGGTGGTTTTTCCCTTTAAAGTCTCAAAGAGAGCATCCATATGGGTGCCCTCTCTCCCGCTGACAAAAAGTATCCTGATCCCCGCATTGCGGTAGATGGACTCTAGTTCTCCAATCTCCCCGCCATCCGCAAGATCGATCTTGTTAAAGCAGAGGATCGTGGGAATCCCGGAGTGCGCCATCCTGACAAGAAAACGATCGAGAAGAGCAAAATTCGGATCTGGTGTCTTTACTGCAAATATTAGAAGCGCCTGATCCACATTTGCCGTGGCAGGACGAAGAAGTTCTGTGCTCCTCGGAAGGATCTCCAGTACATTCCCCTCCAGATCCTTTTCGTCGGTTACCGCAAACTCCACCATATCACCCACAAGAGGCTTCATGTTCTGTTTCCGAAAAAGCCCCTTTGCCTTGCAGGTGAATATCGTTCCCTCCGAATACACATAATAGAACCCGGAGATTGCCTTAACGATCCTGCCGCGCCGCATCCTAATTCGTCTGCGTAAACGTCACGGAGATCGGGTAAGTGTCGTTGTTCTGTGCGGTGCCGTCTGCCTTCAGCCATGTGATATAAAGCTGTCCGCTGGAGCTTGCGATATTGTTCGCACTCACATTGAAGGTACGTACCCCGTTCGCATCCGTAGTAAACGCATTGATGGTAGTGTCCGGAATGATCGTGGTACCGTCCGCACCGACCAGGCGGTAGGTGACACCCGTAACCACATCACTCGGTACCGATACATTGACGCTGTAGTTATAGCTCTGGGAGCCTTTGCTGACTGCGACCAGCACTTCACTTCCGTATGCCACGTTCGACCCGCCCGCAGGGCTTGTAGCAATGACTTTGCCTGCCGCGTAGTTCGGATTGTATTCCTGATTTACGGTTACCTTGCACTGGTAACTGTTCTGGAGTTCGGAAACCACCGCCGTCTGATCCTGTCCCTGATAGTTCGGCATGGTGAAATTGGTCACAGGCTCTTTTCCTTTGCTGATCTTGACCGTGATCGTATCACCGGATTTCCCTGCTTCACCCGCAGCAGGAGTCGTACTGATGACAAGACCTTCTTCCACACTGCTGCTGTATTCCTCGACCTTGCTGACCTCAAATCCCGCATTCCGGAGTGTGCTCTCGGCTACGCTGTATTCCAGGCCCGTCACATTCGGCACGGAAATATTTCCCTTTCCGCTGCTGACATAAACCTTCACCGTTGTATTGGCCGGGACGCTCTCTCCGGCAGCTATATCCTGCGTCATGATCTGATCCTTGGGATAATCATCAGAAGCCTGATATCCGATCAGGAAGATTCCAAGTCCCATCTCGTTCAGCGCCTTCTGCGCCTCATCGTAGGTCATACCGCGGAGTTCGATCATCGTGATGCCTTCCGCTTCCTTTTCCTCGGATACCGGTTCTGTCTCCGTAGTGACCTGCGTCTCGGTTTCCGTTTCACTTTCCGTCACATTTTTCACCGGTGCCTTCTTAAGAAGCGTCACCAGAAGGAAGATGATGATGATCACGATCACGATCGCCGCGATAATACCGAGGATCGTAACCACCTTCTCGAAACCGGGGTTCAATACACGCTCTTCCTCCTCATCGTCATCATACCCGTCGTCATCGTAAAGCTCGTCGCCTTCATCGTAATCGTACTCTTCGTCGTCATCGTACTCTTCTTCGTATTCTTCTTCCTCAGGCTCCACAACCGGTTTCTTTTTTCGTTCAATATTCGGCACAAGGATCTGGCTGGCCTGCTTCTTGATCTCCCTCACCTCTTTTTCCGGCATGACCCTGGTCTCGCCAAGTACAGCCGCCGTTCCGAGGGAAACAAAATCATCGTCCGGATTGATCAGTGCTCTCTTCAGATCCACGAGAAGATCCGCCATGGATTGATAACGCCGGTCCGGACTCTTCATCGTACATTTCAGTATGATATTCTCAAGATTCTTCGGCAGTTCCCTCGCATACACACTGGGAGGTGTCATATCCTCCTGAAGATGCTGGATCGCAACCGCAACCGCTGTATCTCCGTCAAAAGGGACACGGCCTGTTACCATTTCATACATCACGATACCGAGAGAGTAGATATCACTCTTGTGATCCACATAACCGTTTCGTGCCTGCTCCGGTGAAGTGTAATGAACGGATCCCATAACATCGGAATGGATCGTGTTGCTGGATGCCGCGCGCGCGATACCGAAATCCGTCACCTTTACCTTGCCGTCGGTCGAGATCATAATATTCTGAGGCTTGATGTCGCGGTGGATGATCTGTTTGCCGTGTGCAGCCTCAATGCCGCGGCCGACCTGGATCGCGATACTGATCGCTTCCTTGTAGGAAAGCTGTCCTTTCTTTTCAATGTAGGTCTTCAGCGTAACACCCTCGATGTATTCCATAACGATGTAATACATCCCCTCTTCGCTGCCGACATCATATACGTTTACAATATTCGGATGTTCAAGCCCCGCCGCCGCGGAAGCCTCTGCATGGAACTTCGATACGAATGTCGTATCTTCCGAAAATTCCTGCTTCAGTACTTTGATGGCGACAAACCGTCCAAGCACCTGATCCTTTGCCTTATATACATCCGACATACCGCCTGCGCCGATCTTTCCAAGCACCTCATAACGGTCTGCGATAAACATGCCTTCCCTGATCATACTCCTCTACTCCTCTGTATTTATGATTGAAACGGATCAACGATCACCACAGTGATGTTGTCTTTTCCTCCGTTTTCATTAGCTTTCTGTACCAGTTTCATCGCTGCCTCCACAACATCTCTCTGCGCAGCGATCATGCGGCGGATGTCTTCATCCTCCACCATATTCGTAAGTCCGTCCGTACACATCAAAATCTGCTCGTCGGGCTTTACGGTTCTTTCAAAAAAATCGATCTCCACCTCGGGATCAGCTCCGATCGCTCTGGTGATGATATTCTTGTCCGGCGAAGTCCTCGCCTCTTCACTGTCCATCTCACCGATACGGACCATTTCCTGCACCAGGGAATGGTCTTCCGTGATCTGACGGATCTCTTTTCCAACGGTATAAAGACGGCTGTCACCCACATTCGCAACGACCATATGATCGTCCTGGATCGTCATGGCAACCAGAGTGGTTCCCATGCCATGAAGGGTCGGATCATTTTCCGCCTGGCGGATAAGACGCTCATTTGCTTCCCTGATGGCATCAGAAAGAATCTTCACGGGACTGCCGCCATGAAGATTCTGGATCAGGGAGACCACCGTCTCCACTGTGAATTTGGATGCATAGTCGCCGGCATTATGCCCGCCCATGCCATCTGCCACTAAAAAGAGATTGGGAAGCGCGCCGACCGGCGTATCAGAAGTATAGACATAATCCTGATTTGTCTCTCGCTTTTTTCCGATGTCGGTCACGGAAAATGTCTTCACTTCTTCACCTCCTTCTCATAAGACAGTCGTAATTGCCCGCATGCGCCGTCAATATCGCGGCCCATACTCTTTCTAATTGTACTATTTATTCCGTTTTTTTCAAGTTTATTTTTAAATCGCATGACCACTTCCCGGTCCGGTTCCCTGTACCCTCTTTCCTCCACCGGATTGACCGGGATCAGGTTCACATGCGCGTTTCTTCCGCGAAGAAGTGAGACAAGTTCCGAAGCTTCTTCATCCGTATCGTTTTGTCCGGAGATCAGGCTGTATTCATAAGTGACGCGCCTGCCGGTCTTTCCGAAATAATATTCGCAAGCGTCCATCACATCAGAAAGCGGAAAGCTTTTTGCTACCGGCATAAGAATCGCCCTCTTCTCCTGCGTCGGTGCATGGAGAGAGAGCGCCAGCGTGATCTGAAGTTTCTCATCCGCAAGCCTCCTGATGCCGGGAACGATCCCGCAAGTGCTGATAGTCAGATTCCGCTGGCTTAAGTTCTGGCCTTTTTCATTGGAAATGAGGCGAAGGAACCGGAGGACATTTTCATAATTGTCCAGCGGCTCCCCCATTCCCATGATCACAACATGGTCCACGCGTTCTCCGATATCTTCGGAAATATAGTAAACCTGTGAAAGCATCTCGGATGCGGCAAGGCTTCTCTTAAGACCGCTGATTGTGGAGGCACAGAACGTACACCCCATACGGCAGCCGGACTGCGAGGAGATGCAGACGGAGTTCCCATAGGACTGCCGCATCAGAACACTCTCCACGCGGTTTCCGTCCGAAAGCTCAAACAGATACTTTCTCGTGCCGTCATGCCCGATCCGTTTTGTAACCTCGGTCACACCCGGGATCTCCGTCTCCTCCTTCAGCTTTTCGCGGAGCGCCTTGGAAAGATTCGTCATCTCATCAAACGTCCCGGCAAGATTCTTATGCAGCCACTGAAATATCTGGCCCGCACGGTATTTCGGCTCACCGAGCACCTCCATTGTAAAGAGGGTCAGCTCTTCGATTGTCATGGATTTAATGTCTGGTTTCATGCCGACGTCTCCGTTTTCTTTCGTTCTGCGACCTCTTTAACCATACGGTCATACTCTTTCTCATCGATACGGTAGCCGGCTCTGATGATGATCCTGGAGACGATCATCACCGCAAGAGGAATCGCCACCATGCCGATCCGAAGCATCAGGGTCTGTCTCGGTTCCACGGTGGCAATGATATCATCGGCTCTCATCAATGCCTCTTCTTTCATCATGGTGCCGCTCCCGACCTTTACTTCCATCTCACTGATATTCTGACTGACCGCATAGATTCCGCTGATGATCAGTACCAGCGAAGCCGCGCCCTGATTCAGCGCGCCGGCGCATTTCACCGCAAATGACCGGATCGCGGAGATCACGCTCTCATGCCGTTCGTCAAAGCGGTACTCATCATATTCAATCGTATTGTTGATCATAACCACCATGGCAAGGTTGATAAGTCCCTGCGCAAAAAAGATCAAAAATCCCGTTGCCATGAGGAGAATCACGTTCTTCGGAATCACATACCCAAACAGCAGCAACACCAGATATCCTGCGATAAGCGCTATCATACAGATCCCGCAGAGGCGGTTCCTACCCAGCTTTTCGGAAAGAACCGGGTAAAGGAACTGCGCCAGCAGTGTGCCGAGCCCGTACATGATCGTGAAATAAGTGACGAGATCCCCGCTCTGGGAATAGCCGAATTCAAAATAAAAGAAGTTGACGGCGAGTAAAAGCAGCAACTGCTGCCCGACGGAAAACAGCACATAAGCAATGCCGGAACACATCAGCTGATCGTTCCTTTTCAGGATCCGAAACATCTCCTTCAGGTTCAGCGTCTCTTTGCTGTCCTGCCGTTCCCGTTCCGTCACGCCGAAAAAGACCAGCGTCTGGAACAAAAGAAACGCCAGCGCCACCACAAGCCCCGTGATACGGAATGCCACGACGGCATTGCCGGCAATGACCATCGGCACAATACTTGCCACGGAAAACTGTCCGATACATACAAAGATCCCCATCAAAGTCACAAGGGAATCCCGCTCCTTCGGATCACTGGAAAGGCTCGGGAGCATCCCCCAGTATGCGATATCGTTGATCGTATAGGTCATGCCCCACAAGAGATACATAATGGAGAAAAACACAACGAACGCCCAGCCCGTGGGGCGCACCGTAAACAGAATCGAGATCACGATCGCATTCAGAATCGCACCGACAATAATAAAGGGCCGGTATTTCCCTGCCTTGAAATGACTGTTTTCGATGATCGTGCTCATCAGCAGATCATTGATCGCATCCCAGACCATACAGGCCACCATGACCACGGAGATCACCGTGAACTGCGCGACCTCCAGCTTCATCGTATACTGGATATAGGTCAGCAAAAACATACTGATCAGCACATAGGCCGCGTCGCGTCCCGTTGCCCCGATGCAATAACACCATTTTGTTTTTTTGTCGATCATTTTGACAGGACTCCCTCCGTTTTCGGCAGTATTTCAGGGGTTTTCGAACCCTAAGACCCATTTTAAAAGGAATCCATATCCATGTCAATTTCCTGATCCTCTTTCCTTATCAGCGTATAACCGGGACACCGAGTGGTATCGCTTGCGGAAAAGCCGGATTCATGAGAAAATCGGAAACGGAGGAATCCTTTTATGAAAGAACCGACGCCGCGCGAACTTGCCCTCAGTATCCTGCTGGAAGTGACCGCGCAGAAAACATACAGTCACATCGCCATCCGTAATGTTCTTGAAAAATACGCCTATCTGGACGCAAAGAAGCGTGCGCAGATCCGCAGGCTTTCTTCCGGTACTCTGGAAAAGCTGATCCGGCTCGATGCCGTCATCAATCTTTTTTCCAAGGTAAAAACAAATAAGATGAAACCAGTGATCCGGAACATCCTTCGCATAGCTGTCTATGAAATGCTTTACATGGACTCTGTGCCGGTGGCATCTTCCGTGGATGAAGCCGTTAAGCTGGCAGAAAAAAAGGGGTTTCGTAATCTGAAGGGATTTGTCAACGGCGTGCTGAGATCCGTCGCGGCAAATCTCGATCATCTTAATCTTCCGGATGCGCTTTCTATCCGGTACTCGATGCCGGAATGGATCGTAAGCCAATGGACAAAAGAATACGGAGCAGAAAAAACAGAGGAGATCTTAATGGGGTTCGAGGAGCAGGCACCTTTGACCGTACACGCATGCGAAAATGCGATGCCGGAGGATGAGCTTCTTTCAATGTGGAAGGAAGAAGGAATCTCCTATGAAGAGACAGAGCTGCCCCATGCTTTTCGGGTCAGCGGCCTTGACCTTCTGACACGCCTCCCGTCGTTTCAGAAAGGCGGCTTTTTCATACAGGATCTCTCCTCCATGAAAGCGCTTTCCACTCTGCCTCTTTCGGAGGGCATGAAGATCCTGGATATCTGCGGCGCACCCGGCGGCAAATCCATGTTTCTATCAGACGTGCTTTTTCGTTTGAAAAATAGTGGCACCCCGCAAGCAAAGGGTATTCCCAAAAGCTCCCCGGTCGTCTGCCGGGATCTGACCGAGGCAAAGGTTAACCGTATCCGGGAAAACATCAGCCGCTGCAAACTGACGGGCTGTACGGCAGAAGTGCATGATGCTCTTCTATTTGATCCGGAATGGAAGGAAAAAGCAGATGCCGTCATCGCCGATCTCCCCTGCTCCGGTCTTGGCGTTCTCGGCCGAAAACCGGACATCAAGCTCCGTCAGAGTGAGGAAGGCTGCAGGGAGCTTTCGCTACTCCAGCAGCGGATCCTTACCGTTGCCGCGGACTATGTAAAACCCGGCGGATATCTCCTGTACAGCACCTGTACGATCAGCCGCATCGAAAACGAGGAAAACGTTGAGTCCTTTCTTTCCTCGCATTCGGATTTTTCACTGCTGAGATCGGAACAGTTCTTCCCAATCGCAGGTATTCAGGACGGTTTTTTCTATGCACTGATGCAAAAAAAAGACGGGTAACCCCGTCTTTTCAGCTTCCAAATGTTTCCCCTTCCTTTAACTGATATCCCCGAAGGAACGAGGCAGCATCCATACGCTTCTTTCCCTCCAGCTGGAGCTCTTTCACGGAAAGGCAGCCGGAGCCGGTTTTGACAACAAGCGAATCCTTTGCCGAAAGAATGGTTCCCGGCGCGGCTTTCTCATCTCCGTCCGGAAGCACCTCCGCTCTCCATAGCTTCAGCATCTTTCCGCGAAGTGTCGTATAAGCGGACGGCCACGGGGAAAGTCCCCTGATCCATCGTTCAATCTCTTCCGCACTTTTCTCCCAGCGGACACGGCCCATATTTTTATCCACTTTACCGGTCAGCGTGGATGCTGCCTCGTCCTGAGGTGTATAGGTTGCGCTGCCGCCCTCGATAGACGGAAGCGTTTCGAGAAGCAGCCTCGCGCCAAGCTCCGCCAGCTTCTCAAAAAGAGAACCTGCCGTTTCATCCGGAGCGAGCGGGATACTTTTCTGTGAAATAATATCACCGGTATCAAGGCCCTCATCCATCCGCATGATCGTAACACCGGATTCCTTTTCCCCGGAAAGAACGGCCCACTGGATCGGTGACGCGCCGCGGTATTTCGGCAGGAGGGAAGCATGCACGTTGACGCACCCGTATTTCGGAAGCTCCAGGATCTCTTTCGGAAGGATCTGCCCGAAAGCGGCAACCACGATGATATCCGGCGCCTTCTCCCTGAGTACCGCTATGTTCTCCAGCTCCCTCACTTTTTTCGGCTGAAACACTTCGATCCCATGCCTTTCGGCCGTCTCTTTCACCGGCGTACACTGCACGACACCGCCGCGGCCTTTTGGCTTGTCCGGCTGTGTAACGGTGAGGACGATCTCATGACCTGCTTTGATCAGCTCTTCCAGAATACCGGACGCAAAATCAGGCGTCCCCATAAAGATAATGCGCATCTATTGCATCCTCCTTTATTCGCTCTGATCCTCTGTTTCATCATCCTCTTCATACTTGATGTCATGGATGGGGCCTTCCGCGATCTCCGTGTACATATGTCCGTCCAGGTGGTCGATTTCATGACAGAAGGCTCTTGCGAGAAGTCCCTCCGCTTCGACTTCGTATTCCTTCATTTCCTCATCGAAGGCACGCACCTTTACATGATTCGGTCTCGTCACCAGCGCGGCTTTCCCGGGAAGCGAAAGACATCCCTCGTCGCCGGTCTGCTCACCGTCAGATTCCAGGATCTCCGGATTGACAAGAACATATGCCTGTCCGTCCTCTTCCCCGGTATCCACGATGCAGATCCGCCGCAGCACACCGACCTGAGGTGCTGCAAGACCGACACCGTTCGCCTCGTACATTGTTTCAAACATATCATCGATCAGTTCTCTGAGTCGCGGAGTGATCTCCTTTACCGGGCGGCATTCCTTTTCCAGCACCGGATCTCCCTGCAGTCTGATTTCCCGTAGTGCCATGATCGTATTTCCTTTCTGTCCTTTAGTTTGTCTTCATATCCATGGTTTCCATATGTCAATTACAGACATTTGCGTAGACGACGCGGATTTTGTGCGGATGTCGTATCGTCTGTTTGCATGTTTGAGCGAAGCGAGTTTGCAAACGGATGATACCATCAGACGGAGCGCAAAATCAAGGAGTCAGCAGTCTGTAATTGATATATGGCAGCCATGGATATGCTGAAAAAATCAAAATCCATACTCGGGGTCAAAGTCAAACTGGACGTATGTGCCCCGGTATACCGGGTTGTCGCGAACCTCTCCCTCCAGCGCATCTTTGACCTTTACAAGCATATCATATTTTTCTTCTTTTAGATACAGCACTTTTTTGTAGATATCATTCACCTTCGCGATCGGCGCATCCGACGGTCCAAAAAGTGCCAGTTCCGGAAAAAGCAGCCGTATCAGCTTCGCGGCGTTCTCGCTTCCCTCCGCGGCTCTCTCTTCCTTTTCCGAAGCCACCAGAACCGACAGCATGTGCGAAGCCGGCGGATAGGAAAGCAGTCTCCGGTATGCGATCTCCTCCCGGTAGAAAGCGGTGTAATCCTGTGCCGCGGCGCTCTTTATCGCATAATGATCGGGGCGGTAGGTCTGGATCACGGCAAGCCCGCTTCGCATTCCGCGTCCCGCACGTCCTGCTGCCTGCGTAAGAAGATCAAAGGTCCTTTCTGCCGCGTGAAAATCCTGAACATTGAGTGACAGATCCGCCGCCAGCACTCCCACCAGAGTCACATTCGGAAAATCATGCCCCTTCACGATCATCTGTGTCCCGATCAGGATATCCGCCTCCTGATTGGAAAACGCGGTCAGGATCTTTTCGTATCCGTCCTTTTCCTTTGTCGTATCCGCATCCATTCGGAGCACTCTTGCCCCCGGAAACGTGTCTCTGATGACCTCTTCGATCTTTTCCGTTCCGGCTCTCATGCCGCCGATGTATTTCGAACCGCAGACCGGACATTGTCCCGGCATCCGCGTCTCAAAGCCGCAGTAATGGCAGCGGAGAAGTCCGCCCCTGTGCAGGGAAAGCGACACATCGCAGTGCGGACATTTGATCACTTCCCCACAGGCACGACAGGAAACAAATCCGCTCATCCCTCGCCGGTTTAAAAAAAGCATGATCTGTTCTTTCTTCGCCAGCCTCTCCTCCATGGCCTCTGTAAGGCGTCGGCTTAAGATCGAGCGGTTTCCGTTTCGAAGCTCTTCCCGAAGATCAACGATCTCACACTCGGGAAGTGCCTCTCCCGAAGCACGGTTTGAAAGTGTAAGCAGCCGGTACTCCCCACTTTCCGCCCGGCAAAAACTCTCCACGGAGGGTGTGGCGGAGCCGAGGATCACAGAAGCGTTTGTCATCTTTGCTCTGGCTATGGCAGTTTCCCTTGCATGGTATCGCGGCTGCGATTCACTCTTGTAGCTCGTCTCATGCTCCTCGTCGATAATGATCATACCGAGATCCGGAAAAGGCGTGAACAGTGCACTCCTCGGACCGATCATGATGTCCAGCTCACCGCCTTTTGCACGTAGATACTGATCGTATCGTTCGCCCGGCGTCATCCTCGAATTCAGGATGGAAACACGGTCTCCGAAGCGGTCATAGAAACGCATGACCGTCTGATAAGTGAGAGCGATCTCCGGGATCAGGACTATGGCCTGCCGTTCGAGCCGGACGACCTCCTCGATCATTTTCATATAGACTTCCGTCTTTCCGCTCCCGGTGATCCCATGCAAAAGATATGTCCGATAGTCCCCACGGCGGTAATCCTCCAGCACGGTGTTTACAGCTTTTTCCTGTTCTCCGTTCAATGTTTTTACATCCCCGCTCTGTTCCCTCTTTGCAACGGGGTTGCGGTACCTTGGCTGCTTTTTTTCGATACGCAAAAGTCCGTCTCTTTCCAGCGCGCGGATGGTTGGCAAGGCTACGTGAAGCTTTCCGGTCACAAATTCCTGCGGGATCTGTTTCTCTTTCATCAGCTCCGAGAGCAGTCTTGCCTTCGCATAATGATGCTTTTTCTCGAACCCGGCAAGATGGATCGCCGCCATCTCCGGATCCGCGATGAGCACCAGTTCCTTCTTTTCTCTCTGAGGAGCTTTCCTCTTGACGGGCAGTACCATTTTCAGAGCCTGCTGCATGGTTCCGCCATAGTTTCTCTTCATCCATGCGGCAAGCGCCATCAGCTGTGACTCGATCGGCACGGCAGATTCTTCGATGCCGTCGATCTCTTTTAACTTCGTCTCCTCATATTCCGCCTCATCCGTCAGTTCCAGCACATAGGCGCTCCGGAAATGATCCCCCTTCCCGAACGGCACCCTCACCTGCATCCCAACGCGAAGAAAATCCCGGAGATTCTCCGGGATACGGTACTGAAAAGTCTTGTCCATTTTTTCATGAGAAATGTCAATGATCACATTGGCAAACTCAGGCATCATACACCTCCGTGCACGAGTCTTTTTATGTCAGTTATAAAGATCGCAGTTCCAGTCACATCCATAGCAGGATGTGTCACAGCTACTGTCGCAGTAATGGCAGTCATTGTAGCAGCTGCTGTCGCAGGATGCCGCTTCTGCTTCTCCGTCCTCATATAGATCTATGAAAAAGTCATTCATCTTGAATTCCTCCTCCCCCTGAAAAATCGTTTTCAGTATACCTGCTCTTACTGATACTGTCAACTCGACATAGTAGTTTCCAGATCCAGAATACGTCTTGCAATGTCAAAGCGGTTTACCGCCAGAGCTGCCCAGAACAACCGGTAGATCGAAGTCGGATGGTAATTCTCCCTGCCGTCTATGACCGATTTCAGATAATGATTCCAAAGATCCTCCACCTTCACAAAAAGGAATGTCCCTTCATAATCCTTACGTGGGAAATACTTAAGAACTGACTCCAGGCCTCTCTTTGTGACGCAGAGCTTCATCGACAGACAGAGTGCCACATTCAGGATCTCCTTTTCCTGGAATACCGACATCAGCCGGACCTCGCCGAGAGAACGGCAATTGGAATTTCGCTTTGTAAGTCCTAGTTCCTCCTCGCACATACGCTCAATCCACGTGCCCAGCCGTACGCCGTCGTCATAAATATCCAGGATACTCATCTGCTCTTCTGTCGAGACCGAATAGCAGCCCGGAAAGTAGGAGGTATGCGGACTTCTCTTCATGATCAGAAGATATCCGTCACGCGTAATGATGCAGGTATGGGCACAGAGAGAATGAGGCGGAAAATTCGCCCGATCCTCCACAGAGATCATCTGATGCTCCGGAAGCCTTTTCAGCGCCTCCTCATAACTCCGATACTGTTCTTCGTACCGGGGACCGAATCGTTTTAACTCCCCTTTTTTCTGAAAACGGATCATGCGCTGCACTGCCTGTGTATCGGAGAATCTGCACTGGTCCATCATGCAGTAGATCTCCTCTTCCCTTTCCCGATAATCGCACAGCATATATTTCACGCCGTCATCTTTGTAACTCTGATAGATCTCAGGATCCCGGAGTTCCTCCGGAAAAGAATGACGAACACCTGTAACATGCAGCTTCACATGGGAAAGTTCCCAGCCGTCAAAGTCTTCTGCCGCGAAGATATTCCGGTTTCCCTGCACCGAAAAGCCGGGCCTTGTAAACGTAATATCCCGGGAGAGGCGCTCTAAAATCCGGCTCACAATATATACCAGTGCAAGCAGGACAAGAACGGAACTTGCGGTCAGGATCGCAGCCAGCAGCTCATTCGAAAGGGCGCTTCTTATCGCAAGCGCAAGATCGTTCGGCGCCATACGGACAAAGTCCGGGTCGCTCAGTATCGGTTCGATCAGATTTTCAAATATGAAGAACAGGACCGCTATGAGGATCCCTTTCATGTGGTCATCGATCGCTTCCCTGATCCGGTAGGGGAGGCTCCCGAAAAAGTTGCCGATGCGGCTCAGGTGGGGATGCAGGATGTACAGAGGATCTGTTTTCTTTTCCTTATCATTCGGCAGGGCCGAATAGAATTCTTTTGAAAACGCGGCCTCTTCCGCCTCCCCCGGGACACTCCCGAGGTCACCGCCGGAGGGCAGAAGCGAAAGCAATACCTTTCTCCGATTATTCCTGCATAGATGGTCCGCAAAAACAAACTGATCATACTGCGCATAAGTCAGGATCAAAAGGCAGTATCTGCCGACCGCACTTTTCCGTTCGTCTCCGACATATGTCGCGAGAAGGTTTTCCGAGAGCTTCGGCGTAAGCGAAATCCCTGCATCCTTCAGTTCCTCCGAAGCTGCCGCAAGCTCTATCAGTCCGCAGAAACCGCTTTCCCCGGACTTAGCCTGAAGGAAGAGGGAAAGGATCCCGATCCGCCTCATCTTTTTGAGCTGCTCCGGAAGACTGTTTTCTTTTGTAAAGCTCTCCATCGCCTTTTCAAACAACTCCTTGCAAAAGTTCACACCTGATGCCGCGATCTTACCCGTCACAGGCAGGGAAAAACAAACGTCTCCGTCCGGCGCAAGCACAAGGCACCCGTCCGCTGTACGGATCATGTAATGAAGGGTCAGGGGCGAGGAAAACTGCACCTCAAAAGCCGTAAAACATTTCCGGATAAACTCCGCTTTTTTCTCCCCCGCCTCATCAAAAGACAGCCGCTCCCCTTTTCCCGTGAGCATTAAATCCATCGTGATTTGTTCGGAGAAAACCACCGGTCTTGCGGCAAGATGAACCTGCTCAGACATTGATACACCGTCGGAAAGCTGCGCATGCATCTCTCCGTTCGTTCCCCATCCGTAGATCGCATTCCGCACTCCGCCGAACTGCGAGATCTCCGGAAACAGCGCCAGAGTCAGTATACTCCGGAAGGTCACGCCGTAATTCACGTAGGATAGCACTTCCCGGTCGATGAAGTATCTCCGGAGAAGAGAGCGGTAAAGGTTTTCTCTGGTGAAAAAACGACAATTCAGGGCGATGACTCCATAAGAGATCCATAGAACCGCAAAGATCAGAAAAAGTATCAGGAACTCAACGGTAAGCACCCTTTTCCCGGAATGAAGGAGGTGCATGCCGCCGTTCAGATAGATATGCAGAAGTTCGATCAGAAAAAAACTCACGACATAAAACGTGTATGCGCTGGCTGCCTTTTTCAGGTCGTCACGAGTTTTAAGTCCTTTTGTGAACCGATCCATAAATTCGATCTTTCCTTCCTTAAGGATGCTTCCCTATTATCGTCTGTTTTTCGAAAAACCGCAAGTGATTTCATACCTATAGGCTATTGTATTTCATCCGGCGGTTCGTTATGATGTATTAGGAAAAAACAACACTCCGGAGGTAATCTATGCGACACCTTATGAGTCCTCTGGATCTGTCGGTCGATGAGCTGCAGCTGCTCCTTACCCTTGCCCAGTCCATCGAAAAAGATCCGGACAAATTTGCGCACGTCTGTGACGGGAAAAAACTGGCAACCCTGTTCTACGAACCCAGTACCCGTACCCGGCTCTCCTTTGAAGCCGCCATGCTGAACCTCGGCGGCAACATTCTCGGCTTTTCCAGCGCCGACAGCAGCTCCGCCGCCAAAGGCGAGAGTGTATCCGACACCATCCGCGTCATCAGTTCCTACGCCGACATCTGTGCTATCCGCCATCCGAAAGAAGGAGCGGCGCTCGTCGCTTCCCAAAAATCCCTGATCCCGGTCATCAACGCCGGCGACGGCGGACACCAGCATCCCACCCAGACACTGACCGATCTCCTTACGATCTATTCTCTTAAGGGGCGCCTCGGGCACCTTAAGATAGGACTCTGCGGGGATCTCAAATTCGGGCGCACGGTACACTCTCTCATCCACGCTCTGATCCGCTACCCGGGTATCGAGTTTGTGATGATCTCTCCTGAAGAGCTGAAGATCCCGAGCAACCTCAAGGAAGACGTCCTGAACGAGCAGGGGATCCCCTATACGGAAACCGACCGGCTGGAAGATGTTATGGGAAGCCTTGACATCCTTTACATGACAAGAGTACAGCGGGAACGTTTCTTCAACGAAGAAGACTATGTCCGCATGAAGGACTTTTATATTCTGGATAAAAAGAAAATGGAGCTCGCTCCGAAAGATATGCTCGTCATGCATCCGCTCCCGCGCGTCAATGAGATCTCCGTCGAGGTGGACGATGATCCGAGGGCGGTTTATTTCAAGCAGGCCGCTTACGGCGTCTTTGTCCGGGAAGCGCTGATCATAACGCTTCTTCATGAAGCAGGGAAACTCCGGACTGTCACTGCATCCGAAGAAGGAGGACTCATTTTATGCTGAACATCAGCGGAATTCAGGAGGGCTTTGTTCTCGATCATATCAAAGCGGGGATGAGCCTTGATATCTATCACGATCTCCATCTCGACAAGCTGGACTGCACGGTCGCGATCATTAAAAACGCAAGAAGTAAAAAAATGGGAAAGAAAGACATCATCAAGGTTGAGTGTCCCATCGACGCCCTGGATCTGGATATCCTGGGCTTCATCGATCATAATATTACGGTCAATGTGATCAAAAACGATGTGATCGTGGAAAAGAAAAAGCTGGAGCTTCCGAAGACGATCCGCAATGTCATCCGGTGTACAAACCCAAGATGCATCACCTCGATCGAGCAGGAACTGGAGCAGGTATTCGTGCTTACAAACCCTGCAAAAGAGGTTTACCGGTGCAAATATTGTGAGACAAAGTATAAAGGGAAGAAATTTATCTGATTCCGCTATCCTAAGCTAAACTCGCTAAAAGCGGCATATGACTTTTGGTGTTTCAATCATAACTAGCAACAGCAATTACAGAAAAGATTGAAAAGCAGCATGGAAAGGCACCAGCTTCCGGTGGAGCTATACGGTCTCCCGTAGCTTCTCTGCATATCACGGTACCAGCCGTTCTGATCCTGATAATTCCCGTTCTGATAACCCCCATAGCCGAAGGGATTTCCCTGCCCGTTCTGGTTCCCGGCGTAGCCGTTGTTCCCTGTCTGTCCGCCCTGCCCAGGGCCATATGTATATCCCTGCTGGCGCATTTTCATAATCTGGTCATAGGCAGTCTGGATCTGCTTGAAGCGTTCCTCTGCCTGTTCCTTATTCGGGTTATTGATATTCGCATCCGGATGATATTTCCGGCTGAGCGTCCGATATGCTTTTTTAACTTCGTCATCGCTCGCTGTGGGACTGACCCCGAGCACCTGGTAGGGATCGAAAAACATCGTTTAGGTTCTCTTTTTCTTTTTATTCAGTATCTCGTATTTACTCCATATCCCCGAGTATAACACATTTCGAAGGATCTCTGCGTGAAGAAGCACCGGAAGGCGTTCAAATGCCATGGCACACTCCCTTGCCTGCGTGGTCAGAAGACAGCGGCAGAGGATCTCATATTCCTCGGGGCTTTTATCCTTGTATAGCGCGATCAGGGGATTGTATGAATTGCTCTTCCGATCCTTTTCCCGATCCTCATACGCATCCATATAATAGATGAACTTCCCGAGGTAAAGTCCGAGGCACCGGAGCTCATCCGCCCATTCATCATCCCTCCATGCAAATATTGAGGAAAGAATCTCGCCGGAAACCGTGGCAGCGGCCTCCATGTTTTCCGTCCGCTCGGACTCCAGATCCGAAAGGCGCTGCAGATACTCCGTCACGGCCTTTACCTGCGAAGGGTGCCGCATTGCCGCCTTCTGATAATCGGACTCCAGTTTATCCGCCAGCTTCTTTTTGACCGCTTTCCCGTCATCCCGATAGTCATCCAGAAGATTATGGTAACCCAGGATCAGATTCATATCCGCGGCATAATCGGTCGCCTCATTTAAGAATGCAGTGCGCTTCTTCCCGGGATGAATCGCGCAGGAAAACGTCTGCTTTTCGTCCGGGAGCTCATAAAGACCGGTAAGCAGCACAATGAGAAACGTCATATCATATGCCAGCATCATTTGTCCCCTTGTGCCGCAGTTCGTCTTCAGCCTCCTGCAAAGGCCGCAGTAATATGCCTGGTATGCTTTTTTATCTTCCTTGGAGAGCGACTCCTGATTGATGTTGACATAACCGAACATAAATCTATCGTAAAGCCGGCCGGCTTTCGTGTCAACGGATGGGGTGGAGATTTTAGAAAAACTTTAGATTTTTCATTGTCCATATTTCGCATACAATTCCATCAACGTTTCCATATCGGACGGATCCACCTGATCCTGCATCTCCTGATAAACACTCCCAAGGTCTCCGCCATTCTCCGTGAACGACGAAATTGCTTCATTGATAAGACCTGACTGCGCATATTTGTCAAGAATATCATCCACTGTGTCGGAATCTTCCTGCGTCATTTTGCTCTGGATCTCTTTAACAGTCGTGTCGGTCCCGGTTGTGTTCGCGATAATGGTATCCACGGCCTTCTCTGCCACGGTCCGATTGATCGCCGAAGACAAAGGCCCCGCCTTTCCGCTGCTCTCTCTGTTTTTGATCAGCAGTGCCAGCAGCACCGCCACAGCGATCAGTATGATCAGCAGGATGACCAGTCCCTTGTGACCGGTCTTTCTCTTCTTTGCTTTTCTTTTTGTCATTTTATCCCCCTTTGGTGAACCGGTGCCGGCTGTGCTTTTCGGATCTTCTCCGGATGCTGAAGATCATAGCACTTAATTAAGATCAATGTTGTATTCAACATATTCAGCGGAACCCCAGTCATAATCATAATAAAGATGTGCTTCGCTCCGTGGGAGCACGACATCCCGTCCGCCGAAATAATCCAGTTCCTCGCCCGGCAGGTAATCCCAGTCAAACTTCGTTTCCTCATCCCAGACAGCCAGATTTTCACTGTCTTCCGAAATGCGGACTTTCATAGTATATTCTTTTTTCGGTTTCCGGGGTGCCGGGGCAAGAACAAGCGCATCCGCGCCTCCGGGAATGGTAAAATAAACACGTTCACCGGTACTGGTGGTCTTTATTTCCTTATCCTTTCCCTCGGTTGGATCCGAGCGCTCGATGACGTTTCCGTATTCATCATAGGTTTCCTCAACATCGTAAAGATAGCCGAGGCTGACATCCTCTGACAATTTCTCGAAATGCAGCCAGGTACTCGTGCAGGAATCCGCCCTGTAAGTGACCCTTGAGATATCATCATAAGAAGGGCTGACGGGTCTGATATACCGGAGACTGTATATCCCTCGCAGCGTTTGAAAGACTGCGGCATCGTAGGGCGGAAGATCATCCACATAGATCAGCGAAAACGCCTGTTTCACCTCTTCACCGCAATCCCACCCTTCATAGATCATTGCTTTTCCGTATTCCTTCGGATCCGCTTCCGCAGGCAGTACCTCAAGTTCATTTGTATAAGTTTCCCCTGCTGACGCATTGACATATTCCTCCGGATCACGGTCGTCTAAAGAAGTCGTCGGGATCGCCCATTCGGCCGGGAAGAAGTTCAGCTGCTCCGGGTCAACACCGATCGCTTCGGAAAGTGCTTCTTTTGCATAGTATGCTGCCGCAATGTAGTTCTCCGATAAATACATCCGATCGTTCTTAAACTCGTAATAGTAATCGAAGTCATATTTGTTCCTGCGGTACTTTCCGCAAATGATGCTGTAGACATGCTGCCCGTCGGCGTATGCCTTTGCGGTAAGCACCTCTGCCTCAGGCAGGTGCTGCTCAAACCATTTGGCAGCGGAATCGGCATGCTCCTTTGTCACGTCCGACACCTGGCCGGCCGTATAGCCCGGCGGCATACATCCGGTCAACGTGATAGACAGCAGCAGGATCAGTGCAGGCAGAAGAATGTATTTTTTTCGGAAGTGGTGTGCCATCATGATCCTTTCTTTTGCGCGTACAGCCAATCCATGAATGCATCGTCTTCCATGACTGCCAGTTCCACATGATGATAGCTGTATGTGGAATCCGGAGAAGCGTCCGCGCCGGCAGCATTCATTTCATCATCAGTATATTCCGTGAACCGGACTTCTTTTGCGCCGAGTTTCTCCAATTGATCCACGGCCTTCCGGCTGTTCTCGATGGGGATCGTATTATCATGCTCCGCTTGTGCGAACCAGATCGGAATATCTTTGATCTTCTCCAGCTGCCCCATGGCGGTGCTGGAATAATTCAGCGCAGGACAAAGTGCCAGGATTCCCGCCACTGTATCCGGATAAAGCTCCGCAAATTCGATCGATGACATTCCTCCGAAAGAATTACCCATAACATAAATGCGCTCCGGATCTATCTTTCCTTCTTCCACCATCTGATCCAGCAAAGCTTTCAGCGGCGTAAACACCGTGGTTCTCGTGGAATAATAAGTATTATCGTCAATCACAGGCGCGATCACATAACAGGGGCGAACTGTCTGATTTTCGGGATCCGCCCACTCCACCGCCGTGCGATAGGTCAGAAGGTTTTCGGTATCTCCGTAGCCATGAAACACAACAACCACGGGCATCTTTTCCTCTGTTTCCGGTGTGTAAATGTGATAATCGAACCCTGCGCCGTCTTCCTTTGTAAAAGTCTGAAAGTCATCGGCTACAAGTGTATGTACCTCTGCCACATCCTTCTTTGCAAAGGAAAGTGCGTCGTCTTTATCGCAGGAAACCGTAAAATCCTGTACATAAAAGAATTTCTCCGGAAAGTCCTTAGGGTACAGCACTATCGCGCTGCCATCGTTTTCCAGCTTCTCAAATTCACAGGAAAACTCTCTTGTGTCATCGCTGCCCCACATGCCGGCTGTTCCTGACATATGAAAGTCTGCCTCCGACAAATCAAGTCCCGACACATCGACGCCTGCCGGAACAGGAATGACGATCGTCTCCGGGTACTGTCCTGTGGTGCGTACCGACGTATTGATCACAATTCCATCCGACATGGTTTTATTTCCTCCTGCAGGATTCTGTGTTGCTTGATCTCCCGCCGCATCCGTCGTCCCTCCGCAGGATGTCAGCAGTATTCCTGCCAGCAGCAGGGCGATCATCGCAAATAAACGGTTTTTGTTCTTCATTTCTATTTCTCCATGTGTTCCAAATAATCTCTTATCTTGTCCTGTTTTCACAGATCAGAGATACATGATCTCCCATGACATCTGTTATTTCTGAGTGCGGATACACTCTCGATGTCCTGGAAAGATGGTTCTATTATAGCACAAATTGAGGAAGGGCATCCGTTGGTTGCCCTTCCGTTCTGGTTTCGTCTTCACTCCGTTCAGATCATACACAATCTTCTGCTTTATCTTTTTTGTGTTTTGCCTTGAATCCTTCGAATTTCGCCTTGATCTTATTACGCTGATCCTCGACTTTCTGTTTGTTCTCGGCCTTTTTCTGCTGACGCATCTCGAGTTTTGCAAGGCAGATAAGTGCGAAATCACCCTCTTCCAGTTTGCCGATGATCTGCTCGAGCATGGATGCTCCCAAAACCGCGTCGTCGGTATCCATGGCTGCGCCGGTCAGGGCGCCGATGCTTCCGCCCAGGAGTACTGTTAACTTGGATTTACAACCTTGTGGACCACATTGCACATCAGTAATGCAGGAATTTACAAGACCATCTCCATCCCCACCTTATAGGGTGCAAGTCCAAGTTTCTCATAAAACTTCATGGCCCCGGGATTACAGTTCCATACATTCAGCGTAATGTTATAACAGTCGCGTTGGCGTGCATAAGCAAGGATATGTTCATAGATTGCTGTACCCACATGGCGGCCTCTTGCCGCCTCATCTACACAGATATCGTCAATGTACAGAGTCCGGATGTCTTTGAGCAGCTTCGTATTCTCCGGTCTCTGCAGGATACAAAATCCATGTCCCAGCACGTGTTCATTTTCATCAACACAGACAAATACCGGGGTTCGATCATTGCTCAGGATTTCCAGAAGTTCATTTTCCGTATACTTCGTCGTCAAATGAAACAGATCAGGTCTTCCCTTGTAGTGTGTCAGGTTCACCTGCTTCAACAGTTCCATGATGGCCGGAATATCGCTTTCTTTTGCACGTCGGACTGAATTGGTCATTTTTTATCTCCTGAGGGAGACAGAGAACCGTCCCCTGTCTCCTTCCTTTCTTTACAATTCCGGGTTCCTGTCGGAATCTCACTTTCCGTAATGCTCATTGACAATCTGATCAAGCAGTTCGAAATTACGGAAATCACTATAATCCGTTGTTCCGTCAGCATTCTTCTTCGTAATATCATAATCGGGTGTTGCACCGGCTTCTACGTTGCCACCCTTCTGGTAGTTGAATGTCCTGAATGCTGATACCGAGTATTGATTGCCCAGATCCATCTTAAAGAATACGAGATTACATGTTCCGCCGGCACTCGTCTCTCCTATGATCGGGATGCCAGCTTCCTTGCACAGGCATGGGAACAGATTACCGCTCGAAAATGAGCCTTGAGAACACATGACAGCGTAATTGAAATCATAATCAAAATCTTCCGCATCACCTTCGAAATTGCCGTCCTGATCCATATCGTAATCCAGCTTCTCATAAGTCGCATTGCCGGTCATGGTGCCCTCATAGTAGAATTCATCGCGCTTATCTTTGGTAATCGCATTGAGCATATACATACATGATTCTGTGGAGCCTCCGCCGTTATCCGAATCGTCAAAGATGAAATTCTTCATACCATGCTCTTTTGCAAGATCAAGAGCTCTCTTAAAGTTTCTTACAACATTTTCATCATAGTTGGTATATACAAAGATTCCGGTATTATTATATTCGAAGTAACGATAGCGGTCACCGTCTTCTGTCTGTTCATCGAAAAGAGCCTGGTATTTATCAAACTCGCCATTGTACTCCTGGATCTTAAACTTGGCTTCCATTTTACTTGTAGAATAGCCGTACCACTTTTTGTAAAGAACAGTCCGGGTATCGTCGGGATCTTCCTTTATGATCCTGCGCATTTCAGTGAAAGCTGTTGTCGCTTCAAGGTCCGTGAGAATATCCGTAGCGAGATCTGTATGTCCGCCGTCATATAACATCGATGACAAAATGATGGTGCCAAATAACAGATCAACCGTCTTATCGGAATTAAGAAGTTCTTTTACCTTTCTTGTCTCGTCACTGTAGCTTTCAAGTGTCGCATCAAGACCATTGTCTCTAATGGACTCAGCCAGTATACAATGCGGTGCATCGCCATAAATATTGTCCATCACAAAGCAGAGTTCACCGTATGTATACGCGATCTCGCCGGGATCTCTGACTTCTTTATTGAAATTAGCCGTCCAGTTAGCAGATGGTTTGTCATTACCGTAACTCTGATAGATCTTGTTATCATAATAAACGGCATTGATATAGGAAACATCCGTAAGATCATCTGCTGTTGTAAGCGGGAAATAGACCCGGCCGCCTTCTTCTATGATATCGATCCCGTACTTTGAAAGGTCAATATCAAGGGCAGACGGAGTTTCTCTGTAATCAGTTTCTATGATATGTTCAAATACATATTCTTTCGTATCTGTCGGATTCTGTTTCTGATCGTTATATAAGAACTGCTCTATTCGATCGGAGTGCAAAGTATCCCTTTCCGTATCTACGATCATATTGCCTTTGGCATTACTGATCTCATATACGCCATTTCCTTGTGCTGATAAAGAGAATACATTTTTCGGATCATATACTTTATTCATATACTCAACAATATCAACATAAGGAACCGGAACGCCTTCCTTCATAAAGCCGGTGAATGTCGCAGCTTTTCCGTCCGGATCTGTTCCTTCAAACTGTACTGTTTGATAACCGCAGGCCTGCATAAGCATAGAGGACGACACCGTAAGTGTAACCGCCAAAACACTCGCAAGCAGTCTTTTAAATTTGCTCTCCATTCTGTTTCCCTCCGTTTTCGTTTCGTCCGGTCATTTCAGACCTCATTCACATCTCTATATTAGTCCGAGCACGGAGTTCTTGCAATCATTCTCTCAAAATCTCTGTTGTGCCTTTGCGACTTTGCCATAATAGCAAAAAAATGATACCATATATGACGTGAAACGTATGATAACCATTATCACTTTCTTTTCAATATCCCTTCTGCTTTGCAGCTGCGCGAGTTCTCCGGAGAAAAATCCTTCTTCGGATCCTGTTGGAGTGCGCCGTATTATCATCGATTCGGACGTAGGCGCAGATGACGCGCTTGCGATTTTGATGGCTGCAAAAGATCCTGATACAAAAATAGAAGGAGTGACCGTCCTGGCGGGGAACGTCTCCCTTGAGCAGGCTGAAAACAATGCCCTTATGACACTCGAAATGGCAGGGAGTGACGCCAAGGTATACCCCGGTGCCAAAACAGCTCTTGACGGCGTGGAGCGGGAGACATACAGCGTTTACGGAACGGACGGCATGGGCGATAAAGACCTTATCCATCCGGTCGGAAAACCAGAGAAAGAAGCAGCTGTTGATTTTATCCTTGAGACTGTAAAAGCTTCTCCCGACGAGATCGAAATCGTCGCGCTCGGACCCGTCACCAATATTGCAACAGCCATTAAGAAAGATCCTGAAACGATGTACAAAGTGAAACGTATCTGGTCTATGGGTACTGCGGGACTTGGTGAAGGAAATGCCACCCCCGTTGCTGAATTCAACGTTTATAAGGATCCGGAAGCCTATAAGATCATGCTTGATTCCGGTATACCTGTCACTATCATCGGGCTTGATGTCTGTGATTCTCAAGATGCTCTAATTTCAGGAGATGAGCTTAATAAAATGGAACACGGAAATGATCTGCAGCGCTATGTCGCGCTCTCTTTCAGCAAGCTTCTTGCATACAGAGAGGAAACGCAGGGACAAGACAACGTGGATATTTGCGATGCCATTGCAATGTCAAATGTAATCTGGCCTGATCTTACGGGCGATATTTTGCTCTGCCATGCAACATGCATCACTGACGGAGAATGTGCGGCACATGGCGAAGTCATTTTTTATCGTACCGACATCACTTACGACTCCATGCCGGACTTCGGTGATCCCAATGTCATACTTATTGTCAACGAGAATTACAACGACCTGTATCAGCGGATCAACAGGTTATTATCTTCCGGTTAGGGGTATTTGGAAGATAAATTTTCATAAATAATATATTGTTCACCTGCTCCGTAAGATATATCTCTGTATCCGTCACTACCAAATCATAGCTGTCTATCACATTTTTATCATGCATTTTCAGCACTTCCTCGTATCCGTAAGCCGTATCCTTCTTCTTTGGAAATCGTATTGAGCTGTTGAAACTGTCTACAGCCATGAGCCCTTGTCTGCGGCAGATATCTGTCCATTCATCCCTTCTCTAATCTTCACAAATCCAAGTATCTTATTCAGATGCTTAGAGTCCTGTGTTTGCCTGTTATAGAATGTGCCCGCTGCGAAGCTTTCCTCGAAGCCATGACGTGTTGATTCGATACTCGTAGCAGCGGGGAGATTTATCCAAAGTTCTGTTCGATTCTTACTCTCACGCATCGAGGATGAGCTTCTGATAACATAAGCCTGTCGGAACACCTTTACATCGAAGAAGTGCGGCAAGCAAATGAGACTTGGCATGACAGATACCGTGACCGATCTTCAGAACATCAGAAGCACTGACTGCTATCTCATCTGCATTAATGTCAGCTGAATGCGGATAAGTGTCCCTTACGTACTCAAAGGCATCGGGATCCCCACTGTTATCTGCAAACATATCCCAGTGTCCGGGAATAACCATTCCGGGATTGATCTCTCCTGCAAGATCTGCCGCCTCCTGATAGGTCATGTTTCCGATGCAGTTTAGACGATAGCGTTTTGCGTCCCGTCCGTTTATCGGCAGGATCTGAGCATCTATGGGTCCAAATGCTTTGATCTTTGGCAGCATTCCTTCATATCTCACCGCATCTCCGGCATGATGTATTCTCACGCCATCAATCTCAATGATATATTGCAGATACGGATAAAAACCGGTAACGGGGTCGCGATCCAAAAACTCATGTGCTGCCGCAACGGCATGTATCGTAAGATCACCTGTCTCTACTGATTCTCCGTCATTTAATCCCACTGCATTATGAACATCAACACCATCGGCTACAATCTTATCCATATGTGCCGCCGGAAAGATAAACTTTGCATTGGGATTTGTTTTTGCCCATATTTTCCAAGCCTCATGATCTATGTGATCCAAATGATCATGTGTACCTAAAAATACATCAACATCTTTTAGTTCTCCGGCAGGAGTCGGCACAGGACTCTGCTTACCCATACCCGTTGCGGCATAGGTTCCAGCCTTGATGATGGCTTTCAGTTCCTCATCCTTGACCATATCAGGCTTAAAGTCGCGGCAGCTTCTTCTTGTTTCCAATACTTTTAATGTTTCGTTCATTAAAAACACTTCCATTCATACCATCATCCTATAAATCTCTTCACAGTCACCTTTTTCCAGAGTCACAAAGCCTCCTATCTTTCCATTACGCCCGTTTCCATAGCAAAGATTTTGCGCAAGAGTAGGTATATCCTCTTCTTTGGCTCCAAGTTCGGCAAAGTTATGGGGCATTCCGATAGAGATAAGGAAGTTCCGGAAAGCATTTATTCCATCGAGTGCCGTAACCTCGGGGTGCTCAAAATCCATGCCGCATCCCCAGACTCTTACGGCAACCTGAGCAAAACGCATGATATTGTGCTTCATTACATACTTAAACACCGCCGGCATAGTTACCGCGAGACCTGCTCCGTGAGCCACATCATAGAGTGCTGACAGTTCGTGTTCAATATCATGACTGGTCCAGTCCTGCGAGCGTCCGACACCGCATGAATTGTTGTGTGCCATCATGCCTGCCCACATGATATTAGCTCTTGCCTCATAATTGTCCGGGTTTTCAATGACTCTCGGTCCCTCATGCTTCATGGTAAGAAGCAGAGCCTCAATCAGTCTGTCGGTCACCTCGACTTCCGTGGAATTGGTAAGATACCTCTCATACAGATGTGCCATGATATCCGTTATCCCGGCTGCCGACTGAAAGGCGGGTAGTGTCTGGGTAAGCGCAGGATTCAGAACAGAGAACTTCGGTCTTATGGCATCGCCCGTCGCGCCGCGCTTCATCATATCCGATTCCCTTGTGATAACAGAGTCGGGGCTTCCCTCGCTTCCGGCAGCGGCAATAGTAAGTATCGTTCCGACCGGCAGAGCCTCGGTTATATATTTGCCACAGTAAAAATCCCAGAAATCTCCGTCATAGACCACGCCGGCAGCTATGGCTTTTGAGGAATCTATCGTGCTTCCGCCGCCTACCGCAAGGATGAAATCAACATTTTCTTTCTTGCACAAGTCTATACCTTCATATACAAGACCGCTCCGGGGATTGGGCTTTACGCCGCCCAGTTCAACAAAACTGATACCATCCTTCTTCAGTGAGTCCTTCACTCTGTCAAGAAGACCGGATCTTACTACACTTCCTCCACCATAGTGAAGAAGCACCTTGCTCCCTCCGAAGCGCTTTACAAGCTCTCCGGTTTTGTTCTCAGTATCTTTTCCAAACTCAAAATACGTCGGTGAATAGAATGAAAAATTTTCCATACAAAACCTCCTTTACGGCAAATACTTTCCTGCTGCCAGATACAACCCATACCAGTCATGGTGCGAAAGATTCACATCGGATGCAGCACATGCATCCTCGATATGGGCAGGGTTCATGGTTCCGATGATCGCCTGCATCTTCGCGGGGTGTCTTAAGATCCATGCGATCGCTATTGCGGTCTTTGACACTTTCTCACGTTCCGCAAGTTCTGCAAGAGCCTTGTTAAGCTCCGGGAAATCCGGATTATCAATGAACGTTCCCCCGAACATGCCTACCTGCAGCGGTGACCACGCCTGAATGGTGATATCGTTCAGCCTGCAATAATCAAGGCAATTCCCGTCCCTGTTTATCGAAAACTCCGTGGTCTTATTATTCATATAGAGTGCTTGATCGATAAGCTGTGACTGCTCAAGGGATAGCTGCACCTGATTGATGATGAGCGGCTGTTTTACATACTTCTTCAAAAGCTCGATCTGCATGGGAACCAGATTGCTCACTCCGAAGAAGCGAACCTTGCCTGCTTTTTCCAGTTCATCAAATGCTTCTGCCACTTCTTCAGGATCATAGAGCACATCCGGTCTGTGCAAAAGCAATGTATCAAGATATTCGATGTTCAGGCGGCGAAGGCTATCATCCACACTGGACAGAATATTCTCTTTTGTCCAGTCAAATTCGTTACGGTCAAAGCATAATCCGCACTTGCTCTGGATATATATGTCCTCCCTCTTTATTCCGGTAAGCGAGAAGGCTTCCGCGAAGCGCCTCTCTGCCGCTCCATTCTCTCCGTAACATGTGGCGTGATCATAGAAATTTATCCCGCCATCATATGCTGTTCTGATGACTTTAGCTGCTGCTTCCTTCGTCAATGTCGGCATCCTCATACACCCCTGTATAATCGCCGAGACATTCCGCGGTCCGTTTACAATGTTTATGGTCTTCATCTCCGGTATCCTCCTTGTGAATACTCTTGCGCGATAACGCGTTTTCCTGTATGATATCCTCATATTACAACCTGAAGTTAACTTTAACTCAAGTGTTTTTTTAAATTTTTTTGGAGGACTTATGACCTATTCAATTACCGATCTGTCAAAAAGATTTGACCTGCCCACTTCCACTATCCGTTATTATGAAAAAATCGGGCTGCTCGAAAACGTTGAACATGCAAATTCATACAGGCGGATCTATAATGATTCTCACATAGATCGTCTGAATGCGATCGAATGTTTTAAAAAAGCGCTTCTCCCTTTAGACGAGATCAAACGCTTCTTTATGTACGAAAAGGATATGAAGGCAAACTCCGAAAAAATCCTTGAAATGATGAAAAAACAGGAAGTAAAGACCATCGAATCAATGGAAGCACTTCAGGCAGGACTTGATCACCTGCAAAAGAAAATCCGTTTCTACACGTTGGTAAACGAAGCTGTAAAAAACAATACTCCGATGCCAAGTTGGGATGATGTATAGATCAGAATAGATTTCATATCATTCCTTTTCTCCGCCGTACGGGCATACATTATGATAACATCATTTTTGCCATACCAGCCGATTCCGGCGGAAGTCGCAGCATCCTCTTTAGTTGCTTTACGGATCACCATTCTCTCTTCACTCCTCATCAATTATCCTAAAATATAATATGAACTCATTTTAACATAATTCTGACGAAATCCACAGAATTCTTTATAGTCAAAACGAGCTGAACAATGGATATTTAACCACCATTCAGCTCGTAATTATCTTAGTGACTGCTCAACAAGGAGCCATTTGAATCCGGTCTCCCGTCGAGTCGTTTTCGGGCAGTTTTTCCTGCCATTTGCACATTGAAAAGATTGAAATCATAATAAGCCGTAAAAAGATCCTCGCCAGCTGATCCACGTTC
>JAZOTN010000037.1:0-126067 GCA_045657665.1 Lachnospiraceae bacterium | reverse complement strand
TGGCTACGATCCGACTTCACCGTCAGTATATACAAAGATCTTATCGCCCTTCTCTAATTGAATTACATATTCACTGTATTTCGATCCTTCCATGCCTCCGAGGACAAAGCCGTGCCGGTCCTTCAACAACGCAAAATGTCCGTTCTGGCAAACGGCAGGATACTCGTGTCCGGCATTGGCACAAGTCAGTTTTCCACTTGATATTTCTAAAATTCCGACCCATGTCGTTACAAACATATCCGTCCTGTTTTCAGCGCAAAGGGCTTCGTTCGTTTTCGCCAGGATCTCCGCTGCACCGATTCCCAGCTTGGCGTAGTTCTGAAGGATCGTCTTGGAAATCATCATGAACAGGGCTGCCGGAACACCCTTCCCGCTTACATCCGCGATGATAAGTCCCAGGTGATCCTCATCGATCAGGAAGAAGTCGTAGAAATCGCCTCCCACCTCTTTTGCAGGCGTCATGGAGGCATAGAGCCGGAAATCATCACGCTCCGGGAAATCCACAGGAAGCATGTCCGCCTGGATCTTTCGTGCAACATCCAGCTCTGCACCGATACGCTCTTTCTCCGCTGTGACCGTCGTGAGATCCCGGATGTACTCACGGATCTTTTTTGTCATCCCTTCAAAGGATTCCGCCAGCATCTGTGTTTCGTCATCCGCCTTCATATCCCAGGTAAAGTCCAGCTTGTCTCCACTCAGCATCTGGACCTTTTTGGTAAGTGCCACAATGGGCTTTGTGACTCCTCTTGAAAGCCGTTTAGACAAAAGATAGACCACTACAAGGATCACTGTCATCGTCACCAGAATCGTCAGGACTGCCATGATCATGGCGGTCTGTCTTTCCTTCTGCTGTTTATCCGTTTTCGTTGTAAAGTCTTCCATGATCTGATAGATCTTCTCTGTCATGGGAAGCGAGTCCGCAATATAGAGATAGCACCAGTCCAGAACAGGGATCGGCGCATAATACACCTTATAAATGCGAAGATCCTGGAGCAGATCATCCATGGCGGTGTCTATCTCATCCCTATCTTCACTGAACAACTGCTGCTTGATGTCATCGTCGGTAATCTCCGTGTCATCCGGCTTCAGATAAAACCGGGTATACCCGGTTTCGCCCGCAGATGCCGCATCGATCGCCCCCTCGAGAATGGGATTGCTGTCCCGATAGAGATTGGAGCTCTCATTCGGCTCGAGTCCGAACAGTCCCGTCTCACTGGTTGAGATCTGGAGATTTCCACTCTGATCGACCATGCAGGCCGTCGCGATCGTCGAATCCGAGGTATCAAGGATTTCCTGCACCAGATTCAGGCTCACATCAATCGCCGCCACGCCGATCAACTCCTTTTTTTCATCATCCGCATATACCGGGGCGCTGATTGTCATCATCGGCTCATTCGTATAATAATCCGTTTTAAGAGACCCGCAAATGGCATGTCCGGCTACGGCCGCATCCTGATACCAGTCACGCTGGGTTGCATCAAACGGAATGACATTCCCATGGTCATCTATGACCATTCCGGCCTGAGCATCCGCAAACATCGTAAAACCCTGGGCGGATGCAAAATAAACCGATGTGATGTCGCTATCCATGGAATCAATCGAACGAAGGACATGGCGAAGAGGGCTCATGACTTCCAGCGCATGCATCTGCTCCGGATCATTCGGATCAAACTTTTCGGAATCCACACGATAGATACTTCCCTCACCTGCCATTTCCGGCGTAGGCAATCCCACGATGGTTCCCTGCGAAGGCCGATCTTCCTTATAAAGGCGGCCTGCTACCGAAGCGAGCATTTCCACCATATTACGGCACCCGTCAAAGAAACGGTTGATCGACGATGCGTTGCCGACCGTAAGATTCAAGTAACTCTGATCCATTTCCTCGTTTATGGGACTGATGATCTCATTCACGACATGCAGGGAAAGCTCCTCGATCCGTTCCTTCTCGGTTTGCGATGTATGCATTACATAGATGATGTTGATCACCGTTAAAAAAAGCAAAATACCAAGCGCCGTCCCGAGCAGGATCCGAAAGATACGGCGTCCGATGGTATTCTTTGATATATGTGTTTTTCGGGACTCATGATCCTTTCTCATTTCTTTTCTGCTCCTTTATACCAGAGGCTCAGCATCGTAATGTCATCAAACTGGTCTTTCGTTCCCTCAAAAGCCTTTACACTTCGGAAGACATGTCCGATGGTTTCTTCGGGAGACGATCCGCAACCCTCATTCAGGCTCTCTACGATCCTCTGCAGATCAAAGATCTCATCCTTTTCATTATGCACATCCGGAACGCCGTCCGTATATACAAAAAGCTTCCCATTCCTCGGAAGAGTGAAGGTATAGTCCTCATACTCCATATCCGGCATCGCTCCGCATACCAGTCCGTGCGGATCTTCAAAAATCTCATAT
Organism: Lachnospiraceae bacterium; assembly: GCA_045657665.1. Taxonomy (GTDB): domain Bacteria; phylum Bacillota; class Clostridia; order Lachnospirales; family Lachnospiraceae; genus RUG12461. Next base: position 123,655 of record JAZOTN010000037.1, on the reverse strand, counting down.
TTCCCAGATCCGGAAAGGATTATGGGGTATTCATGTCCGGCGCTGCTTGCGAGGATCTCACCGGTACTGATCGAAAGGATCCCGAACCAGATCGTCACAAACATCTCATTCGGATTATTTTCACAAAGGTGATTATTTACATAGAAAAGCACCTCGGAGGGTTTACCTCCCTGAAGCGCGATATTCCTGAGCGCCTGCTTACTGATCATCATAAAGAGGGCGGCCGGAACGCCTTTTCCGGAAACGTCGGCGATCACAAGAGCCAGATGATCGGGATCCAAAAGGAAGAAATCATAAAAATCCCCTCCTACTTCTCTCGCGGGTGTCATGGCGGCATAAAGGTCAAACTCCGTCCGATCCGGAAATGCGGGAAATACGGATGGCAACGCGGCTCTCTGGATGCTGCGCGCGATATCGAGCTCGGCCTCGAAACGCTTCTGTTCCTGCTTCATCCTCTCCTGCTCTGCCGTCACACTTCGGATCCTGGTCAGTGTTTTTGTCACATCCTGCTCCATATCCGAAATGGTTTCCCAGAGTTCTTCGATCTCGTCTCCGGTATGGATATCAAGCTCTCCGAAATAGGACTCCGTCGGGATCTCCTCCGTTTTATCCCTGCGTGTATATGCCCGGGCCGCATCCGCCAGACTGTTCAACGGATAGATGATCCGTTTTTTTAATGCACGTGACACCCAGTATGCCGTCAGCCCCATCACAACCACCAACACCGGAATATACACAAGAAGAAAGGCTTGCAGACGCTGTCCGAATTCGTTGATGTTGATGCTCATTACAAGATAACCGATGAGATTATCCCCGGAATCCGTGATCAGCATATAGTCCGTAGCTGTCCAGCCGGAAACCTCGCCGTACTGGATCGGCATGTACCAGGGAGAATTCAGGATACGTCTAACCTCCGAAGGATTTTCAATCTCCCCTTTTTCATCGGACAGCCACTGTCCGGGAAGATATGCATTTTCGGGTGTATCCCCGTCCAGCACCACCACCATACGGTCGTTTTCCGCATCGAAAAATTCCGCCTGAATGTTGCGCATCTCCGTCGCTTCGCGGCATTTTACGAAGATCTCCCTTGCGGCAAAAAAATCATCGTCCAGAAGAACGGCACATCTTTCGCGGTATTCATCCGTAAACTGCTCTTTCCTTAGGGACTCCGGAGTGGAAGCATAGTTCTCCTTCGTCTCGGCAAAGATCCGCTCCAGATAATCCTGACCAACGAGTGACATCACAAACTCACCCTCATGTCTTGCTTCGGCCTTGTAGTCACGCATGATCCCATACCCGGAGATCACGAACTGGACGGCACTAAGCGCCATCAGAAAAATAAACGAACCAAAGAGGATGGAGTATAACGCCATCCTCTGAAGTGATCTTTTTTTTCTCTTTTGACCAGGTTTTCTCATAAGCGCACATCGCGCTCCCTATTCAGTCATCATTTGCCATCCAGTGGCACGAAATGATAATTACCGTTTCCGGGATTCCCAAAATACCCACCATTTCCGCCACTCTGTGGTACCGTCTGATATCCAGGATCCATTTCGGATGATCCGTTATCGATGCCGCCGGTTACCTTCTCAAGCTGTTTCTTTGTCAGATTTTTCTTTTCCTTTTTTTCATTTGCCATGATATGTACCTCCAATTTCCGATCAGTCTCTACTTTCTTTTATATGATTATACGAAGGATTTTTGCGCGTGGCACATTGTTTTGAATTTTTTTTAAAATGCTGATCTTTTGCGTATCCTCAATCCTTCTTTCCGGGCGAGATCATCCTGGCCGCCTTGTCCTGATTCGTGACACCAAGCACGAGCCTTTGGCCTTCTTTTTCGTTTACCATGGCGGCGCGGGCGCATACGTAGGTCGGCTTCTCGTTCAGCATCAGACGGTACTCCATAACGAAGATCCCGTTCTCCCTGATCTCCTTCAGGACGTTTTCCTTTGTAAATGTGACATCAAAGAACTCCAGATCACCCGGGAAAATACTCCTGATGCTCTCCTGTCTCGCTTTCTCGAAAAAGTCTGTTCCTTCCGTAGTAAGACCAAGTCTTTCATACTCTGTGACAGCACTGTACATCGTGAACTCTTCAGTCTCCGGATCCACGGAGTACATACAGATGAGATTCCCGAGGAGCGCGCTGATCCGCTCATAGGTTGCGGACTCTTCCTTGATCCGGTCCACGAGCTCCTGCTGACGCATCTGTGCATCCACGTTTGTGACAGCCGCGACGATATGATCGGATCCTTTCCCCATGCGGACCACCTTCATATTCATGTAACGCGGTTCCCCGTCCATAACAAGCCGGTATGTCAGGCTGAACGTGCCGTGAGCGTCCAGAGAGCTTACAATGTTCTCCTTTGTATACGCATTGATGAAGTCATCCCGATCCTTCTCATAGAGGTAGATCGCCGCGTCTTTCCGGCACTGCGCAAAGAAATCATCGCCGCGCCGCTCCACGGAAAGATCTTCGCCCGCCGCATCCGGATCGTATTCGATGAATTTTTCCGTATTCAGATTTACATAATAGAGACTGTAGTAATCCGCCGATAGTGCGTTCGCCACATGGGCAAAGGACAGTCCCCCTTCATCCTCGTTCGTAATACCGAGGATCACCGCCGCGCAGGCCGTCACCTGTTTGACGGGATTGACCGCCAGCTGCTTGATAAAGCCATGAACCCTTTCTTCCGGTCCGATCTTCTCATCCACAAAGGTCCGGTCTCCGTCATCCACGCATTTTTTAAAAGCCTTTAAGAAAGAACTTCCCTTCTCATTTTCTTTCGGAACAACAAAGACCTCTCCGATGGAAAGATTCGGGAAATAACGTTCGCTGAAACTCCGGAATGTCTGATTGCAGCGTATGATGTTGATGCCTCTTTCCTTTACTTCCACAACCGCCATAGGAAGCGTATCGAAGTACTTATCAAAGGATTCCGAATCATCATTGGACACCACGGCAAGATCGTAAAGGTTCACCGCTCCGATGGACGCATAATACCCGGTCTCTTCCGGATTTTCAAACCCGATCTGGATTCCCTTTTTATTGCGCTCGTAAATCTCCTCTACCGGGATCGGCTTGCAGAAATGGAAGCCCTGCAGCTTTGTACAGCCGATCTCTCGAAGAAATTCCGCCTGCTCCTTTGTTTCCACGCCTTCCGTCACCGTCTCGATGCCCAGGCTGATCGCCATGCGGACAAGCTCTGTCAGAATGATCTTGCTCTTGTCCCCGTTATCAAACTGTCTCATAAAGCGCATGTCAAGCTTGATCAGGTCAAAATGCAGATCCTGCAGAAGATCAAGAGATGAATAGCCGCTGCCGAAGTCATCCATCCAGACTTTAAAGCCCAGTGACTGGAAGCGCTCGATCTGTTCCTTCATGTAATCGAAATCACTGCCCACAACACTCTCGGTGATCTCGATTGTCAGCATATCCCGGTTGATACCGGCGGCATCCACGCGGCTTTTGATCTCCTCTACGATATCACAAACCTCAAAATCGGTCCGGGAAAGGTTCACGGAGATCGGTACAACGTGGAATCCCCTTTCCGCCTGATCCTTCATCCTCTTTAAGATCTGATCCACGATGTAAAGATCCACTTTGTAGATGAGCTTGGATTCCTCAAGAATCGGTATGAATTCGCCCGGCGAGAGCATCCCTTTTTCGGGTTCGATCCAGCGCGAGAGCGCTTCTTCATCACAGACCCTGCCGTTCGCGGCCCGGATGATCGGCTGATAGAAGGCTTTGATCCACCCCTCTTCGATCGCCTTGTCCAGGTTTTCCAGAATATAAAGCCGGTTCGACTCCCTCCTGAGCATCTTCTCATCAAAGAACGCATAGCCGGAACGGGTAGTCGTCGTAATGGAGTCGCAGGCCATCTTCGCCCTGTCACAGGCAAGACTGATCTCCGCCTTGTCTCCCGCGTCAGGATAGATTCCGACCTTAACCGGAAGGCTCTTGCCGTCGTTGATGTTTTTGCAGTCCTTGAAAAAGTCCCCCAGTCTCCCTTCCAGTCCTTCCAGCTCCGTATAAACCGCAAAATGATCCTGCCCGAGGCGGCTGCAGTTGTCCGTACTGAAATGCTGTTTGAGAAGGCCTGAAAACGCCTTGATGAGCTTATCGCCTTCGGCAAATCCGTATTTCTTATTGAAGAACTTCATGCCGCTGAGATTAATATAAAGAAAGGCGGTCTGCTTCCCCTCCTCCGTCATCTTCTTTCGGCCCGCGTCCGCAAGATAGAAATAATACGTCATGCTGGGGAGACCGGAGAAATAGTCATAATGAAGCTTACGGGTCGTATTGTCCTGCTTGATGCCGTCGCTGATGCTGTGCGTCAGGGCTTCCGTTTCGGGGTCCGTTGCCTTCTCCCCGGAATTGTCTTTTCCGTCCGGGTCATATCGCCCCTCGTCCACATACCAGACCATGGCAAGCCTCGTATCCAGCTTCGGGTAAAAATGCTCGGCGATCGCGTGGATCACATGGTATTCTCCACGGATCAGGGAGCGATAGACGAGATTATAGTCACCCTTGCCCGTGGCAAAATTGAGCGCCGCATCCGCGAGTCTCGTTGCGTCGTCCGGATGTACGTCCCGATACATGTCATGATCCATCAGACGGATCGCTTCCTCGCGATCTGAGAATCCGCCCAGCTCCAGGAATCCGTCAGAGAGTGCCAGCGTCACAACGCGGTTGTCCACGAATTGATAGACCGCATACGGGATGCAGCTCTTTTCGATGAACGCCAATTCTTCCTTGCTGTATTTGTATTTTTCCATGATGTTTCAGCCTTTCTATGTTTCCGGTTCTGCGGCTGTTATATTTCACAGGCAGACGTTCCTAGTCTGACGTGAAATATGCCGGTCACGAAACGAGTAAGCCAATGAGATCACTGAATTCGGAATAACCATGTCTTCGCATGTAGTCTTCTATGCCTTCGATCACACGGATCGTAGAACGCGGATCATGAAAATTCGCTGTCCCGACAGCGACCATGGAAGCTCCGGCAAGTATGAGCTCCAGAGCGTCTTCCGGAGTCCTCACCCCTCCCATCCCGAGGATCGGGATCCGGACAGCCCTCGCAACCTCATAGACCATCCGCACCGCCACAGGATGGATCGCAGGTCCCGAAAGCCCTCCTGTTTTATTGGCGAGCAGAAATCGTCTCTTTTCCACATCGATCTTCATGCCCGTGATCGTATTGATGAGCGATACCGCATCCGCGCCGCCGGCTTCCGCCGCTTTTGCGATCTCGGCAATACTCGTGACATTCGGTGACAGTTTCATCATCAGCGGCTGCTTCGCCTTCTTTTTCAGGACCGATGTGATATGTTCCACGCCTTTCGGATCCCTACCAAACGAGATGCCGCCTTCCTTTACGTTCGGACACGAGATATTGATCTCGAGAATGTCCACCGGTTCGCCGGAAAGGCGCTCCACCACCTCAAGGTATTCCTCCTCGGAATGACCGCAGACATTGACGATGATCTTCGTATCCTGTCCTTTCAGAAACGGCAGATCTCTCGACAAAAACACATCGATCCCCGGATTCTGAAGACCAATGGCATTCAGCATACCGCTCGGGGTTTCCGCCACACGCGGCGTATCGTTCCCTTCCCACGGAACCGATGCAACCCCCTTCGTCGTTACCGCCCCGAGTCGGGACAGATCAACAAACTCGCCGTACTCCATACCGGATCCGAAGGTACCGGATGCGGTGGTAACGGGGTTTTTCATCGTCACTCCGCAAAAAGAAATCTCCGTGTTAATCATACCATTACCTGCCGTATTCTTCCAGTGCCGTGACGAGATCGGTGAAATATTGCGACTCCTGCCCTCGCCCCCTCCGGCACTGCATAGTAGGCTTCCATTCGTTATTTGCCCCCAGTGTTCCCGGTTCTGAGGTCGTTATGCTCCATCGCAGACTATGAACGTATGCTGATGGAGTATAACAGCCTCAGAACCTGGTGTAATCAAGTTTCGGGACAGATGTATTTCGCAAGCAGACGTTTCAAGTCTGCTGCGGAATATTGCTGTCCCGAAGCTCTTGAGAATCTATATACATGTGCGAAGATCCTCCCGCATAGCAAGGACTGCTTTCCGGGCGGCGTCCGCGAAACCTTCAGGACCGAAGTCTGCGTATTTGTCCTGCTTGTATGCCGCAATGATGCCGCGTGAAGAATTCACGATCGCCCCGAGTCCGTCTTCGTTGAAATACGGCGCAAGATCCTTCCCGCTGCCGCCTTGTGCCCCATATCCGGGCACGAGGATAAACGTATTCTTCATGACCTGCCGCATGGCTTTCCCGACCTCGGGATATGTGGCACCGACCACCGCTCCCACGTCGCTGTATCCGTCATGCATCAGATCCGCTCCCCATTCCGCGACCTTTTCGGCCACAAGTTCATAAAGCGGCTTTCCGTCAATGAGCCGATCCTGGAACTCTCCGCTGGACGGATTGGATGTTTTGACGAGCAAAAAGATCCCTTTATCTTCGCTCCTGCAAACATCCAGAAACGGTTTTACACCGTCGATCCCAAAGTAAGGGTTTACCGTTGCAAAATCCTCCCCGAAAGGCTCATAGGTTTGCCCCAGGATCTCCACCTTCCCGAGATGCGCCGCTGCATATGCGCCGGAGGTGGAACCGATATCGCCTCTCTTCACATCCCCGATCACGATAAGCCCCTTTTCCCTGCAATAGTCTATGGTCTTTTTGTAGGCGATCAACCCTTCGATCCCGTACTGCTCGTACATGGCGATCTGGGGTTTTACTGCGGGGACTAATTCTTCAACCGCGTCCACGATCTCTTTATTGAACCGGAAGATCGCCTGCCCCATAGCCTCCGGCGTTTCCCCGAATTCCTTCACTGCATCCGAAAGAAGGTGCACCGGCAAAAAAGAGCTCTGCGGATCAAGGCCTACTACGATGGGTGCTCCTTTCCTGTTAATCTCCCTTATCAGCCGCTCGATCATACGTCTTCCCCTTCATATACGATTTTCCCGTGACAGATCGTCGCGGCTACAGCGCCGGTCAGTTCCCTTCCGAGGAAAGGTGAATTGCAGCTCTTTGATTTCAATTTGCTTTTTTCCACCGTCCAGGTCTTCTTCGGATCAAAAACCACAACGTCCGCTATTTCACCTTCCTTCAGCGTCCCGGCCTTAAGACCGATGATCTTCGCGGGACTAAAGCTCATCTTTTCCGCCATTTGAAGCGGAGTTAAGTATCCGCCGAGCACGAGCTCCGTATAGGTCAGAGCCGCTGCGGTCTCACTGCCGATGATCCCGAAGGGAGCCTTCTTCATCGTGGTGTTTTTCTCTTCAAAGGTATGGGGTGCGTGATCCGTCGCAATCACGTCAAAGATGCCCTCCTTAAGTCCCTGGCGGAGCGCTTCCCGATCCTCAGGAGTCCGGAGCGGCGGATTCATTTTGTAATTGGTGTTCATCGGATCGATGTCATCGGAGGTCAGCGTAAAATGATGCGGCGTCACCTCCGCCGTAACATGGATTCCTCTTTCCTTTGCCACCCTCATCAGGAGGCAGGTCACTTCTGTCGAGCAGTGGCAAAGATGCAGTGCGCATCCCGTATCACGCGCGATCATGATATCCCTTGCCGCGATCACGTCCTCCACGCAGTTCATAATGCCCGGAAGTTCGAGTTCCTCAGCGTGATGATCCGCGTTGACAACGCCCCCTCTTGCCAGTTCCAGATCCTCACAATGCGCAAGGATCGGTATATTAAGACTTTTCGCAATCTCCATCGCACGCCGATACAGTCCCGCGTTCATCACGCTCTTTCCATCCTCGCTGATGGCGGGGATCCCGGCCTTCACCATGCCCTCAATATCGGACAGTTCCTCCCCCTTCATGCCTTTTGTGATCGATCCGACCTGAAGGATGCGGATCTTTGCGCTTTCCGCCTTGTTGTGGACATAATTGACAACATCAGGATTATCAACAGGCGGAGCCGTATTCGGCATCGCAAGGATCGTGGTGTATCCGCCCTTTGCCGCAGCCGCAGCGCCGCTTAAGATGTCCTCCTTTTCCGTCTGACCGGGATCCCTTAAATGCTCGTGGAGATCCACAAAGCCCGGCATCACAAACATGCCTTTCGCTTCGATCACACGCTCCCCTTTTTCCTTGATCTTTTTTTCTCTTTTCTCGATGGTCCCTTCGTCATTAATGAGAAGATCCATCACCTCGTCCGTTCCGTCGGAAGGATCCAGAATCCGTCCTTCCCTGATCAGAATCGCCATGGCGTCCTCCTAAAAAAAATAACTATCTCGTTTGCAAAAAAACGTATTCTTTCTGAAAATCGGGATCCAGCTCATAAGCGGCAGCATATTCCTCCATCGCTGCCTTTGCCTCGGGGAACATCCCGCTGTATTCATACGCAAGGATCCGGTTCCTTAAGATTTCCTGCGGATCCACCCCGCTCTCATTTGCACAGGCAAGTGCCTGATCAAAGTATACAAGTGCGCCGGCATAATCACCGCTCTCCATCGCGGAACATCCGAGCGCATTCAGTGCCCCCGCATCCTCTCCGCTCTTTTCCAGATAGCTTTGGAAGAGTGCCGTGGCACCCGCCGTATCCCCCATCGTAGTCAGGAGCTGCCCTTTATAGAGCTCCGCCTCCGCGCTTCCGCCCTGGATCGCCTGATCGAGCTCCGTTGCAGCGTTATCATAATCTCCAAGCAGTGTATACGCACGGCCCTTCAACGCATGTGCTTCCGCTCCCGAACCGGAAAGCTCTGTCGCTTTCCGAAGGAATGCGGTCCCCTCTTCCTGGTATCCGCTGTTTGTAAGATTTTCGCAGATCGTAATATAAAGCTCCAGATCACCGGAATCGCGTTTTATGGCTGCTTCATAATCACTGACGGCACTGTCCTTATCCCCCTGATCGAGAAATAAGTTGCCCCTCAGAAAATAAGCTTCCGAAAGAGAATCATCATAATCAATGAGAGCATCATACGTCTCTTTCGCGCCGGCCGTGTCGCCGGAGGCATACTGGGCGATCGCTTTGTAAAAACAGATATCGATCTCCGAAGCGTCTACAAAACCAAAGGACTGATCGAGCGCTTTCTGGAACGCATCCACGGCCCCCGGATAGTCTTGCTCCGCCAGAGCATTGATCCCGATAGTCTTATAGGCATCCTGGTTTTCTTCCGACGGATCGCTGCACCCTGTCATTCCCGTTAAAAGCACTGCTGCAAGCATCAGTGCCGCTGTTTTTTTGCATAAAATCCTTCTGGTCAACATACAAAGTTATTATATCATTTTTTGAATGGTTCTGCAAAACTAACAGCAGAAAACAGGGGACGCGGGAGGAGACAGGGGACGGTTCTGTGTCTCTTCTTCTTCTTCGAGGAGGCACCTGAGTTCCTCCGCCTTTCCGCTTCCGAGATAGGTTGCAGGATCCGGATGCGGAAGGCTCTGTATCACGCAGTCGGCTGTCTCCCCTCCAGCGGTATCCAGAAGTTCCGAGAGTTCCCGAAGAGAAACCTCGGCCGATGCTGCCTCTCCTACTGCTACCAGAATATAAGACTCCATATTACCAATCCTCATTTACAGGGATACTCAAAAAAATGTTGTCATTAAATTCAAATGTCTCATTCTTTTCCTGGTTTTATTATACCATGACTGCCGGAAAAAGCAGAGCCGCGCAGGATGAGTGCTTTGACATAAATGATAGCAAATGAAAAATATCAACTCTCTGCAAAATGAAAAGATGGTCTTCTTTTTCATTTCGTTATATAATGGTAAAGAACAATCTGGTAAGCAGGCAGATAACGCGTTCAAAAATACTTTTTGTTCTTTATTTGGGAAATAATATGAGTACAAACTCGATCACACAATCATCAAACCGTATGATAAGCAGCATCTTTTTCAGGATGCTTCCCGTTCAGATCCTGATCTATGCCATGGGCTCCATCAATACGCTGGTAGACGGCGCCATAGCGGGACGGTTCATCGGTGCCTCCACGGTAAGCGTCGTCGGACTTTATTCCTCCATGGTCAGTATCCTTACAGCGACAGGATCGGTTCTCCTCGGCGGTACTTCGGTTCTTTGCGGAAGATTCATGGGAAGGGGCGAGCATGAGAAGACCGAGGGGATCTTTTCCCTGAATCTGCTGCTGACCTTTCTCATCGGAGCTGTGATCACTGCACTCAGTTTCCTGCTGCCAAACCAGATCGCCGTGGTTCTCGGCGCAAATGAAAGTCTCCTTCAGCCTCTTTCCACCTATATCGTGGGATACGGCATCGGCATTCTTCCGATGCTGCTCGCGCAGCAGATCGCAAACTTCCTTCAGATGGAACGCCAGAGCGCGCGGGGATACGCCGGAATCGCCGGGATGATCATTTCCAATATAGTCCTTGACATTCTTTTCATCGTCGTTTTTCAGATGGGAGTGTTTGGCCTGGCGCTCGCAACAGCGCTCAGCAACGTTGTCTATTTCCTGATCCTTGTGCCGTACTATTTTTCAAAAAAAGCCCAGCTTCATTTCAGCTTCAAAAAGGTTCTCTGGAGCTATGCCGGATCGATGTTCAAGATCGGATTCCCGGGAGCTCTTCTGGTATTCTGCCTCGCGATCCGGGGCATAATCATCAACCGTGTTCTGCTTTATTATTCCGGAGATGACGGGCTGGCTGCGATGTCCGCGTTCAATATGGTCGCCGGCTTGTTTGTTGCCTATGCTCTCGGGAATGGTGCGGTGGAACGTATCCTGATCAGTGTGTTCCTCGGGGAAGAGGATAAGTCCGGGGTCAGACAGGTTTTAAGAATTCTCATGACAAAAGGGCTTCTCCTTTCCTGCGCGGTAGGCGCTCTGATGGCGGTTCTTGCTCCGGTCATGTCAGGGGTCTTTTTCGCCGATCATACCAGTAATGCCTATGTGTTGTTGGTTCAGCTTTTTGTGATCTATTCGTTCTGCATGCCGATGATCCTGATCATCCAGGTGATGACCAACTATCTTCAGGCAATGCGGCATATGATCATGGTCAATATCATGTCGGTTGTTGACGGCCTTTTTTCCATGGTCGTTCCGTCCCTCCTCCTCGCACCGGTGCTGGGGGCACTTGGTGTATGGGTTTCGCATCCCATCGGAATTGCGATCACGATCGCCATCGTCCCGATTTATGTGATCATCTACTGGCGGCGTATGCCAAAGAATCTGGATGAATGGCTGCTGTTTAAGCCGGGGCTGTTTGTTGCACCGGAAAATGTTTTTGCTCTTTCCATCAACAGTATGGAGGATGTGACGCATACCTCGGAGGAGGTGCAGCGGTTCTGTGAGAGCCGCCATATCGGCAGGAAGCAGGCTTTCTACAGTGCACTCTGTCTTGAGGAAATGGCGGGAAATGTGGTGCGTCACGGGTTTACGCATGATAAACGTTCCCACAGCGCTGCCGTTCGTGTCGTCCGTATGGAGGAGAGCATTGTGCTCCGGATCCGCGACGATTGTATTCCTTTTGATCCGGAAGAAATGAGAAATCTTGTTTCCGCAGAGGATGCGGTCGGAAACATCGGGATCCGTATGGTCTATAAGATCGCGGACGAGGTCAACTATCAGAATCTCCTGGGTCTTAATGTCCTGACCATCACGATCAGAGAGCAGGATCTCGGCACCGAGCAGGATCGTGATTACCTTCTGGAAAAAACGTTGAGGTCCATGGACAAGGGGCTTCATCAGAATTTCCGTAACACGGTGTTTATTGCGGGGCGGATCTTAAAACGTTACCGGATCCTGTTCCCGGAATATACGGATCATTCCGAGTTTCACAGCCAGACCGTGATCGATTCCTGCAATCGTCTCATCGGACCGGATCAGCTCCGCAAGCTCAACAAGGACGAGATCTACATTCTTCTTGCAGGCTGCTACCTTCATGATGTGGGAATGGGGATCAGTGAAAAGGATTATGAGGAGTTTAAGGACCGGCTTGGAGAAAAAGAGTATTTTGAAAAGAACCCCCATGCCGACCGTTCGGATTTCGTCCGTGATCGTCACAACGAATTCAGCGGACTATTTATTGAGAAATACAGTGATCTGTTTGAATTTCCTTCGCCGGAGCATGCCTTTGCCATCCGGCAGGTTGCAAGAGGGCATCGTAAAACGGACCTCTATGACGAGAAGGAATATCCGGTTAAGTATCAGCTTCCGAACGGAAATACCGTCTGCCTCCCGTATCTGGCTGCACTGATCCGTATCGCTGATGAGATTGATGTCGTTGCAACGAGAAACCCGCTGCTCCTTTATGATATCGGTGCGCTGGTTGATGCGACCACTGAGCAGCAGCTCATGGAAAATAAAAAGCTTCATGCGATACGTTCCATGCGAATGACAAGAGAGAGCTTCATCCTGACGGCAATGACGGACGAACCGGCTGTCCGGAAATCCCTTGAGGAGATGGTTAAGAAGATGCAGAAGACTCTGGATCTGTGCCGAGATGTCACGCATAAGAGAACCTCCTTTGTGATGGAGCAGGAAAAGGTGGTTCTGGTATTTCAGAGGAAGTAAGGGAACGCTGATGAAAGCGCTTCCTTACTCATAATTATAATTACTGGGTTTTGCAAGCTCGTCGTCAAGGAGCTCAGGATGGGTAAAGATATGCTTGATGAGTTTTAAGCTGCGTATAAAATAAAACCCATCAGCGATCCGCTCGTCCACGGTCGCGCCGATATCGATCATCTTTCGCATTTCATAGCTTCCGTCCGGAAGACGTACCCATTCATCACGGAGAGTTCCGATCGTGACCATGATGCTGTTGGTTCCGTAATTGTTCAGATGATGGTAAACAGCGGGGCACTGGATGCTGCCGAGGTTGCTGCAGAGGATCGTTGTGTAGTTCGGATCGCCGTCAGTAAGTGCCTTCGGGTTGATCCCCCAGAAATCCAGGATCCGGATGATGCGGATCGCAAGCGCGAGGATCGGAAACGGGATCTTCATGAAGTTGTCCATGGTCTGATCGATGCCGCCGGTTGCGTGTTCGCTCTTTCTTGTTTCCGCGACATCCCCGACGATCTTTTTGCTGATGGAGTCCAGCGTGTCGTTATCCTTCGGATGGAGCACCATGAGGGATTCTTCCGCGCCGTCTTTAAAACGCCGTTTTACCACGAAGCTGATCGTGATCTCGTTCCTTTCATAGATACGCCAGCCCTGAATAAAACGGTTCAGATAAGAGCGTTCCTTTAACATCTTTGCCATGGCCATGACGATGCAGTGGAAGATCGTGGTCTTGTATTCGGGGTGCTCTGCGTTTTTCTTTTCCAGATATTTGACCGCTTCTGTTGCATCAAACGTGTCGTGGAGAAATACTTCACAGTCGGTGCGCTTCGGGAGGAGAAAGCCCATAATGGACTGAAGCCCCGGTGCCTTAACCCTGCGCGCATCTCTCCGGTCACCGAAGCGTTTTTTGTACTTTGTTTCTTCTGCCATGACAATCCCTTTCTTACATTACCATTTTTTCATTTTCCGCTTCCTCTTCGAGGAGCCGGTAGGAAACCTTGCCGACCAGCGTTTTCGGAAGCTCGCTTCGGAATTCGATCTCTCTCGGCAGAGCGTATTTTGCCACATGGAGACGGAGCTCGTTCATAATACGTTCCTTACAGGCATCGTCTGCCTTGACACCGTCCTTTAAGACGACATAGGCGCGGACACGGTGCATTCTGCGTTCGTCTTTTACGCCGACAACACAGCTGTAGGAAACCTCTTCGCAGCTGTCGATGACGTTCTCGATCTGGCTCGGATAAACATTGTAGCCGTTTGTGATGATGAGGCGTTTGATGCGCTGACGGAAATACACATATCCGTCTTCATCCATATAGCCGAGGTCTCCGGTATAGAGCCAGGTGCGTCCGTCGGAAAGCACACGGAGCGCTTCGGCTGTTTCATTGTCGTTTTTCAGATACCCGAGCATTACGGAAGGACCGGTCAGGATGATCTCACCTTCTTCGCCCGGTTTCCGGTAGTTTTCCGTGCCGGGTTCCACGATCCGGTATTCGGTATCCGGGAACGGAAGTCCGATACTTCTTTCGCGGTAGGTATCCACCGGAGTAAGGCAGCTTGCTGTCACGCACTCGGTGAGACCGTAACCCTCCCGTACCTGAATGGATGCATTGTGCGCCTTCAGGAAAGCATCGATCTTTTTTTTCAGTTCTACGGAAAGGGAGTCGCCGCCGCAGTACATGCCGCAAAGGCAGCTGAGATCCGCATCCCGCAGTGCCGGGATATGGAGAAGTGCTTCAAAGATCGTAGGGACACCCGCGATGAAGTTGGGGCGTTTCCGAATCAGCATTTTGGCATAGCTTTTGGCGTTGAAGGTCGGCATCAGGATGCACATGACCCCGTGGATCAGAACAGTATGGATGTTGATACCGAGACCGAATCCGTGGAACATCGGCATACAGCTCAGCATACGGTATCCGTTCCGCATCTCCACTCCCATGGCCTCTCTTGCCTGCAGGGCACATGCATTGAAGTTCAGATCGGAAAGGCAGACGCCCTTTGGCGTGCCGGAGGTACCGCCGCTGTATAGGATCGCAGCAGTGCGTTTCTCATCGAAGGAGATCTCCGGAAGCTTGACATTCATAGTGCCTTTCATAAGGAAAGATGTATAAGTCTCCCCATATTGCGGGTTCGGATATTTGAGAAATGCGTAGCCTTTTTTAAGTGTAAAAGCAGCTGCGAGGAACGGGTTCAGCTCGTCCTGCATGCGCGCCACGATGATCTTGACGGGCTGTGTGACGGTCTTGAGCGCTTCTTCAACCGTTTCATAGAAAAGGTCTGCGGTAATGATCATCCGGCTCTCGGAGAGATTCAGATAGAAGGAGATCTCGCTTTTTGCGGAGAGCGGGTGCACCATGTTGGCAATGGCGCCAATCCGGTTTACTGCGTAAAAGCAGTCGATCGCCTGCGGGATATTCGGAAGGCAGATGGTGACGGCGTCCCCGGGCTGGATGCCGGAAGCGATAAAAGCTCTTGCTGCGCGGTCGATCCGTGCGAGGAACCGGCGGTAGCTGGTTTTCATGCCGTAAAAATCATAGGCCGGTTCATACGGGTATTGGTCAGCTACTCGTTTTACCATCTGATACATCGTAAGCTTGGGATATTCCAGATGATCTCTGGGAACAAACGTGTTATATGGAGTTTTCGATGATGTGAACATAATGTGTATGGCCTTTCATGAAATTGTCTGAGGAAGTGCAGATTTAATGATGGGGACAAAAGTCACATGCCGCATGCGGCATTGTGACCTTTGTCTCCATCATTTAATCAGCATTTCTCTATATATTATCATAACATGTTTCATGCGTCAAAACTGAAAAAACCCGTGGTATTCACAGCGCAACCGTGTTATGATATCGTAAAACAAGGAAGAAACTGCCGTTTTTCGTAAACGATGCAGATCCCGAGGTTAATGTTCCTATGGCAAGGTTTATCGGTTCGGAAACAATGCTGCATATCTCCTTCAGTCTTGCAGCATTCATCTTCAGCATTGTCCTTTACATCATGATATGCGCCCTCGGTACGGGGCAGGTTCATAAGAATTTCAAGTTTCGGACTCTCACGATCACCGTCGTGATTGGTAATGCGATCAGTATTCTCGACAATATTTTCCGGGACTCGGGACTCTTTCCGACGCCGGTATGGCTGAAGCTCCTTCTGCTGCTTCTCGTTTATCTTGCAAACATCCTGCTTACCTATTATATGGCTCTTTATATGGAGGGATTCTTTCCGAATTTCCGACGGAGGCGTTTCTTTTTCGCGTTTAATACGATCCTCGTCATCTCCAGTATTGTTCTGGTCATCATCGTCTATTGCCGCCAGCTGATCCTGTATGAGGGAGATGCCGTACTGGATTCGTTCCCGATCGTGTTCCGTCTGATCCTCGGCTACGATTATGAGCTCTATTTTCTGGTATATGCTATCCTGCTCTTTATCATTCTCGGAAAATCACTCAGCAAACGTGCCCGCATCACTTCCGTTGCTGCCTTTTCGGTTGTCATCGGAGGTGTCCTGATCGAAGTGCTCAATACCGTTGGGGTCGGGAGCAACATCCTTTTCAACTATTTCGGAGCGGTCATCGGACTTTACATTTTCTACATCGGCGTCGAGACACCGGATTACAAAAATCTGATGCGTTCCATCACGGAGCTGGACGATGCAAGACATGTCGCCGACGAGGCCAACCGTGCGAAGTCGGATTTCCTCGCCAACATGTCCCATGAGATCCGCTCTCCTCTTAACGCCGTGCTCGGCATGAACGAAATGATCATCAGGGAGGCAGAGGACGACACGATCCTCACCTACTCCGAGAACATCAAAAGCGCCGGTGTGACACTGCTTTTCCTGATCAACGACATCCTTGATTTTTCCAAGATCGAGGCCGGAAAGATCGATATCATCCCAACGGACTACCGGATCTCTTCCATGATCACGGATCTCTTAAATGTGATCCGTCCCCGTGCTGATGAAAAGGGACTGATCTTAAGCCTCGATCTTGACAAAAACCTTCCGGAAAGCCTGCATGGCGACGAGATGCGCATCAAGCAGGTGATCACAAATATTCTTACCAATGCAGTGAAATATACGGAAAAAGGAAATGTCGCCTTCCGGGTCGGGTTTGACAGGATTGAAGAAGAGCCGGATGCCGTGATGCTGAATGTTACGGTGGCGGATACCGGGATCGGCATCCGTCCAGAGGATATGCCGAAGCTCTTTTCCGAGTTTGAGCGGATCGAAGAAAAACGCAACCGTCATGTAGAGGGAACCGGACTAGGAATGAGTATCACACAAAGCCTTCTTTCGCTGATGGGAACGTCACTGCGTGTAGAAAGCGAGTATGGCGTCGGATCGACCTTTTCCTTCTCTGTGAAGCAGGATGTGGTCAGCTGGGAGCCGCTTGGAGATTATGAGGAGGCATATCTTACGGACCGGAACAACCGTGAAAAATACCGCGAGAAATTCCGGGCCCCGGATGCAAGAGTTCTCCTTGTGGATGATACCAGGATCAACCTGATGGTATTCAGGAGCCTGATCAAGCGAACCCTGGTAAAGGTCGAGACCGCTGACAACGGAGAGGATGCTCTCCGGCTCTCCAGAGAGAAACCATATGACATGCTCTTCCTCGACCACATGATGCCCGGGAAAAACGGGATTGATATCCTTCATGAGATCAAATCGGAGGAAAACAATCCGAACCGCTCTATCCCCGCAATCTGTCTGACCGCCAACGCGATCTCCGGGGCTAAGGAGCTCTATCTTGAAGCCGGCTTTGATGACTATCTTACCAAGCCGATCGACCCGGAGCAGCTCGAAAATATGATGATCACGCACCTCCCGAAAAAGAAGGTGCGTATGGAAGAATCCTTCCGGGATGAGATCGAAAGCCCGCGAAAGGAATATGAATTGTCCATTGAGGAACAGCTGCAGCCGCTTGCGGATGAAGGATTGATTAATCTGAAGGTCGGCCTGGAAAGAAGCGGAAGCGAGGAGGTTTACCGGATGCTGCTGAGAAGCTTTTCCAAGCAGATCGACCGAAAAACTCAGGAGTTTGAACGGCTTTACGCGGAAGGAGATATCCGGAATTACACAATCCGTATACACGGTCTCAAGAGTACGGCAAGACTGATCGGTGCGGAAAGCCTCGGCGAAAAAGCCGAAGCCTTGGAAAAAGCCGCCATGGACAACGATATCGATGCGATCGAGGCACAGCACGGCGCTTTTCTTGCGGAATACGCAAAGCTCCGGGATCCGCTCTCGGAGGTGTAGGATTATCCGGAGAAATGCATCAAAGCTCGTTTGCAGCCGATCCGATCAGTTTTTCTTTATCAGAACGCTTCAGTTCTTTGATGAAAAACTCCCGACTCATGGCTTCTTCCTTTGTTTCAAAGCTTTCCAGATAAACAAGCGTTACCGGGAGACGGCCTCTTGTGTATTTCGCACCTCTCCCGCTGTTATGGGAGCGGATCCTCTTTTCGATATCATTGGTCCAGCCGGTGTAGAGGGTGTGATCGGCACACTCCACGATGTAGACAACATTTTTCTTTTCTGTTCCATTGCTCTCCGCAAAACCCGTTTTTTTACGCATGGCCATCCCTCCGGTACTGTCGGGGCGTCATATGAAAACGACGTTTGAAAAGGCGGTTGAAGTACGACAGGTTTTCATACCCGCATTCCCCGGCCACGGTCAGCACGGAATCGTCGGAAGAAAGCAAAAGGCGTGATGCCATCGTGAGGCGGTAGTCATTCAGATAATCGATAAAAGGAATACCCATGGTGTTCTTAAAGAATTTCATGAAGTGGGACTCGGAGAGCCCCGCTTCTTTTGCGATATCACGAGTGGAAAGCGGTTCCATGTAGTGGTTTTCGACGTATTTGATCACCGGCCGGATCCGGTTCATGCTGCGCCGCTTCGCAGCGCTGTCTGTATTCGGCACACAATGGGCAAACAGGATATGGAACAGCAGGTAAAGCTGTGCTTTCACAGCAAGTTCATACGCCTTCGGGAACGTACGGCACACATCATCCGCTCCGTCGATGCATGCGGCGATCGGGCTGTAGAATTCATGGGAGGGTGTGATTACGGTCGGGATCAGGAGCTGTCCCTTTTGAAGGGGTCCGAAGTAATCGGTAGTCGCTTTTTCCATGGGACTGGATTTCATCATTTCCAGATTGAAAATGATATTTTCGTACTCCATCGATTGCCCCTCCTCCTGACGGATCGCATGGATCTGCCCCGGAACGATAAAAAGAAGCGTTCCTTTCGATGCCTTATAGTCTTTAAAATCAACCGTGATCACCCCTGAACCCTTTTTGATATAGATGATCTCCATTTCCTCATGCCAGTGAGGCGGAACCTCCGGAAAGTCAAGGGGGATCGAGCAGGGGTAGGTCGTATAGGGAAACCCGGTATTCACATGGGTCTTTTTTTCCTGATAGTTTTCGTATTCAAGGATATTCATGATAGGATTGTACCATTTTTCCCGAGGATATGACAAGATTTCCGCGGCAAAGAAATCTATATTGAAAACAGCTTCTGAAAAGATATCAAATAGAAATCACATAAAACGGAGGGAATCGTAATGAATGTAGAGGAATTTGCAAAAAAGCTGTACGGAAGACCGGTAAAGGAATGTACAAATGAGGAACTCTATTTTACACTTCTTGCCATGACAAAGGAACTCGCACAGGGCAAGGTGAGCAGCCAGGGAAAAAAGAAGCTGTATTACATTTCGGCAGAATTTCTGATCGGCAAGCTCCTTTCCAACAACCTGATCAACCTCGGCATTTATGAGGATGTTAAAAAGGAACTCACGCAGGCCGGAAAAGCGCTTTCCGTAATCGAAGAGATCGAGCCGGAACCATCGCTCGGAAACGGCGGGCTCGGTCGTCTTGCGGCATGCTTCCTCGATTCCATGGCGACGCTCGGGCTTAACGCGGACGGCGTTGGCCTCCTTTATCACTACGGATTGTTCCGTCAGGTCTTTAAGGATCATCTTCAGAGAGAAGTACCGAACCCCTGGATGGAGGACAAGAGCTGGCTTACAAAAACGGATAAGACTTATACGGTAGAATTCGGCGGCTTTGAAGTCACCTCCAGAATGTACGACATTGATGTGACCGGGTATGATAACCGCACGACAAAGCTTCATCTTTTCGATTTGGAAACAGTGAATGAGCATATCGTACCGGATGACTCCATCGACTTTGATAAAAACAATATCCGCGAGAACCTGACACTCTTCCTGTATCCGGATGATTCCGATGATGCCGGACGGATCCTCCGTGTTTACCAGCAGTATTTCATGGTCAGCAACGCGGCGCGGCTCATCCTCGAAGAGGCGAAGGAGCGCGGCAGCAATCTTCATGACCTTGCGGATTACGCAACCATCCAGATCAATGACACGCATCCGACGATGGTCATCCCGGAGTTGATCCGTCTTCTTCAGGAAGAGGGGATCCTCATGGCAGAAGCCATCGCGATCGTGAAAAAGGTCTGTGCGTACACGAACCATACAATCCTTGCGGAAGCGCTGGAGAAATGGCCGATCCGTTTCCTGAGCCGCGCGGTACCGCAGCTCATGCCCATTATCCGCGAGCTCGACAATGTGGTGAGAACGAACCTGAAGGATGAGAGCACTTACATCATCAAAGACGGACTTGTTCACATGGCGCACATTGACATCCACTACGGTTACAGCGTCAACGGTGTAGCCTATCTTCACACGGAAATCTTAAAGAATACGGAGCTGAACAATTTCTACCGGATCTATCCGGAGAAGTTTAACAACAAGACCAACGGGATCACCTTCCGCCGCTGGCTGATGGCATGCAATCCGGAGCTTACGGAGGTCGTGACCGGACTGATCGGGGACGGCTGGAAAAAGAACGCGGACGAGCTCACAAAGCTTGAGAAATACGTAAATGACGACGCTGCCCTTGATAAGATCATATCCGTGAAGCACGACAAGAAAAAAGAGCTTGCAGCCTACGTAAAACGTACCCAGAACATCGATCTTGATACACATTCCGTTTTTGACATTCAGGTGAAGCGCCTTCATGAATATAAGCGCCAGCAGATGAACGCTCTCTATGTGATCCATAAATACTTTGAGATCAAGGAAGGGAAAAAGCCGGGACGTCCGATCACCGTGATCTTCGGCGCAAAAGCAGCGCCTGCGTATGTCATCGCAAAAGACATCATTCATCTGATCCTGTGTCTTCAGGAGATCGTCAATAAAGACCCGGAGGTCTCTCCGTACCTCAAGGTCGTGATGGTGGAAAATTATAACGTGACGCTCGCGGAAAAGCTGATCCCGGCATGTGATATCAGCGAGCAGATCTCTCTTGCCTCCAAGGAAGCAAGCGGAACCTCCAACATGAAATTCATGCTGAACGGCGCGGTAACACTCGGTACGATGGATGGCGCGAATGTAGAGATCGCAGAGCTCGTCGGTGATGGCAACATCTACACCTTCGGCGAATCCAGTGATATCGTGATCGCACGGTATGAACGCGGAGACTACGTTTCCAGAGACTACTATGAGAAGGATGAAAACATCAAACGCGCCGTGGATTTCATCATAAGCGACAAGATGCTTTCCGTCGGAAAAAAGGAAAATCTGGAACGGCTTTACAATGAGCTCCTTAAGAAGGACTGGTTCATGACCTTCCCGGATTTTGCGGATTATGTAAAGACGAAAGACCTTGCCATCCGCGAATTCGAAGACCGGAAAGCCTGGGCAAAGAAGATGCTGATCAACATCAGCAAAGCGGGATTTTTCTCTTCGGACCGCACAATTGAACAATATAACAAAGACATCTGGAAGTTATAACAAAAATCAGCTATAATACCCTTTATGGACGAGGCAGAACGTAAGAAAAAAAGAAATAAAAGGATCCTGATGATCCTCTTTATCGCACTGAACGCCGCCGTGATCGCATGGACGGCGTTTAGTGAGTTTCAGGGAACCGAGGGCGCGGAAAAATTCCGGAATGTACATATCCGCTGGGTGTATCTGATCCCCGCGGTCCTGCTCATGGTACTTGCGATCGCTGCAGAAACAGCGAAATACGTGGTCGTGATGAAGAAAACCTGCGGATACGCGAATTGGAAGCTTTGCCGACGCACGGTGCTCTATGGGCGCTACTATGATAACATTACCCCCTCCGGCATCGGAGGACAGCCCTTTCAGATCTATTATCTGGCAAAGAACGGCGTGCCGAACGCGCAGAGCGCGGCAATTCCGATCGCCGGATTCCTTTCCATGCAGTTTTCCTTTATCCTGCTGGCGCTGATCTGCGGGATCTTCGGAGGTAATCTGGTGGAAAGCGATGTCGTGCGAGTGGCATCGTATGTGGGAATGGTGCTCTACTCGCTTTTCCCGGTTCTGATATTACTGTTCACCTTTTTCCCTGCCTTCTCGGAAAAGCTGACCCGCGGCGTCGTGGCGATCCTGGCGTTTTTTCATCTGGTCAAAAACAAGGAAGAACGAAGTGCAAGCTTTATCCGCAATGTGGAGGAATACAGCACCTCCCTGCGTGAATTCATAAAGAACGGCTGGACCTGCGTTGTAGTCATGGCGCTTGGTCTTCTCTATCAGGCGGCTCTTTGCTCCGTGCCTTATTTTGTGATCCTTGCCTTCGGCGGGGAGATCTCATTCATTTCCTGCTTTGTCACGATCGTAACGATCTATGCCGCCATCACGTTTATCCCGACTCCCGGAAATGCGGGTGCCGCGGAGGGCGTTTTCTATGCAGTTTTTTCCGTGCTGACCAGCGGATATATTTTCTGGGCAATGCTGACCTGGCGGTTTCTGGTTTATTACGCCTATATCGGCTACGGAATTGCGCTGACGATCGTGGAATCCGTGGAGAAAAAAAGAGCCGAAAAAGGAGAAAGCGCGTGAGCAGGAAACTTCGTATCGGACTTTTTCAGGATGCATTTTTCCCGGTTGTGGACGGTGTGGTCGAGGTTGTAGATCATTATGCCAGAGAGCTTTCCGAGATCGCTGATATGACGGTGTTTGTGCCGCGTACCCCCGGGAGGCCGTTTGATGACAGCACTCTCCCCTACCGCGTTGTACGGTGCAACTCTCTTCCCGTCCCGGTGCTTGACTATGATCTTCCGGCACCGGATCTTGACATTACCTTTCTCCGCGAACTTGAAAAAACCGAACTCGATCTGGTACATATTCATTCGCCGTTTTCCCTTGGAAAAATCGGCGTCCGTTACGCGAAAAAGCATCATATCCCGGCGGTGGCCACTTTTCATACGCAGTTCCGCCGTGATTTTGAGAGGGCTCTTAAAAACTATGACATTTCCGTCGCGCTTGCCCGCGGTGTCATCCAGCCATACCGGCAGTGCGAGGAATGCTGGGCAGTCAACTCCGCCATGGAAAAACTCCTCCATCTGGAATACGCCTATAAAGGAGCATCGCGCGTCATGAGAAATGCGACAGATATGCAGCCGATCGCAGACGAGGAGGAGGCAAGGCGCATGGTAGAGGAACGCTTTGACATCCGCCCGGAGGAAAAGGTGTTTCTCTATGTCGGAAGACTGAATCAGCTGAAGAATGTGTTTATGATCGCGGACGCCGTCAGGATCCTGAAGGAAAAAGCTGATTTCCCCTTCTGCATGGTGTTCGCGGGAGACGGACAGGACGAGAAAAGGCTTCATGAACGTGTTTATAAGCACGGAATCGAAAGAGAGGTGCTTTTCACCGGAAAGATCGATGACCGGGATCTTCTTGCAGCGCTCTATGCCAGGGCGGAGCTGTTTTTGTTCCCATCGCTCTATGATGCTTCCTCCCTTGTACAGGTGGAGGCGGCAAGCCAGGGAACACCGGGTATCTTTGTACGGGGTGCCGCCACGGCGGACACGGTAAAGGATCACGTGAACGCGTTTCTGATCGACAATGACGAGCACTCGCTTGCGGAAATGGCGCTCTCCGTCATCCACGATCCCGCTCTGCTAAGAACCGTGAGCGAAAATGCCAAACGGGATCTGTATCTCAAATGGCCGGACGTGACAAAGGAAGCATATCATAATTATATCCGGGTGATCGAGGAATACAAAAAAGGGAAACGCTGATCAATCAGGCGTTTCCCTTTTTTGTTTATATGCTTTCTCTTCTTTTATCCGAGCGCCTTCTCGATCGCCGCGATTTTTACACAGATCGCAAAGATCTTTGCCGCTTTCTCCAGTTCCTCAAGCGGCGGGAAAGATGGCGCAATACGGATCACGGAATCCTTCGGGTCCTTTCCGTAGGGGAAAGGAGCACCCGCTCCCGTCATCGTGACACCGCAGTCCTTCGCAAGCTGCACGATCCTCTTTGCCGTACCCTCCGGGGCGTTGTAGCTGATAAAGTATCCCCCGAGCGGTTTTAAATAATGCCCGATACCCCGGGAAGTCAGCTCGCTGTCCAGGATCTTTTCCACCATCTCGAACTTTGGCCGCAGGATCGCCGCATGCTTTTTCATCTGCTCCTCGACCCCCTCACGGTTCTTTAAAAAACGCACATGTCGTAACTGGTTCACCTTATCCGGTCCGATGGTCTGGATCTTCAGCATCTTAAGAATGCTGTCACGGTTTCTCTCGGAGACTGCCATGCCTGAGATACCGCTGCCCGGAAACGTGATCTTGCTCGTGGAAGCGAACTTATATACGAGGTCAGGATTTCCCGCTTTCTTACATTCCCTGACCAGATCCGGGATCTGCGGCTTGATATCATCATAAAGATAATGAACCGAATATGCGTTATCCCAGAAAATCCTGAAGTCCTCCGCCGCAGGCTTCAGGTTCGCAAAACGCATCACGGTCTCATCGGAATAGATGATGCCCTCCGGATTTGAAAACTTCGGTACGCACCAGATCCCCTTGATAAGCGGGTCACTGCTGACATATTTTTCTACCAGATCCATATCGGGTCCGTTTTGCGTCATCGGGATGTTGATCATCTTGATCCCGAAAAACTCCGTGATCGCAAAATGCCGGTCATATCCGGGAACCGGGCACAGGAACTTCACCTCCGGAAGCTTCATCCACGGCGTGCTCCCACAGACACCATGCGTCATGGCACGAGCAACCATGTCGTACATCACGTTGAGGGAGGAATTGCCGAAGCAGATCACATGGTCCGGTGTGGTATCCATGATCTCGGCGATGAGGCGTCTTGCCTCTTCGATCCCTTCGATCTCCCCGTAATTCCGGCAGTCCGTTCCGTCCTCTGCCGCCATCCCGTTGTAGGAATTCATGACATCCATCATCGGAAACGAAAGATTCAGCTGTTCCAGCGACGGCTTTCCTCTCGCCATATTCAGCTTAAGGCCCTGGCTCTCAAAGTCCTTATAAGCCGCCTCCAGGTCCTGTTTCTCTTTCAGCAGTTCTTCCTTTGACATCTCCTCAATCTTCTTCATGTCTTTACTCCTTCCAAAGGAAGCATATGCTCCCTGTTTTTATTCTTCCGATCCTTCATCAAGACGCTCTATAAGGCCCATGTACTCTCGGATCGTTTTTTCATAACCGTTTTCGCCCGGGGTAAAAAAGACCGTTCCCTCCATCCCGTCCGGCAGGTATTGCTGCTTCACATAGTGATGCGGAAAATCATGGGCATAAAGATAACCCTGTTCCCGTTCAAACCCGGTGCCGTCCGCGTGCACATTCTGAAGATGGCGCGGGACCGGAGGTGTTTCATGCGTTTTCACATACTGAAGAGCACTGTCGATCCCGAGATAGGAAGCGTTGCTCTTCGGTGCGGTCGCCACATATACGGCGGCCTCAGCGAGCGGGATCCTTGCTTCCGGAAGACCCACACGCTCCACAATGCCGCAGGCGGCTTCCGCCACCACGATGGCATTCGGATCTGCCATTCCCACATCCTCCGAGGCGCAGATCATGATGCGCCGCGCGATAAACTTGATATCCTCTCCGGCATAAAGCATCTTTGCCAGATAATAAAGCGCCGCCTGCGGATCGGACCCCCGCATACTCTTGATAAACGCGGAGATCGTATCGTAATGATTGTCCCCTGTTTTATCGTATTTC
This sequence comes from Lachnospiraceae bacterium, assembly GCA_045657665.1. GTDB lineage: Bacteria > Bacillota > Clostridia > Lachnospirales > Lachnospiraceae > RUG12461. The sequence continues at coordinate 98,110 of JAZOTN010000037.1, read as the reverse complement.
ACGACACGCTTCTGAATGCATTCGGAAGCAACCGGGAGTGTGATATGGATGAAACCGTCCTCACTCCTCTCCGTAGTAAGGATCCCGAGCTCAATGGCGGTCAGTGCGTTTCTCGCATCTCCGTTTGCACTGTCCGCAAGGAATTCCCTCGCGTCCTCATCCAGGATGGCTTTGTAGCTTCCCATTCCCTTCACTTCATCGGAGACCGCCCGGTCAAGGAGGATACCGATGTCTTCTTTGGAGAGGGGCTTTAATTCAAAGACCGAAGACCTGGAAAGCAAAGCGCCGTTGACTTCAAAGTATGGATTCTCCGTTGTGGCTCCGACAAGAATCACTGTTCCGTCCTCCACGAACGGAAGCAGGTAATCCTGCTGTCCCTTATTGAACCGGTGGATCTCATCGATAAAAAGGATCGTGCGCTTCCCGTACATCCCGTAATCCGACTTTGCCTGCGCAACCACCTCTTCCATGTCCTTCTTTCCTGCGGACGTCGCGTTGATCTGTCTGAAATTCGCGCTGGTCGTATGAGCGATCACCTTTGCAAGTGTCGTCTTGCCGGTTCCGGGAGGCCCGTAAAAAATGATGGAAGAAAGCTTGTCCGCCTTGATCGCACGGTAAAGCAGCTTATCCTTGCCGATGATGTGCTGCTGTCCCACTATCTCATCCACGGTTTCGGGACGAAGGCGTGACGCAAGAGGCGACTCCTTTTCCTTATTCTGTTGTTCCAAATAATCGAACAAATCCATACTAAGAAAGTTTACGATAGAAGAGGTTCTTTTTCAAGTCTGTTCCTACACCGCACCCGCACGCCTTGTTTCGATCTTCTTGAGACAGATACGGAGCATGATCATCATATAGACTGCTGCCGCGATCCATGCAGACTGGTCGGAAAAACAGATGGCATTAAACCCGAATACCGGCACAAAGGCAAAGCTCACGACGATCCGCGCGATCATCTCAAGAACCCCGCCCACAACGGCACGCATGGAATAACCGAGGCCCTGGAGGCTCATCCGACAGACATTCAGGATCCCAAGCGTCCAGTAGAAAAACCCGAGCGCGCGAAGATACTGGCCGGAAGCATCAAGCACCGCCACCGCATCCGGTTTTACAAACATGAGAGACATCGGTCTCCCGAAAAAGATCAGCACCAGTCCGATACCGACGCCATAAAGAATCCCTGCTATCACGCCCTCCCGGATCCCTTTTTTGACACGATCGATCTTCCCGGCTCCGTAGTTCTGTCCGGCAAAAGTGGAAACACCGGTCGCAAGCGCATCAAACGGGCACATTGCCAGCTGCTTGATCTTCATGCCCGCGGCAAAACCGGAAACATAGACCGGTCCCAGCGAGTTGTTCGCGCCCTGCATGACCATGCTCCCGATCGCCGTGATGGAATACTGCAGTCCCATCGGCACGCCCATGACTATGAGAATATGGGCAAAGTGTCTCTCCCACTTTTTTTCCTCCGGCTTGAGACGAAGAATATCATATTTTTTCCGGATCAGAATGATACAGAGGACTCCGGACAATCCCTGAGAAAAGATCGTTGCGATCGCGGCGCCTGCCGTCCCCAGGTGCAATCCCATGATACAGACAAAATCAAGGCCGATGTTCAGCACCGCCGAGCACGCGAGAAAGAGGAACGGCGTCCTGGAATCACCCACCGCCCGAAGGATCGAAGAACAGAGATTATATGTCAGATTACAGGGAATCCCGAGAAAAATGATCAGAAGATAGATATAAGCGTCCGCAAAGAGTTCGTCCGGCGTACGCAGCGCATGAAGGATCTGACCGCAGAGCAGGGCACAGACCGTTGTTAAAACCGCACCGAAAAGAACTGTCAGAATGATCGCATGATAGATGTATTTCCGGAGATGAGACAGTTTCCCCGCGCCGAAAGTCTGGGCGATAGGGATCGCAAAACCCGCACACGTGCCGATACAAAATCCCAGTACCAGAAACTGTACACTCGTGGATGCACCAACCGCTCCAAGCGCCTCCGCACCGAGAGTCTGCCCGACGATCGCGGCGTCCACCATGTTATACGTCTGTTGAAAAAGATTTCCGAGAAGCAGCGGAAGTGCAAACCTGAGTATCAGCGAGATCGGCTTTCCCGTGATCATGCTCTTTGCCATTGATCTGTTCATTGCTTCGCCTCTTAATCGAGTTTTTACTCCTCCGATGAAATGCAGGCTCTGATAAGATGACGCATCAGGATCGCCGGAGTGATCCCTCCGACGCCCCGCGGCACAGGACTTATGGCTCCTACCGTGTTTTGAACATCCTCAAAATCCACGTCACCGCACATCCTGTCCTGCTCATCAAAATTCACCGCCACATCGATCACGGTCTGTCCCGGAGAAACGCATTCCTTTGTGACTGTATGCGGCTGTCCGGCTGCCGTGACTATGATGTCAGCCCTCTTTGTGATCTCCGGAAGATTCCTTGTCTTTGTATGACAGATTGTGACAGTTGCATTCTTCTGCAGGAGCAGGAGCGAAACAGGCTTTCCGATCACCTGGCTCCGCCCGATCACCGTTACGTTTTTCCCGGCGGGATCGATCCCATAGAACGAAAGAAGTTCCATGACCGCCTCTGCCGTACAGGGCGAAAAGAACGCATTGCTTCCCGTATAGACACCGGCCTGGGAACGGTCCGTGATCCCGTCCACATCTTTCCTGGGGAGCAGTGTATTCCGGATACGGTCATCCGAAATATGCCCTGGGAGAGGGCGGAAGATCAGGACGCCGTGGATCGCCGGATCTTTGTTCAGCTTTTCGATCTCTTCGACCAGGGAGTCTTCTCCGATTTCTTCCGGAAACAGGAACTTTCGCACGGAAATGCCGGTCTGCTCCGCCTTTTTTTCGATTCCCTTTTCATAGGCAAGATCGTCCGGTTTCTCGCCGAGTCTTACGACCCCGAGTGTCGGAATGATCCCTTTTTGTTTTAACGCATCCGCCTTCTGCTTTTGTTCCTCCAGAATGGCAGCGGTCACTTCTAATCCGGTTAACAGTTTCGCCATGGAACCTCCTTGCTGATGCGCCTGGAGCGCATGATCGCCTATTCCATATGCATCATGGTTTTTTACGTCGAACTTGCAACATGGAAAGACATCCAAAATAAGTGAACATATGCAGGCGCATCTTTTCAGCGCCGAATCGTGAACGTTTTTGGATGTCCTTCCATGTTGCTCTATAGCTCAGACTTTACAAGATCAAATACAGCATCTGCCCGTGGGACATAAGCGTTCAACATAGTGTTCGCCCGATTATTAAGGTTCTCTGCGACCTCGCGGTTCTTCATCGCTGCCGTATTGATAAATACATTGAGGGATGCTCCTTTCAGGGCGCCGCCAAGGAGCGCCGCCGAAACCCCTGCGTCACTGAGCGCAAGCCTGCTCCCTTTTTTTGCAAATTCTTCAGCGAGCTCGATCGCGCTGCAGCACTTTTCCATGATCCGGAGAGGAACCTCTGCCGCGGCAAGGAGGCATTCCTCCATCACCTCATCCTTATGCCGCCGTTCTTCTTCCGTTTCCTTCGGAAGACGATACGCATCGGCGAGCGGTGCAAAAGCCTTTGCATCCTCGGAAACAAGCGCAAGGAGCTCCTCCTCCAGCACCTTTGCCTTCTCTTTCAGATTAAGGATCTCCTCTTCCACATCCGCATATTTTTGTTTGCCAACCGTAAGGCTCCCCACCATATCGGAAAGCGCCATTCCAAGTGCAGCCGCATATGCGGATACGCCTCCTCCGCCGGGTGTCGGCGCAGAGGAGGCGGTTGCATCCAAAAACTCTTTTAATGTTTCTTCCTGATAATCCATGGATCTCCTTTTACTCCACCTTCGGAAGACGCGAAACGGACTTAAGGATGTCATCATCCGTCGGAATGATATCCGTCATTTCACCGTTATGGAACTTCTCATAGGCAACAAGGTCAAAATACCCGGTTCCGGTAAGGCCGAACAGGATGGTCTTTTCTTCGCCGGTCTCCTTGCACTTTAATGCCTCATCGATCGCAACGCGGATCGCGTGAGAGCTTTCCGGTGCCGGAAGGATCCCCTCGATCCTTGCGAACTGCTGCGCCGCTTCGAATACCGAGGTCTGCTCGACGCTGACCGCCTCCATGTAGCCGTCATGATAAAGCTGGGAAAGTGTCGTGCTCATTCCGTGGAAGCGAAGTCCGCCGGCATGATTTGCAGACGGAATGAAGCTGCTGCCGAGGGTGTACATCTTTGCCAGCGGGCAGATCATACCGGTGTCGCAGAAATCATACGCAAAGGTGCCTCTTGTAAAACTCGGGCAGGATGCCGGTTCCACTGCAATGATACGATAATCCGCTTCGCCGCGGAGCTTTTCTCTCATAAAGGGTGCGATGAGACCGCCGAGATTTGATCCGCCTCCGGCACAACCGATGACCAGATCCGGATGGATACCGTACTTATCCATTGCGATCTTGCTCTCCAGGCCGATCACAGACTGATGAAGAAGCACCTGATTCAGGACACTTCCGAGCACATAACGGTATCCCGGGTTTTTCGTCGCTACTTCCACCGCCTCAGAGATCGCGCATCCAAGACTTCCCGTCGTACCGGGATGCTCTGCAAGGATCTTTTTGCCGACCTCAGTGGTCTCGGACGGAGACGGAACCACAGAAGCTCCGTAAGTCCTCATCACCTCTCTGCGGAAAGGTTTCTGCTCGTAGGAGCATTTCACCATGAACACCTTGCAGTCCAGATCAAAATAGGAACATGCCATCGAAAGCGCTGTACCCCACTGTCCTGCTCCGGTCTCCGTCGTCACGCCCTTAAGGCCCTGCTTCTTTGCATAATATGCCTGGGCAATGGCGGAATTGAGCTTGTGGCTGCCGCTGGTGTTGTTGCCCTCGAATTTATAATAGATCTTCGCGGGTGTTCCCAGCTTTTCTTCCAGGCAGTACGCCCGGACAAGCGGCGACGGACGGTACATCTTGTAAAAGCTCCGGATCTCCTCCGGGATCTCGATGTCTGCTGTCGTATCGTCAAGCTCCTGCCTTACGAGCTCTTCGCAGAAAACTCCGGAAAGTTCCTCTGCCGAAAGAGGCTTCAGTGTTCCGGGATTCAGCAGCGGTGCCGGTTTATTCTTCATGTCCGCGCGCAGGTTATACCAGGCTTTCGGCATTTCCCCCTCGCTGAGATAGATTTTGTAAGGGATGGTTGAGTTGCTCATAGTTCCTCCTTAGAAAAACGAAAACTTAAAAACAGAGACTGCCGCAACGGCAGCCGGCCTGTATATGCCAGCCTGTCCGTACGACAGTCTCTATTGTATCACATCTTACCGGAAATGTAATCGTCAGTTTTTCTTCCCGGCTGTGAGCGTTCCGTCTTTCACCGAAAGCAGCACGGTATCGCCTTCATTCACTTCACCGGAAAGGATCAGCCTTGCGGAAAGCGTTTCCACACTCTTCTGGAGGTAGCGCTTAAGAGGTCTTGCACCATATACAGGATCGTATCCCTGGTCAACCACAAAGCTCTCCGCTTCGGGAGTCAGTTCCACCTTGATCTGCCGGGCAGCAAGCCTCCTGTTCAGATCCGTCACAAGCAGCTTTACGATATTTCCGATATTATCCTTCGTCAGGGGCTTAAAGAGGATGATCTCATCCAGACGGTTCAGAAACTCCGGCCGGAAGCTCGAACGAAGCTCGTCCATCACATCTTCTTCTGCTTCGCTGCTGATATTGCCATCTTCATCGATCCCTTCCAGAAGCTCCTCAGATCCTATGTTGCTCGTTAAAATGATGATCGTGTTCTTGAAGTCCACAGTACGGCCCTGTGAATCCGTGATGCGTCCGTCATCCAGCACCTGAAGAAGAACATTGAATACATCCGGATGCGCTTTCTCTACCTCATCAAAAAGCACGACGGAATAGGGTTTTCTGCGTACCGCTTCCGTAAGCTGTCCTCCCTCTTCATACCCGACGTATCCCGGAGGCGCTCCGATGAGGCGTGATACGGAATACTTTTCCATATACTCCGTCATATCGAGACGGACAATGTTATTCTCATCATCAAAAAGCGCTGCAGCGATCGTCTTTGCCAGCTCGGTCTTTCCGACACCGGTGGGACCGAGGAACAGGAACGAACCGATGGGCTTTCCGGGATCCTTGATCCCGGCACGGGAACGGATGATGGACTCTGTCACTTTCTCAACCGCTTCATCCTGTCCGATCACACGCTTATGCAGCTCCTCATCAAGGTGCAGCGTTTTGTTCCTTTCACTCTCTGTGAGCTTTGCTACCGGAATGCCTGTCCAACGACTGATGATCTTCGCGATCTCATCCTCTGTCACCGCCTGCCGAACAAGAGAAAGATCTTCATTCCGGATAAGATCCTCTTTTTCCGACAGCTCTTTTTCCAGCTGCGGGAGCTTCCCGTATTTCAGTTCCGCCGCTTTGTCAAGATCATAATTCTGCTCCGCCGACTGGATCTCCTTGCGGACATTATCCAGCTCCTCACGGATCTTCTGTACATGCTCAACGCTTTCTTTTTCGTTGTCCCACTGCGCCTTTTTCTCCTGGAAAAGATCCCTCTGCTCCGCCAGATCTTTTTCCAGCTCCTGAAGACGCTCTTTGCTCAGGGCATCCTCTTCTTTTTTCAGCGCCGTAACCTCGATCTCCATCTGCATGACCTTCCGGTTCAGCTCGTCAAGTTCCGTCGGCATGGAGTCCAGTTCTGTCTTGATCAGCGCGCATGCCTCATCCACGAGATCGATCGCCTTATCCGGCAGGAAACGCTCACTGATATAGCGGTCGGACAGCGTTGCCGCGGAAACAAGTGCAGAGTCCGTAATCTTGACGCCGTGGTATACCTCATACCGTTCCTTTAAACCCCGGAGGATCGAAACTGTCTCCTCCACGGTCGGCTCATCCACCATCACCGGCTGGAAACGACGTTCCAGAGCCGCGTCCTTCTCGATGTATTCACGGTATTCATCCAGTGTCGTCGCACCGATACAATGAAGCTCGCCTCTTGCCAGCATGGGCTTTAAAAGCTGCCCGGCATCCATCGCGCCGTCCGTTTTTCCCGCACCCACGATCGTATGAAGCTCATCGATAAACAGGATGATCTCACCGTCCGATGCCTTGATCTCATCGAGCACGGCTTTCAGCCGCTCCTCGAATTCACCCCGGTACTTTGCGCCGGCAACAAGCGCCCCCATATCAAGCGCAAACAGCTTTTTATCCTTCAGGCCTTCCGGAACATCGCCCTTCACGATCCGCTGTGCAAGGCCTTCCACGACTGCGGTTTTTCCTACACCCGGTTCTCCGATCAGTACGGGGTTGTTCTTCGTCTTCCGGGAAAGGATGCGGACCGCGTTCCGGATCTCCTCATCCCTGCCGATCACGGGATCCAGCTTTTGTTCCCGTGCCCGTTGCACCATGTCATAGCCGTACTTTTCAAGCGTATCGTAGGTGGCTTCCGGATTGTCCGAGGTCACGCGCTGATTGCCGCGTACTGTGGAGAGGGCCGAAAGAAAGCTGTCTCGTGTGATGCCGTACGCATGGAACAGGTCCTTCACAGCCTTATTCGGATATTTGATCACCGAAAGGAAAAGGTGTTCCACGGATACATAATCATCGCCCATGTGCTTTGCGATATCTTCGGCATTGATAAGTGCTTTATTCAGATCCGCACCGACGTATGGATGTCCCCCCTGTACCTTCGGGCGGGATGCGATCTTCTGTTCCACCGCCCCAAGGAAATCGGGAACGGCTATTCCCATTTTCTCCAGGAGTTTTGGGATCAGTCCGTTTTCCTGCCGAAGCAACGCTACCAGAAAATGTTCCTCTTCAATCTCCTGATTCCCGTATTCAAGCGCGATCTTTTCACAGCCCTGAACGGCCTCAATGGATTTTTGCGTGAATTTCTGAATATTCATGGAATCACCTCCTTCATACACTTTCTCATCATTAAAATAAGTTATAGCACGATTTGTTAGCACTGTCAATAGGTGAGTGCTAATGAACAAAAATGTTTTTTTTTCTTCAAATTTATGGTACGATTGACGCGTATTGGATATTGAGTTTTAAGGTAATCGATCTATGGAAATATTGATGGAATATCTCGAAAATATCGTTCAGCTTCTCGCGATCATCTTTTCCCTGCTGATCGTTATGTTTCGCTATATCAGCACAAGGCAGCGCGTCTGGCTTTTTGCGGGCGCTTTCTTCCTTGCAAATCTTTTGAGCAGCTACTTCTGGACCGCCTACATCATCATCATGGGAAATACTCCCAGCACTTCCGAATTCCTGACATATATGGGGTGGAATATTGCTTTCTTTATCATTCTGCTGCTTTTAATCTATCTGAAAAAGGATCAGGAACGCCGGTATTTCCATGTCCTCATGCTCCTTCCGATCCCCCTCAATATCTGGCAGCTGACCCTGTATCTTCAATACGGCGGGATCATCAACACAGTCTACCAGGTCGTGATCACCACTTTTATAGCGGTTTTTGCCGTCCAGGGAATAGTATACCGGTTCAAATACCGCACACCGGGAACAAAGCCCTCTTATATTTATGTCGCCGTACTCTTCTATGTTCTCACCGAATACGGCATGTGGACTTTTTCCTGCTTTGACGGATGGGTCTGGAATTTCTATTACCTCTTTTCGTTCCTGAACAGTTTCAGCTTCCTGATCCTTGTCTGGGCCATCGGGCGCACTTACAAATGGGACAAGAGCGACGAAAAAATGCTGATCGACAAAAAGTTGCAAAACATCCTGAAGATCGCTTACGGAGCCATCGTGCTCACCGTATCTATCACCGGTATCCTGTTCGGATGCTGGGTGAGGGATGTACTCACAGAAGGACTCAATGGTTCCTCCGATACAAGCGTTTATGATATCCTTCCGGTTATTCTCTTTTGCGGTGCTGTCGTCCTTTCGCTCTTTGCCCTGGCAGTCGTCCTGATCGTCTATTTCCATCAAAAGCTGGCAGAAAACCATATGCTTCTCGAAGAGAAAAGCGTAGCCGAGCAGTCCAATGCCGCGAAAAGCGAGTTCCTCGCAAATATGAGCCATGAGATCCGCACCCCGATCAACGCCGTGCTCGGAATGAACGAAATGATCCTGAATGAGAGTATGCAGGCAAGAGACGCTCTCCCCGAAAATCCGGATGCGATCCGGGATATCTTCTCAAGCATTACCAAATATGCCGGAAACGTTGACAGCGCCGGACACAACCTTCTCTCGATCATCAATGACATTCTGGATTTTTCCAAGATCGAGGCCGGCAAGATGGAACTTCAGGAAGACTCCTATCAGCTCAGCTCCGTTCTCAACGATGTGAGCAACATGGTTTACTTCAAAGCCAGATCCAAGAATCTCGACTTCCTGGTCGAGGTGGACCCATCGCTTCCGGACAGTCTTTTCGGCGATGAGCTCCGCCTCAGACAGATCATTACCAACATCCTGAACAACGCAGTGAAATATACGAAAAAAGGAAGCGTATCCCTTACGATCCGGGGCGAAGCCGGAGGTAACTACCGGGTAGATCAGATGATCACGCTCCGCATCAAGGTAGAAGACACCGGCATCGGCATCCGGAAAGAAGATCTCGGAAGACTGTTCGACAAGTTCGAAAGGATGGATCTGAAACAGAACAGTACCGTGGAAGGAACAGGACTCGGTCTTGCCATCACAAAACATCTTCTTGAAATGATGGGAGGCACTGTTTCCGTGGAAAGCGAATACGGAAAAGGTTCCGTCTTTTCACTCTGTATTCCGCAAAAAGTTGTTTCGACTGAACCGGTCGGAAATTTCCGTAAGAAATTTGAAAAGAACATGGATAAGACCAGCGTTCCGGAAACGCTATTTGTTGCACCGGAAGCGCAGATCCTGGTCGTTGATGATACCAGCATGAACCTCTCCGTTGTAACGGGGCTTCTTCGTGATACGGAAATGAAGATCGATACGGCCGGCAGCGGTTCCGAAGCGATCAGCATGACAGAATGGACGCAATATGACCTGATCCTGATGGACCAGCGCATGCCGGTCATGGACGGAACGGAGACCATGCAGCAGATCCGGAAAAGCGGCGGCGCATATAAGCATACACCGATCATCTGTCTCACCGCGGATGCGATCGCAGGCGCAAAAGAACGCTATCTTGAGGAAGGGTTCACAGACTACCTCTCCAAGCCTATCGACAGCCGTGCGCTGAGAAAAATGCTGGTGAAATATCTCCCGGAGGATAAAGTAAAAGTCACAGAGAATACGCCGTCCGGACAGGAAGCCGGAGCCTCGAAAAAAACAGATACGGAAAAAACCGCTTATGAAATCCTTGATGCGGCAGGGGTACATACCGAGACAGGTCTCTCCTACTGCCAGGACGATGACGGTCTGTACCGGACTCTTTTGATAGATTATGTGCAGACATCGGAAGAGCGGATCCGGGATCTGGCCCGTTATTTCGATGAGAAGGACTGGAAAAACTATGAGATCCTTGTTCATTCCTTAAAAAGCACCTCCAGAACGATCGGCGCGGATGAGATCGGAAATGCTGCAGCAAAGCTTGAATCGGCAGCCGCCTCGGAAACCGCGGGTATCCTTTGGGAGGAACACAAGGCCATGCTCCTCGGATATCAGAAGATCGTTCAGGCGATCCGCTCCACAGGCATATCTGCCGATGAAACCATTCCCGATAACAGTGACATTCTGGAGTTTCTCCCGCGATAGCACATCAGCGATTCTCTTTTTGTTATTGTCGAAATATTTCGACTTTATTTTTCCTGTTGCAACTTTCCATCCGGCATGCTATGATTTCATCTGTTTCTGTTTTCATTTTTGTCACGCTCGATTTCAGCATCAGATCACAATCCATCACAATTCTAAGGAAAGACTGATTAAATCGTCGTTTTCCCATCATAAACTAACTATTTAAATCTAAATTTATTTTTTGAAAGGGGTTTTATGTCAATTTCTCATTCCTGCACCGGAAGTCTTCCGGTGTCTTTAAACAATGCATATCTTTTTCGTTCTCTGATCCAGAGAAACGCTTCTGTAAGACTTGCACTGGTTTCCGCATTAAGCGGCGTCGGTGCAGACACAATCAAAGACACGAGGATCTTAAACCCGATGATCCTCGGAACGCCGCTGCCGTCCTATCCGGAACCGATGGAGATCCTCGTCAGCTACCAGCACGGCGGCTCGGAAAAAATACGTCTGGACGCCATGCGTCCTGCTGTGATAGACTTATGCTTACCGGAAACACATACCACGCTCTCTGTGGAAAACCGCTGGCTCCGGTTCTCCCACGCATCCACCTGGGAGGAAATGGAGTCTATCTCCGAAACAGACGCTCTGATCGGTTCCGCCAGTGAAACGGTCACGGAGCTGCTTTCGGATCCCGCAGTTCTTCTGCAGTGCCAGAATGAGAAAAAAGGAGAAAGAACATGGCAAATCCGATCGTAACCATCGAAATGGAAAACGGAGGTGTGATGAAGGCTGAGCTTTATCCCGAGATCGCGCCGGAAACAGTAAAGAACTTCATTGAACTGATCGAAAAGGGCTTTTATGACGGCACGATCTTCCACCGCGTCATCAAAGGCTTCATGATCCAGGGCGGAGACCCGGAAGGCACCGGCATGGGCGGTCCCGGCTACTCCATCAAAGGCGAGTTTTCATCAAACGGCTTTCAGAATGACCTGAAGCACACTGCAGGGGTCCTGTCCATGGCACGCACTGCGGACCCGAATTCCGCAGGCTCCCAGTTTTTCATCATGCATAAAGACAGTCCGCATCTTGACGGTGACTATGCCGCGTTCGGAAAGATCATTGAGGGGATGGACATCGTGGATGCCATCGCAGAAAGTGATACCGACTGGAACGACCGGCCGGAGACAGAACAGAAGATGAAGCGTGTTACCGTAGAACGATAGTATTCTCCTACTCGCAGGACAACGACAAAACTTCCTCACTTAACACTATCGTTAAGTCGTTCGGAAGTCTTCACTCGCAGGACAATTGCAGGGTTTCCTCACTTAACACTAACGTTAACCCGTTCGGAAACCCTGCAATAATCCTGCTCGGAGTTTAAGACCAACCGTGTTCTGCGTCAGCTGAACTGCGCGTGATAGAGCGCGGCATAGAAGCCGTCTTTTGCAAGCAGTTCTTCGTGTTTTCCCTTCTCTATGATCTGCCCGTCCTTCATGACGAGGATGATATCCGCGGAACGGATGGTGGACAGGCGGTGTGCCACGATAAAGCTGGTACGCCCCTTCATCATCCGGGAAAACGCGTCCTGAATCTTTAACTCTGTTCTCGTATCGATTGAGCTCGTTGCTTCATCCAGGATCAGCATCGGCGGAAGAGAAAGCATGACCCTTGCGATGCAAAGGAGCTGTCTTTGTCCTTCGGAAAGACACCCTCCGTCCTCTCCGAGCACGGTATCATAACCATCCGGGAGACGGCGGATAAAGCTGTCCGCATGCGCTTCTTTTGCGGCGCGGATAATCTCCTCATCCGTTGCATCCGGATCCGCGAACGCAATGTTTTCCCGGATTGATCCGCTTTTCAGCCAGGTTTCCTGCAGCACCATTCCAAAGCACTTCCGAACACCGTCACGTTTCACCCGGTATATGCTATCGCCATCGATGCCGATGTCTCCCGCATCAGCATCATAGAACCTCATCAGCAGGTTGATCATGGTTGTCTTCCCACTTCCGGTGGGACCTACGATCGCGACGCACTGCCCCGGGGTAAGATCAAGGTTTAAGTCCCGTATCAATGGTTGTTTCTTATCATAGGAGAAGGAAACCCCGGAAAACCGGACGTTTCCTCTGACCTCTCCGATCTCCGCCGCATTCTCCGTCTCAGGATCTTCCGTTTCTTTCTCGATCAGATCAAAGACCCTCTCCGCACACGCGATGGCATTCTGCAGTTCCGCGATCACTCCGGAAATCTCGTTGAACGGCTTTGTATACTGGTTGGCATATGAGAGAAAAGCCGTCAGCATGCCGGCTGTAAAATCGCCGCCTCCGATGACAAGAAGGCCTCCGAACACTGCCACGAAAGCATAGACAAGGTTGTTTACGAACCGTGTCACGGGATTCGTGAGGGAAGAAGCAAAGACCGCCTTCCTGGAGTATTCCCCGAGCTCATCATTCAAAGCACGGAAGCGTTCTTCCATTGCCTCCTCCCGCCCGAAGGACTGCACAACCTTTTCCCCACCGATCACCTCATTGATCAGGGCGGTTTCTTTTCCTCTGGTTTCGGACTGCTTCAGGAACATCCGATAGGAATAACGCGCGATAAACCTGGCAGAGGCCATGGAAAGAGGCGTCAAAACGATCACCACGGCCGTGATGGGCGCGCTGACCGAGAACATGTAAATAAGGGTTCCGATCACCGTAAGAACCCCGGTAAACAGCTGTGTAAAGCCCATCAAAAGACCATCAGCAAGCTGGTCGACGTCTGATGTCATACGGCTCACGATATCTCCGTGCGGATGTGCATCAATGTAGGAAAGCGGGAGCGAAGCGATCTTTCGATAGGCCTCTCCGCGGATATCACTTGCGATATGGTAGGTCAGATGATTGTTGCAGAGATTCTGGAACCACTGCGAGAGCGCCATTACAGCGATCGCTGCTCCGATCTGCCTTAAGATCACGGACAGCGATAAAAAGTCAACATCGGATACCCCGACGATCGTATCCACGGCTTTTCCGGTCAGGATCGGAATATAAAGGGTTGACGCTACTGTAAGCAGCGCAAATAGAACCGACAGGATGAGAAAGACACGGTATGAACGAACATGACGTAATATTTTGGAAAGAGTCCCTTTATGCTTCATCCGGATCCTCCGTCTGCGAATAATAGATCTCTTTGTATACAGAGCACGTAGAAAGCAGCTCTTTATGTGTTCCGCAGCCTGCCATTTCCCCGTCGGAAAGAACTACGATCTTATCACACCCTGTCAGTGTATGAACCCGCTGCGAAACCAGTATCGTTGTGGGTCGGGGCGTGATAGCGGAAATCGCGCTTCGCACCGCCTTTTCTGTCGCAAAATCAAGGGCCGACATCGAATCATCCAGGATCAGAATATCCGGCTTCCGGATCAGTGCTCTTGCGATCGTCAGCCGTTGCCTTTGCCCGCCGGACAGGTTCACGCCATGCTCTTCGATATGGAAATCAAGACCGCCTTCTTTCTTCTTTACAAAATCCACAGCCTGTGCAGCCGTAAGCGCTTCCCAGATCTCTTCATCGGTGGCATCTTCTTTCCCAAAACGGAGATTATCCCGGACGGTTCCTTCGAACAGCACTGCCTTCTGCGGCACCATGCCGATCCTGCTCCGGCAGGCAGAAAGATCCAGCGTCCTGACATCCGTTCCATCGATCCTGATGCTTCCCTCCGTTGCATCATAGTGCCCCGGGATCATCCACGCCAAAGTGGATTTCCCGGAACCCGTTCCGCCGATAATGCCGATGGTTTCTCCCGGCGCGGCAGAAAACGTGATCCCGCTAAGCGTGTCTCCGGATGCGCCCGGATAGCGGAAACAGACGTTTTCAAAACGGATGTCTGCCGCGCCTTTCCTCTCCGCTTCATCCGCTGATCCGGTATTTCTCTGTGGCGGCTCGGTTGCAAAAATCTCCGCGATCCGGTCCGCGGACGCAAGTCCTTTTGTCATCGTGACGATGAGGTTCGCAATCTTTAAAAGCTCCACGAGGATCTGCGCCAGATAGTTGACCAGCGCTACGACCTGTCCCTGGGTCAGGGCACCTGTGTTCACACGCACACCGCCTACATATAAGATCACGATCACCGCGGCATTTATCAGTACACAGGTGACCGGATTTGTGAGGGCACTGATCTTTCCGGTCAGGAGCTGAAGACGCCTGAGCGCATCATTCTTTTCCTCAAAATTTCTCTGCTCCTCCTTATCTCTCCGGAATGCCCGGATTACCCTTGCGCCGGAAAGCGCCTCGCGGGATGAAACGGTCAGTGTATCCAGATTCATCTGGACTTTTTTATGCATCGGCAGCGTCCGGCGCATAATGAGAAAAACAACCAGAAACAGCAGCGCAATCAGAACCGCAAAGACAAGCGCCCCCTCCGGATCCACCGTGAATGCCATGATCATCGCTCCGAATACGATAAAAGGCGAGCGCAAAAAAAGACGCAGAAACAGATTGACCATGTTCTGCGTCTGGTTGACATCCGAAACGACACGTGTGATCAGTGTTCCCGTCCCGGCCGCATCCAGCTGGGAAAAAGACAGCTTCTGAATGTGGGAAAACAGCTCCATTCGAAGGGTAGTAGAAAACCCGGTCGCAGCTTTTGCCGCAAACCATTGCGCCGTGATGGCCGCGGCGGTCCCGATCAGCGCGAGTACAAAAAGAAGCGCGCCGCGGCTCAGAATATAACTTCGGTCAGAGCCTGCGATCCCGATATCAATGATCGAAGCCACCACAAGCGGGACCAGCAGTTCAAACGCCGCTTCCAGCATTTTAAAGAGCGGTGCGAAAACACATTCTTTTTTGTACGGAGACAGATAGTGAAAAAGGCTTTTCATTCTGGTCTATCGGAGAGCAAGCTCCACCGGACAGTGATCCGAACCGAACACCTCCGGATGGATCCTGGAATCCACAAGGCGCTCCTTCATGTCTTCGGAAACGATAAAGTAGTCGATGCGCCATCCCGTATTCTTTTCCCGGGCATGAAAACGATACGACCACCACGAATACGCATCGGTAAGATCCGGATAGAAATGCCGGAAAGAATCCACATAACCGTCCGCAAGGAGTTCTGTCATTTTGCCTCGTTCCTCATCGGTAAAACCGGGATTCATACGGTTGGTCTTCGGATTTTTGAGGTCGATCTCCTCATGGGCAACATTGAGATCCCCGCAGAGGATCACGCCTTTTTTCTCTTTCAGCTTATTCAGATAACCGCGGAAGTCATCTTCCCAGTGCATACGGTAGTCAAGGCGCTTCAGTTCGTTCTGGGAGTTCGGGGTATAGCAGGTGATGAAAAAGAAATCCGGATACTCCAAAGTGATGACGCGGCCCTCATGATCGTGCTCCTCGATCCCGATACCGTAGCTGACGGATTCCGGTTCCTGCTTCGCAAAAACAGCCGTCCCGGAATATCCCTTTCTTTCCGCATAATTCCAATACTGATGATAACCGGGCAGATCCAGATCGATCTGACCTTTCTGGAGCTTTGTTTCCTGCACCGCAAAAAGATCTGCGTCGATCTCTCCGAAGAAATCCAGAAATCCTTTGTCTTTGCAGGCGCGGAGCCCGTTTACGTTCCATGAGATGAATTTCATTGGTATCGTCCTTTCAAGGTGGTATATATTAAATATGCCTTTAATATATCTATCTACTACTTAATTTCAGAGGTTTCAGGCTCCGTTCCAGTGTTCCGGCGAGTTCGGAGAGTACCAGTCCGTAATTCGTGAACGGTACGTTCTGATCGCTGGCGCACCGCTCCCGATAGCGCATCTCTCTTTCATGCAGCATGCAGCCGCCGCAGTGGATGATAAGCGCATACTCGGAAAGATCCTCCGGAAAATCCCTGCCCTGCGTCGCTTCAAAAGCAAGATCCTTCCCTGTGCGCTCCCTGAGGAGCTTCGGGATCTTGACCGTCCCGATATCTCCGCACTGCCTGTGGTGTGTACAGCCTTCCGCAACAAGGATCCTGTCACCGTCTTTTAAATCCCGGATCTTCCCGACTCCTTTCAGCCCGGTCTTTAAGAACCCTTTATAATCCGCCATCAGGATGGAAAATGAGGTAAGATTCATCTCCTCCGGAAGAACGGACTTCACATAAGTAAATGCCTGGCTGTCCGTCACGACAAGCTCCGGCGGCTTCTTCAAGGTGTCCAGTGTTTCGGAAAGCTCCGTCTCTTTTGCAACGACTGCTGTCGCGCCCGCATCCAGGATCTCCCGGATAGCCATCTGCTGCGGGAGGATCATCCTGCCTTTCGGCGCTGAGGCATCGATGGGGCAGACCAGAACGACGCTGCTGCCAGGCCGGATCAGGTGGCGAAGAAATGTTTTTTCCTCTTTTCCATCCGCATAGAGCGATCCGATGCGTTCCTTCAGCTCCCCGATCCCGGAATGTTCTTTGGCACTGACATATACCGTATACCCATCCCCCTCCGGGACACCTTCAAGGAGATCACTTTTATTACAGACGATCAGATACGGGATCTCTTTCTCCCGGATCACGGAAAGAAGCCGCTCATCATAGTCGCTCCGTCCTTTTTTTGCATCAATGACAAGGAGCGCGATATCCACACCGCTTAACACCCGCTTTGCTTTCTCTATTCTTTTCTCTCCGAGCTCGCCCTCGTCATCAATGCCCGGTGTATCGATCATCACAACCGGTCCGAGCGGCAGCAGCTCCATGGATTTCCGGACAGGATCAGTCGTGGTCCCCGGTGTGTCCGAGACAATGGAAAGCTCCTGATTGGTCAGTGCATTTACGATACTCGATTTTCCGGCATTCCGGCATCCGAAGATCCCGATATGGATACGTTCCCCGGAGGGAAGCTCATTCAGGCTGCCCATAAAACCTCTTCCCATATGTAAAAAAAAGTGAGTCTCCGAACAAGACTCTTTCGAAAAAAATGCGGATGACAGGACTTGAACCTGCACGCCATGGGCACAAGAACCTAAATCTTGCGTGTCTGCCAATTTCACCACATCCGCATAATGCGTTTTGCCGCATTTACACTTGTATATTCTATCACTGTATCCGCGGCTGCGTCAAATCCTCACGATTCAATCAGCATCACGCGGAGAACCCCGGAGCCCTCGTATACGCGCTTCCCGGCACCCACCCCGATACGCTTGATCTCGTAGCTCTCAGGCAGTTCCCGATTTGTTGCCATCGCAGCAAGTACCGCAGCGCCGGTGGGCGTGATGAATTCCCCGTTTACCGGCATGACATGCATTTTCAGGCCGGAGGTCCTCAGGATTTCCGTCACAGCCGGAACCGGAACCGGAAGGATCCCGTGCTGGCAGCGTACAGTTCCCTGCCCCTCGTAGATCACGGACGGAATGATCTCCTCTATGCCAAGCTCATCGAGGCATACCGCGATCGCCGCAACATCCACGATCGAATCCACGGCACCGACCTCATGAAAATGCACTTCCTCGACGGTTGTTTCATGTACGGTCGCCTCTGCCTCCGCAACCTTGTTGAAGATCCTTGTCATGATCGATTTCGCGCCTTCCGTAAGAGAAGAGCCGGCAATGATCTCACGGATCTCTTTCATCCCACGGTGCATATGATGCGGATGACCATGATCATGAGAGTGTCCGTGTTCATGGCCGCTCATATCGCCATGATGCATCCCATGCTCAGCATGCCCCTTCATATGCCCATGTACATTTTTATCCGGCGCGGCATCATCCTTCAGATGTCCATACAGATAGTTCATATCATGATCGTGGTTTGCTTCCTCCAGGATCACGTCAAAATCCTTTGCATGAACCTCCGACTTTTTTACATCCGATATTTTCACATGGTATCCGGAAAGAGGGAGGCTGTTAAGCGCCGAAAGAAGCTTTGCTTCATCCACACCGAGATCCAGAAGCGCCGCTGCTGTCATATCTCCACTGATACCAGAGAAGCATTCAAAATACAATGATTTCTTTGGCATATTAAATCCTCCTTTAAATTCTATCGATTACGCTCTTTCCGTTGTATCATCAGGCATCCGGCAAACGTACTCCACACGCAAGCCGGTTGATCTCCGTCGCAATATATCCCGCTCCGTATCCGTTATCGATATTGACAACGGAAATCCCGTTGGCGCAGGAATTCATCATGGCAAGAAGAGCCGTCAGTCCCTCAAAGGAAGCTCCGTAACCGATCGAAGTCGGCACGGCGATCACGGGAACCGGAACAAGCCCTCCGAGAACACTTGCAAGCGCTCCTTCCATTCCTGCCACGATAATCACGCAGTTCGCTCTCCGAATCTCCGGAAGGCGCTCATAGATCCGGTGAACGCCGCTGACGCCGATATCATAATACCGCTCGGCCCTGCTTCCGAAAAACTCCGCCGTCTGCGCCGCCTCCTCGGCGACAGCAATATCCGCGGTTCCCGCCGAGCAGACCGCGATCTCGCCGATCCGCTCTTTTTTCTTCCTGCCTTCCAGCTTCAGAATACGGGAAACAGGGTCGTAAAATGCATCCGGAAATCTCTCCCTAAGCAGCTCATACTGATGCTCCGTCGCCCTCGTCCCGAGCACCTCACCTTCCTCCTCGTAGATCCTCGAATAGATCTCCAGAAGATGTTCATCTTTTTTCCCCTGACAAAAAATGACCTCCGCAAACCCTGTCCGATCCTTCCGTCCGGTATCAAGATTCGCGAAGCCCATTTCATAGATCGTTTCTTTCAATTGTTCTAACCTCTGTCGCGAAGCAGTTCCGCGATCTGGTCCTCCGTGATCTCCGATTCTGTATCCGTTCCCGCGGATTTCGCATCTTCCAGTGCTTCCCGCTTTTCCTGCTCCTTGCGGTCTTCCTCTTTGATCTCGTTGATCGCACGGTCTACCTTTGAGAGCATCTTGTCCCATTCATCCTGTGTGTAGGATTCCCGGCCGATCTGAAAACTCTGACCGGTATCGCCGCTTTCCACTTTGTCATACATTTCCTGCATCTTGCGGCGCATCACTTCGCGGGCATCGGGGATATTATCGGTTCCCTGCAGATTCGAAGGGGTCGTTTTCTCAAACCCGGGCTGCAGCTGAATCCCTGTTATCGGCATACGCATTCCTCCTTCCCTTGCCATATAAGTTCTCTTTTCTTATATCGGCAAACGAAACGGATGACATGATAGCAAATATCACGAATTAAGAATCTGAAAAAATAATTCTTGTTTTAATTATTTTCTCATATACTTTGTAAGCTGGTTCTTTCCGTTATTCTTGGAAACGTACAATGCATCGTCCGCACCGACGAAAGCATCTTCAAAATCCGTAACCCAGTATACCGTATTGATCCCGCCGCTGAAGGTCGTCTGTTCGTCCATAAACTCATACTTCGCGCGGCTGAAATCCTCACGGAGGTTGTTTAACGTCTCTTCTGCTTCCTTCGGATTCCCGCTGGAAAAAGCAAATACAAACTCCTCGCCGCCGTACCGTCCCGCGATCACCTCTTTGCTCACATACCTGTTCATCAGGCGGCCGAGCTCACGCAGCACCACGTCTCCGTTGTCATGCCCGTAGGTATCATTGACATGTTTGAAATTGTCGATGTCAATGATCGCGATACTGATCGGATGATCCTTCCTCGCCCAGCGGAGCATCTCATTCGCCTGGGCCTGGAAAAACGGTCTGGTCAGTACGCTTGTAAGATTGTCATATTCCAGCTGGCGACGGTATTCTTTCTGTTGTTCGAAATAGTCCGTTGTTTTGCGGAGCATCTCCGCGTTGTAATTCTGAACGACTCCCGCAATAATGAAAACAATGGTGTTCATGGCGGTGACCACAAACCCGTTTTCCAGATAGAATGCCAGCTCTCCTCCCTCCGCACAGATGAATACCATGGAAACCACGGTCAGGATGTAACAGCATACCAACAGGATCTTCTGCATCTTGCTGTCATGGAAGCAGGAAGTAAACATCAGAACAATGGCCGGTGCACACCAGACCGGCGGAAAATACGCATGGAAAATGGAAAGCGCGCCTGCCACGGCAAACATCGAAAAAGAAACGGTGTAATTCTTGGCATGCTCGGAAAGAGTTTTCGATTTGTCAGCCGCATTCGCGATCACAAAAGACAAAACATATATCGCGATCGGAACCATCACATGCCATACAAAATAATACGGCACGGGGCCCTTCAGAGTTCCGGTCATAACATATCCGATGAAAAACAGCCAGTCCGTAATAATGAAGAAAATCATACAAGCAAGGATCAGCTTACGTATTGTTCTCCTTATGGCCGGATCCAAAGATTCGAATTCCATGAATGCTCCTCATTAATCTTCCGGAAAAATCCAGAATTATTCATTCTGTACTAATGATATCTCTTTTCCCTATTTAACGCAAGAGAAAAACGATTTCAAAAAAAACAACACAAACCATCATAAACGCCGACTTGTGCTCGGTCAAAAATCATAGTATACTAAGAGACACACTGATTTCACCAGTGTATCCCTGATAGTCTCCGACAGAATGCGCAGACCACTCAGACTACTCAGATTTTTCAAGGAGCCAGAAATGTATTTTCAGGATAAGATCTGGACTGGGACAAATGAAAACGGCGAAAAGTTCTGCCTGCTCCCCAAAATGGCAAACCGGCACGGTCTCATCGCAGGTGCCACAGGCACAGGCAAAACCGTTACCCTGAAAGTCCTCGCAGAGTCTTTCAGCGAAGCGGGTGTCCCGGTTTTTCTCGCAGATGTCAAGGGCGACCTGGCCGGAATGGGAAAACCCGGAACGGATTCCGAAGATATGAAACAGCGCATGGAGCGCTTTCATCTCCCGGAGAACGGCTTTTCTTTCCAGTCTTATCCGGCAACTATTTATGATATCTACGGACAGAAAGGCATCCCCGCCCGCACAACAATCTCGGAAATGGGACCGCTTCTTCTTTCCCGCATTCTGGATCTGACCGATGTGCAGTCCGATCTGCTTACGATCGCGTTCCGGATCGCGGATGAACACAACCTTCTGCTGGTGGACACCAAGGATCTCAAGGCTATTCTTTCCTACATGGCGGATAACAGCAAAGAATTTGCCCAGGATTACGGAAACATCAATAAAACGTCCGTTAATACCATCATCCGTTCCATTGCGGCTCTTGAGATTGCGGGAGGAGAGATCTTTTTCGGAGAACCCGCGCTTGATATCCGCGATTTCCTGTCGACGGGCGAGGGCGGCAAGGGAATGATCAGTATTCTTGACAGTCAGAGCCTCGTCAATAACGGTGTACTGTATTCGGTCTTTTTGCTCTGGATGCTCTCCGAGCTTTTTGAAACAATGCCGGAAGTCGGAGACCTTGAAAAACCGAAGCTCGTCTTCTTTTTTGACGAAGCACATCTGCTTTTCAAGAATGCGAGTAAAACACTTCAGGAAAAGATCGAGCAGGTGGTAAAACTGATCCGTTCCAAAGGCGTAGGGATCTATTTCATCACCCAGAATCCGAAGGATATTCCGGACGGAGTGCTTTCACAGCTCGGCAACAAGATCCAGCATGCTCTTCACGCCTATACCCCTGCTGATCAAAAGGCCGTAAAGGCAGCTGCTCAGGCTTTCCGGATCAATCCGGCATTCGATACGGAGGAAACGATCCTCTCCCTCGGTACCGGTGAAGCAGTCGTTTCGTTCCTTCAGGAGGACGGCACTCCCGGCATCGCCGAAAAGATCTCCGTTCTTCCGCCGCGCAGTCAGATGGGCGGGATCGATGACAGCGAAAGAGACGCCGCCGTTAAGGGCAGTCTTTTGTACAGTAAATACTATGCTTCCACGGATCCGGATTCTGCGTATGAATTCCTGCAGAGGAAAGGACTGGAGGATGCAGCAGCTGCAGAGCAGGCAAAAGCGGATGCCGCCGCGGCTAAAGTGAAAGAAAAAGAAGAGCTGGCTGCCGCAAAGAAAGCGGAAAAAGAGGCTCAGGCAAAAGCCAATCAGACCAAACGCGCCGTCAAATCCGTGGGCAATTCCGTTGTCGGTACGGTGGGACGGGAACTCGGAAAAACCGTGGGCGGATCCTTCGGCAAGTTCGGAAAAACGCTCGGCGGAAATGTTGGTGCAAGTCTCGGCCGCGGGCTTTTTAGTACATTATTTAAATCGTAATTTAAATTTGAGGTAATCGATATGGATCAGGACTTTATCATTCACGCATTATCACGCACGCTTGAAGCACTGGATCATATGGAAACAAAAGAAGAAGGAGAACCCGGGCCGACCTTCTCCGAGATCCTTGCAACCGAATTATCGGAAATCTCGCAGCATCTCCGGATCTCCGCCGTATCCGGAAAAGCTGTTGTTTACCCGACCTCTTTCCCGATCAATCCTTCCAAAGAGATGTTTTTTGCATCCTATGATCTGGAAACCTCACGTAAGGTTCATGATTTTACGAGACGTGTCAGTCTCGGTATGAACGGCTACTGTGAGATCCGCATCTCTCCGGGTGCAGATGCTTCCTGGGAGGATACCGAAACACTGCAGCGTCTCGAATCGCTGGCGCGGTTCCTTGAGATCATTCTGGACCGGAAGATCATGATCGCCAATGTATCCCGGCTTCCCCTGATCGATATGTCCTCGGGGCTGCTGAATTCCACTGGGATGCGTGAAACCGGAAGAGAACTCCTAGGAGCGGAGGCTCCGGAGCAATATGCCGGTATCTTCTTAAATCTTAAGGACATGAAACATTTTGCGACGAAATATTCCGAGCGTCTCATCGAAAGCTTTCTGATCCGCGTCAGCCACAAGATCTTCAGCTTCCTGGATACAGATGCAGAGCTTTGCGCGCATTACGGCGGGGATAATTTCTTTGCGCTGATACTGAAGCAGCGGGTTGAAGATTTTAAGGCATTTCTATCGGATGCTTCCGTGGAAGTTCACGGTGCAGATGAACCGCAATATATTCCTTTCCGTGCCAGACTCGGCATCTATGAGGGGCAGCCGGGGGATCCGATCCACGCTTTCATGAATAACGCTTCCATCGCTTTTCAGTTTGCACGGCGCAAGGGCGAGGATGCCATGGTCTATCGGCCCGACTTTCTGGAGCAGATGCCAAAAAACGATTGAGAGAAGATCTCTCAGCAGATACGCGGCAGTCCTTCTCCCTGAAGCACTGTCAGTTGGCGGAGACCACCGATGGATGTACGGATGAGAAGCTTTCCGGTATCCGGATGCAGATCCAGTTCCTCTTCCTCATCATAAGAAAGCATATTTCCGATTCGCACTGCGTTTTCACCGTAGTGCGATTTTTTTATGATCGACAGCGCATCCTCCGTTGCTTCCTCCGGCAGGATCAGCACCATTTTCCCTTCATTTCCCATGTAAAGAGGATCCAGTCCGAGAAGACCGCAGAAATCCTTTACCACCGACGAAACCGGCAGCTTTTCCTCTTCGATCACCGCGCTTTTTCCGCTCTGAGTACAGATCTCAGAGAGCACCGTCGCAAGCCCCCCTCTTGTAATATCCCGGATGGCATGCACCGGTACTCCCTCATTGATAAGGGAACGAACAATTGAATTCAGCGGAGCACAATCACTGGCTATCTCGTTTTCAATGGACATCCGGCTGCTCAGGATCGCTGCGTGATGATCTCCGAGTGTCCCTGTGATGAGCACCGCATCGCCCTTCTCAATCATGCGGGGGGAAATCTTCATGCCGTTTGGAACAAAGCCCACTCCCGCCGTATTGATATAAAGACCGCCCTTTCCTTCCACGACCTTCGTATCTCCCGAAACGATAAAGACTCCTGCTTCTTTCGCCGTCTCCTCCATAGAATGAACGATACGCTTCAGCTCATCGATATCCAGTCCTTCCTCCAGAATAAAGCCAGCCGTGATATACTCCGGAACAGCTCCGCAGGTCAAAAGATCATTGACCGTTCCCGCAATCGCAAGCCGGCCGATATCTCCGCCTTTGAAAAAGAGCGGTTCTACCACAAAACTGTCTGTCGTGACCGCCAGATCCGCTCCTCCTGGAACAATGGCGGAATCGTTCATGGTATTCAGGTAGAGATTCCCGAATTCCTTAGCAAAGACGTCGCGGATCAGATCGGCGGTCGCCTGGCCGCCGCTGCCGTGGAGCATGGAGATTTTGGACATATGAAACTCCTTTCACGGGGGGTGGTGGATAATGGGCTGTCACATTAGCGACATGCGGCGCAGCCGCATGTGCGATTTGCACAGAAGTTCGCGCGGACAAGCTAGCTTGTCCGGCCGAACCTTTGTGCAAATTCACATGGCACATACGTGCCATGTTACTAATGTGACAGACATTGTCTACCTTCCATACCTTATTACTGTATTACAGCTTCCCTCCTCAGACACCATACAGGCACCCTGCGGATGAAGCGGTGTGCACGCATTTCCGAATAGCGGACATTCTTCCGGCCGCATGCGGCCGGTGAGAACCCGGTCACAACAGCAGGCCTTATTCTGGGGCTGGTCTATATCAAGTCCCTCGCTGCCCGCATCATAGCACCGGTACTCTTCCCTCAGCTTAAGGCCGCTCCCCGGGATCTGTCCGATGCCGCGCCACACAGCATCCGTTTTTTCAAAATAACGATCCATCAGCGCCAGTGCTTTTTCATTGCCGTTTTCCGTGACCACGGAAGGATAAAAGTTCATTACCTTCCCCTGCCCTCGGGCTTTCACAATACCATGCAGTGCTACGAGAAGCTCCTCCCCCGAAAAACCGGCAACGCCAAAGGGTATTCCATATCTTTCCGCCAAAGGACGAAATGCGTTGCTTCCGGTGATCACGCTGACATGCCCTGGAGCCAGAAATCCGTCGATCTCCGCTCCCTTGCGCATCATGAAATCCACCGCCGGCGGCATCGTTTTCAGCGCCGTCAGGAGCCTTATGTTCTTCCGGTCTTCACGGATCAACGTTTCAAGGAGCAATGCATAGACCGGGATCGTTGTCTCAAATCCGATGGCTGCAAATACAAACTCTGTCTCCGGCTCCCGTTCAGAAAGAGCCAGAACATCCATCGGGGAATATACCATTTCCGTTCTCACGCCGTCGCTCTTCGCCCCGGAAAGACTGGTTTTACTCCCCGGAACCCTCAACAGGTCGCCGAAAGTCACCAGGCATTTCCCGGGTGCCTTCGCCAGACGGATCGCCTCATCAACATACGCGGTCGGTGTCACGCAGACCGGACACCCGGGGCCGCTGATCAGCTCGATCTCTTTCGAAAGCAGATGACGAAGCCCGTTTTTTGCAATGGCGGCCGTATGGCTGCCACAGATCTCCATGATACGCATGGGACCGCCGTCATATCCGGCAAGGTAGTCTCTGATCTCCTTAAGCGCGATCATGAATATGCTCCCACCTCATCCATGAGCCGGGAGAGTTCCTCCGCCTCCTGCATGGATACCTTCTGCAGGATGCAGCCTGCATGAACAAGTACGCGGTCACCTGCCGCAACCTCAACCAGGCCTGTCCTTGCTTCCACACGGTTCCCGCTGAAATCGACCGTCGCCGTGTTTTCATGTATTTCCAGTACCGTTCCCGGCAGCGCAACACACATAAGATCCCTTTCTCATCCTGATCAAAAGATAATACATTATAACATACAGTAATAGATTTGTCCCAGTGCCAGCCCGCCGTCCCCGCAGGGAACCTTTTCATTCCAGAAGACCTCATATCCAAGGGACAAAAGCTCCGGCAGGATCAGCTTTAACAGTATCCGGTTGACAAAGGAACCGCCGGAAACAGCAATCTGCCGGATCCCTTCGCGCTGAGCGATCCTTCCGGCCGTTTCAACGGTAAAATCGGAAACCGCATGATGAAAACCAAGCGAGAGCTCCGCCTTTCCGGCTCCATCCATCAGCGCATTCTTCATCGATGCGATCAGCGCCGCTCCGTCTCCTATCACTATGCCGTCTTCTTCCGTCACGGGGATCCGAAGAGTATGGAATCCTTCTGCTCTTTCCGCACACTGTTCAAGTTCAACGGCGCATTGTCCTTCGTAGGTGTTTTCCGGACATATCTGAAGAAGTGCTGCCGCTGCATCAAACAGCCTCCCCATCGAAGAATTAAGCGTAGTACCGATCCCCGTCCTTATGGCAGCCGCAATGGAAGGATCAACCGGTTCATCCGCCGCATAAAGAAATCCCGCAAGCGACAGATTTGCATTCTTTGCTCCCCGGTCGCCTCCCGGGAGCAAAACCGGTCTCAGCCCGCCTGCTTTGCGGAATTCACGGCCTTCACAAATCAGAAATTCACTTCCCCAAATGGTATTTTCCGCAGCATATCCCGTCCCGTCAAACGCAATTCCCAGTATTTTCCCTCCCAGACCATGCTCTGCCATCACGGAAAGCACATGCGCCTGATGATGCTGGATCTTTTGATCCGCATGTTTCTGAGAGAGATAAGCCGGATGAAGATCCGCCACGGAGCTCTCCGGACGAAACGAAAACAAAGATCTCATCCTGCTGATCTCCCGTTCCCTTGCCTTCTCGCAGGACAGCTCATAAAGATCCCCGAAATGCTGGGACAGATAAGCCGCCTTTCCTTTCCCGAATCCAAAAACCGCCTTCAGGTCACCGCCGGCTGCGAAAACTTCTTTTTTTAATTCTTGATTTAATATAATTGGTTCCGGGACGATCCCGCGTGCACGGCGCAAAACCTGCGTTATGCTCTCTCCGCCAGGAAGCTCTGTCACCTGAAAAATGGAATCATCCAGGGGCGATAAGATCTCCCGGTCATGAGAGAGGATATAGTCAGGACATCCCTGTGAAATCAGCCGCTCCATTTCCCTCGTATGTATGATGATCGGTTCGTCGCCCCTGTTTCCGCTTGTCATCACGAGCGGAGACCCCGTTTCCGAAAGGAGCATCATCTGCAGCGGATTGCAGGGCAGCATGGCACCGATCCTGCTGCTTCCCTTTAAAACCTCCTCCGGAAAGTCCTTTTTTTTCGAAAGGAGGACGATCGGTCTGGCAGAAGAGACAAGAAGCCTCTCTTCCGCGTCAGAAACAATGCACCATTCCTTTATTGACGCCATATCTCGAAAGCAAACAGCAAAAGGCTTCTTTTCTCTGGACTTAAATTCCCGTAGTTTTCGCGCCGGTACGTCATCCGGAAGGAAGGTGAAGTGAAATCCACCGATATCCTTAACTGCCACAATTCCGCCGCTCTTTATAACAGAAACTGCCCGGGAAAGTGCCTCATCGGCAGAATCCTCTCTCCCTTCCCTTCCGATCCCGAAAAGCTGCGGGCCGCAGTCTTTGCAGCAGATCGTCTGGGCGTGGCGCCTCCGATCAAGGGGTCTTTCATACTCTTCCCTGCAGCGCTCACACATCGGAAACGACGCCATTGTGACATTTTCACGGTCATAAGGCACGTATTTCATGATGCTGTAGCGTGGTCCGCAGGACTGGCAGCTGATGAAAGGATGGCGGTAACGACGGTTTCCGGCATCAAAAAGTTCTCTTTCACACTCCGGGCATGTCGCAAGATCAGCAGGAAGTCTCCGGAGAGCCTCCTCTCCGCCGGTACTCGGAACGATAAAAAAACCATCCTCCCATAGATCCGTATCGAGCGAAGTCGGCTCTTTTGTTTCGATCGACGTGACGTTAGCTCCTTCCGGCGCGAAAGCACTAAGGCGACAGAGAAAGTCCTCCATCGCCTTTTCCTCACCGGCTGCAAGGATTTCTACCATGCCACCGCTGTTCTTTACTTTTCCGCTGATCAGGAGTTCCCGGGCAAGATCTGCTACAAAGGGACGAAACCCCACGCCCTGCACCATTCCAAACACCTTGATCTTCAGTCTTTTTTGCATAAATATAATCTAAATATAATAGTCTGACACTACAGAGAAATGCATTTCTTCGGGCAGCTCTCTGCACAGAGACCGCATTTCACGCACGCTTCCTGATTCAGTTCCCAGCGTTTTTCCGCTCGGTTTACCGTGATCGCGGACTGTGGACATTTTTTCGCGCAGAGGGAACAGTAAACACATTTCTCCGGATCTGCCTTCGGGAAACCACCTCCTGCTGCCGCAGAGCCTGCATCACCCGCTTTCGGTGCCGGAGCGGGGACATCCCTGTGCTGCACTTCTTCCGTCTTCTCCGGTCCCGGTTCCTGATAGCCCGGAATAATATGAAGGCATTTCTTCGGGCATTTCAGAGTGCAATATCCACATTGTATGCAGTCAAACCGGTTAATCCTCCAGTTTCCTTCCGCCTTCTCCACTTTGATGGCTCCGGTCGGACAGTTCCTCATACAAAGCCCGCACAGGATACACTGATCAAAATCATTCTCGATATGTCCGCGGGAAGCTTCCGGATAATCGATCGGCTCCGCCGGATAATTCTTGGTAACCGGTTTGGATACCAGGTTTTTCAGTATCGTACCGGTGAAATTCATAATATTAGACATTTTCTCACCTTTCCGTACAGCTAATACATGGATCGATCGTCAGGATCAGGATCGGCACATCCGCATAATCCGCACCTTTCAGTGTTTCCAGCATTCCGGGAATATTTGCAAAGGTAGGAGTACGTACACGCATCCGGTCAAGAAGCTTCGAACCGTTGGCTCTGCAATAGTAAACCGCCTCCCCGCGGGGCTGCTCAACACGCATGAAGAACTCTCCGTCGGGATTTCCCTTGATATCAACGGCAATCTCCCCTGATGGGATCTTGCCGGCTGCCTGACGGATCAGATCGACAGACTGGAAGATCTCATTAATACGAACCTCGCATCTCGCCCAGGAATCCCCGTCACTGGAGATCACCGGTTCAAAATCAAGCTCCGGATACGCCGCATATCCGCGTTTTCTCAGATCAAGAACCACACCCGAAGCCCTCGCGAACGGGCCGACACAACCGAGGTCATGTGCCTGCTCCTTTGTGAGCACGCCTACACCTCTTAATCTTGATTCCACGGTATAATCATTCAGGAAAGTCTTTTTGATCATGCGAAGCTCTTTTTCGATCCAGTCGACGGTTTCCAGGATCTGTTTGATCTGGCTCTCATCCATATCCCGAAGCACGCCGCCGATCTTGTTTACGGAAAAGATCACGCGTCCGCCCGTTGTCATTTCGAACATATCGAGGATCTTCTCTCTCATCCGCCATGCCTGATAGAAAAGGCTCTCAAACCCGAACGCATCCGCAAGCAGCCCGAGCCAGAGGAGATGCGAGTGGATCCTGCTCATCTCACACCAGATCGTCCGAAGGAATCTCCCGCGGGCAGGTACTTCCGCACCGAATATATGCTCCATGCTCTCGCAGTAGCCCATACCGTGCATAAACGAACAGATCCCGCAGGTTCTCTCGATCACATAGACCAGCTCGTTAAAATCCTTTTTTTCAACAAGGCTCTCAAGGCCTCTGTGGACAAAACCGATGGACGGGATCGCTTCCAGGATCTGCTCATCCTCCATACGAAGATCCAGATGGATCGGCTCCGGCAATACCGGGTGCTGTGGTCCGAACGGAATAATACTCTGCTTACCCATTGACCTCCCCTCCTTCCTTTTTCTTAAGGAACGGATGCTCCTGACGGATCCGGTACAGCTTGTTGTTATAGTCCGGATTTGTCATCTGAATCTTCACACCAAACAGCTCCTTCATTTCATTCTCATACAAAAACGCATACGGATAGAGCTCCGTGATACTGCTGACCCTCGTTTCCGGATCAATCACAACCCGGAGCGTTACCAGCTGATATGTCCCCTCTTCCGCGAAAGAGTAGGACAGCTCATATTTTCCGTCAACGCATGCCGCACAGGCCTGTGAAAGCCGCAGACCCTGTTTCTTTAGGATCAGGCTCTCATCCAGCAGGCGGTCTACATCGATTTCTTTTAATATGTTATCGGGACAGATCACTTCCGCCATTTTTATTCACTCCTTGTTTGCACTTGCTTATCATGCTCATCAGACCGTTTCTGAAAAAGCTCCACTGCTTTGACAATCCCGTCAATGATGGACTGCGGGCGCGCCGCACATCCCGGTACATAAATATCCACCGGAACCGTTGTATCCGCTCCACCCAGGATATTATAAGCTTCCTTGAAAACACCGCCGGTACATGCACAGGTACCGACCGCCACCACAACCTTCGGCCGCGGCATCTGGTCGTAGATCTGCTGTACCACCTCCTGACACTGGGCATTGATCCCTCCCGTGATCAGAAGAATATCCGCCTGCATGGGATCTCCGGTATTGATAACGCCAAAGCGTTCCGCATCATATACCGGTGTCAGGCATGCAAGCACCTCGATATCACAGCCGTTACAGCTTGCTCCGTCATAGTGGAGCACCCATGGTGATCTTTTTACTTTTCCCATTTTTCTGCTCCCCCTCTAAAAAACCAGCATCAAAATCAGCATGTTCACGCCACCCGCCAGGATCGTCACTGCCCAGGTCGATTTGATCAGGACATCCCATTTCACACGGGCGTTGGTATTATCGATCAGGATCTCAAGGAACCAGACCGCTAGTGCCACAATCACCGCGATCAGGATACTGATCGGATTCTCATTGATGATGAAAAGTCCGACTACCGCAAGGAGGAACACCTCCTCATACCACTCCGTGATCTGGTAGATCGCAAGGTTCTTTGCGCCAAGCTCTGTGGTAATACCCTTTACCACCTCCTGATGCGCGTGATGCGAGGTGGAAAGATCGAAGGGGCTCTTCCTCATCTTGATCGTCAGAATGAACACAAATGCCACAAAGAAGCCCGGCAGATAAAGGATCAGGCTCCTCGGGGTATGAATCAGTTCCGATACATTAAACGTATGGATCGGCGGTGCCAGATAGAATCCAAGGCACGCCAGAAGTACCGCCGGCTCGTAGCTCATCATCTGAAGAAGCTCTCTGTTGGTACCGAGCGTCGACAGCGGCGAATGTGTCACGGTTCCCGCAAAGATCAGGAAGGTAGCACCTGTACTGAGCAGGAAGAAGCACATCAGGATATCGCTCCCGCCGAAAAACAGCACACCGACAAAGACCTGGATCAGCATGTAGGTGATCATCAAAAACGTCTGCGCTTTATTGACGATGATCGTCTGCTTGTTAAGGAGCTTAACCACATCATAAAACGGCTGCAGCACCGGGGGACCGATACGTCCCTGCATCCGGGCGGAAATCTTTCTCTCCAGCCCCTCCAGAAGGCCTCCTAAGAACGGTGCGAGAATCAGAAAGCATAAAATCGAGATCACTTTTATCATCGAATCGCACCTCCTATGATCATCGAAAGCATTACGATGATGAATGCCGCCGCGATGAGACTGCTCGGCATCATCAGCTTACGCTGTCCGACGAAGTTTTTGAAATACCAGTTGGAAAGCTGCAGTTCTTTCGGCTCTCCGTGAGAATCGGTAAAGTCACGGTTGTTTCCGCGGTTAACGCCGCTCATATAGGAAATCTTCTGATTGGTCGGAAGATTCTTAGTCGCGCGATATGCGATCAACGGCACGAGGAAGATCACAACAATCACAAGGATCAGGATATATAGCAGCCGGCTCGGAAGCGCCGCGCTGGACGCGCCGAATATCTCCACCAGAAGCGGCTCCACATAATACGTGGAAAGCACCGGAAACAGTACGCACAGAGCGATCATCAGAACCGCGTGGATCACCAGCGATATCTGCTCGTTTTTCTTTGTGATATCCCGGATCGGTCCCGAAGTGGTGTGGCTGATCAGCTTGTTCAGCCATTTCGTCCAGTAGAACATCGTGGTGGCGGAACCGAAGCAGATCAGGATCGCCAGAATGATGTTGTGATCGTTTACAGAAGCACGGAGCGCGGCCCATTTACTGACAAGCATTCCGAACGGTGCCAGATACATACCGGCGATCCCGATGAACATGATGATCCCGAGCATCGGAAGACGATAGACAAGGCCGTTCATGTCTTCGATATCCCTCGTATGCATCGCGTTTTCCGTAGCACCGATATCCTGGAACAGCATCGATTTACTGATCGCATGGAAAATCATCAGGAAAACACCCGCCCACAGGGTTTCCACCTGACCGACACCGGCGCAGGCCACCATGAGTCCGAGATTACTGATCGTACTGAGCGCGAGGACCTTCTTCCCGTCGCTCTGCGCGATCGCCATCAGCGAGGTCATAAAGAACGTGAAGCCTCCGATCAGCGTAATCATAAATCCGGTCATCGTTCCGCCCATTGCCGGCGAGAGCCGGAACAGAATATAGATACCTGCTTTTACCATCGTTGCGGAGTGCAACAGCGCAGACGAAGGTGTCGGAGCGACCATGGCACCCATGAGCCATTTGGAAAACGGAAGCTGGGCGGATTTCGTCAGAGCCGCAAAGGCAATCAGAACGATCGGGATGACCACCATCGGGTCATGAAGCCCTCCGCGCTCCACCAGCTTGGTCAGGGAGATATGTCCCTTTGTCAAGGCAAAATACACGATACCGATCGCAAGGGCAGTTCCTCCGAGAAGATTCATCCAAAGAGCCCTGAAGGAATTCTCCACCGCTTCGTCGGTCTTTGTATACCCGATCAGAAGGAAGGAACAGACCGAAGTGATCTCCCAGAACAGATCGATCCAGAGAAGGCTGTCGGAAAGCACGAAGCCGAACATCGCTCCGAGAAAGACAAACAGCAGCATAAAGAAGTAATACCGCCGGTCCTGGAATTCCAGATGATGATGATGGTAGCCGTGCATATAACCGACGGCATACACAACGATCAGTCCTCCGATCAGTCCGATAATGATACACATGAGAATGGAAAGATGGTCGATCCTCACATGATAAAGCGCCTCCGGCTTCGGTCCAAAGAATTCAAGCCATACAAGCAGAAGCGTAGGCGCGATCATCAGGATACTGATCCAATACCTCCGGTATTTGAAACAGAGGAACGTAACGGCGCACATCAGTGCAATCTCCGCGACCGTGATGATCCGGTCAACCACCTCCGTTTCCTGATATAGGTAGATCGGTTTTCCGCCGTTCATGACCCACATCACGACGAGAACGCCAACCGCGGCCATGATGATAATCGCGCTGATGTAGGCGATCGCATTGCGGACCTTGTTCACCCTGATGCAGAACATAAGGATCGACACCAGAAACGGAAAACAGATCAGAAATGGTACGACGAACATTTCCACAAACTCCTTTCTAAAAATTAAAACATGAATTCACTTTCTCCTCCATGGTGCACCGGATGCTGCTGCTCCTGTTTTTCAAAGAACTCGTCGATTGCAGCCATCAGCTCAAACGGCTTCATGGTTTTGAGAAGATATTTCGCAGGCTTCAAAGAAAGCACTTTCATAATGCTCTGCTTATCGCTTTTGTTGGTAAGGAACATTACCGGGATATCTCTTGTGGTCTCATCACTCCTCAGCATCTCCAGTACCTGGGAGCCTGGCGTGATCGGCATCTCATAGTCCAACAGGATCAGATCCACTTCATTCTTTGCCAGAAATGTGATGGCCGCCATTCCTGAGTTTACCATAAAAACTTTGTATTTGGAAGAGAGCCAGCTTTTGATCGCGCGAAGCATGGTCCCGTCGTCATCCACAACAAGAATCCTCTTTTTATCCGTACGGTGCTCCCCCTCTTCGATCACGGACTGGAGCTTTTCTCCGAGTTCCTTGATGTTCACCGGACGCTTGCAGACGAGGGAAAGGCGTTCCTCCGGGATGAGCTCGTAAAACGCGTCAAGCTCCTCGTATTTCCCGATCACGCAAAGATCGATCTCGTCCTCATCGATCCGGTCCTTAAGATATGCGCCGAGATCCCGGTCCACCGCCGCGCCGTCCAGATACATCAGATAAACATCCGGTCTTACCTCCAACCGTTCAATAGAGTTTACATCGGGAAGAACATGCATCACATCATAGCCTTCCTTCGCAAGATCGCTTTCGATCGCATTGACCATAAAACTTTTAAAATCGCCGATGAGAAGTACCTGTTTTCTATTCATCATATCCCGACTCTCCTCACAAGATCTCCAGCAGGCGGTCGCGGTCGACCTCTGCCATCAACAGTTTGATTCTCTCATATTTATCCCGGTGTTCTTCCGGTATCTGATAATTGTCAAGCTGTGCCATGATCTGATCCGCATTGTCAAAATCATAAACGATCAACAGCTCTTTCAGGTCATCAAGGGCGGAAAGGAAGCCTTCCGCATCGATCATCGGCTTCTCTTCCTCCTCTTTTTCTTCCTCGCCGATCGCTGCGAGCTTCTCAATATAGCCGCGGTACAGTGACAGAAGACCCTCTGTCTTCGCTGCGATCTCGTCCTCTTTCTCTTCGTTGCCGCAGGCCTCCAGATACTCTGCCTGTTTGGAAAGCTCATTTGCGCCGATAAGTCTCGCGCTGCTCTTTAACGCATGCACCTGCACCGTGTAATTCTTATAATCGCGCGCCTCATAATACTCTTCGATCAGATCCGCTTTTTCCGCGATCACGGTGCGGAATTCCTTCACGATGTCCCGAAGCGTCTCCGCGTCTCCGCAGTTTTGCATCGCCTCATTAAGATCCACTCCCTGCAGCTTCTGAAGATCGGACATATCCTCTCCGCCTTCTTCTCCGATCTCCTCTCCGGTCGTATCCTGATCAGTTTCTGCCCGCTCATCTCTTCCCACGCTTTCCTCAAAATCTTCATCATGCGGGAATTCCACAAGTTCCGGAGGAAGGTATGTCACCATCATTTCCTCCAGGCGTTCGCCGTCTACAGGCTTCGAGATATAATCCCAGAAACCGTTTTCGAGATACATCTCTCTTGCGCCGGACACAACGTTCGCAGTCATGGCAATGGCCGGGGTATCGATGTTGACGTTATCCGTCATGGAAAGCAGATGCTGCATCATCTCGATACCGTCCATTCCCGGCATACGATGATCCACAAACAGCATATGATAATGATGCGTCTTCATCAGATAAAGCGCTTCGTTCCCGCTGTCTGCCATATCGATCTTCACGCGGGTGTTCTTGAGAAGCCCTTTCATGACCAGATGATTCGTTTTGGTATCATCCACGACAAGGATCTTCGCGTTCGGTGCGCGGAAGCTTTCATGATACTTTTTGACCGGCTTCAGTTCGGACGACTGGATGTCCACATCGCCGATCTCATGCCACTCCATAACCTCCTGCACCACCTCGAACGAGAAATTCGATCCACGCCCGTAGGTGCTCTTTACATCGAGACTCGAGCCCATCATGAAAAGAAGGCTGCGCACGATACTCATCCCGAGACCGCTTCCTTCGATGGTGAGGTTCCGTTTTTCATCGATCCGCTCGAACGGCGCAAAAAGCTTCTCCAGATCCTCGCTCTTGATGCCGATACCGGTGTCTTTCACGGAAACACGAAGCATGATATGCTTCTTATCCAGCTTTTCATAATCCACGGCAAGCGTGACATAACCTTTTTCGGTATACTTGACCGCATTCGTCAGGATGTTCGTAATGATCTGTTTTAACCGCAACTCATCCCCGTAAAGATGCACCGGAAGGTGCGGGTTGATCTTTGCTTCCAGATTCAGCCCCTTTCCTCTCGCGCGGAAGCTGACCATATTGACAAGATCCTCTACCAGATCACGCACATTGTATTCTGCGGGGATAATCTCCATTTTCCCGGATTCGATCTTGGAGAAATCCAGAATATCATTGATCAGCGCCAGCAAAGTCTTCCCGGCACTCTGAATGTCGCGGGCATACCCGAGAATGTTCTCCTCTTTGGTCTCGCGGATGATCACCTCATCCATACCGAGGACCGCGTTGATCGGGGTACGGATCTCATGCGACATATTTGAAAGGAAGCTTGTCTTCGCCTCATTGGCCTGACGGGAGGCTTCCAGCTCCGCCTCGATCTGCTTGTCATCACGGATTTTGGCGATATACCGGTTCATGTTTCCGAGCATGATGAGCAGGGAATGGTAAACATCCCATATCTCGTCCTTCATTTTCGGCTCCATGTTGGGCATCTGCTTTAACATCTCTGTTTTATTCTCATCCGATTCGGACGCGTACGCACTCATAAAGGTGGAAACTTTCTTCAAGGGCTCCACCGCAAGCTTTACGGCCACGTAATAGGTCAGAACGATAACCGGGATCACCACGGCTGCCATCATCATCAGGAGCTTAACGGCAAAAGACGCATAGGTATCGTTCGCTGATATTTTGGTTCCGGGAACGATCTCCCCGGTTCTCCTCGTCACCTGCTGCAGCTTATACAGGGATACGATGTCTCCCTCGTACCCGGTATCCACCTCATCTTCCGTTGTTTCTTCACGTGTCATAATATCCCGGTTAGCATCTTTTCCGAAGATCTCTTCATTACTGACTGTCTGAAAAAGCAATCCGGCAAGCAGGAGCGCAACCATCAGGATCGCCACCACGTCAACGGTGAGACCGATCAGGATATGCTTTCCGAGGATCGTCATTTTGGCTTTCCCTTCGGCCCGGAGAGTCTTGTATTCCTCTGTATAAAAACGACCGCCAAAGAAAAAAATCTTGAGACGGTCCGGCGCAAACCGGAAAAAGAAATAGAGCGCAAAATAAACGATCAGGCATTCCGGAAGCATCATCAGGAAAAGCACGAGCATACTGGTAGCAGACAGCTGTGAAAGCTTTGCTCTGCTGATCAGACAGTTTACGAGATACCATCCGTCCCCGAGAACAAGCGCCGAGATCACTGCACCGAGAAGTGTAGTCCAGACCTTTTCACACCATCCTCTCCGGACAAGCGTATGCGTGATCCCGGAGATGATCAGGAAAATAAATACCTGATAGCTTCCCTGGATATCCATAACGGCACCGATCAGAAAGACGACCAGCACAAATATCATGGATTCCACATATCCGAACAACCCTGCCAGCAGCATCATCGGGATATGCGCGAAAACAAATCCCATCATACCGACAGACAGGAAACTCGCAAATCCGTTATGCTGCATATCGACAGATGTGTACCATACGCTGAATACCATCACTGTCAGGATGAGGACATAACGCGCGATCTTCTGCTCTTTTGTAAACCCTTCGATGTTATGATCCATAGACATTCTCCGTAAAAACCCAATACACAACCTATTATAAGACTTTTTTCCGAAAAACGCCACAAAAACAATCGATTTATGATAAACTGATTTTATGGCAAAAAAGGTCTATGCAGTCAAAAAGGGGCGGGTCCCCGGAATCTACGAAACATGGGAGGAAGCCAGGTCTCAGGTGGATGGCTTTGCCGGCGCGGTATACAAGAGTTTTCCCTCCCGGGAGGAAGCAGATGCTTTTCTTGTTTCCGGCGAAAAAGACGCCCTTATGAACCTGAAAAAAGTAAAGATCGAAGCACCGGGCAATATTTCCGGCCGGATGGAAATGCTGCGCGATCTTTTTGACAGGATAGAAGCAGTCCCGACGGATACTTTCTACGCTTCTTCGGAATCCTTTTCCAAAACCGAGAATAAATACGGTCTCTCTCTTACGAACGCTTTTCTTTTTGATGATCATCCGGAGGCCGGAGCTGTTGCGTTTGTGGACGGAGGCGGCGACAAGGACGCCTCAAACGGATGGGAAAGCTCTGTTCTTCCTTTCGGTGTCATCCTCTTCGAGAACAGAAATGGCGTTGCAAAAAATCCTCTGTTATTTCGGCATGTTTTTGAAAAATCAAATCCAGATTATGCATATATTTTTCAAGCCTCCAACGTCTCTGCGGAGATCCTTGCCGATCTTTTTGTGATGCGCTATGCGGAGACGCACGGAATCTCCAGTCTTGTGATCTATCAGGACAACAACCTTCCCGCAAAGTACTTCAGCGGGGAATTTCGCATCGTCCATGCAAAGGAAGACCCGAAATCCACTTATCTTCTGCAGGGATATATCGAAGAAAGCATCCGGTATCTGTCACAGGGGCTTGATATCTCTTATCGCTATGTGCCCTCCGAGCATTCCGCGCGCAAAACACGCGCAAAAAAACAGGAGCTCTATGAGGCACAGCCCCTTTCCAAGCTCCCGTTTGATCTTGCTCAGTTCTATAACGCCGCAGCCGATGCGCTGGCGGACTTCAAAACAGTTTTTTGATCAGCGGTATCCTCCGGAGAATAGCCGTGGCTGCCGCCGCCAGGACAAAACGCGATCAGGCATGAGATGAGGATCCCGAAATGGTATCCGAAGACGCCTGTATGCTCGATCCGCATGTAAAGACTGTAAAGAAAAGGAATCTTCCAAAGAAACCAGATGTGGAGCAGATAAACACCGAAGGTGTCCTGTCCGAGCTCATTCAGCAGCTTTTGCAGGATCGATCCCTGTCTGATACGTCCCTCCGCAAGTTTCCGCACTGTCACAAACACCGTAATCACATTGACAAGACAGAAATTCACAAGAAACCGCTCGTCAAAGTATCTCCCCGACATGTCTCCCACCTGATCCGGCGTTCTGAGAAGAAACTGATACTCAATGATCTCTCCCGCGATGAAACAGCATAGATTGAGGATCCACATCAAGGCGATCCGTTTGCCGGTGAATACTTCCCTTGGAATCTTATGGGTCAGCACATAGCCTGCCATCGGATAAATAAAGATGTTTGCGGTGATCCACGGAATATCAAGATTATCATTGATCCCCATGGGCAGGAATTCTTTCAGGACCGGGAAAACCGCCATAAAGATCATTGCAATCAGAAGAAGAAATTGGGATGTGCGTTCGTCAAGTCCTGTCGCCAGCTTTCTCAGGATCGGAAGCGTCAGCAGGAATATGAGATACGCATACAGATACCACAGATGCCAGTAATTTGAACCGACCATCGCACCCAGTGTATCCGGAAGAGAGAACAGATTTCCAAGAAGCAGGGAATCGATCCAGAAATAAAGGAGAGAGAACACAATCAGATCCACGCCGATCCTGATCATCCTGCGGAACGTTCTGCTCCAGGACTCTTCCTTTCCGATCAACAGCGCACCGGAGATCATAAAGAACAGCGGCACGCCTGCCTTACAGATCATAGACATCGTCATATCAAGAAAGAACGACGCGCTCCCGAGCTCATCCGCCGGAAACCGGTAAAAACCGCGCTCGTTCGTATGATTAAAGATCACCATAAGGCACCCGACGATCCTTAAGCCATCGAGATAAACCTCCCTGGTTTTCTCATTTTTCACGATACTTCGTTCTTTCATCTTTCACTCCTTTTCACGCGGCAGAGCTTCACTCCCTGCCGATGATCTTTCTTCCTCAAACTGGCTCCGATAAAGCTCTGCATATATCTGACCCTTTTTGAGAAGCTCCGCATGCGTTCCGATCTCCACCACGTCTCCGTGATCCATCACGAGAATCTGATCCGCGTTCCGAATCGTTGAGAGACGATGGGCGATGACAAAGGAGGTTCTGCCCGAAGTCAGTCTGTCTACCGCCTCCTGTATGATCTTCTCTGTTCTGGTATCTACATTACTGGTCGCCTCATCCAGAATCAGCACCGGCGCATCCAAAAGCATCGCTCTCGCAATCGTAATGAGCTGCGTCTGTCCCGCGGAAATCCCGGACTGCGCGGACAGGATCGTATCCGCCCCCTCCGGAAGCGTCTGTATAAGCCATGAGAGGCCCGTATCCCTAAGCACCTTTTCAAACTGCTCTTTTGTCACATCTGTTTTACCGTAAAGAATGTTCTCGCGAATCGATCCCTCAAAGGTCCAGACATCCTGCAGTACCATACTGATCGCACGACTCCGTTCCTCTTCACTCATCTCTGCAATCGGAATTTCATCCAGAAGAATCTCCCCGCTCTCCACATCATAAAAATGCATCAGAAGATTTACCAGTGTGCTCTTTCCGGCGCCGGTTTTTCCGACGATCGCAATTTTCTGTCCCTTCCTTACCTCCAAAGACAAATCCTTTATGATGGTCTGTCCGCTCACGTACCCGAATCTTACATGTCGAA
Organism: Lachnospiraceae bacterium; assembly: GCA_045657665.1. GTDB lineage: Bacteria > Bacillota > Clostridia > Lachnospirales > Lachnospiraceae > RUG12461. The sequence continues at coordinate 57,558 of JAZOTN010000037.1, read as the reverse complement.
AAGTAACATCGCCTCTGATTGCCGGATGATCAGTGTTCTCATCCTCACGCATCTCAGGCACGTCCAGCACCTCCTTTACGCGGAGCGCTGAAGCCACGACGGGCTGGAGTGAAGAAGCCGTCTGCATCAGACCGGACAGTGGTGAAGAAAACAGATTCGCATAAAGGATGAATGCCGCTATGTCTCCCAATGAAAAAGCGCTCCCAAGCTTCACCCGAAGAAAAGCGCCTGTGATACAAACCGCGATATAGCTCAGATTTGAAGAAAATGCGGTGACGGGCTGTAAAAGATCCGAAAGGAATCTCGCAAGAAATGTACTGCGATAAAGCTTTCCGTTCTCCTTCCGAAAGCTTTCCCTGATCTCCTCCTCGCAATTAAACGCCTTTACCACCAGGTGTCCTGTCAGCGTTTCATTGATCTGTCCGTAGAGTGCACCGAGTTCGCTCTGCTGCTTTGAAAACTGCGGCTGACTGATCCGAATTGCCAGAGTGGAAAGCAAAAAACCTGCTGCCGTTGCAAGTAACAGCGCAACCGACATGATCACATTCGTTTGAAACATCAGAATCAGACAGAGAACAAGAATCAACACATTCGAGGGGGCTGAGGCGATTGATCCGGACAGATTGGTGATAATGGAATCGACATCATTGACCGTCCGGCTCTCCAAATCCCCTTCCGACTGACGATCCACATAGGAAAGGGGCAGCCGGTTTATTTTCGTGTCGAGTTCGCGCCTAAGATCCGCGCCAAGCTTTTGCGTGGAATTCGACATGAGTACCCCCTGCAGGTAATTCCCGACAAAATAAAGGAGCAATGCCGCCAGGAAAAAAACCACAGTTGAAAGCACGTCTTCCATGCGAAGTGTACCGCCGAGCCCGTCCTCGATATAGGAGGCAATCTTTTTCAGTTGATCGGGCAAAAGCACAAGTGCGAGAGCAGAAACGATCGAAAGTAACATTGCCGCCGTGATCGATACTCTGTAGGGCTTCAGTTTTTTCAAGATAAAAATCATACCGTTTTTCATCTCGTTTCACCCCTCATCACGCCGTTTCCCCGGAAATCTGACTTTCTGCAATTTCCTGATAAACACGGCAGGAAGAAAGAAGCTCCTCATGGGTTCCGCTTCCGACGATTCGGCCATTTTCCATGACATAAATCCTGTCAGCGTGTTGGATCGTCCCGATCCGCTGCGCCACTATAAGAACCGTCGCGCCCGAAGAAGTCTCCTTCAATGCCTGCCTGAGTTTTCGATCCGTCAGAAAATCCAGCGCCGAAAAAGAATCATCGAAAAGATAGATTTCCGGATCTCTGCAAACCGCTCTCGATATAGCAAGACGCTGTCTCTGTCCTCCGGAGAAATTACTTCCGCCGGCCTCCACCTCTGCCTCGTATCCGCCGGATTTCTGTTCAATGAATTCCTTTGCCTGCCCGACCTCAGATGCCTTTTTGATCTCCGTCAGCGTCATGGAGAACCTCCCGTTGTCCCCATATGCAATATTTCCGGCAATTGTTCCGGTAAAAAGCCTGTTCTTCTGCGGGACATACCCGATCCGGTTTCTCAGCTCCTTCAGCTTATAATCCTTCACATCCACGCCATCCACAAGAACCTGCCCCTCTGACACGTCATAGAGTCTCGGAATCAGATTCATGAGCGAGGTTTTGCCGCTGCCGGTAGAACCGATAAATGCCACCGTTTGTCCCTGTTCCACACGAAAAGAGATGTCACGAAGCACATAGTTGTCTTCTTTTTTAAGATCATTCTCACCGGTACTTCCGGTTTCTTTCGCAAACGGATATCGAAAAGAAACCTTCCGGAACTCGATCGTTCCCGTCTCCTTCGCCTGTCCCCCTTTTCCGTCGCGAATCGACGGCATCGTACATAAAACCTCCTGCACCCGCTTTACGGAAACCGCGGTTCTCGGCAGAAGCATAACCGCGCGCACCAGAAAAATAAATGCCTGCACGATCTGCAGCGCATAGGAAGAAAAAGCGATCATATCGGCGTAAAGAGCTGCTCTTTGTGCGTTTTCAGCACCTCCGATGATCACGATCCCGGCAAGATAGATTGCAAGATTGAGCGCATACATCACAAACACGAAACCGGGCAGCATCAACGCCATCATACGCCCGTTCGATACGCTGATCCCCTCCAGCTCCGAATTGACTTTTTCAAAACGATCCTGATGAAAACGCTCTGTATGAAAGGCACGAATCACGCGGAGTCCCGAAATGTGCTCTTTTCCCATACTATTCAGGCTGTCCACGCATTGCTGCATTCTTGTCATTTTTCTGCTGCAGTAAAGAAGCACTATCGCCATCATGAGCAGAATCACGAGGACGGCGATCACTGTAGCCGCCGTCCACTCCATCTGTTGTCCGGATATTTTGAAAATCGCGATGCCGGAAAGAAACGGTGCTTTTATGAGAAGCGCAAGACCCGCAGAGAAAAAGATCTGTATCATGTTAATATCCTGTGTACAGCGCGTGATGAGACTGCTCTCCGAGAAACGGCCTACCTCCTCAAGAGAGTAATCAAGCACACGGTCGAATACGGCAGAACGCAGCTTCGTCCCCATGGAGGAAGACATTTTATTGAGCAGAAAGCTTGAAGCGACGGCAAGAGAAAAACTGATCAGTGCACAAAGCAACATTCCCACACCGGAATGTATGACAGCATCCATCGTCGGCTGATCAGCCTGAAGCATCTCCGTCATTTCCGTTACATAATCCGGAATCTTCAGATCAAAGAAGCACTGCGCCACGATGAAAACCGCGGCGATCAGCACACCGAATCTGTTTTTTTTATCAATATATTTCAGAATGGTTTTCATGTGTTTAAACAGTCTTTAATGCGGAAAGATCTACGACATCCGGCTCCATCATGCCAAGATCAGACAGTCTGGCCGATAATCCGGCATCTTCAAATCCTTTTTTTACCCACTCCGGAAATGCGGGATCGTCGGAGCGCTGGATGAGCAGGGCCCTCATCCTGTCTCCATACGTCTGAACAATTGCGGAAAATGCGTTCACCGACGTATCCAGGAAAAAGTCCTCGAGCATTCCGTCCAGTCCGTATCCGAGATCAAGCTTTCCGGGATAGGAAAGGGCATAGGTAACTCTCCTCACCGGCGGAGGCGTCTTTTTTTTGCTCTCCGGTTCCGGGTGGATGAGTTCTTCTAACATGTGTCGCTCCTCATAAGAAGCGATCTCTTTACACTTCGATGCCATCATTGCCTGGAAGTTCTTTACGGTCCTCTGCTTCATCAGATAATCCTTCAGATCCCGGCAGCGCTCCTCCACAGGTCTGTCAAGGTTCGACGTAAACCACGGGAAAAACATCCCGTCGGAAAAATTCGCAAGTGTCCTGGTGGAAAAAAGCGGTCTCAGATCTGCGGGAACCATAGTGACGACCGGGAGATCCCCCTTGTTGGCGTATCGACAGATGGCGCCGGACAAGGTATCTACAAGAAACGGCACCACGGAGCTTCCGTTCTCTTTCGCTTTCTTTATGAACGCAGAGATACTTGTCTCCACCACATATTTATGAAGTGTGGAATTTGTCTCATCATACAGCTTTGAGGAAATTCCGAACGCCTCCGGAAAATCATAGCGCCATTCCGGAACAGCTTCAGGATCCGCATATTCGCGGTATGGATCAAAGGAAGGAAACTCATCCGCGTCGGAGGGAACAGCTTCTCTATTCAGCTCCGCAAGAAGCGCTTCCCGATCGGATTCCGAAATCGGATAGCCCGTGCGATCTGCATACAGGAGAAAAAGTGTTCTTAAGAGCTTTAATGCACCGTATGCGTCCGTCATTCCATGATAGAAAGACATGAAAACGCTCTTTTTCCCCATCCTGAAGCAAAAGAGATGTCCGTTCGTCTCATCACTGCCGACCCGCACCACGCCCTTATCTTCAGGGAAAAAGCAGGGCGGCGCGTCTTCACGGACAGCCATCAATTTTCCGTCGCTGATGACGGTTCTCACGCACAATTCCGGATAACGGCGTGCCGCCTCGGTCGCAGCCTCCCGAAAAGCCGCTTCATCCACCTCTTCCTGAAAGACCATACGAAATCCAAGGAAAAAGGATTGCTGACCCGATCTGGTATAATAAAAATACTGATTTGATACACCAAGTTTCATAGCTTCCTCCTTTATTTCAGATCAAAATGAAATGTTGCTTCCATGCCAAGGCTCCTCTTCACCTTTGCCTCAAGCACGCGGTTACAGCCAAAATCAAAAGCATCAAGGCACCCTTCTTTGCGCAGCAGATCCAGTGCTTCATATACGTCGCGGTAATCTTCTTCATACAGTGTATACTGAAGTGCGGCGTACCTGAGAAGACGTTTTGACGCTTCCCGTGCGTATTCGAGATAGTCCGGCTGATACTTCGAGATGTATTCTGTGATATGTTCTCCGGAAGCCTTCAGGCTGTCAAGCGCCTTTTTCATCATTTCCACGCTGTGCTTTCCGGAAGTGGCGGACATTCCTCCCTCATCCACATACTGATAGAAAAGGCGATCTAAAGCATGACAGCTCTTAGCATTTGCAAATATCACCGTGGACATAAAGCTGTCTTCTCCCATATTGCAGTAAAACGGCTCTGCTGTATTCATTATTTTTTCCGCCACGCTTCTTTTCGGGCTCTTCATGACAACGCCGGGAGCTATCCTTCCCTGCAGAAGATCTTTCAGAGGATCCTCTGTGATCAGCGGATGCGCCTCCCTTCCGGAAACCGTATAGTTCACGCCGAATATCAATACATCCGCCGGATGAAGCTCTGCTTCATGATGCAGCGCCTCCAGCGTATCCGGCGTATAGTAATCATCACTGTCCAAAAAAAGCAGGTATTCGCCTTTTGCTTCCTTCATCCCCGTAAAACGGGAAGCAAGAAGCGAACGGTTTTTTTCGTGCTGAAAAACCCTGATCCGTTCATCCCCGCCGGATATCTTCTGAAGCTCCTGATAAGAACCGTCAGTCGAGCCGTCATCGACATAGATGATTTCGTAATCCGAAAATGTCTGTTTTTGAAGGGATTCCAGTGAAACATTAAGCTGATTTTCCCGGTTGTAGACCGGAATCAAGATACTGAAAAACGGATGATCGTTCATAAATCCTCCTCATATTTGCTGAAAATGTTCTCTTTGTCTTCTTTGGTCAGGCTGATCCCGATGGCATACTTTACCCGCACCGGAATCAGTTTATTGCACGCCATGTCAAAAAACGGCGCATATCTGCCATCCTCTCCGTCCTTCACAAACCTGAGATAATCAAATACCTTCTCCCAGCTTTCTTCAAAGACCACGTGCTGGAGAATCACAAATTCCACCATGCGCTTTGCGGAAATGCGCGCCGGCGACGCATACGCGGGATTATATTTTTCCATAAAACCTTTGAGATGCGACCCTGCTTCTTCCACGCTTCCCATATCCCGTTTCATTTTTTCCAGGCTCAGATTGCTGCCTCTGCTGGACATGCCGCCGGAATTGTAATGATAAATGCATTGATTTAAGATACCAAAGCTTTTTGCTATGGAATAAAGCATTCCGGACAGACAGGCGTCCTCCGCCATGTTGCAGTAAAAAGGCTCCGTTTTTTGCAGCAGATCCTCTATCACGTTTCTTTTGTAGCAGTTCTTCCAGATCGAAGGGGTGATCTCCCCTGTCAGAACACTTCGGAGGATATCCTCCGTTTCTATCGGAAGCGTCTCTGTCCCTTCCGGCTCCGTTACGAAACCAAACCGGAGGATTTCCGGCGGTTCTGCCGTTTCCGTGAGTCTCTCATGAAGCAGCCGAAGCGCATCGTGGGAAAAAAAGTCATCACTGTCCAAAAACAGTACATATTCTCCTTTTGCATCTTTCATACCGGTATAACGCGCCCAAAGAAGCGACCGGTTGCTCTCATGGACAAGGGTCCGTCTTCTCCGGTCCTTTTTCGCATACTCTTCCAGCATTTCCTGAGAGGTATCCGTAGAACCGTCATTGACGAAAATCACCTCATAATCCGTAAACTCCTGCGCATCGAGCGAAGCAATGCACTCCTCCATTTTACCCACCTGATTGTAAACAGGAATTAAGATACTGAAAAACGGTTTCATCGAACACCTCCTTTAAAAATCTCAAACCACAGATCCCTTTTACGCGGATCCAGTATCAAATTTTGCTGCTCCGCCGCGTCGATGGAGTAATAGTTGGTACCGTCGGACGGAAGAAACGCATCCCCTGCGGGCTTTCCGGTTTTGATAAAATGAATGAGTTCTCTGCTTGAAAGAGCGCCGAGCGCAAAATCCTCTTCCTTCCAGTGTACATCACGGAGAGCGGAAAAATGATTCATAAAATAAGGCACCTCACAGGAATGGAATGCGCCGAATCGTGTCTGGTTCGGTCCCGGCATCGGATGCCTGAAGTAGTAGATATAAGTCAGCTCCCCGCATTCTCTCTCTTTTCGGCCAAGTGCAAAGTCCAGCATCGCACCGACAAGCAGATCTTCTTTCATTTCCGCAAGGACTTCCGGATTCTCCCGATTTTCGATCTCATACGCTTTCCAGATCTCCTTTGTATTTTCCGGTCCGAAAAACCCTGACAGTACTTCCTCCAGAGCCTTTTTTTCCCCGCACGCCATCGCGGGGCGAAGAAACGGCATTACAACAGCATCCCCCGGTACAGAACCCATCATAAACGGGATTCCGTCCGTAAGGCCGCTAAGCACGCCATGCCGGAAATCAGATTCTATGTATCGCCCGTCAATCTGAAGCGTTCCGAATTGCGGATATTTTAAGAACTCATGGAAATCCCTTTCGTATGCCTCTTCCAGCGAACAGCCCATCTGCTGAAGAAGTTCTTTTCCAAATGCATATGCTTCTTTCTGCTCCATCCATGGCTTAGAAAACAGAAAATCCACATAATTGTTATATCCCATCGAAATAACTCTGGAAAAAAGTCCCTTTGCAAGAGGCGATATGGAAAGCGCGTTGACCTGACCCGCACCCGAGCTCTGTCCCCAGATCGTCACATTATCAGGATCACCGCCGAAAGCACGGATGTTTTCTTTTACCCAGCGAAGTGCCGTGATATCATCCGAAAGCATATAATTCCCGGATGTCCCGCTTTCTGACTTCTTTGAAAGCTCCTCCCCGGCAAAAAGTGCCAGCGTCCCTTCCCTGTGGTTAAATGTGACATAAACGATCCCGGCCTCCGAAAGAACCGTGCCATCATAGATCTCGCAGGAGGAACCGCCGGAAACATAACCGCCGCCATAGAAATAGACCACCACCGGCATATCCCGGAGCCCCGCCTTGGTCCAGAGATTCAACGTCAGGCAGTCCTCGGAATAGGTTCTGTTGCTGATCTGAAATTCCTCTGTCCAGATCAGCTGCGAAACCTCATCCATCATGTTCTGCGGTGCGCTGTTCCCAAAGGAGGAACAATCCCAAGCCCCCTCCCATTTCTCATGGGGTTTGGCTTCCTTCCATCGGTTTTCCCCGACAGGGGGAGCCGCATAGGGAATCCCCCGGAAAACAACGATCCCGTCGCGTTCCTCAACGCCTTTTACCTTTCCCTGTGCAGTTTCGACCACAGTATTTTGCAGTGCGTCCATCCGTTTTTAAGCCTCCCGCTTTCTTCCGGAATGACTCCGGATCCGTTTCCATAGCCATACAACAATAAAGCTCAGAATACAAATGATCGTTCCATAAAGGAATACAGTGCCAACAGTATCGCCAACCGAGAAATAGGAAATGCCCATGATCCCTGCCCAGGCCGCGGCTACAAGCGAGCCCACGAGCGGATGGATCAGGTACACACCGTAGGTAAGCGAAGAGAGCATCCCGAAGTCATGAGAAATGTGAAGCCTCATAAAGCCCACGAATATCAGAGCGCTCTCCAATGCGGTAAGACCGCTCAGCGTATCCGGTACAAAAATTACGGATAAGACCGCATTACTCCTGAAGAGCATGAAACCCACGGCGTGAACGAGAAGAATGATCAACGCAAAGAGGAAGCAGTGTCCCGCTCCTCTTATCGCGTCAGCCTTCTTTTCCTTTTCATGCAGGACATATCCGAGTATGAAGATTCCGGCGTTTTCCGCTGCATATCCCAAGTCCCAGGTCAGATAATGTTCTGCCGTCATATGGCTCACCCATCCCCAGAGAATCAGTATCACGGACAGAAGAAGCTCATGATCTCCGATCATATCCAGCAGCTTTCGGAGGAACGGTGCCATCAGATACAGTGCAATCAAAAGATATAGATACCAGAGATGGGAGGCCGTTTCTCCCTTCAGAAGCATTTTAAGAAGCTCTGATGCGATTTCCTTCGGTTCACACAAAAACCGGTCAATCCCTTCGCGGATTCCCTCCATCCAGATGGCAAAAGCCTGTCCGAGATAAACCAGACTGAAGATCAGCGTTGGAATACCGAGTTTTTTCCATGTTTTACGATAATGCCCACGCACGTCTGAAAGCCCGGACGAGGACAGCGTAAAAGCGCCCGAGACCAAAAGGAACAATACGACAGCGGCCTTTACCATATAAGTAAGACCGAGAACGGTCACCATCTCCGCGCCGCTCATGTCGGTGCCGAGCGCAAACTTTGTGTTGAGGTTTCCTGCTGAGTGAAAAAATACAATACTGCAGGCTGCGATCACCCGCATCAGATCAAGACTGTTTTCCCGCTTCATGCTCGTTCTCTTTCAATCCTTCCATCTTCATCTCCCCGTGACCGCTTAATGGCAGCCTGCCGAGATAATCCGTTTGTTTCAGCCCGATGATCTCTGCACGGGAATGAACGCCATGCTCCTCAAGTTTCTCCTGAAGACGCTCCATAACCTGGTGGCTGGTACTGTTTCCGGTATAAGTGAGGACGCTCTGATCACCGAGAGAGTAGAGATAATAGTTCCCCTCATAGCCGGCAGGCGGGCTGTAAATATTGATCCCGATCATCCTCTCGAGAAGTTCCGGCGGCATCATAAGCCTTCCGAGATTAGAAATAAAAAAGGTGGATCCGCCCTTTTCTCTTTTTCGTAAAAATTCACGGATGACCTCCGGTTTTCTGAGGTCAAAATACTTCAGGGTATCCGCGGCGTAGGAATTCATCTGGTCCAGTTCATATCTGATCGCCGGAAGCTCCATTCTCAGATCCAGTTCCTTTTTTGTCCTAAGGAGCTTCTCCTCAAATGAAAGCGCATCATATTCCGGATGATAATGGAGCAAAGAGAGCGTGCCGAACTCACACTGCGATCTGCTATGGAGACGCTGGTGCAGATCAATGGCAAAACCGCCCTCTATCACCCGTTCCCCTACCGCGCACTGCTCCCTCAGTATTTCCGAGATCAGTACCTGAAAAAAAACGAGCGGCGTCACGGCATATTCGGAAAGCGTTGTCTTCAATTCCCCGGCATCCCATAAAAGCCTCCATGTATAAAAATCACGTTTCCCGTAGAGAGCATCGTCCCTGGGGTCAAAGAACAGATCATCCCGCCCGACAGCCGGAAGCTTTGGCGCCTCTGCGATCACATCCCGAAATCCCTTCTCCGGCTTTTCAAAAAGTGTTTGAAAGTCTTTCCCTTGCGAAAGGATCGGTTCCTCCACCGTGATATCCTCGCCCGCTTCTTTCAGATAATGAGAAAGAAGCTGTACAAAAAACTGAACAAAAAGAAGTCCGTCTCCAAGGGAATGGTACGCGGCAAACGTTAGTCTCCTTCCGCTCACGATCACACGAAACAGATAGTTGTTGGTCTCATCTGTCCCGAGCTCTTTCGGGGCTTCCTCTTTAGATACCGGCATCTCTTCCGTATTCCGGATCAAAAGAACGCCTTTTCCGTCAGCAGCGATGACCGCTCTCCCGGCAAACCTCGGAAAACACGGCAGCGTCTCAGCGCAGGCTTTTTTCACCAGTGCCATATCCGGTATAAACGAAAGGGTCGCCTCGAGCACCATGACCTGAGAGGTTTCCGGCAAATCGATAAAAAAACGCGACTGCTCCAAAACGGTAAAATTCATATCCTCGCCTCCCCGATCGCAGCCTTTTCTTCTTTCCGCCTTTGCAGAAGAGTTTCGCGGATCCGAAGGATAATATCCCGATCCACATCCCAGTCAAACTTTCTTGCAAAAAGCATATCCGAATTCATCAACTCTTCATAATCCTCACTCCGCCATGTGTACGGACTGAATCCGTTCCCCCGCTGCCAGTCGATCTTCCGCAGGATCGATCTCTCATAGTCGGGCTCTGTTCCGTAAAGAAGGAACCGACCTCCGTACTTTCGAAAATAGGTCTGCAGGACGCTCTCGTCCGGAGGAAATGTCCACCTGACAGCCTTCAGGAGTTCTTTTTCATGGGAAACGAAATCCACCGCCAGCTCATGGGTGATATCATACCAGTTCGATCCGCGTGACAGCCCGGTCTCCTTTCCCCGCTTCTTCTGAAGATCGACAAAATACTCATCCATCCTGTGCAAACCACGCGCCAGAGAGGATTGCCTGTCCTTGCAGCGAGTGATCAAAGGACGCAGCGGATGGATGTATTTGCAGTTCTCCGACTCAGAAGGCCCGTCCGAGTCAAAACTGATAAACTGCCTGCCTTTATAACGCAAAAACAATTCCTCTATTTCTCTGCAGGTTTTCAGCGGAAGATCCGAACCGGATATCAGATGATAGTAATCATGGTGCTGCTTTACAGCCTCTTTCAGCAGATAAAACTGACATCTCGTCAGCGAAAGATCTCCCCAGAAAACCCTGATCTTTTTATAGCACCGCAAAGAAGACCGCTGCACACATCCGGAAAACGTTTCCGGATCTATATCGGATTTGGCGTCAATATGAAGATAAATATCATTGTCTTGTTCATCCAGAAGCTCCAAAAGTATTTCCAGAAGCTTCCGGTTGCCATGTGCCATGATCAGGTATGCATGTTTCACGTTATGATCCTCGTAATACTCTGCCAAAAAAGAACTGCTTCAATTCCTCGGTCTGAAGATTTCTCACCGGAGCGAGCTGATCCGGTGCACACCGTGTTTTCGCCTTGTATATATCGCGAAACAGAAACTGCGTTTCACTCTCCAGATACAGTACGGACAGGGGCGGCTGATGATCTCTCTCTCGCGCGATACGATAGGCGTCGCTTCTCTTCTTTAATGTCGCGTCCAAAGCCGCTGCAACTTTTTCTCTCTCCGGAAGCGCTTCCAAACTGTCCTCTTCGGTTTCCACAAGAATCTCCAGCAATTTCTCCTCCTCCCGGAAATGAAACACATAGTCCATCAGCCGGATGGAAAATACCGATGCCATTTCTCTCAATGCATCATAAATCTCCATATTCGTCACAAAACCGCCGCCCATGGGGACTCTTTCAAACAACGCATATTCCAGGGAAAACAGCGGCACCTCATCACGAAACTCCTGTACCTTTACGGCCTGCTGATATTCATACCGGTAAAGACCGGCGTATGTGGTCAGAAGCAGCGTATATTCTTTCCCGATCTCCGTATGGGGAGCGGAAACGGCATTTTTATCCTCTCCCTCTACCGGAACAAATTCGACAAAAGCATTTTGCATCGCGAGGGAATAAAGATCCGGTTTTTCCGTTTCCATTCCGATAAGCGCTTCGGATGTGGAAAGGGCATAATTCCGGTGAGTCACGTCGCCGGTATAGCGCTTCATACGATCCGTATAAATCCGATAAGTCCCCATTCCTCCGGCCACCACCATGGAAAGTCCCGGCCATATCAGCTTTGCAACCGGTTCTTCAAAACCTTTCTCAAAGATCGCCTCCAGTTCGTCCGCGCGCTCCGGATCCGGTTTCATGTCTTCTTCAAACGCAGCGCGCAGAGATTCGGAAATATGCGCATCATAACCGATCGTACCGTTTCGGATCTCCTCTACCATCTGTTTCCAGTTCTTTTCCAAAATCCAGAAAGCATCTACGATGCCCCATGTGAGCGGAGACACAATCTGTTCCACATCCCTCCTTCTCAGCGCATACAGGAGCCTTACATAAGTAAAGTCAGCCATCTCTCCGGTTTTCAGAAGTGATCCGGGAGAGGTGAAAAAATCAGGGTCTTTTCCCGTTCTTTGAAGATACTTTGTAAGATATGCGGAAAGCGTCATCCCGCTGATTGAGTTCAGGTAGGTGTTGTCATTGTATTTTTTGACCGGAGGAAGGCATTCAAACAGAAGGAAGGAAACCTTATCCTCCACCATTCTTGTAAAGGCGTCCACATACGGTTTCAGATGCCGCTCCGTAACGGGAAACATTCTGGGGGAGCCGAAAGGATTCGAGCGAATGACATAACCGATAACGGGATCGGAAGTAAGAATACCGGATTCCCCGATCCTGGTCTGAAGATTCACAATCGGTTCATAGGTTTCGTACTTCGTTACCGGCACTCTGGTCTGGAAGCCCTCGACAGACATGATATCCACAAGATTGCAACGTTTCCCCATATCGGTCATGCCGTTTACATCGATGATCTTTTTCAGGATATACTGATAATCCGAATGAAGATACTGTTTCCGGATTCCTGCGTCAATAAGTACCTCTCTGCTTCCCTGCTCCGCGTATTTTTCCGGATTCAGAATCACATCCCTCGGAAAATCATACCGGTTTTTCACATCCTTTTCCGAGTATAGCTTGGATACACGGATCGGCTCCATGATATCGAGATAACGGCTTAAAATATCCCGGATCCGGATTCTGTCTTCCAGTGTGAGCGTCGTGGAAGAAACCATAAAACGCGCAAGGACGCAGCAGAGTCCTCCGATGATGGCATTCATGTAGAAGCCATAACGAAGACCGGTATCAAACACTTTTTTATAACCCTCCGCATACGAGATCAGAGTCTTTGCGCTTTTCTCCTTTCCCTGTACGAGAGATTTGTTGTTGATATAATAGTGATAACCGATCATCTGCGGCAGATAACAGATTTTCTCCGCATGCCCGTATGCTTCCAGATTGAACAGATAATCCTCGGCAAAAGGGACACTTTCATCAAAAAGAAGCCCCTGCTCCATAAGAAATCTTCGGTCATAAAGTCTCGAGGTCACCATACCGCAGATCCCGCTGAACATTTTCTCATCGTCCCAGTTTTCGTCTCTGGTAACAATGATCTCGCTTCTTGTCTGATCCCAAAGCACAATTTCCGAAATCGGAATACTGTTTTCGTCTTCCAGCTCGTATTCCCGACGAAACCATGTAATCTGCGCTCCCGAGCTTTTCATATGGGAAAGCGCATGCTCAAGACACTCCGGGGTATATTCGTCATCCGAATCCAAAAAACCCACATAATCCGCCGTCGCAAGTAAAAGGCCGTGATTTCTGGGACTGGATGGAGAGCCACAGTCATTATGAATTTCTTCGATCCTGATATTGGGATCGTCTCCCAGGAGTTCCCTGACACCCTCCAGATACGTCGGATCCGAATTGTGAACCACAACAATCCATTCAATGTTTTCGAATCCCAGTGTCTGCTCCCGCATACTCCGGGCACAACGTTGAAAAAGCTTTAAATCTGTGTTGTGGAACGGTGTTACAATAGAAATGGAATAATCAGAATTCATAAGCCCCCCCCTTATTCAATCTTCAACAGTCATCCTCTCAACCTCTTGTTACGGATTCTTCCACATAATTTTTCCCATAAAAAGGCGCCTGCAATCGTAATGAAAAAAGCCAGTATCATATTAACATATATCGCGTCCTTTCCAAATAGTTCATATTCAAACACCGTCAAATAGGTATAGGCCATATAGTGGATCAGAAAACAACTGGCACTCAGATTCCCGAGAAAGACAAACGGCCGGCTTTTGAGCAGCCTGGACAGAATTCCCTTCCCCAAAGCAAATACGTACACCAATGCGCATGACGTCATTGTCCATACCACCGTAAGTCCCGCCCAATTCTCCGGGCTCATTGACTTCTCCGGAATACCTACCAGGCAGGCATAGAGAATCCATTCAATCACGGTCACTATGATCACGCCAAACTCCAGCAAATTCCCCTGTTTTTTTCCGATCCTGTCCGTCTTTTTCCGCTGCAGGAAAAGATACCCCAAATTACAGCCGATGACAAAGTCTTCCAGACGTGAAAGCGGAAAAATATATACAAACCAATGGATCAGATCATCTTTGGGGATCAGGTTTTTCTGCACCAGATAAGCGGCAAATGCCAGGAGGATCTGTAACCCAAAGGTTATGAGGATCACCACTACAGCTGTTTTGATTCCTTTATACTTTTTGATGAAAAACAAAATCAGAGGAAACATCATATACAAAAACAAAGCTGTAGATAAATACCACGAAACCCCGTTTAAGGAAAAATAAACCTCCTTGTCCGGCACCCATGATTGCAGCAAAGACGTGTCCAGCGCAAACTTTCCTGCAGTATCCAGAATCCCTTCCCTCAGCGGAAGCTGCTGATTTTTTAAAATCAAAATCGGCAGTGCCAACAGCAGCATCGTGATATGCAGAGGATAGAGTCTCCTGATTTTTTTTATTCCAAATCTGATGCTGTAAAAAAAACCATGCTGATCTATTCGATCACTGTCATAGTATGAATAAACCATGAGAAATCCGGAGAGGATCAGAAAGACAGAGACACCCCATGCTCCACCAGAAGAAAAAACAGTATCGCCGGAGTGAAATAAAAAAATCCCTAAAAAAGCAAGCGCTCGTATGCCCTGCAGAGAATCAATCCTGTTATTATCCACGATTTCGCCAGTCACCGTACTCATATACCTCCTGTAATATCTCTTTTGGAGAATTTCGCGCGGGAAACGCTTTAACCAGCGTTTCACCAACTATTATTTTACTACAAAATTCATTACAAATACAATTCCTGTGCGAATTGGCAAATGATAACAAAAAGAAAGCCCGCAACCCTTTATCATGTAAGGATCCACGAGCCATCTGTTCGTAGCGATGGGGAGACTTGAATCCGGGACAACAATCCCGGAAACACTGAAAGAAAGGAGCTTTCCCGCGCTTCATCCATCCAAAGGTAGCCAGATCGGTAGCCAGAAAAATAATGCGTAGAAATGAATATGAGCAGATCCAGCCCGAAACGAAGATCATAAATTGATTTGCCTCAAAAAATCCTGAGTCTCCCTAAAGGCTTCACCCACATCCATCTGGAGCCAATTTCTGTCACCGGAGCCTTCAACATTTCTCATAAATCTGCGGTTATTAAAGGTGGCAGTAACCCTATTTCGCACGTCATCCATACTCTTTTCCCTGAGTGACGGCTCATCAATAATATATGTCCGAATACACGCCTTCAGCTTCTCCAAATCCACATGCTCCTTCAAATAAACAAAATCGAAAATGTCCTTGTATCTTGTAGAAAATGGACCGAACCGTAGCAGTGACCTCAGTTTCTCTGCAAATATCTGTTCGCAAGAATTGATCAACAGGCTTGCACCCTCGTCATCCATACAAACATCAAAGCAAAATGTATCCTGCTCAATATCCAGATTTGCATGAACTCCCAGATCAATCTTGCTGGTCATAGAGTGTCCGGTATCATCTTTGATCACAACATAGACTCGCTTGCCGCTGTATTCCTGTTGCGATAACGGCTCTATTTCGTCGCCCCTGATTTCTATAGAAATCCCCTCCAGGCAATTAAGTTTGGAAATAAACCGCCTGATCGAATCATCCTCCAGAGAGTATCTGATAAAATCCAGGTCGAGATCTTCCGTCGCACGCCTCTTATCACCGGTAATACTCCGCATCACGACGCCACCTTTGATTGTCACATTTCTTCCGAGGTTGCTTTCAGCAATTGCTTTCAGAACAATGTCCTGACAAACCCTGGCATCAGCATTTCTGTCAGAATAACCCTCTTCCCGGTATCTTTCTGCCATTTCTTCTATATTTGTCAATCAAAACACCTCCATCTGCAAAGTATCCAGCACCTTATCACTTTTAGGCGCCATTAAAGCATAGTCCTGTATTTTCTGAATGCTAAGCTGCGGTAACGTTTTCCGATAATTCAGAATGATTTCTTTGTAATAATCAAACGGCAGCTTACTCTTGTACCGTACAAGCTCGATCAGCATACGTTCTTTACTGTAAATCTGAATGTCATACCCCTTATACTTGGCGGTCTCAATCCCTTCGTCAAAAAAATCATCCTGGATAAAATACTGTTTCACCCTCTTATCCTTAATCTTGGCAGCGTCCCTCTTTGTCGCCAAGTCGCATTCATCCGGTATGACATCTGTAAGCCCATAGAAATAAAATGCGCTTTTCATAGTCAGTACGGCTTTCGGATATTTGTACGAAAAAACAGCAATTTCCGGAACATGCTTCTCCTCAGAGTAAACCCCCTTTCCAACCTTGAACAGTTTACCCTCTTCTATTTTTTTCTCAATGTAGTAATCCGAGCCATATTCCTTCAAGCATTCTGCACGTGTCTTCATCGCCAGTCCTCCAGCATTTGGAATTGTATCCGCATTTTGTGTTCTTTTGCGGAGCGTTTTCTAAATTGTAATATGGATAGAGCATTAAGTCAATAAATAATTATAATTTCATCCGCAATTTCTATTATTTTGCGGATGTTTATCAAAATAGTGCTCTCTCAAAACGGAAATCGTCACTCAACAAAATCCCGGGGAGCATCCACTCCCCGGGGGTTCGTTTCCTTGTGTACTCCGATTCTTCCCGCAGATCAACAATCGTCAGGACGTTGTTTGACCTCAGCCAGGCAACTTCTTCGTCTGACAGGTTATCGGGGCAGTCGCTGCGAATATACTTCAGGCTGCCCACCGGCAAAGCCCGCGTGTTTTTTGTGGATTGCAGTAACGAACTCGTATCATCTTATAATCTGTATGTTATAGTCATTGTACCATAATTTTATTCATCCATATCCACCGCGAACAGTTAGTGGTAAAGAAAACGGCGGAAACCGGCAGTTCCACCCTGATCGTGTCCCATACAAAAACCCGGCGTGATCGGAAATATCCGATCACAAATACGGTAAGGGATTTTCTCGACCGTCTGCAGGCGGTACATGAGCAGTACGGTATCGACAGCGAATATCTTTTTCCAAGCCGTGATGACCCCGAAAAAGCAATTCACAACAATTCGATCTACCGTTATTACGCAAAAATGTGCAGAGCGCTTGATATCGAGATATCCCGCGAAAAGCGGAAAGGGCCTCACAGCTTCCGACGAAACGCGATCACCCAGACTCTGAACAACTCCGGCGGAAATATCGTCATGACAGGAAAACTGTACGGAAATTCCGGCAAAGTGATCGATCAGCATTACTACACCGGCCTTGATCTGGACGAAGCAAAAAGAGTTCTCGAAATGCATGCTGGCTGATACTTTTTTCTGGCTACTTTGGTAGCCAAAAAAAGGCCTTTGGTAGCCAAAATCCCAAAAACGAAAAACCCGCAAACCCTTGATACACAAGAATTTGCGGATTCCTAAGAAGTAGCGATGGGGAGACTTGAACTCTCGACACCACGGGTATGAACCGTGTGCTCTAGCCAGCTGAGCTACATCGCCTAGTTATGAGCACTTAGCGAGAACGAGCCATCGGTGACGTTCGAGCTTTAGTGCGATACATGCCAAGCACAACATGCTCTGCTATTATAATAAGAATCCCCCTGAAAGTCAACAGCAAAATAGAAAGCCTTAAGAGAGCAACCTCTCCACCAGCTTTACGGTACCGGCGGCATCCGCCGCATACCCGTCCGCGCCGATCTCATCCGCATAATCCTGCGTGATGCAGGCTCCACCGATGATGATCTTCCCTTTATACTGTTTCTCCTTTGCAAGCGCAACCACTTCCTTCATCCGTACCATGGTGGTTGTCATCAGCGCAGAGAGACCGATCACATCTGCTTTTTCCCTGAATGCGGCCTCAAGGATCGCTTCTGCCGAAACGTCTTTTCCGAGATCGATCACACGGTATCCGTAATTCTTCAGCATCAGGGCAACCAGGTTCTTTCCGATATCATGGATATCCCCTTCCACCGTGGCAATGATAATCGTTGCCGGCGCGGCGGCATCAGATGCTCCCCCTAGCATCGGCTCCAGGATCTCCAGCGCCGCTTTCATGGCATTTGCACTTGCGATCAACTGCGGTAAAAAATAAATCTTCTTTTCATATTTGTCTCCAACCTCATTAATTCCGGGGATCAGGACACTATTGATGATCTCTCCCGGTGCTTTCCCAGTCTGCAGAAGAATCTCCACATCCTTTTTGATCTTTTTTTCATCCCCGGAGATCACATCATGAAGAACAATCTCTGCCGGGTCTTTTGATTCCGGCGTTCCTCCTTTCGCCTCCGCCGTCTTCTCTCCTCCGGATTGCGAGGCCATACGGTTGATGTAGCTTTCGGCACTGCCCTCTTTATGAAGCAGAAGATCCGCGGCGCTTGCGATATTAAGGAGCAGATCCTGTGACGGATTCGCAATGGCAAGCGTCAGACCGTTTCCGATCGCAAGTGTCAGAAACGCCGTATTGAGATACTGCCGTTCCGGCAGACCGAAAGAAATGTTGGAAAGTCCGCAGATCGTGGCAAAGCCCAGTTCATCCCTGCAATAGCGGATCGTATCAAGCACATTTTTCGCCGCTTCCGGCTCCGCGCCAACCGTTGCCACAAGGCCGTCCACCACGATGTCCTCCTTTGTCATCCCGAGCGCAAAGGCCTTTTCCGAGACCTTTTTGATATTCTCCTTCTTTTCTTCAAGATCCTTCGGAAGGCCCTCGTCCGAGAGCGGAAGAAGGACGAACATCGCACCGTATTTTTGGGCGACCGCAAGAAGACGATCGCATTTTTCCGATTCCAGAGAAATGGAATTGATGAGCGCACGTCCCGGATAAATGCGGAGCGCCGCCTCGATCACCTCCGGATAGCTGGAGTCGATGCAAAGAGGCGTATCCACCGTTGAGGTCAGTTCCTCAACTGCCTCCAGCATCATCGCTTTTTCATCGATCCCGCTGACACCCATATTAACGTCCAGAACAGCAGCACCGCGTTCATCCTGCTCCTTCGCCATTTCAAGCGCAAGGGAAAGGCTTCCTGCGCGAAGCTCTGCCTGGAGTTTTTTCTTTCCGGTGGGATTCACACGCTCTCCGACTATGCCAAGTGCACCATCCAGCCGGATCTCATAAAACCGCCGTTCCGAGGTCAGGACACGCCTCGGCGACCTTCTGATCGGAGGAGCCGCCTCCCCTTTCAGCGCCTCCGTCAGCGCCCTGATATGCGCACTCTCGGTACCGCAGCATCCGCCGAGAATCCCTGCCCCGGCCTCCAGCAGTTCTTTTCCGTACGAAGCAAACTCCTCCGGGCTCATCCGGTATACGGTGTTCCCGTTTTCATCCAGCTCCGGAAGTCCTGCGTTCGGCTTTGCAAGGAGCGGAACCGTCGCATATTCCTTCATGGCCCGAAGGAGCGGCAGCATATCGGCAGGGCCTGTAGAGCAGTTCATTCCGACCGCATCCGCTCCTAATGACTGGAGAGTCACCACGGCGGTTACGGGATCTGATCCGTAAAGCGTCCGTCCCCCGTTTTCAAACGTAAGACTGGTCATCACCGGGATGTCTTCAGAAAGTTCCCGGATCGCGATAACAGCCGCCCGGGTTTCCTGAACACTCATCATGGTTTCCACGACCAGCAAGTCCACGCCTGCGGAAAGAAGCACCTGCGCCTGCTCACGGTAAACTTCCACCAGCTCTTCAAAATCCAGATCTCCGATCGGCTTCAGCTGCTTCCCTGTCATGGTAATATCTCCGGCGACAAATGCCCTGTCACCGGTCGCCTCTTTGCTGAGGCGAACGAGACCGGTATTGATCTCGGAAAGGCGTTCTTCCAGTCCGTACTCCCGCAGTTTGATCCGGTTTCCGGTAAAGGTCGGAGCATAAAGGATCCGGGTCCCGGCATCCAGAAAACTCCTCTGAAGCGTCAGGATCGCACCCGGATGCTCAAGGATCCACTCCTCCGGGCAGACACCGAGCGGAAGGCCCGCTTTCTGAAGATTCGTGCCTGTTGCACCATCGAGAAAAAGAGGTCCCTCTTCGACCAGTTTTCGAAATTCTTTTCGGGTCATGTCTTGCCTACTCCTTTGTTTTGCGTTACGATAGTTGCTGTTATGAAAAAACCGAAGCTTCTGGCGCTGGATCTGGACGGAACGCTCTTCAATTCAGACAGCGTCGTTACTGAAAAAAACAAAACTGCGGTAGTAAACGCGCGCTCCGCCGGCGTCGAGGTCACGATCTCCACCGGCAGACCTTTTGTCGGACTGCCGCTCGCCTTTATGGAGGAAACGGACATCCGTTATGCGATCACCACCAACGGGTCTGCCGTTTACGCTCTCCCCGGAAAGCAGTGTCTTTATTCACAATGCATGGATCCGGATAAAACAGCCTCTCTCCTTGAGGTTCTCGTGACAAAGCATATGCATTTTGATGTGTTTATTGACGGAAACGGTTATTCCGATGCCAGACTCCGCCCTGTGATCGATGAGCTTGAAATGGCTCTGCCGCTTCGTAATTATATCAAAAAAACCAGACAGGTGGTAGAGGATATTGCGGGGTATGTCAGAAACTCCGGAAGCGCTGTTCAGAAGATCACGATGAATTTCCCCGGCGATGAGGGAAACGCGGTCCGGCAGGAGGTTGCTTCTTTTCTCTCAAAGGATCCCTATTATCGTGTGGTATCCGGAGGGTATAACAATCTTGAAGTCACAAGACATGATGTCAGCAAGGCAGATGCCCTCCGTTTTCTGTGCGGTCATCTTCACATTGATATCAAAGACTCCATGGCCATCGGCGATACCGAAAATGATCTCGATATCCTGATCGCATCCGGCACGGGCATCGCCATGGGAAACAGTCCCGAAAACATAAAAACCGCCGCTGACCTCATAACGCTTTCCAATGACGAAGACGGGGTAGCGGCGGTAATAAACGATTTCTTAAATATGAATTAAATTTCTTATTCTTTTATCTCATAAACTGTTCAAAAAGGTCACCGAGATCTCCGAAATACTGCTCATAGCCTTCTCCGGGAGCCTCTCCTCCCTGACCGTAGCCCGGTTGCTGGGGCATTTGCTGCTCACCGTTTTCCTCCGGCATGCCCTGCATTTCTTCTTCCGGTACCTCTTTTTCTTCCTCCAGATCTTTCCGGTCGGACTGCGATCCGAGTATTACCGTTACGTCGTTTTCCACATAGGTTCCGTTATCCGCGGTATTCACCGTTACCGTCACGGTATCGCCGCCCTGATAACCCTGGATCGTCTGCGCAAGTTCCCTGCTGGATGCGATCGTCTTTCCGTCTACCTTTGTAATGATCTGTCCCTGACGAAGTCCGGCCTGTTCCGCAGGAGACTCTTTTTCAACCTTTGCAATGTATACACCGTGCGGCATATTGTACTTTTCAGCATCCTCTTCGCTGATATCCATTCCGGAAACACCGAGATATCCCGCATTCTGCTGAAGCTCATCCAGTGTATCGTTGATGATCGCCTCTACGATCTCCTTCGCTGTATTGATCGGGATTGCAAAACCCATTCCCTCAACCGTGGTATCGGCATATTTCGAGCTGTTGATCCCAATCACTTCACCTTTGCTGTTGATCAGCGCTCCACCAGAGTTTCCGGGGTTGATCGCCGCATCCGTCTGGATCAGGGTCGATACAACAGGTTCGCCCGTTGTCGGATCCATGCTGTCATAGCTCCTGTTTGACGCGGAAATGATGCCGGTCGTAACGGATTGTCCGTATCCAAGCGCATTCCCGATAGCTATGGCCGTTTCCCCTACCTGAAGGGCGTCCGAATCTCCGAGCGTTGCGATCGAGATATTCTTATCCGTTCCTTCATCAAGATCATCAATATCCACCATGACGACCGCGAGATCATGTGTGCTGTCCGTTCCCTTGATCTCTGCAGGAGCCGTGGAATCATCCGCAAACTGTACTGTCAGGGCGGTTGCACCGTTTACCACATGGTTATTCGTGGTGATATAAAGATAATCATTATCCTCCGCTACGATAATGCCCGAACCTGCTGCCTTGCTCTGATAAGTCTGCCCTGTGCTCTGTCCGAAAATGTTACGGTATTCTGCTTCGGAAACCGTTGTGATCGCCACGATGGAAGGCATCACGGTTGCCGCGACCTCGGCAATGGAATTATCCGTTGCAGCAGCCGGGTCTTTCTCACGCGGTTCCGCAGTAAGGAGCCTCGTTCCCTCTTCTTCCTTTTCCTCTCTTTCCGGACTGACTGCAGCCGGAGCTTCTGCGCTTAATGTTGTCTCCGGAGCACTTCCGATACCGGTCAGCTTTGCAACCCCCGCAAATGTTCCGCCCGCAACCAGCCCGAACACCGCGGCACCTGCGCCGATCAGTCCCATCTTCTGAAAAAACCGTTTTACACCTTCGTTCCTCATTTTCTGTTCTCCTTTCGAATAATATGAAATCTAAACCTGAGAACAGCATAATAAAGAACTGTGACGGAATTTCGTTTTTTTTGTGTTTAAACTGTGAAATCAGAAACCCCAGCGGTGATGATGGAGTTCCCCTTCCTTAAGAAGCGTCGGAAAACCGTTTTGACGCAAAAGCTCATAAAGAACGATCGCTGCACTGTTGCAGAGATTTAAAGAACGGCACCCGGCGGCCATGGGGATCCGGATGCATTCCTCCGGGTGATTGAGCAGTATCTCTTCCGGAATGCCGGCACTTTCCTGTCCGAACATCAGAAAATCATCCGCCTGAAAGCTGACATCGGTATAGCATTGTCTTGCCTTCGTAGTGACATACCAGATCCTTTTTCCCTCATTCTTTTTCAAAAAATCCTCATAATCCAGGTAACGCGTCACATCGAGCCGGTCCCAGTAATCCATTCCGGCTCGTTTCAGGTGTTTATCATTTAAAACAAACCCCAGCGGCTCGATCAGGTGAAGAGACGCACCCGCGTCAAGGCAGGTGCGTCCTATGTTTCCTGTATTATAGGGGATTTCGGGCTGATAGAGTACAATTCCCGGCATAAGTTTGATCCCTCTCTTTTTGGGGAGGCTTTACTCCTCCGTTTCCGTTACCGCGATGTGAAGCTCCGTAAGCTGCTTCGGCTCCACGGTTCCCGGCGCCCCCATCAGAATATCCTGCGCATTTTTATTCATCGGGAACGGAATGATCTCACGAATCGACTCCTCCCCGGCAAGAAGCATCACCATGCGGTCAACGCCCGGTGCGATCCCGGCATGCGGCGGTGCCCCGTAGCAAAACGCATTATACATGGCAGGGAACTTCGCTTTCACGTCTTCCTCTCCCAGCCTCACCATCTCAAAGGCCTTGATCATGATCTCCGGATCGTGGTTCCGGACCGCGCCGGAAGAAAGCTCGATCCCGTTGCAGACAAGGTCATATTGATCCGCCCGGATGGAAAGAGGATCGATCTCACCGCGTTCAGCCTTAAGAAGCGTCTCAAGACCTCCCGACGGCATGGAAAACGGATTGTGACAGAATTCCAGTTCACCCGATTCCTCTCCGATCTCATACATCGGAAAATCAACGATCCAGCAGAACGTGTACTGTTCTCTGTCCATATGACCGGGGACGGCCGCTCCGAAAGCTTTGATGATGACACCCGCTGTTTTTAGTGCCGCATTTCTGTCGCCGGCGGAAAGCACCACCAGATCACCGCTCTTCATGCCGAGCGAAGCGATCACCTCATCTTTCTTCGGCTGCACAAACTTTGCAATACCGCCGACAAGCTCCGCATTTTCATCCATACGGAACCAGTAAGCCTTCTGTCCGGCCTGCACCTCAACCTCCGCACAGTGTTTGTCGATAAATTTGCGACTTTCATTAAATCCAGATATAACAACTGCTTTCACCAGATTCCCGGCGAACGGTTCAAACCCGCAGTCAGACAGAAGTTCTGTCACATCCGTGACGGTCAGGTCAATCCTTAAGTCCGGTTTATCCGTCCCGTAAGTCTCCATGGCAGTCAGAAACGGGATCCTCTGGAACGGTGCCCCGCTTGCCCTCTGATACTTGCCGTATTCCGAGAAGATTGGCGGAAGCACATCCTCCAGAACGGAAAACACATCATCCTGCGATGCAAACGCCATTTCCATGTCGAGCTGATAAAACTCTCCGGGGCTCCGATCCCCCCTTGCATCCTCATCACGGAAGCAGGGCGCGATCTGAAAATACCGGTCAAAGCCCGCTGTCATAAGAAGCTGCTTGAACTGCTGCGGTGCCTGGGGCAGTGCGTAAAACTTCCCGGGATGCTTCCTGCTCGGAACCAGGTAATCCCGCGCCCCCTCCGGAGAAGAAGCTGTGAGGATCGGCGTTGTGATCTCAAGAAAACCGTACTCTGTCATTGCTCTCCGAAGTGCTGCGATCACGTTCGAGCGGAGCACCATGTTTGCCTTTACTTCCGGATTCCGAAGATCCAGATACCGGTATTTCAGCCGTGCACTCTCATCCGCTTCGCGGCTGTGATTCACTTCAAACGGAAGCTCCCGGTAACGGCAGCGACCGGTAACCTCAACACTTTCCGGGACCACTTCGATCTCACCTGTCGGAAGAGCGGTATTTTTCGCGCTTCTCTCCCGAACAGTCCCGCTCACACGGATCGTCGATTCCTTCGTGATGTCCTTGAAAATGCCCATCATCTCTTCTGTTTCCACAACAATCTGTGTCGTTCCGTAAAAATCCCTGATCACCACAAAGCCGAGGTTGCTTCCAACCTCGCGAAAGTTTTCCAGCCATCCGGCCAGCGTCACGTTTTTCCCTGTATCGGAAAGCCGGAGCTCCCCGCAGGTATGTGTTCTGGATTGAGTCATAAGTATCCGTCTCTCTTTCTGAAAAATAATATCAAAATTTAATTATTGAAGAATTCTTTGAATTCATCATATCCTTGTTGGGAAAGCTGTTCCTTCTGGAACTTTTTGTTCTTGTTCATCCGAACCACCAGGATCTGTTTTCCTGCTTCGCGCTCCGCCTTCGCTTCACGCATGACAGCCGGGATTTTCTCCGCAGGATAGCCCTTCTCGATCAGATAAGCCGTTTTCCCGGTACTTTCGGGTACTGTGAAACCACTCTCCAAAAGAAGGAGGATGATCCTCTCAAACCCGATGGAAAATCCGCAGGCGCTGACCTGATTGCCCGTAAAGTTGCCGATCATTTCATCGTACCTTCCGCCGCCTCCGCAGCTTCCGCCGAATTCCGGGATGGCGATCTCAAAGATCGTTCCTGTGTAATAGCTCATCCCTCTCACCAGCGTCGGATCAAAGACAAGCTCAAAATCCGCATCCTTTGCGCCCTCTACTGCCGAAGCGATTTCTTTCAGATTATCTGCGATAGAGGGATCCAGGTATCCGCCCAGCGTTTCCGTCAGATAGGAAACTCCGTCTGCTACGTCCCTGCGTCCGGAAAGCTCCCGGAAAAGCCCGGTATATTTCTCAATGGCTCCATCCGGAAAGCCGTCTTCCCTGAGTTCTGCCGAAACCCCGTCAATCCCGATCTTATCAAGCTTATCCAGCGTAATAAAAATGCTGTCGTAACGGTCCTCCGGGAAGCCGCTCCATGCTGCCATGGCTTTTAAGATCTTTCGCTCATTAATCCGGATCTCAAATCCTTTGAATCCAAGTCGCCCGAGGGTCGTCGTGGTGGCAAGGATCAGCTCGATCTCGGCCAGATTTCCGCTTTCGCCCAGAATGTCGATATCACACTGTGTAAACTGGCGGTATCGTCCGCGCTGGGGTCTATCCGCCCGGAAAACACTTCCGATCTGAAGCGCCTTGAACGGCGTAGGAAGCTCATTTGCGTGGTTCGCATAAAAACGGCAAAGGGGAACGGTCAGGTCGTAACGCATTCCATAATCTACGACGTCCGCTTCCTCCTTTGCCGAGGAAAGATCCAGCTTTTCCCCCCGCTTCAGTACTTTGAAGATCAGCTTCTCGTTTTCTCCCCCCTGTTTGTTGGTCAGGTTTGCGATGTTCTCCATCAAAGGCGTTTCGATCGGCGTGAATCCGAATTCCCGGTAGGTCTTTTTGATCACGGATGTCACATAATCACGGATCTCCATTTCCCGGGGCAGAATGTCCTTCATGCCGTTTACCGGCTTTTTACTGAGTGGCATATGGTTTCTCCTTAGAAGTTGTTCAGCTCCATCATTTCACTTTCAAACTTGCAGCAGGAGTTGCCTCCCCCGAGCTTGATATTGAACTTAGCCTTATCAGCTTTGCGGGCCAGGTCATGGTAAAGGATCCCCTGCGTCGGATAGAAGCAGTACCCGACGGAAAACGTGTACGGATAGGTACTGCCTTCGCTTTCCACCTGATGCGTAGCCTCGGCAAAGACCTGGATCCTTTCTTCCGCTTCCTCCGGATCAACATCCTTCAGCATAACGATAAACTCCTGCCCTCCGTTTCGGGCGATGATCGCCTCGTGCCCGAAAAAGGACGTGAGCTCCTTTGCAATCGTTTTCAGTATGATGTCACCGATATAGTGTCCGTAACGATCGTTCAGATCCTTGAAGTGATCCACCTCCAAAAGAACCATCACCGCATCTTCATCCGGATGCGTCGAAAGATACTCTTTCCCGTAGACATCGGCTGCATGACGGCTTAAAAGCTCCGTCAGCGGATCATACTCCGCATATTTCCGCGCAAGCGTATGCGAATCATAAAGACCCGAAACATCACTGAGGACAAAAAGCCCGCTTACTTCACCCTTTTCGCTGTCCAGTTCACAGGACGCCAAAACACGGATCCTTCCGCTTGAGGTTTCGATATCTCCGTCTCCGCAGGCAAAGTCTTCGCCTCCGTTATAAATGCTCACGAGCTTCTCCTTATCAAAAAAGCCGGCAAGCTCTGATTCCGCCAAAAGAAGCTTCTCGACAAACCCGTCATAGGAATCCTCTTCCTCAAGTCCGGGTTCCCCAAAAAGCGCACCGGTCAAATGCTTCTCCTCAATCTTGCCGCTGCTTAAATTCGCGCGGAACCAGCATGTCCTTTCAAGATACTCCCAAAAAGACGGAAAACCGAGATAATCCGCAAAACTCTTCCCCGCAATCCGTAGAAATGCGTCCATGTACCTACTTTCCGGTGTTTCCATGTTACCCCCTCATCATTCCTCAAATAATACTAGAGCACACTGCCCTGCTGATATTCCTGCAGGGAACGGATATTGGCGCTCCCAAACTTCTCAACCTCCCGGATGCCTTCCGCCGCTGCACGTCCCGCCGCAACTGTAGTCACATAGGGAATCCTTGCCTTGATCGCCGCACGTCTTAAGTATCCGTCATCATGTTCGGCGCCCTTCCCGATCGGAGAATTGATGATCATCTGCACCTCACCGTTTTTGATCAGATCCTCCACATTCGGGCGTCCACCCTCAAAATTCTTCATCACACGCTTCGCCGGGATCCCCGCTTCCGTAATAACGGAGTAGGTCTGTCCGGTTGCGTAGATTGTAAATCCGTTTTCGGAAAAGCTCTTAGCGATCTCAGCCGCAGCCGGTTTGTCATCGTCATTCAGAGAGATCAGTACCGCGCCACTAAGCGGCAGCGCCATCCCGGCGCCTTCCTCCGCCTTGAAAAATGCCTCTCCCGGTGTTTTTGCAAGTCCCAGCACTTCACCGGTGGAACGCATCTCAGGACCTAATACCGGATCCACCTCCGGGAACATCGAGAACGGGAACACCGCTTCCTTGACACCGTAATAGAGCGGCTCCCCTTTCTTTTTCGAAGCGATCAGCTCCGGGATCGGAGATAAGCGTCCTGTAATGCCCGATGTAATGATATCGGTCGCGATCGGCACCATACGGATGCCGCAAACCTTGGAAACAAGCGGTACCGTCCGGCTTGCCCTCGGATTTGCCTCCAGAACATAGACCGTGTCGTTCTCAATGGCATACTGCATATTCATCAGTCCGACCACGTTCATTTCCACAGCGATCTTTCTGGTATATTCCTCAATGGTCTTAAGGTGTTTTTCCGGGATATGCTTTGACGGAACGATACATGCGGAATCACCGGAATGAATCCCCGCCAGCTCGATGTGTTCCATCACCGCCGGAACAAACGCTTCTTTCCCGTCACTGATCGCATCCGCCTCACATTCCATCGCATTCTGTAGGAAACGGTCAATCAGGATCGGACGGTCGGGTGTTACACCAACCGCGGCACGCATGTATTCCTCCATGCTTTCCGGATCCCTGACGATCTCCATCCCGCGTCCGCCAAGTACAAAGGAAGGTCTTACCATAACCGGATAACCGATCCTTCCCGCAATATCCTTTGCCTCGTCGACGGTGGATGCCATCCCGGCTTCCGCCATGGGGATGCCGAGTTTTTCCATCATCATACGGAACTGGTCACGATCCTCCGCCAGATCGATCACCTCCGGCGTTGTTCCGAGGATGTTGACGCCCTCCTCTTTCAGCTTCGCCGAAAGGTTGAGCGGCGTCTGCCCGCCGAACTGCGCGATCACGCCGACCGGCTGTTCGCTGCGATAGATCTGAAGCACGTCCTCCAGTGTAAGCGGCTCAAAGTACAGCCTGTCCGATGTATCATAATCCGTGGAAACCGTTTCCGGATTGCAGTTCACGATGATCGTCTCAAAGCCGAGTTTTTTCAGCGCCAGGGATGCGTGGACACAGCAGTAGTCAAATTCGATGCCCTGGCCGATCCGGTTCGGTCCTCCGCCGAGGATCATGATCTTCTTCTTCCCGGAATCCAAAGGCGGCATGGAAACAGGCGCATCCGCATAGGTTGAATAATAATACGCGCTTCCATCCGTTCCGTAAACATGAACGCCGTCCCACGTTTCCCTAAGGCCCGCGTTTTCTCTTCCTTTCCGGATCTCATCCTCTGAAACTCCGAGGAGCTTTGCAAGATACTTGTCTGAGAAGCCGTCTTCTTTTGCTTTCTTCAGCGTCTGTGCGTCTGGAACCTTATTATTAAATTTCGATTTTATTTCATCTTCTTCCTCTGCGAGTGCTTTCATCTCATTGAGGAAGTAATGCTTCACCATCGTGATCTCATGAAGTTCCTCAACGGTAACACCCTTCTGCAGAGCCGCATACATCAGGAAATAGCGCTCGGATGAAGCGTCCTTAAGAAGACGCAGCAGCTCGCTCTTTTCCATTTCACGGTATTTTTCAACACAGCCGAGACCGTAACGATCCTTCTCCAGGGAGCGGATCGCCTTCTGAAAGGCCTCACGGAAATTCTTTCCGATACTCATGACCTCGCCGACGGCACGCATCTGTGTTCCGAGCTTGTCTTCCACACCATGGAATTTCTCAAATGCCCAGCGTGCAAACTTCACCACCACATAATCACCGTTCGGCTCATATTTATCCAGTGTGCCGAATTTTGAATCCGGAAGCTCCGCCAGCGTCAGACCGGTTGCAAGCTTTGCGGAAACCAGTGCGATCGGAAATCCTGTCGCTTTGGATGCGAGCGCCGAGGACCGGGAGGTTCTCGGGTTGATCTCGATCACGATCACCCGTCCGGTTTTCGGATCATGGGCAAACTGTACGTTTGTTCCGCCGATGACACCGATATGCTCCACTATGCGGTACGCCTGCCGCTGGAGCTCTTTCTGAAGATCTTCGTCGATCGTCAGCATCGGCGCCGTACAGAAGGAATCACCCGTATGCACGCCCACCGGATCCACGTTTTCGATAAAGCAGACCGTGATCATGTTATTGTCTTTATCCCGGACCACCTCAAGCTCAAGTTCTTCCCAGCCGAGGATGGATTCTTCCACAAGAACCTGATGGATCAGCGATGCAGCAAGTCCTCTCGCGCAAACTGTCCGCAATTCCTCTTTATTATAGACCAGGCCGCCTCCGGCTCCGCCCATCGTATACGCGGGACGCAGAACCACCGGATAGCCGAGTTCATCCGCCTCCGCAAGCGCTTCTTCGATGCTGTAGCACGCCTTTGACCTTGCCATCCCGATCCCGAGACTGTCCATGGTCTTCTTGAACTCAATCCGGTCTTCGCCGCGTTCGATGGCATCCACCTGTACGCCGATCACTTTTACCCCGTATTTATCCAGGACTCCCGCTTTATAAAGCTCTGCACAGAGGTTGAGTCCCGACTGTCCTCCGAGATTGGGAAGGAGCGCGTCCGGCCGTTCTTTTTCAATGATCGCCTTCACGCGGTTTATGTTGAGCGGCTCTATGTAGGTTTTATCCGCCATCTCCGGATCTGTCATGATCGTTGCCGGGTTGGAATTTACCAGAACAATCTCATATCCGAGACTTCTGAGCGCCTTACACGCCTGTGTTCCGGAATAATCAAACTCGCATGCCTGTCCGATCACTATGGGTCCGGAACCGATGATCAGCACTTTTTTGATATCTTTCCTCTGAGCCATTCCCTTTGCCACCTTTCCTCTTTTCGGATGATCCTATCCTATTTTAAATGCAACCCATTCCGTCCGCAAGCGTTTTCAAATAATCAGACAATAGATATGGCTGCATTTGTTAAATCCTATTTTAAAAATCCATTTATGATCTGTTCTTCCGCTTCTGCTTCTGTAAGACCCAGCGTCATCAATTTTATGAGCTGTTCACCCGCAATCTTTCCGATCGCCGCCTCATGAAACAGCTCGGCATCCACATCATTTGCCTCCAGGGACGGCACTGCAAGGATCCGTCCTTCGTCCATGATGATCGAATCACATTCCGTATGCCCGTGGCAGGGTGCGTTTCCGATCACACAGGCATCAAACTTCTGATAAGAGTGGTCTCTCGCAACAGATCTCGATACCACATCGGCGCTGCCGCCCTCACCGTCGATCGTGACCTTATAAAGGCTGATGGCATTCTGCTCTCCATGCGTCATGAGCCGTTCCCTTACCGCCAGATTCGCGCCGGCTTTCAGCTCGGCGATCGTCGATCGTTCCGTGGAGTCAACGCCTTTGATCTGGGCCATTTCCATCTCCATCCGGCTGTTCTCTTCCATATGGACCTCGGTCACAGGGTTTAGCAGCCTCTTTCCCTTTCCGTCACCGGAGCCGTAGTGTTTTTCCACATATTTCACATGAGCGTTTTTCCCCACGAAAAAGCGGTGAATGCCGTCGTGCCGGGAATCCTGATTGCCGCAGTTATCAATCCCACAGCCTGCGACGATCACAACATCGCTGTCCTCGCCGACATAAAAATCGTTGTAAACGGTTTCCTTAAGCCCGCTTTCGGAAAGCACAACAGGAATATGAACGCTCTCGTTTTTGGTCCCGGGCTTTATCGTGATATCAATGCCGTTCCCCTCTTCCTTTGTCCTGATATCAATGTTCGCTGTGGTGTTTCTCCCCGCAAGCTGTCCGTTCGCACGGAAATTGTAAGCCCCTACCGGAGTTTCGTGAAGATCCGCAACCTCGGCGATCAGTCTTTTTTGTATTTCATCCATCTGCAGCATCTCAGCAATCACCCCTTTCCGCAGTTCCGAAGCATTTGTCCTGACTCGCCTCCGTGCCGGACAACGCGGAAAGCATCTCTTCTCTCGGTCCGTGACGGCTGATAGACCCGTTTTCCAGAAGGACAATCTCATCGGCAATGCCGAGAATCCTCTCCTGATGGGAGATCACCAGGATCGTGCTGTCCTTGATTTCCCGCTGCATCATCTCAAAGATCCGGATCAGGTTCTGAAAGCTCCAGAGGTCGATACCCGCTTCCGGCTCATCAAAAACGGAAAGTTTTGCCTTCCTCGCCAGCACTGTCGCGATCTCAATACGTTTCAGCTCGCCTCCGGAAAGCGAAGCGTTGACTTCCCGGTCAATATAATCCCTTGCGCAAAGCCCCACCTCGGAAAGATACGAGCAGGCGTCTCCGACGGAGATTTCCTTTCCCGCCGCGATCTTCAAAAGATCATGAACACTGAGTCCCTTAAATTTCACAGGTGACTGGAATGCAAACCCGATCCCGAGCCTTGCTCTTTCTGTGATATTGAGCCCCGTAATATCCTGCCCGTCCATCAGGATCTGTCCGCCTGTCGGCGTCAGGATCCCCGCAATGAGCTTTGCCAGCGTCGATTTCCCGCTGCCGTTCGGTCCTGTGATGACTACGAACTTCCGGGAATCGATCACAAGGTTCACATCGTTCAGGATCTCCGAATCACTCCCCTCCTCCGTTACGGTATAAGATAGGTTTTTCAGCTCCAACATCATGCTTTACCGCCTTTCTTTCACTTCTGTCTCATTTTGAATTCTTTGTCTTCATCGATCCGATGTCAGATTCCTCCGGAATGATCTCCATTTTTCCTTCTTCGATCCCGGAAAATCTCCTTCTGACATCTCCTCATTGTTGCATAATTTCCGGAAAAAGTCTAGGAAACACCCCTCAATAATCATCCAGAAAATGATGCCTCACACCATCCTTCTTATACTGTATTACGGTATCCAGATTAACGTTTTCCACACTTCTGAAAATGTTGGATTCGACATACGGATTTGTTTTCTTGAGCTCTGCGATCAGCTTCTTGGTTTCCAGACGCTTGCTTATGGATGTGCCGTCTTCATTGATAGTTGAACATGTTTCCGTGAAATGACAGGCGCACCGGAGAAAATGCAGGTCATGATAGTCTCTCCATGCACATATATCTGCCTCCCTGACAAGATAGAGCGGTCTGATCAGCTCCATGCTTTCGAAATTTGTACTATGGAGTTTGGGCATCATGGTCTGTATCTGAGCTCCGTGGATCATGCCCATCAATATCGTCTCAATCACATCATCATAATGGTGCCCGAGAGCGATCTTGTTGCAGCCCAGCTCTTTTGCCTTGCTGTACAGATATCCGCGCCTCATCCTTGCGCAAAGATAGCATGGATTTTTATCGATGGTATCCACCGCATCAAAGATCGTACTTTCAAATATCGTGATCGGAATCCCGAGCGTCTTTGCATTACTTTCGATCAGCACCCTGTTTTCCCTGTTATATCCCGGATCCATAACAAGAAATGTCAGCTCAAACTCAACCTGTCTGTGCCTTTTGATCTCCTGGAACAGCTTTGCCATCAGCATGGAATCTTTCCCGCCGGACATACAGACTGCAATATGATCTCCTTCTTCAATAAGCTGATAAGTCTTACATGCCTTGGCAAACGGCGAAAAAAGCTGCTTATGAAACTTTTTTTGAATGCTCTCTTCCGGAGACAGGGGACGGTTCTGTGTCTCCATACGTTCATGGGTGGTGTCAACTGTGTTCATCTTTTATAACCCTTTTCATTCACCCTTAGTTCTGCTATCGATATATAATGCCTTACCGAAAAGTTCTCCGGTGCATTTTCTTCCAGCATATGCATGTGTTCTGAATTCCATTCAGCCAATGCCGACGGTGACATCGAAGCCCCGACTCCTCTGCAGGCGCGCATTCGTCCATGCCACCCTTCTCTTGTAAACGGGATGTCAATACGAAACTGTCTTTGGGATACCAGATCGAATCCGGACAGATACTGCTCGGGCACCCAGACAGGATGAACCGTATCTCCGTATGCTGTCCAGTTCGGATTATGTTTCAGGATGATCTCTTCGCTTTTTCCCGCAATCGGGTCCTCATACGGAAGCCATCCCATATACAGGATCAGAAACTCTCCTCCCGGTTTGAGCATTTTCGCAAAGCTCAGCGAAGTTTTGTCGTGATCAAAGTACCATATACACTGACATGCTGTAATCACATCAAAAGTTTCATCCGGGAAAGACACTTCTTCGGCGCCGGATACAAAAAAATCAATCTTCATTCCTGCTTCCCTTGCAAGTATCCTGGCCTGCTCAATCTGATTCGCTGCAATGTCGGTTCCGGTCCATTTTGCACCGTATTTGTACATGTTTCTCGGGAGCACCCCTGTGCCGGTGCCGATATCCAAAACGTTCTGGCCATCCCGGCAGAGTCCAAGCTTCAAAATATAGTCATAGAACTCCTGCGGATATACGTCTCTGTATTTTGCATAATCCTCAGAAGTTCTTCCCCAGTCAAATGCTCTGCCGTTATCAATATCCTCAATAATCATCTGAACACCTCCTACATCTGATGTCTCACGACTTCGTACTCGTCATCGCTTCGGTAGAACGGGCAGTTCTTATTCCCGCCGGACAGGAAGCGATAATAATCGTCCTCATCCATGTTCACCCCGCAGTACCAGGCTTCGTCGTCCTCATCATATTCATAGTTGGCACAATGATCACAAAGCATAATCTTCCCCCCATGTTTGAAGTCCCGATTGAACAAATTCTATCATAATATCTCTCCGGTCGAAAGACTTCACGAAAACAAAAAGACCAGCCTCTGATTCATGACTGAATTCGCGGCCGATCCTTTGATTTTCTTTTTATGACTTCATTTTTTATGCCTGATAAGCTCTCTGTGACGAGATCTCATTTATTGAAAGCCTTTTGCCATCTCCTCCGCCTCTGCCTGACTGTCAGCCTCCGCAAGCGGTTCGTACTCTGCATAATTATCCGCGAAGTCCGATGTCTTCATGACCTGAATCGCATTTGTTTTGATAACACTGACAACTAGAAACGCTTTATCCATGATCTCTTCCCCCCCTTACTACATTTTGAATTTTATCACATGCGGACCATAGCCGCAAGATTACCCCTCCGTCCCGAATAATTTCCTCTTCCGTTCCACCATTTCATCAATCCGGGAAATGTATAAATCCAGATCCTTCACCGTATCACAGCGGGTAATGAGGCGGTCGTTGCCGTCGCCGGTCCCCTCCGGATGGACGTGCTTACTGACGGTTCCGGCTCCCAGTGCCAGAATGTCCTGGACTTCCTCCATGATCAGAACATTATAGATGCCGGCCTTTCCGGGCGCGGCATAACCGACATTTTCAAAATTGCCTGCCATATTCTTCTGACGGTACAGATAATACGGTGTCAGACCCATCCGGCGGCAGGAATCTTCCGTGATCTTCATCTGCTCGCTGGTGTTTTCCATCTGGTATTTCCGGTATTCCTCCATCTGAAGTTTCAGTCTGGAAGCACGTTTTATCGCCAGCGAATGTACCGTCACATCATCCGGTGCAAGCTCCTCGATCACGCTCATCGTATGGCGGATATCCTCGATGTTTTCACCCGGTAGTCCCAAAATTAAATCCATATTTATATTATCGAATCCCATCGTTCTGGCCAGGCGATAGCTTGATACGGTCTGTTCTACGGTATGATGCCGTCCGATCAGATCAAGCGTCTTCTGTGAAAAAGTCTGCGGATTCACGGAAATGCGGGTCACTCCGTTTTCCCTCAGAGCAGCAAGCTTCTCCTCCGTGATACTGTCTGGTCTTCCTGCCTCCACGGTAAATTCCACGCAGTGATCGAGATTAAATTCTGATTTTATTTTACCGATAATCCCTGACAGATCTTCCGCCGACAACGATGTAGGTGTTCCTCCGCCAATGTAAACCGTGTTGAGCTTCCGTCCGCGAAACAGCTCTGCCGTGGCAGCGATCTCCCGAGCGAGTGCCTGAAGATAGGGTTCCACCTGTTTTTCGTATGCTTTCATCGGATAGGACGCAAAGGAACAATAAAGACAGGTCGTCGGACAGAACGGGATCCCGACGTAAAGGCTGTATCCGTTTTCCGTATCCAGCGCAGAAAGCAGTTCCCTTTCTCTTTCCGCGATCTCAACGGAAAGCCGGATCTTTTCGTCCGCACAGAAATACGTTTCCTTCATATGACGGCCGATGGACTCCTCCGAGGCTCCCTCGTCCAGCATTTTCATCGCGATCTTTACCGGACGTATTCCGGTAAGAGATCCCCACGGAAGCTCTTTTCCGGTCTCTTTTACCAGCCTGTTATATAAATCCTGTTTTAATTTATCTTTGTTCCCCCTTCTTTCCGGGCTTTCTGTCGGAATCTCGATATACATCTCCCGTGCCGGAATGACATCCGGTTTCTTTTTCCCGGGATATAAAACAACGACATCCTCTTCCGGGTAAAAAGCTTTTACCAGAGAGTGGATGTCGTATTCAAATTCCTGCTTATCTATATTTATTAAAACCAAACTTTATTTCTCCCGCACAGCAGCTCAAAGAAACATGTTGTGCCGTTTCTCCTGTCCGATCGTGGTTACGCCCATATGCCCGGGATAAACAGTCGTATCCTCCGGAAGAGTCAGAAGCTTGCTGCGGATCCCGTCTATAAGCTCCCTCATGCTTCCCTTCGGAAAATCCGTCCTGCCGATCGTCCCTTCATATAAGGTGTCGCCGGAAAACAGGGTCTTTTCCTCCTCGATGTAATAGCAGCATCCTCCTGGTGTATGCCCGGGCGTATGGATCACGCGAAATGAAAAACCGGCAAGATTCAGTACATCTTCTTCTTTCACGTACTTGGTCGCATGGTAGATCTCGAACCGTCCGATCATCCCGCAAAGATTCACCCCCGGATCCTCCAGCGTTTCCTTTTCCTGCTCCAACGCATAGATTTCAATCCCGTATTTCGCCGCAAGGGACTCAGCTACCATCACATGGTCAAAATGCCCGTGTGTCAGCAGGATCGCCGCCGGTTGATATCCGTTTTCCAGAACTGCTGCTTCGATCCGGCCTGCTTCATCGCCCGGATCAATGATCACGGCTTCCTTTGTCTCTTTATTTGCTGCCAGATAACAGTTGGTCGCCACTTCCCCAACAACGAGGGAACGTATTTCCAGATTTCCCATATTCCTACCCCGTAGTTCTTTCGATATCGATCACGCCTTCAATCTGCCTTACCTTCGCGACAAGCGATGCCAGCTGATCCTTGTTCTGCACCGTAAATGCCACGGAAAGCGTCACCACTCCCTGTTTGTTGGTGCTGGAATTGATCGAACGGATGCTGATCTCGGATTCCGTGAACACCTTCGAAACATCCACAAGCAAGCCGGTACGGTCATGACTGAAGATCCGGATCTCCGCTATATAAAGGCCTCCCGCATCGATGGCCTCCTGCTGCCACTCTGCGTCAATAAGGCGGGATTTTTCCATTTCGGAAAGGTTCATGATATTGACACAGTCTGTCCGGTGAATGGAAACCCCTCGCCCTCTCGTCACAAAGCCGACGATCTCATCACCGGGCACGGGACTGCAGCATTTGGAAAAATGCACCGCCACGTCATGGATCCCTTTTACCGTGATCCCGCTCTTGCTGTGCGCGATCTCTGGCTTCCTGGTGTTCTCATTGATACTTTCCATCAGCTCTTCATCGCTGATGATATCCGGATGGTCTTTTTTATATTCTTCGACCATCTTGTTGACAATCTGACCCTCGGAAAGCCCTCCGCGTCCGACAGAAGCAAGCAGAGCATCCCAGTCGTGATATCCGTATTTCCGGATCGTCCTCTGCTGATACTCGGGCTTGTTAATGTCCGAAAAGTTGATCGCCTTGGCTTTACAATAGGCAGCGATCAGTTCTTTTCCTTTTGTAATGTTCTCTTCCTTCAGCTCACTGCGGAACCACTGGTTAATCTTGTTTTTCGCCTGCGTACTCTTTACGATGGAAAGCCAGTCAGCGCTCGGTCCCTTCGAATTCTGGGATGTGATGATCTCAATCCGGTCACCGTTCTGGATCTCATACTCAATGGGAACCAGCTTTCCGTTTACCTTGGCACCCACCATCTTGTTTCCGACGGCGGAATGGATGCTGTACGCGAAATCCACAGGAGTCGAACCCATCGGCAGATTCTTGACATCGCCCGACGGAGTAAAGCAGAACACCATATCGGAGAACAGGTTCAGGTCACTTTTCAGAAGGCTCATGAACTCGCGGTTATCCGACATATCCTGCTGCCATTCCAGGATCTGGCGTAGCCAGGAGAGCTTCTCCTCCTCCTGTCCTTCTACGCTTTTTCCGTTGGAGGCTTCCTTATATTTCCAGTGTGCCGCGATACCGTATTCGGCGGTACGGTGCATCTCATAGGTCCGGATCTGGATTTCAAACGGGCGTCCGTCATGACCGATCAGCGTGGTATGAAGTGACTGGTACATGTTCGGCTTCGGCATTGCGATATAGTCCTTAAACCGTCCCGGAACAGGCTTATAGATCTCATGAATGATCCCCAGCGCCGCATAGCAGTCTTTGATCGTATGCACAATGATCCGGATTGCAAAAAGGTCGTAGATCTGATCGATCGTCTTATGCTGGTTGACCATTTTTTTGTAAATACTGAAGAAGTGCTTGGCTCTTCCGTCAACATCCGCCTCGATATGCTCCTCTTCTATGGCTTCCCGAACCTCGTGGACAAGGTTGCCGATATACTCTTCCCGGACATCCTTACGAAGTGCCACTTTTTCCACAAGGTCATAATAGGCTTCCGGCTCCAGATATTTCAGGGCCAGATCATCCAGCTCGATCTTGATCCTGCTGATACCGAGGCGCTGCGCGATCGGTGCGTAAATCTCCTGCGTCTCACGCGCGATCCGGATCTGCGACTCCCTGGGCTGATAGCGGAGCGTCCTCATATTATGGAGCCGGTCCGCAAGCTTGATAATAATGACGCGAATATCCTTCGCCATTGCCAGAAACATCTTCCGAAGGTTTTCCGCCTGAAGCTCAAACCGCTCCTGGCGCTTATCCGCAACCGGCGCGGGAAGCTGGAGATTCTGGAGTTTTGTCATCCCGTCCACGAGCAGCGCGACTTCCTCACTGAAATCCCGCTTGATATCCTCTGTCGTAAGGACCGTATCCTCCACCACATCATGAAGAAGTCCTGCAATGATCGTCTCCTTGTCCATTTCAAGCTCTGCAAGGATCAGGGACACGGAAAGGGGATGAATGATATATGCCTCGCCGGAACGCCGTGTCTGCCCGTTATGCGCGCGGTCCGCGGTACGATATGCTTTTTCTATCAGGGAAATATCATCGGAAGGATGGTAACGCCGGACGCTTTTGATCAGCTGATCGTAAAGCTCCTCCGGTTCGGTAAACTCACTGACCTGAAGGAGGCTTCCGGATTTCGGTTTAACACGCTGTTCCAGTTCTTCCAGCTTTTCGGTTTTTTCGGTCGAAAAATCAGACATTCCGGTCTCCTCCTTTCATAAGAATATGATATCGGGGTCAAAAGTCACATGTCACAAAGTGACATTGTGACCTTTGCACAAGGAATCGCCTCGACATGCCAGCATGTCAGAGCGATTCTTCGTGCAAAGTGCACATGCGATTTCATCGCATGGCACTTTTGACCCCAGCATCATAATATCTCTTAGTATATAAAATCACGAAAACGATTTCAAGTTTTCCCGACGCGCAATCCGAAAGTGATCCAGCTTTTTTTCCCGTTCCCGGTAATCCGGGAGCGCCGTCTCCAGCACCTGATAAAAGCGCCTGCTGTGATTTGCTTCTTTGAGATGGGATAATTCGTGCGCAATGACATATTCCCGGCAGTCCATCGGAAGGAGCTTGCACAGTTTATTCAGCGTGATCTCCCGCTTTGCTTTTGAGCAGCTCCCCCAGCGTCCTCTCATAAGGCGAAACTTTATCACGGGAAACGGGATCGCAAATGACGCAAAACGCGGGAATATTGCCTTCACCATGTTTTTGATCTCTTCCATGTCCTCCAGGCGAAAGGAAAGTTCTTCAGGAACAAGCTCGATCCGTCGCTGCTGTTCCCTTCGTTTTTTCAGGATCCAGTCCTGCTTTTCCCTTACAAAACGTTCCGCCTCTTTATATGTACCGCGCATCGGTACCGTGACATGGACGTCCCCGTTTCCGGCAATATGAATGCTGTAATGCTTTACCTGTTTTCTTACGAAAACGATTTCGAAATCATCTGTCTCTTTCATTTCCTATCATTATAAGGATCCGGCATCGGTTGCACAAGAGTACCCTATCCCTTATAATAGGCGCATGATTAAGACCATTATTTTTGATATCGGGATGGTGCTGGTGGATTTCAACTGGAATGAGTATATCCACAGCCTGTTTGAAGATGAAGCTCTCATAAAAGAGCTTGAAAAAGCGATCTGGGAAAGCCGCCTCTGGAATGAATTTGACAGGGGCGTGATGTCTGATGAAGAAATCATCTCTGCAATGATCCGGCAAAAGCCGGAGCTGGAAAAGGAGATCCGTCTCACCATGAGCCGGATCGGCGAAACGGTGGAGCTTCGGGAAACGACGCTTCCTTGGATCCGCGACCTGAAAGCAAGGGGTTACCGCATCCTTTTCCTTTCCAACTACTCGCTCCGGCTCCGTCAGCAGAATCCGGACGCGCTCTGTTTCCTTGATGAAATGGACGGCGGCGTCTTTTCCTATGAAGTACATCTCCTCAAGCCTGACCCCGCCATCTATCGCACGATCTGCGAAAAGTACTCACTGACGCCTTCCGAAACGGTATTCCTGGACGACAATGCCGACAACGTCGACGCTGCCATCGTTTTCGGGCTTCACGCGATCCGTGTCGACACTGTTCAGGGCGCCATGGAACAGCTCAACCGGGAGACAGGGGAAGCTCAATCGGATGGCGCCTGAGGAGAATCGGGAGGAGATGAAGAATGGTCTCTTTGAACCCAATTCATTGCTTTTGAAACCGGATGATACAGAACAAGCATGATTATGAAGTTGCCTGCACAGTGTATGAGATCCCAGGGAATTCCTGCTGTCCACCATACAAAAGCATTCCGAAAACCCGCACCTATACCACCGGCCGACATTCCTATAAAAAAATAAGGGATAGAGCATAATGCACCGAAGCTAAGACCAAATATTCCAGAAATAATTGCCCACAGGATGGCAGATGTATTCTTTCGAAACAGCCATGCAATAAAAACCAACAGCGGCCATGCGTACAGATACATGATCCACCAGAGGTGGATACCATAAAGAGCCCCTTCTATCAGGATAAATACTGGAACAACCGCAACAATCTTCCATCCGAAGAATAATGTGAACATTATGAGCCAGAAACTGGTGAGCTCAATATTTGGCAAACCGCTCAGTGCGAACTTCGAAACTTCAATAACAGCAACCATGAGCCCGATCCGGGCTATATCACGTATTGAAAATGCACTATTACTGTGCTTTTTCATAAGTCCAGGTATATGTCGAGCCTCCTTCTACAGGCTGTGATTCAGCACCATACTGACCGTATTCTCCATTAACGTAAAGAGCCCAGTAGGCACCGTCTTCGGCATAAATCGCCTTTTCTCCATTGA
The DNA here is from genome assembly GCA_045657665.1 of Lachnospiraceae bacterium. GTDB lineage: Bacteria > Bacillota > Clostridia > Lachnospirales > Lachnospiraceae > RUG12461. The sequence goes on along the minus strand of JAZOTN010000037.1, from coordinate 16,474 downwards.
TATACTCAACCATGATGCCATAATCACTATCTGAACCTGAATAAGAAAAGTTCGGATTGCTACCGGCCAGTTCATCCATAGCCTGGAGTAGAAATTCTGCATCTGTAGAAAAGGGATAGGCGGTCATATTTCCATCGCTCGCGGTCACCTCGATCACGATATCCTTTGATCCTGCCTTTGCAGCTGGCTTATTGTATACATATACGATCGCAAGCACTGCAATCAGCGCCGCTAAGATTACCGCTCCAATAATAATTCTTTTTTTCTTGTTTGCTTCCATAAAATCCAGCTCCTTTCTAAACTGATTTCAATTTTATATCACATCTCTGGCAAAGCCAATGTGCTTACTGATAAAAAAGAAACCCCGCACTGCAGGCGGGGACAGGCATGGTTTCCCATGCTTCTTACCTTCGTACAGTCAATCCCTCGTGACCCGGTTTTACCCATGTACAGCGACAGGCAGGTCTCCCGGCTGACCGGTCTGGCAAAGCCACGCCCTTCTTCCCTTCCCGGATTACTCCAGTGGTAATGAAGAAGGACTCCCGGATCACGGTGACGAGATCGCGCGGGACTCACACCCGCTTCCCTTTTCATCTGCACGGCAGCAGAATCACACCGCCTGCAGACACCTTCCGCTTTATTCTTTTTTGAACACTTGAATTTAATATAACAGAATCCCACTGCAAAAGCAATCAGTCCGGGAATCGAGACATGGGTCGGTCCGATGACGATACAAAAGCCACGGCGGACTTCGTCACAAAAAATCTCGAAGAAGACGGAATCCGGTTTACCATGAAGCATTACGGGTTGATCCAGTGAAGACACAGAACCGTCCCCTGTCTCCCTCCAGATAGCAGTCATCTTTTAATTCGGAATATACAAGATAGCATTCTTTTCCGTAAAGTAATGCTGCAGGAAATACAAACGGTTCACCACAGTAAAATTCATCTGCGACCAGTTCTTTGTCCGCATATATCTGTGCCACATCTCCGATGTAGTTAACGACTGCCATTCCCTGATCCGAATCAACCGAAAGTGACTTCCATGTCAGTTTGCGCTCCCCTCCGATCCTGAGTTGATCCATATATTTCGGTACAAAAGGTTCTTCGCAATCTGTTACAGTTAAAACAGCATTTCTGAATTCTTTCTCCGTCCTTAAAGTGTCAAATTCATTTCCATTCCAAACTCTGTATGAAAATGAGCCATCCTCTATTGCCTTTATCTCGCCGTTTGTCTCATAAACATTAACACCATCCCCAATGACTGTTTTTCCATTGAGCCGGCGCATATATACCGCATCTGACATAGGCACGGTAATAATCCTGATACCTCCAACTGAAAAGTCACTATCCCTGAAGGTTCTGCCGTCACCTAAACAATACTCCGGATCAATCCCCTTGATCTGCATGAAAAAATACACATTGCCATCCCTGCAAAGAGGCTGTGCAGTTGCATATTTCAGCGAGATTTCATCCGACAGTCTCATATGAAACGGCATAAAAAACGAGGTGTCGCGCTCGACATTAATAGCCGGAAATTCCACGGTATCCGTCTCTATGATCACGTTTTCTTTTATAGATAATTCCAGCGACCGCGCATAGTTATTTACAAAAACAAACCCTGACCTGCCGTCGGTTCTCACAGCATATCGCAGACTATCTGTATCCGCAGGGTTTATCTCTGATTCTGAGCCCACATACTCCATGGGCGCAAGTATGTCTCCGAAATCCTCCAAAAACAGGTGCAGAAGATTCAAAAGTCCATACTGTTCTCTGGCTCTTCCATACTGTGTCAATGCTGTATGAAAATCATAATTCAAGATCGCATAATCATTCGGATATCCCGTCGCCTTTGACTCATTAAACGTAGATAACCTGCCGATTTTATTTGTTCCGCCATGATACATATAGTAACCGACAAGATTATTACCGCAGCCAAGCTTAACCAGTGAAAGTGCATATGCATCCATACCGGTTACTATCGGGCGTCTGTGATGAGTAAAAGGAAGCCCTGCTCCAAGCTCACATGTAGCAAAGGGATAATCATCATATGGCAGCATCCATCCGTCAGCAGGTTTTTTACCAATAAGATCTTTTCCTACCGCCGCATCGTTTCGTGTATTGTCAAATACATAGTGCCACGACGGAGGCAGTTTTTCAGTGCCGTCCTCCCACGGGGCATCAACGTAGGCTGCAAATACCGGCAGTGTGTCCTCCGTAGGTATTTTGGCTCCGTACAGGGAATTCCATCCCGTCACAGTATAAAGCGGTACATCATAGCCTATCTCAACAGCCAGTTTTTTTAGCGCCAGAAGATGCTCGGCATTATCTACCAATTCGTTTTCAAGCTGGATCCCGATGACCGGTCCTCCGTCCTTGTAAAACTCACCTTTTACCTCGTCATAGATCCTTTCATACCAGAGCCTCACTTTTTTCATATACTCTTCATTGTTGTCCCGAAGCTTATATGGCTTTTTCATCAGCCAGTCAGGGAATCCTCCGTTTCTGCACTCGCCGTGAGCCCAGGGGCCGATACGCAACAGCACGAAAAGCCCTGCTTTTTTCGCATCCTCTACGAATCTTCGGATATCCAGATCTCCATCGAAATGAAACTCACCTTCTGTCTCCTCGTGATAGATCCAAAACAGATAGGTGGCAACTATCGTAATCCCTCCGGCCTTCATTTTGCAAAGCTCATCATACCAGTTTTCGGCATGATCCCTGGAAAAGTGATACTCTCCCATCACGTCGATAACAGGTCTGCCGCTTCTTTCAAAATAAAGACTGTTAACATCGATCCTTTCCCCCTTTGGGTTCGATCCGCCCATTTTCAGATGTCCCCTTTTTATCTTTTTGGGGGTATAGGTTTTAAATCGGTATTTCATCATTTATCTCCTTCCCGCTCACCTTCCACTTGCGCTCTTTAAATAGATTGCGGCATTCTGGTGATTTACATCCATCGAAAGTGCCTTCTCAAAGAAACAAATCGCATCCTCTTTTTTCCCCAGTCCAAGACTTGCAAGTCCCATCAGATAATAGCAATGCACCTTGTTTTTTTCTGTCATGTCCGTATCAAACACCGACATGTCCGGCATGGATACCGCAAAGTAATCCATTTGAAATTCGTCTCTCAGGTGCTGCTCACCATAATCCAAAAGCCGATAAAATCTCGATAAGGCTTCCGATGACTTTCCCAGTTTTTGCATGGCCATGCCCTGATAGTATATCATATCCGCAGGCTGATCATAATAATACATCACTCCTGCGACTTCCATTGCTCCACGTGTAGCAAGTTCATAACACTCCTCTGCTTTTTTTGTTTCTCCGATTCCTTCGTATGCAAGGCCTAGGTTATAATAAATGTGATTATCCTTTGTGCCCTCCAATCGACCTTCCCCTAAATTTTCGGGGTAAGAAAGCGCTTCCAAAAGTTTTGCAATCGCGTCCCTGTAGTTTTGTTCTGTAATTGCCTGCTTCGCCGGTTCAAGGAGGGACACTTTAAACTGCGCAGAAACTTTTCCCTCTGCACCTTCCCAAGTTTGGAACGCATGTCCGACGATACATTTATGTGCTTTTTCATAGAATCCCATACGGTTCAGCAATGTAATGTATTCCACATAAAGGTCATCTCGCTTTTCAACAAGTGATATGTTTTCCTCATATTTCTTTAATCTTTTTTCAGGCGGAAGCTGAAGTCTTTGATATAACTGATCCAGTTCTAAAAACACTCTGGCATCTGTTTGATCCAGCTCGAATGCCTTTTCCAGACACTGTAATGCTTTGTTCTTATCTCCTGTCTTATTGTAACAGGCAATCGAAAGGTTTCTTAAAAGTGTCGGGAAGTTTTCATTGTATTCCTTTGATTTTTCCCATAAAGCAATCGACTCTTCAAACTGAAGTTTGTCATAGTATAAACACCCTAAATAATAACATGCTTTTGCTGGCTTTCCATCCAGATTGATAGCGTTTCGAAGAACAGCTATATCCTCAAGTTTGTTCGGGAAACAATAATCCGGCATCGCTTCTTCTGCCAGTTTTCGTTCTTCTTTTGCCTTCTCTTCTTCATCGATTTTTTGCAGATAATATGCCTTGTAGTAATGAACGAGCGGATAATCACTACCGGATTCTTTCAACACCAGAATCGCCTCTTCATAAAATCCCGCTTCGGCAAAGTCTCGCGCCACGTTCAGATATGTCTCGTGAAACCCTCTTGAAAGTACCTTAAATTCCTCCAATGGCTCCTTTACATCCTCGAGGATAAGCGCTTTTTCAAACCGGGAAGTGAAGTCAAATGCATCGATAAAAAGATTTTCTTCTATCCATAAAAGCGCATCTTCTTCTTTTCCCAGTTTCTTCAGTATGACCGCTTTTAATGCTCTCGCTTTTATATTGTGAATGTTTTTTACAAGACCTTTTTCGATCAGTTCAAGCGCTTCCTCAAATTCACCTCTTCGACAAGCGATTACCGCCAGATAGTAATACGACATCTCCTGGAGCTCACTTACCCAGGTCGCTTTATAGAAGGAGTCAAATGCGTCATCATATTTTTCCTGATAGAAAAGTGCCAATCCCAGATTATAGTATGGCTCACTATCATATGGATTGGGATGTATGTGGGTAAGTCGTTCGAGTGCCTGTCGAAAATAAGTCTCCGCTATATCAAAACGTCCGCGGCGAAGCATCAAAAGACCATAAGCGTTATTGATTCTGATATCTTTGGGATCTCGCTTTAATCCCTCTTTATAATAGGGATCCGGAAGCCAGGTGGCATGCCGGTACTGCTCAATGTGCTGGCCGGTGATATACAATTCTTCGTTTGTCAAAACCTCTTCCGGCAGCTTTGCCGCCGCTGCGGGCTCGGCAAGCTCCGGTATTCCCTGATCCTTTGGCTGATAACTGACAAGTTCTTTTCCGTTAAAGGAAACCGTTACCTTTACCTTATATTCATCGTCAAGCTTCAAATCCAGGTGTTTTTCAAAAATATCTACCGGAGAAATGGTAATATCTTCTTCATACACGCACCTGCCATCATATGTAACGACAAGTTTTGCGTTGTCATATTTCTTCGTTCCGTACACGCAAACATAAAGGTCATCCGCGTTTACTTCCATATTTAAAACGGCATGAATGCTTGCATTTTTTACTTGTCCCACCTTCTTATAGGGCATGAAATACTGCTTGAACACCTTTTCTTCATAGGGCTTTAACCACGAAAAATCCGGTTGGTTATCACAGTACATTCCCGTCATCAGTTCAATATACGGCCCATCCTCATCGGTAAGGTTCTTATCCCACGCCTTGCCAAAATCTCCGCACCCCCAGGTCCACTGCTTCTTCCCCGGTGATACATGATGATCCGCCACATGCAAAAGTCCGGCCTTCTTTTTATAATCATATCCGCCCACAAAATTGTAATCAGATTTTTCTGCCATATATGAGGTAGGCACCGGAATATTTTTATAACGCGAAATGTCCACCCCGGCGCTGTAATCGTGCTTATAATATTCCCCTGTTGCAATTGGAAATCTTGATACCGCCCGTTTTCCATGATCATATACGCTGTGCACATCCGGAGGAAAAATCGACTGCGTATCATCATTGACAGACACAGCCGGATTTGCCCACCAGAGAAACGTTTGCGGGAGTGGTGTTCTGTTGTACAACTGTCCTTTGATCTCGATATAGGCACAATCCGGATATAACGTGAATGCAGTAATCTCCTTTGTGCCATACATCTGATCCACATCTCCGGTAAGAAGCGTTTTGCTTCCATCTGCATTTTCGACCATCTTAAAATCTACCGGCGAATAAGTCGTCGGTCGATGATGCTGCGGCCAGTTAAACTCGATCCCTCCCGAAATCCACGGCCCTGTCAGACCAACCAGGGCCGGCTTGATCACATGATTATAATAAACGAAGTCGTAATCATTGGTCTTGTCATAGGCTCTTTGGATCCGACCTCCCAGTTCCGGTAAAATCATTACCCTGATATACTGATTTTCCAACCAGACTGCATGCCATACATGATCCGTTTTTTCCCGACTGATTTCATTTGTCGACGGATATGGATATATTTTCCCAGAGCTACCCTGATAAACTCTTTTCTCAAGAAACATTGGATTCTTATCCGGCATGCCTACCTCATATGTCGGGATTATGATATTCTCTTCCCAGATTTTTACCGATTCCATTTTTTACCTCCCAAGCGATCAAACATATGCGAAACATTCCAAGGTACCGATGGTATTTTGGCAGGACAGGAGGGGCTTCAAAAACGCAAGGTGAGGCCAAAGAGTAAGAAAGATTCCAGTTGCTTCAAAGAAGAATATGGAGTCAAGGTCTGTGGCAGATGTCCCAGACCAGGTTCAGCCGGCGGCTGATGAGGCATTTTTATCTGACACACATTCTATCATCCTATATATGTAAAAGGATGTTTGAAAGTGCGGAGAACGAAAGTTGAATATGTAGAGGAACCAAAGGTTCCCTGTAAAACCATTTTATCAGGGAGCCGAGAAAGCCTTAGCATCCCTTGTTTCAGAGCTCGGGCTTAAAACCTTAGAGAGGAATGTGCAGATACTGACCATAAGCGATAAGGATGCATATGGTGAGTATAAGCCGTACCATATGGTTGCCTCAAAACAGGAATTTATCCAACGGGCTATGATGCTGTAAAGCTTTAAATGGCATATTCAACTTTTTCTGCACTCATGCCGCATCACCTTTGCCAGAGGGCAAACGGAGGTCTCGTAAATATCCCCCACCTCAAGGAGGGATGCGTTCCGTTTATTTCCTGCCCCATGGAGGAGATGACCGGCACCCCCGCCTTCCCGGCATCTTCTCCTCCGCCCAATGAGCCCGGCTCACGCTTTACTCCACGCGTTCCAGGGCAGCTCCCTTCATTCCGGCTTCTTTCAGGAGATCCCGCATCGCTTTTGCATAAAAATCTCCATGAAATCCCTGGTACCAGTCGATATAAAAGGAACTGCCCACCTCCGTAACCTGAAGCATGATGCCCTTTTCCTGCATGGCATGAAAGGCTGTCATTTTGATCCTGTCACCGTATTCCCCTGTTCGGAGCGTTCCAAGGTAGCTGACGCCGATGGAGGGATTTACTTTTGCACGCTGCTCCACTATGATGCTATCCAGTGCGCCGGCCGCAAAGGCCTTTGCATAGCCTTCGCAGATCCCCCGATACACCCCGCAGAGCATTCTGATATTCTGCTCCGAGGAAAAGCCTTTCAAAAAGGACCTCAACATTCCAGTTAATACCGTATCATCCTTTTCCAGATCCTCCGTCTTCACGCTGAACGGCGCATGCACCACCTGATGAAGCAGGGAGTTTTCATTTCCCATCACCTTGCGGACACTGACCGGCAGCACCATGCTGATCGGGAGCCTGTTTTCCGGATGAACACGATTGATCGCCCTGGCAAGAAACACGGTCAAAAGTGACATGGGACTTCCCTTCACCGACCTTGCATAAGCCATAAACTCATCGCTCGGAACACGGATACAGTATCCCCGGCAGTCCTCCCTTGTCAGAAACAGGTCATCTCGAATGCTCTCATTCGGCACGAAGGATTCGCTGTTTAGCAAAGATGACATTGCAGCCTTCGGATCGATCGCCTCCACCATCCGGTACGCATCTGTCTCCGTTCCGGAGACAGCGCCGTCTTTTTCCGTAAAAATCCCCTCCGGAATATCGTAGTCTTTCCCGTCAACGATGCAGTAATAATGGTAAAAGAAGGTTTCCAGAACCTTCTGAAAGCCTGATCCGTCAACAGGCACATGATCCGCATAAATCCACAGCGTGCTGCCGAGATAGCAGAACGTCACCGTGTGGAAATTCCCTTTTCTTTCAAAGGGTTCGATCACCTCGCTTGTTTCCTCGATCACAAAGGGAAGGGGGTTCTCAAGAAGCACCAGCTTTCCCCTTCTCGTTCCCACCGCATAGCCCATATACGGGTATACGGAAAGCGTCTTATCCCAGGCCTGCTTCACCGCGTCCGGCTTCACAGCCTCCTTCATATCAAACCGGCACGTCATGAAGAACGCCTTGTCCACAGGGTAGACCCCCCTCGCAAACATGCCGGCAGTAACCGGGCGGATCTCCTTCCATTTTTCAGTCTCCGGGTCCCCTTCCAGGGCTACCATGAGCTTCCTCTCCCGTTCAAATTTCCCTTTATTTAAGGCTCTTACGGTATCCCAACCATTACACTGTCCGGAGCAAAGGAAAGCGTCACACCTGGCCAGTATGTACAGCGCGTAAAAATAATTGACCGTTGTATCCTCCAGGGAATCCCTGTATGCCTGACCTTCATTGCTCTTTTGCTCAAACTCATAAATCAGAGTGGCACCTTTTTCCTTCATATCGGAGACGCTCATTCTCTCCTGCGCGATGGCAATGACCTTCCCCGGAAATGCCGCCTTCATCTGTTCGAAATGATCCTGATCCTCTGTTGCCAGGAAGATTTTTTCATAGCCGCCCTCTTCCATCCACTCCCGGATGACCGGAACCATCTGCTCCACTCTGGCGTGTACACGATCCGCCCCAAGGGTGTTTGTCATATAATCCGTTCCCCGTGCGAGAACCCCGAGGGTCTTCCCTCCGCCAAGTACGGCATCGGCATACTCCTTCATCTCGGCTGCAAACCGATCCTCCAGTATGCTTTCGTCAAAATTGGCAGGAAACTGGGTGGCGTACCATGTTGTCGTTAATGCAGCCAGATCCTCTATTACAATCGTATTCTCCGGGGATGCATCCTCAGGCTTTGGATGGATGCGAAAATATTTGCAAAGAAGGTCTTCCGGGTATCTGGTGCAGTGGGGACGCAGGAACGCACGGTAACCTTTTTCTTCAATGGCGCGACCAATCATGGACATGTTCGAAAGGATGGCTCCCACGCCGGAGATCTGGGAAAGCACTACCTCAACATACCGAAAGGGTCCTTTTTTGCCGGCAGTAAAATGCTGCCAGAAAAACACATTCTGAAATGCCGCAACAGAAGAGATCTCAGACCAGTCCCGCTTGGTATATCCAAACTCAAAGGGATTTGGAATCACTCTGAGTACAGACTTGTCCCTTTCTGGAAATTCCTCTGTCTTATGGAGCCTTTCATGCGCATCCAGAAACCATTCCAGCCTTTCATCCAGATAGAAAACCGGGATATCCGTATGCTTAAGGGTAATGCGGGCCACAGCGATGCTGTATTCGTCCGCGCATTCAATCTCAATTCTTTGAAACTGTTTGAGAAAATCAATGTACAGCTTGTCCTCAGCTTCCTCATCATAGATCAGAAAAGGCGCATACAGTGCAGTACCCTGGGTCATTTTCAGAATCATACCCCGTATCTGATCCGGGAACAGCAGCATATTCGGAGTGTAGACAAGATCATAATCCGGCACGGCCTTCTGATCATCCGTGACATGGAAGTGCGTCTCCCCTTCCCTGACCATCGCAAGAGCCTCATGAAACACATTCGCTCCATGCTTAAGCGTCATGAAGTTCCCGTCAGCTTTTTCAACAATATTTAACATAGAAGCCTCCTTCTTCTTTAACTCAAAGTTCAAACCCTCTCCATTTTCCGGAGAAAGAGCCAGGGGGACGGAGTCAGCGGTCCATTGCGAAAGCTCATTTTGTAAAATGGACCACTGGCTCCGTCCCCCCGGCTCTTTTGATCATATCAGAAATCAGAGGCTATCTCAATTGTTTTTCGTGATGCAAAGCTTGCGATACCTTGTTGACCAGAAGCCGCGCAGCGGAGTACGTGGCTCGGCGATGAGCGGTAACGCTTCAAACCGCTGCAAAGCCTTTTTCAAGGTCGGCTATGATATCGTCAATATGCTCCGTTCCGATGGACAGACGGATCGTGTTCGGATGGATGTCCTGATCCTTTAGCTCCTCCGGCGAAAGCTGACTGTGGGTGGTTGTCGCCGGATGGATCACCAGGCTCTTGACGTCGGCCACATTGGCAAGGAGCGAAAAGATTTCCAGAGCATCAATGAACCGTTGAGCTCCTCGCAGATGATCCCGGAGCAGAGGGTATATCCCAAAAGACCCACCATGAGATTCAGCATGGTGGCGCGGTCATTGGTGAGGGTCACGCCGCGCCCGGTCCGGTAAAACAGCGTGATCCCCAGCTCCTTCTCGAGCTCCTGCACGGAGGTCGTAAGAGACGGCTGCGCGATATAAAGAACCTCCGCTGCTTTGCTTAATGATCCCATCTCCGCGATGGTGAGCACATATCGCAGCTGTTGTATAGTCACCGGGATTCCTCCTTAGAGGGCTCTTCCTTTTTCAAATGCGTCATACTGTTCAGACCAAGTGCAATCGTTGATCCATTATGCAGCAAAGCCGATACTGCCGGCGGAAGAACTCCTGCCACGCCCAGAGCAATCAGCGCCGTGTTAATTCCGACAATCGTCCGGTAATTAAAACGGATCCGTTTCATGAGGAGCATGCTAAGCTCCCTCAGTACAACCAGACTCTCAAGATCCGCGGAGCTTATGGTGATATCCGCGATCTGTCTGGCAATCTCCGCCCCTTCACTGATGGCGATCCCTGCATCGGAGGCGGAAAGAGCCGGCGAGTCATTGATGCCATCCCCGACCATTATGACTTTTTCGCCTTCTGCCTTTGCCTTCTCCACATACCTCGCCTTGTCCTCCGGAAGAACCTCTGCATAATACTCGGTAATTCCCGCTTCCTTTGCAATCCTTGCGGCAGTACGTTCGCTGTCGCCGGTCATCATGACAATGTGCTTAAGCCCCAGTTTCCCAAGCTTCTCAACAACCTCTCTGACTTCTTCCCGCAGAGGATCCTCAATCAGGATGCACGAAAGAAGCCGGCCATTTCTGGCATAGTAAAGATGGGAATACTCATCGGGAAGTGACGCAAAAAGCTCCTTTTTTTCTTCCAGCACAACGACGCCCTCGTCTTCAAACACAAAATGATAGCTCCCGATCACTGCCTTTTCCCCGTCTATTTCAGACGCAATTCCATGAGCTACGATGTACTCCACCTTTGTATGAAATTCATCATGAAGCAGACCCTTTTTCTTTGCCGCTTCCACCACTGCTCCGGCAACTGAATGAGGAAAATGCTCCTCCAGGCAGGCTGCCTGCCGAAGCAGCTCATCCTCTGATTCATCGCAGAAGGAAACGACCCGAACTACCGAGGGCTGTGCCATGGTAAGGGTACCAGTCTTATCAAATACGATCGTCGTGGCTTCCGCCACCGCCTCCAGAAATTTGCCTCCCTTCACCGTTATTCCGTATTCAGACGCTTCCTTGATGGCGGAAAGCACGGAAAGCGGCATTGCCATCTTCAGTGCGCAGGAATAATCAACCATCAATACGGAAACCGCCTTGGTGATATTGCGGCTAATCGCAAGTGTAAGGGCGGAGGCTGCAAGAGTATAAGGAACCAGCCTGTCCGCAAGTCTCTCTGCTTTGCTCTCCAGAGAGGATTTTAGTCTCTCGGATTCTTCGATCATTCGAACGATCTTGTCAAACCGACCGTCCCCTTCGGTTTTGGTCACGCTTATGATGAGCTCGCCGTCCTCCACAACCGTTCCTGCGAATACGCTCATTCCGTCAGTTTTACGGATCGGGGCGGATTCTCCGGTCATGGATGCCTGATTTACTATGGCCTCACCTTTTACCACAATTCCATCGAAGGGGATCATATTTCCCATTCTGATGACGACCTTGTCTCCGCAGACGATCTTTGAGGAGTCGTAAAGGATCTCCCCTTCCTCCGTCAGCAGCCATACCTTGTCGATATTCAGCGACATGCGTCTGGCCAGGTCATCTACCGATCGCTTATGAGTCCATTCCTCCAAAGTATCTCCGACCTTCAGAAAGAACATGACACTGGAAGCGGTATTGTAATCGCCCGTCAGCATCGCGGCCGCTATGGCAAGCGCGTCCAACTGCTCTACCTGTATCCGCTTGTTTTTCAGCGTCATCAGACCACGCCATCCATAGTTCACCGCGTTGATCACATCCAGCAGAATGCGGATGGGGCTCGGCAGAAGCAGGCGCCTTGCGAAATGAAGGATTACGGTACTTACCAGCTTCTCAAAATAACGGGAGGAGGTCTCTCTCCCGGAGCATTCAAACACCTTTTCCGGTACCGTGACGGTATCAAAGGAAAAATCTCTTATCCATTCGATAACACAATTCCTGTCACAGGAAAAAAAGATAACGGCATCTGCGGTTCTTTCGTATACTGCAACCTTCGATATTCCTTCAAGGCCGCCGAGATAATACTCCAACGTATCTGCTTCCCGAAAGCTCATACTGTCCATGGGAAGATGAATCCTGATTCGGTTTCTTATCTCGTGTTTGATCGTAAATCTCATTTTTCAGGCTTCCTTCTTCGTTTCTGTGTCCGTATGAACCTCCGCTTCTTTTTCTCTCTTTGCCCTTTCTTCGTTGATCAGCTTGGCTTCCTCATAGATATCGTCGCAATTCTCCTTAAGAGTCGTAACCTGCTTTAAGACATCGTCCTTTGCTCTCAGAACCCCTGCCGTACAATGTGCATACACCTTTTTGGCATCCTTTGAGGATAGAAGACGAATCCCCTCCAATCCGAATAAAGCACCCAGAGCAAAGAGCCCTAATCCTTTCCACCTCATAATGTTACCTCCATTTCCTTTTTTTGTTAGGCTTCACTAACCATTGCCAGTAAAGAATGTGCTCCTTCGAGCACATTCTTTACAGATTCTATATCATATCCCCGGTTTTTTCAAGACCTTCGCTTATGATGATCTTCGTTTTTTTGAATCTACCCAGAAATGCCAGGACGGAGCCTTCGGCATCTCTTCCTTTTTCAGGAATGCCCGAATCACTCTCCGATGGAAATAGATCATACACACCGCAAAAGCAACGACGACAACAAGAAAAAATACTGTTTTTTTGTTCATGTTTTCCCCCTCCTTAGGTTTCCATGTATTCACTGTGTTACAAAAGGAAACGAATAAATTCGTTTACTAATATTATAGCGCATTACTCCCGGATGCTTTTTAAGCCATAGGGTCAGCTTGTATGTCAGCCACATCACTAAAAGTCCGACAGCTATTCCCACCAAGATGTCCTGAGGCGTATGTACTCCCAGATAATTACGGCTAAACGCGATCAGCACCATAATTACGCACGTCACGATCCGGAGAATTTTGGGCAGCTCCTTACGGATCGCGCAGCCGCCATACAGCGCTGCGGCATTATGACCCCAGCAGCATGCAATGAGTACCTTACACGAAAATTATATCATAACGCGCCGTTTCAGGCATCCTTTCTTTTCTCGGGAAAGAGCCTCCGAAACAGAAACCGGACAAAGGGTCCGCAATAGAATAGCTGATACAAAAGTGCCATCGGGAAATTCAGCGCCCAGGTCTGGATCCATGTTCCGAATGAGATTTCCTTAAACAGGATAACAGCAATCAGACTCATCACCGGACACATCACAACACAGATGCAGATGGAAATCGCACCCTACTCGTCGCGCGGCCCGTGCCCGGCAAAGCCGGGATATTTCATTGCACGGGTCTGTGCATAAAAAAACGGCTGATTTGTAAGATGCAACTCGTTACAAATCATGCCGTTGATTCCTCACTGCGTTTCTCTTTTCGCATATCATTATAAATCCGGATTTATCAGAATGCAAGGATGTTTTTTTTCGTGCTATAATCCTATCATGAGCAAACGTATCGAAAACCTTGATGTCATCTGCCAGATCTCCCATAACGGCACCGTGATCCCACTCCAGATAAGGACACCGGATGATAAGGATAATGCCCAGAGTGCTTTCCATCAGCTTCAGGATGCCTACTGCAGCCGGGAGTTATCCGACAAGCAGAAAGCCCATTATGAACCGATACTTGCTGATCTGGCCAAGCGGTTAGAAAGCTTTACACATAAGGAACAGAAGGCGTTCTGGTATGTGAAATGATCCCCTTGATTCGGCTTGTCACGGTTCTCCCTCCTTTCCGGCACAAAAACAGCCCGGAAATCCGGGCTTGAAAAGAATACCTACCGTAGTAGATGCTTTCATTTTTATCTATATGATGACAAAATCAAAAGGTCGATCTGCCAGGGGTGTATGGTGGAGTCCCCTTCTCCTTATCTGGCATGAAAAGGAAAATCATCGATAGAAGGATTATGACTAGCCTCATAATAATCATCACAATCTCCTTCATACAAGGAATCTGCAGGGAGTCCGAATCCACCTGCCACATTCTCCAACACATCATCCGTCAGTTCCATACCAGCATTTTCAATAAGGCTCTTCTTTTCTTCTTTTGATTCAGCCTTTTCTACCTGGTTTTTAAGATCTCGTGTAAGCTTCATAGTTGTCCCTCCGTAAGGCATACCTACCCCTTTATATAGTTATACGAAGAGAATTGGAAAATGGCAACAATATCTGAAAAATATTATGATATGAATGCAAAACTTACTTCGGGTTTAAAGCCGAAGTAAGCTTGGAATATCAACGGCAGGAACAGCGAACAGATGTCTATGCAGCACTGGATTACTATTTCAAACATTACAACCAGGGACGCCCCTTTATCCTGGCCGGACATTCTCAGGGCTCCATGATGCTAAAGATCGCTCTCACGGATTATTTCAAAGAGCATACGGACTATCTGGAACGGATGGTGGCGGCCTATGTGATCGGATTTTCTATCACTACGGATGATCTGGAAGCAAATCCGGCCTCGCAGATGCGCAGCTGGATGTTGAAAGAGGTGTCGTGGTCTGTACAGGGTTAAAGGACTATTACTGCACACCGATCGTTCCGGGTGCAGAACCGCCCTTCGGACCGGCCAGCCTTCATCTTGTGGACTATGGAGCATACTGGGAGAATCTCCGGGAAAATATTCGGACAAGATCAAAAGTGTTTCTTGACCGAGCAGGAAAATAAATGTAGGGAATGCTGCTGACTTTCTAAAGGGACACTGAGTAATTCAGCGCCCCTTTTTTGAACCAGTCTCTTGCTCCTTTCCAGACAAAAAAACTCCGCAACCCCTTGTAAAATAAGGACTTGCGGAACCTCATCAAAGAGCGATAGACGGGGGCCGCGGACGTCCGGAGCAAAGCGGAGACCTAACCCGAAAATCACGCAACCCGCAAACTCAGTCACAGAAAGGAAAAGCGGGCATCTTCATTTCATTCTTAACCAGAATCTTAACCAAGCGTTTTAGAATACTCCATCGCTTTTTTACTCAAAGAGCGCACATCTTCATCTTCCAAATGGTCACGACGCCATTCCGTATAATCAAACGGTTCTCGAATGATCAACGAAATAAATCTCTCTGCATCCACATTTCCCAAGTGTTGTATAAGAATCTGTATCCCTTCCTGTCGGAGCATCGTATCACTTTTCTGTTGAATCATCTCTCTCCTCCTGTTCCTGTATAAACTGTACCGGACTCACGATCCGTATTTCCGGTATTGGTGTGTTCAGCAACTTTTTATCTGTGGTAAGGAAAAAACTGCATCCCGCATTTACTGCACAAGCGATATGTAGTGCGTCATAGGTCTTGATATTCTTCTCTGACAGCTTCTCCGCAAATGCTAAAATCTTTTCATTTTCCTTGATATTATCGGTTGCTATATCTCGCCATGGCATGATGGCGGCTTTTCGATCTGAAAAAGGATTTTTCGAAGTCTCATAGTCTAAAACATACGACCATACCAAATCGTAATTGCCCTTTTTGATCTGATCCTGCACATAAAGCTTCGCTTGTGTTTCCAACGAGATTTTCATCTGGCTTTGATCGTCAAACGGTCGGTTATAGCAACAATTATCCAAATAGACTTTCATTTTGCACCTTTTATGCTTTCTTGGATTCTGGATCGTAATCCAAAACCTGTCTGGCGTTTCTGCTAGCCACCGAGAATCCTAAAGTCTTTATCAATGATCCCATAGAAATCCCATTCCGTCGTCCTGTAAAAACGATAACCACTTACATTATAACACGGTAGTAGAATAAAACAATCTGCGCTACTCCGCATTGGAATCACTTACATCCCTTCCTCTTCAGACTCCGGAATATCAAGATCGATCTCTAATTCCGTATTTTCTTCATGATTCAAATATGGATTTTGTTCAGACATTCCTCTCCCCCTGACAGATCCTTCTATAAATTAGTCAGGGATTTTGAGGGTTTTGGGCAAAATCCAGTGCGAATTTGGGATTCAGCGGAGATCGGCAGAATAATCTGCGGATCTATGCAAAATACGACTTCGTAATTCGGTGTAATAGCCATGTATTCATTTCGTAAGGGGTGATAAATCTTGTATATCGAACAGTTGAAACGCCCGGGAATGTTACAGTTCAATGATTAGCCAAGGCGAGGAAGAATAAGGGCTACAACAATTCGGTTGTGAACATTTCACAAACATTACTGTAGCCAGATGAACAGAATTATGAGAAAGAAGAAGCAACGACATCGTATACATTAATATGT
>JAZOTN010000036.1:0-2367 GCA_045657665.1 Lachnospiraceae bacterium | reverse complement strand
GCATATGACCTCCTCCATAGATATATTTTATATCTATGGAGCAGAAAAGTCAAGTTCTCAGGCGGATAAAAACACTGTATTTTAGGGCGTTTGAAGGTTTTATATCTAATTCATAGGTATAAAACTTCGGGAGCGCAGGTTTCATAATAGGAAAAAGCCACATCATAGCCGACATCTGCCAGCGCAAATGCGATTCCTCTGCCGATTCCCCTTTCCCCTCCGGTAATCATTGCTTTCTTGTTCATGATATTCCCTCCGTAATGGTTTTTCCGATAGCGGTATCCTCATATCAATCTTTATAACTGGTTCTGTTCCATCGGCGAATCCCCTCTTCTCTGCTTTCTTCTCTGGCATCTCGCCTCGTTTCATTATAGGCTCGCCTGCACACACCTGCAAGCAATTACGCGTCTTCTGAAACGACACTTTTTAACTTCTCTTTTCTTTCCACTTCACCCGTGTTGCTATCATCGACGGACGAAATCTGAGAAGACGGTTTATCCGCCAGACTCGATCCGGAAACTCTTTTACGAGGATTAAGGTTGATTTCTTTCTTCTTTTTTCTTTTTACATTTATGTTGTTCATGATAGAATAATACAAATCAGTGTTTGTCAATTATTGGAAAGGTCTGGAGGAAGTAGGCCCTATCTTTTGCGGGTTGGAAAACTATGGCACGCTTTTAGCCGATAAAAACATTTATACCTATCTTTCCAATACAGCGATCATGTGGATTCTTGGATTTGCCCCGCAGATCGCGTTGTCGATTATGCTTGCAGCCTGGTTCAGCAATCACAGACTCGGCCTTAAGATGTGGTTCGGCAATACGACGCTTCTTTTGCTTGCCGGAATGCTCGGGATCGATCCGTCACTTCGTGAGGCTGCCGAGGTGGATGGTGCGAGTTCGTGGCAGGTATTTACAAGGATTACACTGCCGCTGATCCTGCACGATGACACGAATAAAACCATGCCGATCGTGATCTCGCTATTACGGAGCGCGAATTTTACGGATTATGACAATGGTCTTGTTTACATGGTGATCGCTTTTTCAATCCTGCCTTCAGTCATTATTTATCTGTTTTTGTCCAGAAAGATCATCAGCGGACTGACCAGCGGAGGAATAAAAGGTTGATGAGTATAATGCCAGATTACAGACTTATGACAACAGATGATTATGAAGCTGCATACGATCTTTGGATCAAATGTGGAAACGGGCTGAACGATAAAGATGATTCACGCGAAGGAATTGAGAAATACCTTAAACGAAATCCGAACACTTCCTATGTTGCTGTGCTTGACGGAAAGGTAGTCGGGGTTATTCTTTGCGGACATGACGGAAGAAGAGGGATCATTCAGCATGCCTGTGTATCGCCGGATTGCAGACGGATGGGGATAGGAAAGAAGCTCGTTGACCTTGCCCTTGAGGCATTGAAAAAAGAGGGGATCAATAAGGTCCTTCTCCTTGCGTTCAAAAAGAATGAAGGCGGAAATGCTTTCTGGGAATCACAGGGATTTACGCTGCGTGATGATCTGAATTACAGAAACAAAGCGCTTGCGGAAATGATCCGGATCGATCCGGATTATTTGAAGTAGGAGAGGGAGGAGGAACGAATCCGGCGGAATAACCCCGCGTTTAATTCAATGGGCAGAAAAGTCCCTTCGATCTCAAGACCTTTTCTGAAATGTATTCTGAAATCATTATATCTCTGTTCGAGATCCTCTATGCTCAGAGTCTGTGTGGTTACCGCAAATCTGGAGCCATCCAGGCGATATATACTGCCCCGGTTTTTCACATGGTCCAGGAGGTATCTTCCGAATTGCTGCAATACAAGATTTCCGAAACGATATCCGTAGAGTTCGTTGATCTCGGAGAATCTGCTGATCCCTACAATACCGATTCTGATGTTGATGTGATTTTGAATGAAACGGGAAATGTCTTCAAAGAAGCCGTATTGATTCCGAAGCCCGGTATTGCATGTCGTGAGCTTTTGCGCCGTGAAGAAAGATGTCATCGATCCCGTCATGATAGGTCTGCCTGTCTTCGGGGTGGATATGCCTTTCCCAGATCGATCCGGCGTTTTGCATGTATTCTGACGGAAGACCGAATTCCTGCACAAGAGTTTTTGACCACCTGGAGTAGTCATAACGCATATCGCACAGATAGACATAGGTGTTCTCGGCGATCACGCAAAATGCCTCAAACAGGGAATCTAGTCTGGCCTCCCTTCCGGGGCTAGAGTAAAAGTTTACTCGGAAAAATAGAACAATTAGAAAAGAACATCCTTTTTGTGATAAGGTATTGGTTTGTGAAATCAAATACTTTACAAGAAAGGATGTTCTTTATGGAAGAGATTATACGCTATATCACGGAA
>JAZOTN010000035.1:0-24707 GCA_045657665.1 Lachnospiraceae bacterium | reverse complement strand
TAACGCCGGTTTTCCATTCAAGGGCTTGCGAAGCAAGGCTTCCTTTTTAAGCGGAGATGTAGTAAGATCAGAAGATCAAGATCTTATCATAGAGCAGGGAAAGTCTTTTCTGCATTTTCCGAGTACAATTTTACGCGGCCCGTAAAAAATAAGAGATTTGCATTTTTCGAATGTCATGTTATAATGAAATCAGCTAAAGGATATCAGTTCTTTATTCACAGCTACACAAGCGAACGCCCCAGAGTGCGAGTCTGAGGCGTTCTTTTTGTGGCTTGTTCGCCGTCTTTACTCATCGTCTAGCCACTTGCTGATGCAGTTCGCGAGTACACCAGCGACGAATGAGATCATAAAGGATATCAATTCTCTCACTGCTACACCCCCTTTCTGTTGCCAGTATAGGGGCGGCGAACGCATATATCATATCAGAAAGGTTTTTTCATCGCAACAATAGGGGATTTATCAATGATTCACTCCCCCTGTCCGCTGACGGAGATTTCCTTAAAAAGAAAACTATTTATCCGCCAGACAATTTTTTTGATTTTTTATAGATTTTGTATCGAGAAAACATAGAGAAATCGTATGTTTTTTATAGGTTTTTCATGACAACTTTCATGACAACTTTTTTACAACAGGTGGTTGTAAACCGCATAAATACGTTGTCAAAAATCTTGTCACAAAGAGCAAAGAAAAACCCCCGAAAGCCTTATATCAAGCGCTTTTCGGGGGTGTTTTGTTTAAGCAGATGACGGGAGTCGAACCCGCCTCCTCAGCTTGGGAAGCTGATATACTACCGATGTACTACATCTGCGCGCGTTCCTATTCTATCATGTTTTTCGAAAAAATCAAACAGTTTTCACAAAAATGAGAGGGTCATTTTCGTGAAAAAAGGCGGAAGTACAAAAAACCGACATTTAATATGGAAGAGAAAAACGTAAGAGATCGGTTTTTGACACTCAATGTGCCTTGCAGATGCTGGTTTCAAAGGGTTTTTGATGTGATGGGAAAATTGAAAAATTGGCATAAATGACGATTCCACTTTTTTTTGTAAAAAGGGGTGGACAAACGAAAAATGAGGTCGTATACTCGCAGTCACGAAGCGAGGTGATGAGCTTGGAACTACGGTGACGATATCCGTCCTGACGCTCCTCTTGGCAGCGGTCTGGATGGATCTTCGGTCCGACAAGATCAGTAACCGGCTGATCCTGTTTGGACTATCCCTCGCTTTCCCGTATCAGATTTATCTGAACGGATGGCGAGGACTTTATATCTTCTCCTTACATGCAATACTACCGGTGATTCTGTTTTTTCTGATGTATCGCTGCAAGGCACTTGGTGCGGGCGATATCAAGCTTTTATCCCTACTCAGTGTTTTTTCAACACAAGAACAGTTCTTCTGTGTCGTTGTGTATGTATTTGCGATTGCAGCAACGATAGGAATGCTGAAATTGCTGCATGAAAAAATACTGATTGAACGGCTGAGAGCCCTCTGCCATTTTGCCGGACAAACGATTCTGACCGGGAGGATCAGCGTTTACGATGGCAATGACAGAACAAACCGCTGGAATAACCGGATCCATTTTTCGGTTCCGATCCTGCTGGGATACATCGGATATCTGTGTGTGAGGAAATGGGGGTAAAGATGAAAAAAACGGTGCTTGCGGTATGTGCAAAAGATGCCGCGTATTTGCAGAGACTGGCGGAATATCTTGGACGCCAGCGACATGACCAGGTGGAGCTGCGAGTTTTCCACGACAGGGACAGATTTCTTTCTGAAGATGCCAAGGGGCTGTTTGGGGCGGCTTTGATCGAAGAAGATTTTTTCCCGAAAGAAATGCAGCAGACGACACGCTACATTCTTCTCAATGAAGGAATGGTGTCTGAGGAATGGAAAGGATTTCCGACGATCTTCAAGTACCAGTCCGCAGACCACTTGCTGAGAGAGCTCCTTTCCCAGACATCGGAGTTTGAAGAAAGCAGTATTTACACCGGAGGAAAGGAGCTGATCGCAGTATATTCACCGCATCAGCATGATCTCCAGATGGCGTTTTCTCTCGGGATGGCAGAGCTTTTTTCCCGAAAAAAACGGGTGCTCTACCTTAACTTCATGGATTGTGCAGGGTTTGAGCAGCAGTTTCAGGAGTCTTATCAGGGAGATCTTGGGGATCTTCTGTACTACGTGAGAAACGGGGAGGAGCGGTTTTCCGGGAAGCTGACCGGTATGACTTACCGGATCGGAGAAGTGTATTATGTTCCTCCGGCCGTTAATCCTGAAAATCTCCATGAGGCAGGCCGGGATGACTACGGAAGATTTCTTCAGTATCTGACCGACAGAACGGATTACGAGATGATCATTTTGGATTTCGGGGTGATCCTTCCCGGTTTTGCGGAACTTCTTGCGAGATGTGACCGAATCTACTGTCCTGTGAGAGAGGGAGACATCAATGAAGCAAGAAAGCAGCAGTTTTTGAGCTACTTAAGGATGGATCAGAGCAGCGACCTTGCCGATCGGGCACATTTCTTTACCATAACCGACCAGATGAGAGCATCGGAAACCCTTCAGGAAGCGATGATAAGGCTATTCCGAGGAGAGGCCGGCGAACAGTTAAAGAAAATGATCCTGGAAAACGGAGGGAATTATGGAGCTTAGAGAGATCCGTAACCGGATTTACGAAAAACTGGATACAGATGATGATTTTTCCGATGAAGAGATCCATGAGATCATCGACCATGAACTTTCGGTACTTTCCAGAGAAAGACGGCTTTCCCTGACAGAGCGGGAAGAGATGGAGAGAGAGCTGTTTGATTCCCTGAGGAAACTTGATGTGCTGCAGCAGCTCGTGGATGACGATGAGGTTACGGAGATCATGATCAATGGAACAGACCACATCTTCATTGAAAAAGCCGGTGAGCTTTTCCAATGGGACAGGAAATTCGAATCCAGAGAAAAACTGGAGGATGTGATCCAGCAGATTGTCGGGATCAGTAACCGTGTGGTAAATGAGGCATCTCCGATCGTGGATACAAGGCTGAAGTCAGGTGCACGCGTGAATGTCGTGCTTTCCCCGATATCCATTGACGGACCTGCCGTTTCCATCCGGAAGTTTCCGGAGGATCCGATCAACATGGAAAAGCTTCTTTCGCTTCATTCCATTTCGGAAGAGATCATCGAATATCTGAAAACACTGGTTAAATCCAAATATAACATATTTATATCTGGCGGAACCGGCAGCGGAAAAACAACTTTCTTAAATGCACTTTCAAATTTTATACCAAAAGATGAAAGAATCCTGACGATAGAAGATTCCGCTGAGCTGCAGATAAGGGGAGTGCCGAACCTGGTCAGGCTGGAAACCCGGAACGCAAATATGGAAAGCGTAAAACCGATCACGATCCGCGATCTGATCAAGACAGCACTGCGAATGCGCCCCGACCGGATCATTGTCGGGGAGGTTCGCGGCGGGGAGTGTCTGGATGTGCTTCAGGCATACAATACGGGACATGACGGCTCCATCTCCACAGGACACGCAAACTCCTGCCGCGATATGATTTCACGTCTTGAAACCATGGTGCTTATGGGAATGGATCTTCCGCTGCCCGCCATCCGCGCACAGATCGCATCCGGGATCGATATTCTGGTGCACTTGGGACGTCTTCGGGATAAAAGCCGAAAACTTCTCAACGTGATGGAACTTGACGGTATGGAAAACGGAGAAGTAAAGCTGCATCCGCTGTACACATTTCAGGAAACAGGAGTAAAAAATGGAAAAATCGAAGGGAAATGGATTCGGGAAGGAAGTCTTATCCATACCGAAAAACTATATGCTGCCGGATTTACACCGGAGGACCTCGGAGAGCAACAAAACCGCCGATGCGGTTGATTACCGCGTATATCACTTCACAGCAAAGGAACGAGCGATCGTGATCGGAGAAGGTCTGCTCATCGGAGTGCTTGTCAGTTACCTCTTTTATCATAGTCCGGTTGCGCTGATACTGCTGATTCCGTTCTTTCCGGTTTGGATACGGAAAAAAAAGAAGGAGAAATCGGAAAAAAGAAGGGACCGTCTGCGGAATGAATTCAAGGAATGTCTCCAGGCGGTATCCGGAGCACTATCCGCAGGGTATTCCATGGAAAATGCATGGAAAGACGCGGAAAAGGAGATGAACCGGTTTTTGGGAGCGGAAGCGGATATGACAAAGGAACTCCGAAGGATGAATAAGAAGATCGCTCTTAATACGCCGATCGAAAAGCTCCTTTCCGATTTTGCATTTCGGAGCGGGATTGAGGATGTACAGAGCTTTTGTCAGGTTTTCCAGTTTGCGAAAAGAGGCGGCGGTGATCTGACAGCGATCATACACAGTACCTCCATGCGTATCGGAGATAAAGTGGAGCTGGAGAGGGAAATACAGACCGCGATGTCCGCGAAACGGATGGAGCAGAAGATCATGAGCTTTATGCCGCTTTTCATCCTTTTATATATCGGTCTGACCTCACCGGACTTTCTGAGCGCATTATATGGGAATACATTCGGAGTCGTTATCATGACAGCCTGTCTGGCGGCATATCTTGGCTCTGTACTCTTTGCAAAAAAGATCATAAATATACAGATATAAGGACGAAAATGTATGAAACATCAGCTTCAAAAAAATAAAAGTGGAACAAATAGACATGAAAAGTATCTGGCAAGAGCCGATCCCAGGGTCATGGAACTGATCCGAAGATATCAAAACAGTCTGAAGATATTCGCAGTCTTTTGTGCACTTGGAATCCTAATCATAGTCAAAGAGTCAAATCAAGATATCATATCTGAAAACCAATCTCTTGTCAGAAATGAAGCCGGTATGGGTGAGATCACGGAGCATCTGGATCTGTCCATTCCGGAACTGGAAGAGGAAACGGAATATACGGTTACGGTTCCGGAGCAGTTCTTAACAGAGTCAGAACGGAATGCAGCCTTTGCAGAGGCAGAGCAGGAGATACGGGAGAGCTTTCCCGGTGAAAATGAATCCGTGGATCGCATCGTTTCACCGGTTGTGATGAAAAAGAGTCTGGCGGACGGGCTTATTTCAGCAGAGTGGATGTTTGATGATTATGATGTAATGAATTCAGACGGAACCATTCAGCAGGAAGCGCTCCCTCCGGAGGGTACCATTGTCACTGCAACGGTCACGATGGATTATAACGGTTACGAAGAGATCTACGAGTTCCCGTTTTGTGTGTATCCCAGAGAACTAACCGAAAAGGAAAAAGTGTATCACGCTCTTGATGATTATTTCAGGGAAGAGGGTGAAAAAACAGGGCAGACAGAGCTTTCCCTGCCGGATACCGCGGCCGGGAAGAAGCTTACCTGGAGGGATCAGAAGAAAAGAACGGGATTATTGTTTATCGCACTTGGTATTGTGGCGGCGGTTCTGATCGAGGCTTCTACGAGACAGAAAGAAACGGAAAAGCGAAAGGAACGGCAAAAGCTTTTGATGTGTGACTATCCGGAGCTGGTGAATAAGCTTTCGCTTCTGCTCGGAGCCGGGATGACAGTTAGTCTGGCATGGGAGAGGATCATCGGGCTGTATGAAAAACAAAGAAAAGACGGCGTTTTAAAGGAACGGCCGACTTATGAGGAAATGAAGATCACTTTTCGTGAGATCAAAGACGGAGTCGGCGAACGGGCCGCATACGAGCATTTTGGGGAACGCTGCGAACTGCGGCCGTATCGGAAGCTTTCTTCCCTGATCGTACAGAACTTGAGAAAAGGGAGCAGGGGACTGACTTCTTTGATGGAAGCGGAGGCAGATGAAGCCTTCGAGCTTCGAAAAAACCTTGCGAAAAAGCTGGGAGAAGAGGCCGGCACAAAGCTGCTTGCACCGATGCTGATGATGTTTGGCATTATCATGGTGATCATTATGGTTCCGGCTTTCCTTTCCTTCTTATAAGGATGGGGATCGGAACAGATTTATTAAACTAATTCAGGAGGTATAACAATATGGGGAAAGTAGTAGCAAAAGGTTTATTCCGGGAAGTTCGGGATTTTTGGGAGGAAGAAGACGGTGTCGGGGTGGTAGAGATTATCCTGATTCTGGTGGTATTGATCGGTTTGGTATTGATCTTTAAAGACCAGCTGACGACACTCGTCAACAATATCTTCAAAACGATCAAGGAACAGGCGGGGAAGGTCTGATGCGCCGCGTATTTCGCGGAGAAATGACGGTCTTTCTTGCTTTAACGCTGATGCTGGTGGCGTCGCTTCTTTTTACGCTGATCGAGGGGGCACGATACAGGTGCCTCCGCAGCATCGCGGATATGGACCGGATCATGGAAGCGGAATCATCGTTTGCGGATTATAACGTGGAACTGCTTAAGCATTACGGTCTTTTATATCTGGATGATTCGTACGGTACAGGAACAGAGAATATCAACCGCATTGCCGGAAGGATCCAGACCTTAAGCGAGAGCAATCTGAATCCCGATACCGGTTTTATGAGCGATCTTCTGAGGATGAAGATGACAGACTGCGGGATAGATGAATATGAGCTTGCCACAGACTACGGAGGAGATGCGTTTCGCAGACAGGCAGTAGAGTACACGAAGGAAAACATGGGAGGACTTGCACTCGGGGCAATAGAAGACCGCGTTCAAAAAGGAAAAAGCGGAAAAACCATGGAGGATACGGCAGGATATGATTCGGCTTCAAAAGTATCATCCGGTCGGGACGCAGCAAAATCCGCCCGTGAGGCGGAGGAAGCGGCCCGGGAGAAAGGGGAGGAGCTTACGCCGAATGGGATTACTCCCGCAACGGATTTTGAAAACCCGCTGGATCTGTTTGATACCCTTCGCGCCGGTTCTTTGCTTGCTGTCGTGATGCCAAGCGGCAGGCAGCCGTCGGTGAAAAAGGCGGATCTTTCCGATTCCCTTCTCAGGAGAAGCCGGAACAGAGGGAACTTTCAGGATGTCAGGAAGACATCCATTGCAGACAGAATGCTGTTTCTTATGTATCTGGATCAGAGCTTCGGGTGTTTTACGGAAGTGAAAGAGGGAAAATGCCTGGACTATGAGCAGGAATACATCATTTCCGGCCACGATTCAGATCAGAAAAATCTGGAGGATGTGCTTTCCAGGATCCTTTTGATCCGGGAGGTAACGAACTTCCTTTATCTGCAGACCGATGCAGAAAAGGTTGCGATCGCGGAGAGCATTGCGGTTGCGATCGGTACCGCAACAATGACGCTTTTGTTTGTAGAGCTCATCAAGCAGGCTATTCTTGCGGCCTGGGCCTATGTAGAGAGTCTTTGCGAGCTGAAAACCCTGCTTTCGGGAGGGAAAGTTGCGATCATTAAGACCGCTAAGGACTGGCAGACTGATGTTCTGCATCCGGCCACATCCTTTAAGCGAAATAACGGAGAAGGGGATGATCCGCTGGGTCTTTCCTACCGCGATTATCTGATGCAGTTTATCCTCTTGATGGGGGATGAAACATTGAATTACAGAGCGATGGATATGATCGAGCTGAATATCCGGATGCTGGAGGGTAAAAAAACATTTCGGATGGACTGCATGATCCAGAAAATGAACCTTTCCTACCGGTATGAGGCGAGACCCTTATTCCTCTCATTTGTGACGATCGGTGATATCGACAGGGGAAACTACCGGTTCGATCAGGAATACGGGATATCCTATCTGACCGGATCGTAGGAAAAGACTGATTAAATCACTCTTTCCCTATGATCCGCAAGAATGCGATAAAACCAAAGAAAGGCAGGTGTGAACGGGTGTCACAGCATATAAAAAAAATCCAATTCTCTTCATACAATTCCGGGTGGTATCTTCGTTCTTCAAAACGGTTCTCTTCTGAGGCATCCGTTCACACCTGCCTTTCCTTCAAAAAAAAGGCAAAAGCCTCTTATACACTTGAAGCCGCGGTACTGATCCCGTTATTCACCTGTTTTCTCGTTGCGGTGATGTTTTTCTTCCGCGTGATCGAGGTGCAGGAGAACCTGTACGAAGCCATGCAGTACACGGGACGGAAACTGAGCACCACGGCTTTTGCAGAGCAGTACGGAACCGGTTCTCTCAGCGTACCCCTTTCTGCGGCTGCGGCAGAGGTAATGGTAAGGGAGGAATACCGGAAGAATTTTCAGGAAGAGGAGAATGCATACCGTTATATGTCGCTCGGGAGGGCCGGATTATCGCTTCTCGGTTCCGATACGACCGGTGATTACATCGATCTGAAGGCCAGTTATACCATGAAACTGCCGGTTGATATCTTCGGTATCAAGACGATGCCCTGCAGGGAAGAGGTCAAGGTACGGAAATGGAACGGATACCAGACGGAGGGGGCAGATGCAGCAGAGGAAGAAGAGATTTTTGTTTATGTGACACCTCATGGAACAGTCTATCATATGGACAGGAACTGCCATTATCTGGATCTGTCCACACGTTCCGTTTCAAAGGGTTCGATCAAAGGGCTCAGAAACAGGGACGGTGCCTGTTACTATCCGTGTGAGATCTGCGGAAAAAAACAGGGTGCGGGACTTTGCTATATCACAGATTACGGAACCAGTTATCACACAAGCTTAAGCTGCAGCGGATTAAAGAGAAGTATTTTTCTGATGAGAAGATCCGAAGCGGAGGCGGAAGGAAAAGGACCCTGCTCAAAATGCGGGGGATAATAGACGGAGAAAGGAACAATTATGTTGGAATCGTGTTTTGTACTTGGAATGCTCGGTATCGGATCGATTGAAGATCTGAAAAGCCGGAGGCTTCATGTCAGCATGCTGTGCTCATTCGGGATCGTCGGAGTAGTGCTTCATCTGCTGCTTGAAAAAGGAGAGATCGTCAGTATTCTCGGCGGAGTCATGATCGGCATGGCGCTTATTGTCATCAGCCTGCTTACCCGTGGGAGAGTCGGACTCGGAGACGGCCTTGCGCTGATGGTAACCGGCATTTTTCTCGGATTCGAGAGGAATCTCATGCTTTTTATGGTCAGTCAATGTCTGGTGGCGTGTTTCGCACTCTTTTTGATGATATTCAAAAAGAAGGGCAGGCATTATGAGATCCCGTATATCCCGTTTCTTCTGGTCTCTTATGTCGGGTTACTGGCGCTTGGGGGAATATGATGGGGCGGAAAGTAAAAGGCGTTTATACCGTTGAAGCGGCGATCCTGATCCCTTTTACCTGTTTTATCATGGCTGCGGGGATCCGGATCGGGATCGATCTTTATACTGTTGTCAGAGATGAGGCTTCCGAATATGAAGCCGTTTTGGAACTCGATGAGGTAAAAACGGTTCATCAAATGCGGGCAGCCGGAACAATATGGAAATCCATTGGAGGGAATGAAAAATGATCACAGAATACCGGAAAAACCTGAACAGAAGCGTTATGATCACGACGCTGGATGCTCCGGAGCTCGGTTATGAGATAGATATGCTGAAGAATAATGAGATCCACGGCCTGCTGCCGTTTGAGATCATTGCGGAAAACGGCGAATGGAAAACACTTCATGATATCACGGGGCAGCAGTCCCTGGATGGCTGGATGGACATACAGCAGATGGACACCGGCTTTTTCCGGGAGTTGATACGGTCGGTAGACGGTATCTGCCGGGAGTTTGAGCCTTATCTGCTCGATGAAGACAAGCTCTGCCTTTCTCCGGATCATATCTTCGTGAAAAACGGCACCAGGGAGCTGTCTTTCAGCTACATTCCGGAGACCGGAAAAGCGGTAACGGATTCTTTCCGGGAGCTTCTGGAATATTTGCTGACAAGGATCGATCACCACGATGATGCTCTTGTCAGAGAAGCCTATGCGGCATATGAAAAAACCGCAGAAACCGGATACTCGATCCATGGTCTTATGGGAGAACAGAGTTTTACGGAGGAAAACAGGGAGTTTTCCAGGGAAGAACGGGAAGAACCGATGGAAATCCTGTTTGATGGAGAAGAGGAAGATCATGAAGAATTCTTTATTCCAGAACCTCCAAAAAAGGAAAAGCATTTGAAAAAGAGACTGTCATTTCTGGAGCGGATGCGGCGACCGGTCCTTACGGATTATGAAGAAGAAGAGGAACCGGAACTCTTGCCGGAGCCAAAGGAAGAGATCTTTGAGGAAGCAACGACCTATCTCAACCCGAATGAGGATTACTGCAAGGGGATTTTAAAATATGTGGGAAGCGGGGAAGAAGGCGATATCCGGATCAATGCGGCGCCGTTTTTTATCGGAACGAGGGTCGGTATCGGAGGAAAACTGAAATCATCGGCAGTCAGCCGTCTCCATGCGAAGATCAGCAGGGCCGGAGAGGTATATTTACTCGAGGATCTGAACTCCATGAACGGAACCTTTGTCAATGAGAAGGAGCTTTCCTATAAATCACCGGTGACACTGCATCCAAAGGATCAGATCCGATTTGCGGATGAGGAATTTGTATTTTTATGATCCGGATCATTTTCTCTGACAGACGGAACGGTATAAACAGGGCGGTATAAAAGAAATGCCAGAAGGAAACCGGTGACGGCTCCTCCGATATGGGCTGCGTTATCCGTTCCGCCGCTGGCAAAGCCGTAATAAATGGAGAGTGCAAGCATGAAGATCATCCCGCGCATGGAAAGCCGTTCATAGCGGCCTTTATGACGGAGTACAATGAAAAGAAGAGCTCCTATGAGTCCGAATACGGCGCCACTTGCTCCTATCGATACAAAACCGGGCAGATTTCTTCCATATAAAAAGGAAAGAAGAGAAGCTCCAAGCATACTCCCAAAATAGAGAATCGTAAATTTCGGCGTTTTCAGCGCTTTCTCCACATAGACGCCGGCCGCAAAGAGCATGACCATGTTATTGAACAGATGATAGGCGTTGGAATGAAGAAAAGCACAGGTGAATAATCTCCACCACTGACCAGCTTCCACCGCCGGAGGATATAATCCCCCGTATGTAGCATAAAAGTTGGCATCTACAAGTCCAAAGCGGAAGTAGATGAAGAGAAAAATAAAAACATTGGCTCCTATCAGGATCAATTTCATCGGCTGTTTCATAATGCCCTCATTATACATGGTTTCCTCTTGAATTTGAATCACAGATTTTTTATACTGTGTTCATGAAGGTCAACATTTATTACGGCGGCCGGGGGATGCTTGATGACCCGACCCTTTATGTATTACAGAAAATTGAAGATGTCCTGAGGGAACTTCGGGTAACCACTTCCAGGTACAACATCTATGAAATGAAAAACAGCATCAGTACGCTGCCGCAAACGCTGAAGGATGCAGATGGGATCATTCTTGCAACGACCGTGGAGTGGCTTGGGATCGGCGGATTTATGCAGCAGTTCCTGGATGCCTGCTGGTTATACGGAGATAAGGAAAAGATCGCATCCACGTATATGCAGCCTGTTGTCATGAGTACCACCTATGGCGAGCGGGAAGGCGAGCTTACTTTAAAAAACGCATGGGAGATTCTGGGAGGACTTCCCTGTGCAGGAATCTGCGGTTATGTAAAGGATCTGGTTTCCTTTGAGATCAATGAAGACTATAATCTCCTGATCGAAAAATCGGCGGAAAACCTTTACAGAACGATCAGCCAGAAGATCCGCAGTCTCCCTAGCAGCAATCAGGCCGTGAAGCAAACGGTCCTCCGCACGAGACAGATGGACCTGACGCCGCAGGAAAGCGACCAGCTTGCCCGTTATGTTTCCGATGATACTTTTGTAAACAAGCAAAAGGAGGATATCGAGGAACTGACGACGATGTTCCGCGGAATGCTGGGCCAGGAACAGAGCGATGATGAAACGCCATATGTACTGGAGCTTCAGTCGCATTTTGTTCCCCAGAGCGATCTCAAGGCATCCTATCTGTTTATGATCGAGGGAAGAAAAAAACCACTAGTCATTGAGATCGAGGATGGTGATGTTTCCATTCACTACGGACAGCAGGAGAATGTGGATATTTACGCGAAGCTGACACCGCAGGTCATGGAGGAGATCCTCGGCGGACGGATGACATTCCAGCGGGCGTTTATGACCGGAGCAATGTCGGCAAAAGGTAATTTCAAGACGCTCCGGATGCTGGATCAGGCTTTCATTTTCTAAATAAGGATAATAACCATGAAAGATCAGAACTGTATTTTCTGCAAGCTTGCAAACGGGGAGATCCCGACAAACAAGATCTATGAAGATGATGATTTTACGGTCATTATGGACGCAAGCCCGGCAACAAAAGGGCATTCGCTTATCCTGCCAAAGGACCATTATGCGAATCTTTATGAAATTCCGGAGGATACGGCAGCAAAGGTACTTCCGCTTGCAAAAAAGCTGGTTTCCCATATGACGGAAGTGTTAAAATGTGATGGCTTCAATGTTCTTCAGAATAACGGGGAAACAGCCGGACAGACGGTTTTTCATTTCCATATGCATCTGATCCCGCGATATAACGGAAAAGAGCAGATCCTGACCTGGTCGCACGAGACCTTTACGGATGAGGAAATGAAGGAGATCTGCAGTTCGCTCCGGTTATAGGGCAGAAATCCTTACCCGGAGACTTCTTCAATCAGATCAATGATCTTTTGCACAGCATCTTCCTGCGGGCTTTTTGCCATGGCAGATATATAGGTTTCACGTTTTTGAAAAACATCATCAACGGCGGAGACGAGAGTTTCCGTCGTTATGTTTTTTTCCTCCAGCATAAAGCTAAAGCCCTGCGCAGAAAAGGATTTGGCATTCAGGATCTGATCTCCGCGGCTTGCCTCAAGAGAAAGAGGGATCAGAACGTTCGGTTTCTTTAAGGCCAGGAGCTCGCAGATCGCATTTGCTCCGGCGCGGCTGATGACAATGTCCGCAAGAGCAAAGAAGTCCCGCAGTGTTTCGTCCGCATATTCCATCTGGAAGTAGCCGGGTGTGGGGGAAAGTTCCGGAGCGAGATTTCCTTTTCCGGTCAGATGAAGCACCTGATACTTTTTGAGAAGCTCCGGGAGTGCCTCCCGGACTTTTTCATTAATGCGGAGAGAGCCGCTGCTTCCGCCGATAATCATGAGAACGGGACGACTTTTGTCAAAATGGCAGAGAGACCTTGCGGCTTCCTTATCTCCGGACAGAATCTCCGAACGGATCGGGCATCCGGTGAGCAGCGCCTTCCCTTGCGGAAGAAGATCGACGGTTTCCGGAAAATTGCAGCAGACTTTCGTGGCGGACGGGATGGCGATCTTATTTGCGAGACCCGGTGTCATATCGGATTCATGAATGATGACGGGGATCCGCCTCATTTTTGCTGCGAGAACGACAGGAACCGAAACAAATCCGCCTTTACTGAAAACGATATGGGGACGCAGCTTTCCAAGAAGTTTAAACGCCTGATTAAAGCCTCTGATCACGCGGAAGGGGTCGGAAAGGTTCTTCAGATCGATGTAACGGCGAAGCTTTCCGGAAGAAATGGCGTGGTAAGGGATTCCCTGTTCTTCAATGAGCTGTTTTTCAATTCCGGTATAGGAACCGATGTAGGAAATCTCGAATCCTTTTTCCCGAAGGGATGGAAGAAGCGCGATATTCGGGGTGACATGGCCTGCTGTGCCGCCTCCGGTCAGAATGATTTTCTTCATATATTAAGACTCCAAACTCTGGTAAACTGAAATTTCCTGTATTATAATCGAGTATAGTATAATTTACAACACAAGAAAAGGAGAGAACGAAATGAGTAAGGTGACATTTGATTATTCCAAGGCTGCCCCTTTTATTACAGAGGAAGAAGTAACACTGATGAAGAAGCTTTCGGAAGATGCGAAAGCAGTGCTTACCGCAAAGACGGGTGCCGGCAATGACTTCCTCGGATGGATTGATCTTCCGGTGGATTATGATAAAGAGGAATTTGCAAGGATTGAAAAGGCGGCAGAGAAGATCAAATCGGATTCGGAGGTTCTTGTAGTGATCGGGATCGGCGGGTCTTATCTGGGCGCGAGAGCGGCGATCGAATTCCTGCGTCACGGCTTCTATAACAATCTCCCGAAAGAGCAGCGCAAAACACCGGAGATCTATTATTGCGGCAACAGCATCAGCAGTTCCTATCTTGCGGGGCTTCTTGATGTGATCGGAGAACGTGATTTTTCCGTTAATGTGATTAGTAAGTCCGGTACGACAACGGAACCGGCGATCGCTTTCCGTATTTTCAAAGAAAAACTTGAGCAGAAATACGGAAAAGACGGCGCTGCAAAGCGTATTTATGCTACTACGGACAAGGCAAGAGGAGCGTTAAAAAGCCTCGCGACCGAAGAGGGTTATGAGACTTTTGTCGTGCCGGATGATATCGGCGGGCGTTTTTCAGTCCTGACGGCGGTAGGTCTTCTTCCGATCGCGGTTTCCGGAGCGAATATCAAAAAGCTTATGGAAGGTGCCGCTGAAGGACGGAAGATGGCGATGGAAAATGCTTTCGAAGAGAATGATGCGCTGAAATATGCGGCGATCCGGAATATCCTTCTCAGGAAAGGGAAAACCGTTGAGATCCTCGCAAACTATGAGCCAAGCCTTCATTATATTTCAGAATGGTGGAAACAGCTGTACGGCGAGAGCGAGGGCAAGGACCAGAAGGGAATCTTCCCGGCTTCAGTGGATCTGACCACGGATCTCCATTCGATGGGGCAGTATATCCAGGACGGCAACAGGATCCTGTTTGAAACGGTCCTAAATGTGGAAAAATCGCGTGAAACCGTTGAGATCCATGAAGAAGCAACCGACCTTGACGGTCTCAATTATCTGGCGGGCAAGGATATGGATTTTGTGAACAAGAGTGCCATGAACGGTACTGTGCTGGCACATACGGACGGAAACGTACCGAACCTGATGGTCAGGATCCCGGAACAGAATGAATACTATCTTGGTGAGCTCTTCTATTTCTTTGAGTTTGCGGTTGGCGTCAGCGGATATATCCTCGGTGTGAATCCGTTTAACCAGCCCGGAGTGGAAAGCTACAAGAAAAACATGTTCGCTCTTCTCGGAAAGCCCGGATATGAAGAGCAGAGAGAGGCTTTGCTTAAGAGACTGTAAAGAAAGACAGCTTTGACTTGCATCATTATACGAGAGAAGGAGATCAAAAATGGACTTTAATCAATATCTGGATGTGTCACCTGAGGTAAAAGAAGCACTGGAGCAGGGAAAACCGGTCGTTGCGCTGGAGTCGACGATCATTTCCCATGGAATGCCTTATCCGCAGAATGTGGAAACGGCTCTTGCCGTGGAAAAGGTCATCCGTGATGCGGGTGCCGTTCCGGCTACCACCGCCATTATCGGCGGCCGTCTCAAGGCCGGCCTTTCCAAAGAAGAGATTGAGCATTTGGGAAAAAGCGGGATGAATGTTACAAAGGTTTCCCGCCGGGATATTCCAGTCATTACAGCGCGCGGTATGGACGGCGCGTCAACCGTAGCAACCACAATGGTGATCGCATCGATGGCAGGGATCCGCATCTTTGCAACCGGCGGCATCGGCGGTGTACATCGCGGCGCGCAGCAGACCTTTGATATTTCAGCCGATCTGGAGGAGCTTGCCGGCACACCGGTTACGGTTGTCTGCGCGGGAGCAAAGGCAATACTGGATCTGCCTCTTACACTGGAATATCTGGAGACAAAGGGAGTTCCGGTACTGGGTTTCGGAACGGAGGAGCTTCCTGCTTTCTATACCAGAAAAAGCGGTCTTTCCGTGGATTACCGGGTGGATACGCCGGAAGAACTTGCGAAGATCATACGTGTAAAGAGAGAGCTTGGTCTACGGGGCGGGATTCTCGTAACAAATCCGATTCCGGAAGAGTATTCGATGGATCCTGAAGTTATCAATAAGGCCATTGACCAGGCGATCGAAGAGGCAAATCAGAGGGGTATCAAAGGAAAAGAGACAACACCGTTCCTTCTCGCACGTGTCAAGGATCTGACCGGAGGAGACAGTCTTGATTCCAATATCCAGCTTGTATTCAATAACGCGCGTGTTGCCGCAGAAACCGCAGTAGCACTTTCAAAACAGGAAGGCTGATCCCGATGAAGACAGACGTTACGGTTGTCGGCGGAGCGAATGTCGATATCGGAGGAAAACCGGACCATATCCTGAAAATACATGATTCCAATCCCGGCACCGTCCAGATCTCTCTTGGCGGTGTCGGTCGCAATATAGCGCACAATCTTTCCATGCTCGGGCATTCGGTACGGTTAATCTCGGCCATCGGTGAGGATACACATGCACGCCATATCATAGAAAGCTGCCGGGAGCTGTCCATTGATACGGAGGACTGCTTTCGGACAGATGAGGCGCCTACTTCGACCTATCTTTTCATCACGGATCGGGATGGGGAAATGGAGGCGGCGATCTCGGATATGAGGATCGCGGATCTTCTGACTCCCGCATTTGTAAAAGAAAAGATGGACATCATTAATGATGCATCTCTTCTTATTATAGATACAAACCTTCCGAAAGAAACTGTCCATGAACTGGCAAAACATGCAAAGGCTCCAGTGTTTGCGGAAACAGTTTCCACTGTGAAAGCGGAAAAGCTTCGGGATGTGCTGTCCTATATTCATACGATCACGCCGAATGCACTGGAGGCGGAGATCCTGACCGGAAAAAAGATTAATCCCGATGACGAGGCTTCCCTGAAAGAAGCAGCGGACGATCTTCTTGCAAAGGGGCTCACACAGGTTGTGATCACGCTCGGTGCAAAGGGCGCATATTATTCGAACGGAACGGAAAGCGGCTTTGTCGAAACCCTGCCCTGCAACGTTCAAAGCGGCAACGGAGCAGGGGATGCGTTGATCTCTGCTATGGCATCCGGGTTCATCCGGGGGTGTTCCTTTCATGATACAGTCATGCTCGGAATGGCGGCTGCAGCCATGACTGTTGAGACGACTGCAACCAATCATCCGGAGCTTTCTTACGAAAACGTTTACATCCGCGCGGGGCTTGAAAAACTTTAGATTTGACAAAAAAATTATTTCGTGATATTATCTTTTTCGTAACAAAAACGTAACATATTTAACAAAAGCGAAAAAGAAAAATGAATCGTAATCGAAAGGTGGTTCAGGGAGCCGTATTGGCAGGTGCTCTTGCGGTGATGACCACTGTAACAACTTTCAATCAAACTTCCGTTCAGACGGTACCGTATGAGACAGCAAACGTTGCTGTTTCCCAGGAAGTATCAAATGCAGAAAACATGACTGCCGGTATTGTGAGAGACCTTGCGGGTGTGACGCTTTCTTCTCTGGAAACGGCATCTGTTGATCTGAAACAGAACGTTACCCTTCTTGTTGCGGAGGGAGAGCAGGAAGAGGATCAGAACCTGACAGCCGGTGTTCTCAATGAGCTTTTGACGGAAGCGGAAGAGCCGGAAACCAATTCATCGGAAAAGACCGGCACCGGAATCAGCGGAACACTCACTGAAACCCTTACGGCAGCGCTTTCTGATGCAGCATCCGATGCGGAAGAGGCAGTGGAAGAGGCGGATGTGACTGATCCGGCGATTGTTGAGGAAGATCCGGCAGCAGTCGATGAGACATTACCTGCAGATGAGACGGTCGCGGAAGAACCGGCAGAAGATGTCAGTGTTTCTACGGCGGCAGTCGCAGCAGCAAACCCCGAATGGGCTAATAAACTGATGGCAAACGTTGAGGATTCCCTGAACGTGCGCGCATCTGCGGACGAAGAGTCCGAGGTTATCGGAAAGCTTTACCGGGGAGCAGTTGCAGATGTGATCGAGACAGGGGAAGTCTGGACGCATATCGTCTCCGGTTCTGTTGACGGTTATGTGAAGAATGAGTATTGTGTGGCTGGTGATGCAGCGAGTGATCTGGCAGATCAGGTTTGCAGCAAAACGGCAGTTACACTGACCGGCGGACTCCGGCTTCGTGCAGAGGCCAGTGAGGAAGCGGATATTGTCAGCCAGCTTGAAGAAGGCACCAAGCTTACAGTCAGCAAAGATATCGCAGCACCCGAAGGATGGGTTGCGGTCAGCTATAAAGGTGAAAGCGGATTTGTTTCCGCAGAATATGTCAGCATTTCCACGGATTTTGCATCTGCCATTACCATCGAGGAAGAACAGGCAAAGATTGAGGCGGAGCAGGCTGAGAAAGCAAAGTCCGAGCAGGTTACGGCAACCGGTACTGCAAAGCAGACCGCAGGTGCTGCGGCAAGCGTGGATGATGTTACGCTCCTTGCAGCGCTGATCCAGTGTGAAGGCGGCAATCAGCCGTATGAAGGACAGGTTGCGGTCGGAAATGTCGTGGTAAATCGTCTGCACAGCGGTGCATACGGCAGTTCTATCAGTTCCGTGATCTTTGCGCCGGGACAGTTCGGACCTG
Source organism: Lachnospiraceae bacterium (assembly GCA_045657665.1). Classification (GTDB taxonomy): domain Bacteria; phylum Bacillota; class Clostridia; order Lachnospirales; family Lachnospiraceae; genus RUG12461. The sequence continues at coordinate 6,405 of JAZOTN010000035.1, read as the reverse complement.
CAGGGTCTGGAGCGGTTTCCCGCGTGGCAGCGAGCGGAGCAGTCAAGGCAAGCTGTATTGCAGCAGCTCAGGCAGCTCTTGCCGGCGAGAATTACATCGGCGGCTGCACACAGTTCCGTAACGTAGCATGCGGACATCCGGGCACGGTGATCGGCAGCCACGTATTCTGGTAAGAGGAAACAAAATAAGAAGCAAAGATCCGGAGGGCTTGCGGGATGCGAGCCCTCCTGTTATTATTGATTATTATGTAAAGGGATGCATTTTTCCCGATGTGGTGAATAAAACAGCAGGAGGTCTTGCCATGAATCTGAAAGGACGTCATTTTTTAAAGCTTCTGGATTTTTCCCCGGAGGAGATCCTCTATCTGGTTGATCTTGCATCGAAGCTGAAAAAGGAGAAGAAAGAAGGGACAGCACATGATGTTCTGCGCGGAAAAAGTGTCGTTCTGATCTTTGAAAAGACGAGCACCAGAACCCGCTGCTCCTTTGAAGTTGCGGCGGCGGATCTCGGAATGCATGTGACATACCTTGATCCGGCGGGTTCGCAGATCGGGCGGAAGGAAAGTATTGCGGATACCGCAAGGGTGCTTTCCAGAATGTATGACGGGATCGAATACCGCGGATACGGACAGGACATCGTGGAAGAACTGGCAAAGTATTCAAGAGTACCGGTCTGGAACGGTCTTACAAATGAATTCCACCCCACGCAGATGCTGGCGGACCTGCTCACGATTCGGGAGCACAAGGGAGAGATAAAGGGCACGAAGCTGGTTTATATGGGAGATGCGCGTTATAACATGGGTAATTCGCTTATGGTAACGGCCAGTAAGCTCGGTATGGAGTTCACCGCGTGTACGCATCCGGATTATTTTCCGGATCCCCATCTGGTACAGACATGTGAAGAGATTGCTGCGGAGACGGGTGCCAGGATCCGTCTGACGGAGGATGTGGAAGAAGGAACAAAGGGAGCGGACGTGATCTATACGGATGTATGGGTATCCATGGGTGAACCGGAATCTGCATGGAGAGAGCGGATTGATAAGCTCCTTCCCTATCAGGTGAACCAGAAGGTTATGGAAAATGCCGGATCCCAGGCGTATTTCATGCATTGTCTGCCTGCATATCATGATCTCAAAACCGTGGTCGGACGTGATGTGCATGAGAAATTCGGACTTTCGGAGATCGAAGTGACGGACGAAGTGTTTGAAGGTCCCCGTTCCATCGTATTCGATGAGGCGGAAAACCGTATGCATACGATCAAGGCGATCATGCTGGCGACATTAAAATAACCGTATCATGAACATTCTCTATTTTGACGAGATCGATTCCACGAATAACCGGGCAAAACAGCTTGGAGAAGAGGGCGCGGACGAAGGGACGGTCGTGATCGCGGATCATCAGACCGGAGGAAGAGGCAGGATCGGCAGGAGTTTTGATTCTCCGAAGGGACAGGGACTGTATCTGTCAATCCTTCTCCGTCCGGAAATCCCTTCGGACAGGGCTCCGCAGCTGACGCCCCTTGCAGCACTTGCAGTCAGAAAAGCACTTTATCTGACAGCCGGACTGGAAACAAAGATCAAGTGGCCGAATGATATTGTGCGAAACGGGAAGAAGCTGTGCGGGATCCTTACAGAAATGAGCATGACAGGCAGTGCGGTTTCCCATGTGGTTGTCGGGATCGGAGTCAACGTGCATCAGAAGGATTTTCCCGGAGAATTATCTGAAGTAGCGACATCCGTCTATCTTGAGAGCGGGAAAGAGATTTCCAGAAAGGAACTGGCGGACTGCCTTTTGACTGCTTTTTTTTCCTATTATGAGGATTTTTTGGAAACAACGGATCTGACGGACTTCCTGGAGGAATATGATTCGGTTCTCATCAACCGGGGTGAAACAGTAAAGGTTCTTGATCCGAAAGAGCCATACACGGGAATTGCGGAAGGAATTGATGCGAGCGGCGCTCTTCTTGTGCGAACCGGAGAAGGGATCCGCATGGTTTCAAGCGGCGAAGTATCTGTCCGCGGGGTATACGGCTATGTATGAGGATATGGTAGTGCTCTGCGGAGCAAGCGCATACACAAAAAAATTTTATCTGAATGAGGATTTTGAAGGGCTTCCGGAGAGTATCAAGGAAGAACTGAAGATCCTCTGTGTTCTTTTTACAGAGGATATCGGAGGAACCTTCCGCCTTGTTTTTGATGAGGAAGGAAATTTGACCATGACGGCGGACGCTGAAGAGGGGGATATCCTTTATGACGAGATAGGAAGTGTACTAAAGATCAAGCAGCTTCAGAATGAAAAACAGGAGCTGTTTGAATCATTGGAGACTTATTATAAAGTATTTTTTCTTGGAGGGGAATGACATGCTGCTGACAATTGACGTGGGAAATACCAATATCACTGCCGGTGTTTTTGAAGGGGAAACACTGAGGGCGAGTTTTCGCATTGTGACAAAGAATATGCGTACCTCGGATGAATACGGGATATTGATGATGGATCTTGCGGAGCATAACGGTATCCGAGCGGAAGATGTGCATACGGCGATCATTTCCTCGGTTGTTCCGGATGTCATGCATTCCCTGAACGGTGCGATGATCAAGTATTTTGGGATTACGCCCCTTATCGTGGAGCCCGGCATCAAAACAGGGATCCGTATCGTAACGGGGAATCCCGGACAGATCGGAGCAGACAGAATTGTGGATGCGGTAGGTGCGCTGGAATTGTACGGCGGACCTGTGATCGCCATCGATTTCGGAACAGCGACCACTTATGACCTGATCGATGAGGACGGAGCTTTTCTGACCGGTATCACATCGCCGGGTATCCGGATTTCCGCAAAAGCGCTGTGGCAGGATACAGCGAAGCTTCCGGAGATCGAAATCCGGAAACCGGAGAGCATCATGGCAAAAGATACCATTGAAAGTATGCAGGCCGGACTGGTTTACGGACAGATCGGACAGACGGAGTACATCATCCGGTGTCTGAAAAAGGAATCCGGTCTTTCCGGTATCAAGGTTGTCGCAACCGGCGGTCTGGGACGGCTGATCTCGGATTCGACCGATGAGATCGATGTTTACGACCCGACGCTGACACTTCAGGGAATGAGACTGATCTATGCTAAAAATCAATGATCAGGAGCTCCCGAATAACCTGATCCTTGGACCCATGGCAGGGGTAACCGACCTGCCATTTCGTTTGCTCTGCAAGGAGCAGGGGGCGGGGCTTCTCTGCATGGAGATGGTCAGTGCGAAGGGCATCTACTATGCAAACAAAAAGACCGAACAGCTCCTCGCCGTAGATGAGAGGGAGCATCCTGTTTCCCTGCAGCTTTTCGGTTCGGAACCGGAGCTGATGGGAGAGATCGTAAAAAGGCTTGAAGACCGCCCGTTTGATATCATAGACCTCAATATGGGATGTCCTGTTCCGAAGATCGTAAATAACGGAGAGGGATCCGCTCTGATGAAAAATCCGGTGCTTGCCGGAAAGATTATCGAATCCATGGCAAAAGCCACCAAAAAGCCGGTTACCGTTAAGATCCGAAAAGGGTTTAATGATGAGACTGTCAATGCACCGGAGATCGCGCATGTTGCGGAGGAGTCCGGAGCGGCAGCAGTGACCGTACACGGCCGCACCCGTGAGCAGTACTATGCCGGGAAAGCGGATTGGGACATTATCAGGAGGGTCAAAGAAAATGTAAAAATACCCGTGATCGGCAACGGAGATCTTCTGACTCCGGAGGACGTGATCCGCATGGGAAAGGAAACGGGATGCGACGGATTCATGATCGCACGCGGTGCGCAGGGGAATCCCTGGATCTTTCGGCGGATGCTGACCTTTTTTGAAACGGGAGAGATCCCTCCGGAACCGGATTTTTCGGAGCGGACGGAGATGATCCTAAGGCATGCGGCTATGCTTTGCGATTTTAAGGGAGAGAGGATCGGCATGCGGGAAATGCGAAAGCACGCTGCCTGGTATACAGCCGGATTCCGCGGTGCATCCGAGCTTCGGCGTCTCATCAACCGTGTTGAGACGATCGACGGCCTGCGGTTACTTCTGGATGGATGGCAGAACTCTCGTATCCCTTGACATACAGGGGCTTTAGGAGTAAAATAGCAACACTGTTCGACTGACAGTACCTCTAAAACAGGAAAGAAGGTAAAATGAAATGGAACCGAAAAAAAACATTCTGACTTACGAAGGGCTTCGGAAGCTGGAGGATGAACTGGAAAATCTGAAGGTTGTGAAGCGGAAAGAGATTTCCCAGAAGATCAAAGAAGCCAGAGAGCAGGGGGATCTTTCCGAGAACGCGGAATATGACGCGGCAAAGGATGAGCAGCGGGATATTGAGGCACGGATCGAGGAGATTGAGAAGATCTTAAAGAATGCCGAGGTTGTCGTGGAAGAAGAGGTGGATCTGGAATCCATCAGTATAGGCTGCAAAGTCAGAATTCTTGATATGGAATTCAATGAGGAAATGGAGTATAAGATCGTTGGCTCTACCGAAGCAAACAGCTTAAAAGGCAAGATCAGCAATGAATCACCGGTAGGAAAGGCACTTCTCGGCGCAAAGAACGGGGATGTTGTGAAGGTGGAGACTCCCACCGGAGAGTTTCAGTATAAGGTATTGGATATTCAGAGATCCAATTAAGTAAACCGGAGACATCGTTTTATGGGTGAGAATCAACAAATAACAGAACAGCAGGATATCAATCAGCTTCTCAAGGTACGCCGCGAGAAGCTTGCTGATTTACAAGGGAAAGGTGAAGACCCTTTCCGTATCACAAAATATGACCAGACGCATCATACGGATGAGGTGAGGACTCTTTATGAGGAGCGTGAGAAAGAGGTCTTAAAAGACTACAAAGCTCCCGAGCTCAAAGAACCTGCCGATAGTGCGCCGGATGAAGTCGTCAGTGCTTACCGTCAGGCAAAAAAAGAAGCCTATAATGAGCGGAGAGCGCTTTTGGATGCGCAGGCGATCCATGTTTCCATTGCGGGTCGTATGATGTTTAAGCGTGTGATGGGAAAGGCTTCTTTTGCAAATATTCGTGACCTGACCGGAGATATCCAGGTCTACGTATCTAAGGATGCCCTGGGAGAGGATCTGTATGCCACTTTCAAGAAGTCTGATATCGGTGATATCTGGGGCGTGAAGGGATATGTTTTCCGTACGATGACAGGAGAAATCTCGATCCATGCCGAGGAAATGACTTTGCTCTCCAAGTCTCTTCAGATCCTTCCGGAGAAATTTCACGGATTGACAGATACGGATATGCGCTATCGCCAGCGTTACGTCGACCTGATCATGAACCCGGAGGTGAAGCAGACTTTTGTAAAGCGTTCGCAGATCATCAAGGAGATCCGGTCCTTCCTTGACGGCAGAGGTTTTATGGAGGTAGAAACGCCGATGCTCGTGGCAAATGCCGGCGGCGCTGCGGCCAGACCCTTTGAGACCCATTACAATGCGCTGGATGAGGATGTCAAGCTCCGTATCTCTCTGGAGCTTTATCTGAAGAGGCTGATCGTCGGCGGCATGGAGCGGGTTTATGAGATCGGCAGAGTATTCCGGAATGAGGGCGTGGATACACGGCACAATCCGGAGTTTACGCTGATGGAGCTGTATCAGGCTTATACGGATTATGAGGGAATGATGGAGCTGACAGAGTCTATGTTCCGTCATCTTGCGGAAAAGGTCTGTGGCAGCACGACCTTTACTTACGGCGATATCGAGCTGGATTTCGGCAAACCCTTTGCACGAATGACCATGAATGACTGCATTAAGCAGTATGCGGGCGTGGATTTTGATACCGTTAAAGATGACGAGGCGGCAAAAGAGTTGGCACGGAAACACAATGTGGAGTTTGAGGAGCGCCACACCAAAGGAGACATTATCAACCTGTTTTTCGAGACCTTCTGTGAGGAGCACCTGATCCAGCCGACCTTTATCATGGATCATCCGCTTGCGATCAGTCCTCTGACCAAGAAAAAGCCGGACGATCCGGAAAAGGTAGAGAGGTTCGAGCTCTTCATCAATACATGGGAGATGTGCAACGCGTATTCCGAGCTCAATGATCCCATCGACCAGAGAGAGAGATTTGCGGCGCAGGAGGCGGCTTTCGCAGCTGGAGACGAAGAAGCGAATCACACAGATGAGGATTTCCTCAACGCACTTTCCATCGGCATGCCCCCTACAGGCGGCATCGGCTACGGGATCGACCGGCTTGTAATGCTGCTCACTGACAGCGCGGCCATCCGTGATGTACTCCTTTTCCCGACGCTTAAGAGCCAGAATTGACGGATGGATTTATAGAGAACCGTCATCGTCCATAGAGATACAAATCAATCCATGCGAGACTCTTATTTACCGCGATTCACATGGACATCATTGGATTAGGATGAGGCTGTATGG
>JAZOTN010000034.1:0-34980 GCA_045657665.1 Lachnospiraceae bacterium | reverse complement strand
AACGTGGATCAGCTGGCGAGGATCTTTTTACGGCTTATTATGATTTCAATCTTTTCAATGTGCAAATGGCAGGAAAAACTGCCCGAAAACGACTCGACGGGAGACCGGATTCAAATGGCTCCTTGTTGAGCAGTCACTATTTAAGACATAAAAGGTGCTATCCGTAGAGCAAGCGGTTAGCCAAAAGCGTTAGTCAAAAGAAATGACCGTAACCTTGGCTGGGGCGGTCATTTCTTATTTTTGTGGTCTTTTCCGTACGATCAGATTCTTGATTATCTTCACTTGTAAGCTAATAAACCACGCCATATTAAATTTCTTTCTTTGGCAGATAGTGGTATACTGAAAGTCGCAGAGAAGGGAGATAGCTTTCTGCGCATACTTCAACACAAGAAGGGTTTTGGAGGAAAGCATGCGATTGTTTCTGGCAATTCTTCCTGATGAAAATATGAGAAACGCCTTGAAGACCACTCAGGATCGCTTAAGGAAAGAGGGGCTGAAGGGCAGATATATCGATGAATGGAATCTTCATCTGACACTTGCGTTTATCGGAGAATATCAGGATGAGGATGAGGTGCTTTATGCAGTGGCTGAAGAAAGATCTGAGCCTTTATGCACCGATCCTATGCGGAGTTGGAAAGGCTGATAGATCTGTCTGCGATCAGCGTCCCGACATTGGTGATCTGTGGAAGCAAAGATCCTTATCTGGATAATGATCTGATAAACAATTCGCTTAATGAGCTGCCGGCAGATTCTGAACTTGAAATCATCGAAGGTGCATCTCATGTTGCATATATCGAAAAACCATATTATAAGGACTTCCAAAACCGGCTTATTTCTTTTTTGAAACGATAGGAATATCAAGATATTCTGCGTTTTATAAGTGACAGCGGTCATGATCGGAAGAGGCCTGATCGCAAATCCGGCACTGGCAAGAGAGATCAAGGGCGGCGATCCATTGCAGCTGGAGGAACTGAAAGCATTTCATGACGAGGAAAAAGTGCTTAAAGCAATCCGCCGGAGCAAGAACTTTTCGGAGTATCGAACAGCTGCGGAGAAAGTGTGGAGTTCCAAAGAACGATGGGGATCGTAAGAAAACACATAATTGTATATGGAAGAGTACAGGGCGTAGGATTTCGCTACCGTGCATCTCATGCAGCGCAATCACTCCATCTGACCGGATGGGTTCGGAATGATCCTGAGGGAACAGTTACCATGGAGCTTCAGGGAGAAGAGGAATTGATTTATCGTTTGATTCCCATGGTAGAACGCGGCTCCTGGGTCAGGATTGATGACTGGAAGGAAAAAGATATACCGGTGATCGAAGAGGAGAGGAGCTTTTCCGTAAGGGGGTACTGAGAATACGCCGACTGTTGCGAAATACCGAAAATCACGTCTGAGGAGACACAGAACCGTCCCCTGTCTCCTTGTTTCCTATTCGTCTTTTGGTTTGTAGCGTTCATTCATACGGACTTCGTAATCCGGACCGGGCATCGGTTTCGCGTAAAAATAGCCCTGGATCATGTCGCAGTTCTGCGACGCGAGGAAGTCGACCTGTTCGCGCACTTCAACCCCTTCGGCTACGGTCCTCATATTCAGATACTTCGCGAGTTTGATTGCCTCCGAGACAATGATTTCACCACGTCCGTCATCGTTCCCTCCGCGAAAGAACTCCGCATCGAGTTTCAGTACATCGAGCGGCATATCCTTGAGCGAATTGAGCGAGGAATACCCTGAACCGAAGTCATCCATGGATACTGCAAACCCGTAAGACTTCAGTTCACCGATCGTATTGATCATCGCTTTTTTGTCATCAAAGAATGCGCTTTCGGTAAGTTCTATCTCAATGAGCTCATGCGGGGCGCCTTCGGCATCGACCAGATCGCGTATCTGCCCGGCAAGGTCGCTTTCGATGAAATGTGCGCGGGAAACATTCACGGATACCGGAACACAACGGAATCCCGCATCGAGCCAGCGCTTCTGATCACGTGCAACGTGCTTTATCATGTAGTGGTCTATTTCCGTGATAAATCCGTTTTTCTCAAAGATCGGGATCATGCGTCCGGGCGAGACAAAGCCGAGCTCCGGTGACTGCCAGCGTATCAGTGCTTCAGCTCCGCGGAGTTCGTCCGTCCGGGGATCATATTTCGGCTGATAATAGACAATGAATTCCTCGTTGTCCAGTGCCGTCTGCTGATGTTCCTGAACCGTATCTTCCCAGCGCCTGTCTTCGATGAGCTTTTCATTAAAGAATGCGATCCCCGTATCCTCGCTGCCCAGGGATTCTCTCGCGGCGCAGGCAATGTTATAGAGCTCGCCGAGATCGAGCGTCTTCCGTTCCGTATTCTTATGATCCGGCTCTACCGTGGTAATCCCGGCCTGGAATACAAATACATGATCGTCCGTAACATGAGATACCTTTTCTATGATCGATTGTATCCGGTCTGCAACTGGTTCCTGCCCCTCATCCCGGAGCAGCAGCGCAAAATTCGCCTCCGTTGCATGGGCACAGATCTCTTTTTTCCGCAGTGCCTCCTGAATGCTGCGGTAGATCTGACACATAACCTTTTCTCCCTCATCAGCCGAATGACACACACAAAAATTGCGGTAGCCGATAAACGTAAGGTTCACGACATAATAGCGCACAGCGCGGTTGCGGCGTTTCCGGATCAATTCTCCGCCCCTGTATACGAAGTAAATATAATTGTTGCCCTGTGTCAGAGGATCCGTGAAAAATACTTTGAGCGTTTTTCTCCGCCTTGCAACACCGGTGATGATATTGATCATCATCACGACATAAGTAGACAGCACGATCAGCCAGATGCTTGTCATAATGACGATGAGAAGGAGGAGATCGGACATCTCAAAAGTGAGATAGCTTTTTGCAACAAATTCGGATTGACCGTCACTCATTTCGATACCGATCCACAGCGGTATCTGCACCATCTGCTCCCGGTGGTTTTTCAGGAATGGGAGTCTTTTAAAGATAGAGAAATTACCGATGTCTTCTTCTGAAAACAGCTCCCGGTCAGAAGAAACAAGATATGCATCCAGATCGTCAAAAATATCAACAAAAGAGACTTCGACTTCCCCCTCGGACTGCCTCAGAACAGGAGCAGACACATCCGGGTATACATTTGTATTAATGAGAAATGTGCTGATGCTTAGCGAAACAGGATCCGCATCATCAGGCATGGTGGCTGTTTCCCTCGTATCACTGCCGCCAAACACAGTAACATCGTGCGCCTCGTCAAGGATGAGATATTCCCTCCCGAATGTGCTGAGAACAGGTGACGGATCGTTCCCGTCACGGAGGCTGTTCTCATAGATATCAGACATATACTGTACCGTGTTTCTCTCTGCGCCGAGTTTTTCGTTTATAAAGCTGGCGCTGTATATCGTGATAAAAAAAGCGACCAGCGCACAGGATACGACGACCAGAACCGAGAATATGATCAGCCATATCCAGGTATTACTTTTTTTCAGCTTCTTAATCTTCTTTTCGTTACGGCTTGCCACGGTTGTTCCTCCACGTCATTGACCGGATCTGCATTTTATCCGATTTTTATTTCAACTTTCACCGGTTCCTTCACAAGTTTGGCAAACGTTTCTCCATCGGAATCTTTTCCCGCGATGCTGCCATAATGAACCGGAATCGCCACAGCCGGTTTCATCTCATTCACCAACTCCGCCGCGGCTTTTGCATCCATGGTGTAAGTTCCGCCGACAGGCACAAGCGCAACATCGCACTTTACGGCTTTTGCTTCTTTCGTGGCATCCGTATCCCCGGCAATGTAGATCCGCTTCCCGTCAAGGATCAGGATATAACCGACCCATTGTGCGCTCTTCGGATGAAAGGGCTTGAGGTTGTTGTATGACGGAACCGTTTCAAAGGCCAGACCGTCAATCTCATATTTCTCCCCGGGTTTTACGGTTTCGATCTTTTTCACCATATCGGACACATTTTTCGCTTTTCCTTTCATCTTCTCCGGCACGATAAGAACCGTGTCTGCGCAGGCCGCCTTTTCGATATCCTCCGGAGAAAAGTGGTCGTAATGGTCATGTGTGATCAGGATAAATGCCGCGTCCTTCGGAGCCTCCTTCATATGAAACGTATCCGCATAGATCGCTCCCAGGCCGCTCTTGATCCGGATGCTGTTATGTTCAAAAACCTCAATATTCCCTGTCATTGAATGTTTCCTCCTTCATCGCTTTTTTATGTGCATAAACGCGAACGACGCGTTTTTCGGATCTTCTCCCGGACAAGCATGACAAGTGCTCCGAATGCAGCTACGATGGCAAAGATCAGAAGACTGCCGAGGACCGCATTATCCAAATCGACATTTTTCTGCCAGATATAGAGAACCGGCATATGGAGCAGATATATATACATGCTGAGTTTTCCAAGCGTTCCCCAGATCCCGGAGCCGTGGTGGTTGAGAAAATGGCTGATGGGTCCGACGTCGTTGAGCCCGTTCAGCACCAGGAAGGAGAACGGGATCATCCAGAAGACCATGTCCGCATTCGGGATAACATCCTCCGGGAATATAAAAAGCGAAACGGCAAGAATCCATGAGAGGATATCCATGACACAAAAGAAAGGCCGGACTTTCCCTTTTTCCAGAGGTTCTCTGATCCACTCGTTCACCCGGAAAACAAATGCTCCGGTGCAAAGTCCCGCGAAGGCGCGAAGGTTTCCCACCATGATCGCGTTCAGCGCGACTTCATTTCCCACATCCAGAGTACCGTAGGACTGAATGATATAAGCATAGAGGAACACCATGCAGATGGGAGCTATAACGCCGGAAAAGGTTTTTCCGAATCGTCTGGCAAGAAAGTAGAGAGGCACCAGTGCGATCATCAGGGAGGATACAAACCATCCCGGGGCAAGGAGATAATCCACATTAAAAGCCGGAGCCTGATTGAACCCCAGCATGTGTAGCATGAGGAACTCCCACTTGAAATGGAAGAGCTCCTTCAGCGTATCGCCGATGGAAAAGACATCCTTCTGGGCAGTTCGTATCACAAACATCAGGATCAGTGCGAAAAGATAAAGACTGAAAAGACCCTTCGCTTTATTCCAGGTATACCGGATGGAATCAAAGGCTGCCGGAAGGACGCGGCCGGGTTTCCCGGAGCTGTCCTGAACTTTATCGGCGGCGATCGCTTTTGAGGCGTCACTCATGCAGAAATACCCGGAGAGCAGAAAGAAAAAGTCCACGATGGGAAAGGAAAACTGTCCCAAAATGCTGTCTGAATAGATAAACCCCCGACAGTGTACGAATACGACCATGGCCGATCCGAGAAATCTCATTAATTCAATACTGGTCCTGCGTTTTTGCATCAGTTCCCCTCACCTTTGTGATAGTGCAACACCTTTCATTTTTTGAGGCTGACGTCTTTTTTCTGCGCGTAAGGTGTCACGGTATTGTCTTTCCGTTTCATCTTGTCAAAATGCGCAACGGCATTGGGCTCCCAGAAGTAGTAAAGGAACTTGCCGTCCAGATCAAAGAAGAAGATCAGAAAGAGGATGACGTATGCGATCCCGGCGATTTTCAGGATCGTGAAAATGAATTTTTTCATGAGGTTTTCTCCCTTCGATAATAATTACCAGCACTCGCTGTCGTCAAAATCGACCAGTGTCGGATCGAGCGGCTCTTCGTGCATGACGGTGACCATGTAGTCGTTGATGATGGAACGGATCTCTCCGCGGGATACGGTACGTTTGTCAGGAAGTGCATGCGGTACCCAGATCGCATGGATGTTGCGCTTGCGAAATTCATCCTCGAACATTCCCTTGATACCCTGCATGCCTTTGCATTGCAGCTGGTCATACATGATGACCATATCACAGTGGAACTGCTCCATATAATCCCAGAGCTTGAAGATATGCTCATATCCGCCGACAGCCATGGAACGCATGGGAGCCAGTTCATTAAAGGTGGCAAGGTCTTCAAGTGCATGCTCGTAGGTATCGGTACGGAGCATCATATCAAACATCAGCGAGTCCATGTTGATGATTGTGTTGATCCCCCAACAGTTGTATGCCCAGGTGCACCAGTTCGAGTAGTACAGCGGTGCACAGGACCACGCGATGGCGCGATGCCTCGTTTTCGGGAAGGTCTCGATCTTCTGCGCGAGACATTTGTCCAGGATCTTTTTTACCCTGGCATCCGTTTCGTGCCAGATGGGACGGTCGCCGTCCTGGGAATAGTAGATTCGGTACAGTGCTTGTGCCACGCCGTTGATGGGGTAGTAGGGGGTGTTCGCCGCCACATCCCATTTCTCGTGTTCGAATCCTGTCAGCTTATTATAGCTCTTCGCGTATTTCACATACTGCTTGAAATCAAAGGGGATACCGGTCTGCTCCTCGATGAATTTCCAGCAGCCCTCGATCTCTTTCTGACAGTGCTTCTGCACCTCCGGATCATCGAAGCGCATTGGCTGAGGCATTGCATAGAGCGGGCGGTCAAGGAACCAGTCGGTGATGATGGAGGTGGCTACGGACCCGTCGCAGGCCTCGTTGGAGGTGACCATGACGGGAGAGTAATCCGGATAATCATCCAGGACAAAGATGCCGCTTTCCGCCTGACACATGGGGCAGGGATCCGCCGGGAGGCCGATGGACTGCATGGCATCGATGTAGTTGAGAACGGTTTTATTGTTGACGTGGCAGGATACGAAATAGGGGATCATCTGGAGCGGCACGTCATCCAGCACATCCCTCCAGGGATAGAAGATATTGCCGCTGACGGTTTCGTCATGCGCGATCGTATTGTGCCAGTACTTGTTTTTTTCACCTGCGTGAAGCTTTGTATCCGCCGCAAACATCCTCATGAACTGCCGGATCGTCTCGGACACCATAGCACGGTAATGCCACGCGCTGGCTCTTAGAGCCGGTCCCCGCAGCCCTTCAAGACCGCGGTCAAACCAGTGCATAACGGTAAGGTAGGTCTGTCCCATCCAGCGGTAACGGAATACACCTTTAAAGAAGGTCAGGGGCTCGTCGCTCTTAAAAATGTCCGTGACCATGTGGAGGTAATTATAAAGCCAGATCCGGTGGAAGTAATACATGGTATCCACGATGCCGCGCCATTCGCGGTGCTTATAGAGCCCGGTGTTTTTGATGTAGAGATCGCCGAGACGACGTTCCTCGTGGGGCTTTCCGTATATGAAATCGGAGATCACTTTCCGCCAGTTGATGCTTTTTTCTTTCTCGCGGATCTTCTCGCGTTCCTTATGGATTTTTTCCCTGGCTTCCCCGCTTTCGATCTCCCGCCGGACTTTCTTTCCCACCTGGACGGAAGAGAACTGGTCGAAGAAGCTGTATAATGAAAATTTCTTCATGGCATGTCCCCCTGTTATTCGTTCTTCTCAGCGTTGAGCTGCTTGATCTCGATACTTTCGACAAAGGCCTGGAAGCGGGTCCGGAGCTGTCCGATGGCAGTGTTGACATATTCCTTTTCAATGGAACATACCGGTATTCCGTAATCCCGCGGCAGGATCAAAGTGTCGATGGTGCGTTCATAGCTCCAGTATTCACAGAATTTCATCTGCTCGACGATGATGCCGTCGGCGTGATATTCTTTTGCGAGATCCGCCAGATACTGCTTTCGCTCGCGCATGATATGCTGCTCCATAAACCGGGCGCACATGTTGTATTCGAGGTAGTGCCTTGCGATGGCGTCAAGAGGCGTTTCTCCGTTCCGAAGCACGATCTCTTCACGCCCCGGAAGAGAACCGTAGCAATGCCGGTCTGCAACAACGAGAGCCCCGCATTCCTCGATCAGCTTTGTGAAATCCGGGTCGTCGTTTTCGGATCCGGCCAGGACCACACGGATGCGGTAAGGGTTCCGTTCGTCGGGCTCCCTTGTCTTTAGGTCTTTCAGGATCTCCTTCAGGATGGGAAGGATCAGATACTTGGGGCAGACGAGGGAGGAGAGCATGATGAGCTGGAATTCGTATCCGGTGAGCACAGGCTTTTCTTTTTTGCGGTACTCGCCGATCTCGGTTATGACGCGGCATACCTCGTTGTGTTCTTTGATGGCTGCAAGGATCGCTTCATCAGAAGTGTCGATGCCGAAACGTTCATGAAGAGGAGCAAGGACATGCACCTCAAGCTGTCTCTTGAAGTGCTCGATAGAATTCGGATTTTTCTTGAAGGGAACATCCGTGAACTCACAGAAGAAGTCGGGATTATTGATCACATCCATCATCTGCAGGTGTTCCTGAAAACGGCAGGTCACAGTGCAGGTCTCTGTTGCCATCTCGGCATCCAGAAAGTTAAAACCGCCCTCCAGAGCTCTTTCCAGAAGGCATCTGCCGTACATACAGGTCCGGTTGGACATGTAATAGGTGGCGATGTCGGGACTGGTGCTCCGCGGTGCGCGAAGCCGGACAGAAAAACAGCCGGGCAGATCAAGAAGGACCTCCGGCATGAAATAACAGGTGTAGCCGAGTGCCCGTTTGCCTTCTGCCTTGGCCTTTTGTACCAGGTCATTGTTGGCCTCCTGCAGCAGGTCTTCGAGCATGATCAAATGTTTTAAGTCTTTCATGTAAATACCCCCTTACAAACCAATATATCATCTGAAAAATGCTTATGCAAGGTTGGACTTATGCTTGTAAAGAAGTGAAAAATATGGTTGAATATAGATAGTGTGATTCAAGGATCAAAAGGTTCATGAACGGACATGGCTTTTTGATCCTTAAGTCATAATATTGAGGGGGATTTATGGGGGAAAATTCTACAGTGATCGCGCTCTCCGGCAAAGGGGGAGTTGGTAAAACATCGCTGTCTGCGGCAATAGTCCGCATTCTCACAGAAAAGAAACCGAATAAAAAAATCCTGGCCATCGATGCGGATCCCGCTGTCGGTCTGGCAGTTGCACTCGGTATCGAGGTAAAGCAGACTCTGGACCAGATCCGGCTCAAGGTAGCGGAGGACGTGACGGAAGGCATGCAGGGGACGGAGGATATCCTGGCGGAGGCGAAGTTCCGGATCTTCGATGCCATGGATGAATCAAAGGGATTTGCGTTTCTTGCCATCGGACGCCCGGAAGCCGCAGGGTGCTATTGTGCGATCAACACCTATCTTCGTCAGGTGATCAGCATGATCGCCGGAGAATTTGACTACGTGGTGATCGACGGGGAGGCCGGGATCGAGCAGATCAACCGCCGCGTGATGGAGAAGGTGACACATCTTCTTCTCGTGAGTGATCAGAGCAGAAAAGGCATGGAGATCATTCAGACGATCTACGATGTTTCCAAAGAACTCGTGATGGCGGAGCACGTAGGGGCAGTACATAACCGGGTACTCCACCCGGAAAAGATCAACTACGACCGGATCGGAGAGGTGCCGCTTATAGCGGTGATCGGTCCGGATGATGCTCTGGTGGAAAGCGATATCGACGGGCTCAGCACGTTCTCTCTGCCGGGCGATGCGGTGATCCTTACGGGAGCCGGAGAAATTCTGACAAAAATGGGGATTCTATGAGAAGGGAGGAAGTCATTTGAAGGACCTGAAATATCTGATCGAATTTGAAAAGCTTCTGGACGATGCGGATAATGATCTGGTCAAAAAGGCACAGGCCGACGGCAATTATGCGATCGGTTATACCTGCTATCACATGCCGGAAGTGCTGCTCAATGTGGACAAGTGTTTTTCCGTACGTATGCGCGCACCAAGGAGCACATCGGTGGACATTGCCACCTATTACATGTCCAACTACACCTGCGAATTTGCAAGGTCGCTGCTGGAGCGCGGCATAGAGGGGGGCTATCAGTTCCTCGACGGCATTGCCGGAGTGGATGCATGCTCCGCCATGAACCGCTGCTATGAGCACATGGAGGTTTTAAAGATCAACGACAAGCCGCATTTCTTTGTGACCCATGCGGATATCCCATACAAGATCGAAGACTATACCGTGGATGCCATGACGACACAGATGCGGCTTCGAGTGCTGGATGTGATGAAGGAAAAACTCGGCGCCGATACTTCGGATGAGGCGCTTTTGAAGGCCGTAGAGGAGCATAACGAACTCTGCCGGATCATGACGGAGATCGGGGATCTCAGGAAGCAGGAGAATCCGCCGGTCACCGGATATGAATACCATGTTCTCTGTCTCGTGTCTTATGCATGCCCCACTTCGTATATCCTGTCAAAGCTCCGGGAGACGGCGGAAGAGATCCGGGAACGCAAACCGGATAAAGCGCCCTGGTATCGTGCGCGCGTGGCCGTGGTGGGATCGGAGATTGATGACCTTGATTTTACGCGTCTCGTGGAAGAGTCCGGAGCCTTTGTGGTGGCTGACCGTTATTGTTACGGCAGCAAACCCGGACGGGAAGAGATCCATATCGATCCGAAGAAGGATATCCTCCGTCAGATCGTAGAACATTACATGCGGACCTCCGAATGCGCCCGGTATATGAGTGAGGAGAAGATCACACAGCGCCGGGAGACCGCGGATTATCTTGCAAGAGAATATCATGCCGACGGCATTATCTTTGAGCAGATGAAGTTCTGTGATTTCTGGGCGTTTGAACGTCCCCTTGCGTCCCATATTCTTCAGGAAGAGTATGGACACCCCGTGCTTTCCATCGACAGGAATTACAACGTCCGCGGTTCCGGACAGCTCCGTACCCGGTTCCAGGCATTTGTGGAAGCTCTGGAGATCAAAAAGATTCAGAAAGGGGGAAGAGCTTCATGACAAAATATCCGAATCCGAAATTCTTCCGTATGAAGGATCAGATGGATCATTCCCTGCAAAAAGAGAACATCAGGGAGATCCTCGGGATCGCCGGTGACATCCTGAAAGAAACCGACTGGATAAAGGTTTGCGGTGATGTGTTTGGCAATGTCAAAGCCACGGCAAAGCGGCTCAGGAAAGAAGTGGATCTTGCGAGGAATATGAGCAAAGAGGACTGGAAAGAGTTCTTTAAGAACGGCGAGAAGCAGCTCGGCAAGCTCTACCGGAGCGGTAAGATGGCTACGGTCCGCAGGGAATGGCGCGGCATCAAGGATACGGCCGCGGATTTCTATGAGTGGCTCAGGATGTGGCTGATGCTCCTTGCCACCTTCGGAAAGGATCTGATCCCGTCATTAAACGGAGCGCTGCATTACCGCTGGATGATCTCGTATTTCTGCTGCCACAGCTTCATGGATAAGAATACCTTGGGACTCCGCGGCAGAGCACTGAAGATGCACCATGAACTGATCTATGCGATCTTCCGTTATGTGGCCGAAAACCTGGTGCTTCTCATGAAGTCCGACGAAAAAGGCGGCAACTCCAAAGATCTTTCGAAGAAGATCGTGCTGCTGGATGAGATGACAATGGCCCAGATCATGGCTGGCTTCCCGGATCTTGTCGGGATTCCGTACCAGCTTATGCCGGTATTTCTGCTTTCCGAGATCGACCAGCTGGCCTGCATGCCGTACATCGATGCGGTGGAATCCTATGGACTTCCTTCGGATACCTGCCCGGTTCCCACCTCGGAATGCGGTGCTTGCGTGATTGATGCCCTGCCGCATATGGGAGCCTGCTTTATCTCAAGCTCCATGCCCTGCGACGGTTCTGTTATGGCGTCTTCTTATACATCGCGGCGGTTCAAGGACCTGCCGACCTATCACCTGACGTTCCCTGTCCGTTATGAGGATGAATCCGTGATGGAAGCGGCGGTGAAGGACATCAAGGGATGCATTAAGTTCATTGAGGAACAGACTGGTGCGAAATGGAGCTGGGATGCTTATTTCAAGGCGATGGACCGCTTCAACCAGGAGACGAAATACGAGCTTCAGAAATGGGAGGTGAACCAGACTCCGCATCCGCAGCTCATCGGCCCCTGTTATGAACTGTTCCGGAAATGGAATTATGAAATGGACGGCGGTATCGATCCGCGCATCTTAAAAACCTTCAAGAAGGTGGATAAGCTCATGATGGATGCCTACGCAAAGAGGGATGAGCCCTGGCGTGGGAAGATGCGGCATCGTGCCATCGTGTGGTCGGTCCCGGCACACTACTATGCGAACTTCTCGAACTGGCTGGCAAACTGCTGGGGCATCAACGTGCTGGTCGAAATGGAAAGCCTGAATTTCACCAAGCCGCTTGAAACCCATGACAAGGAAGAAGCACTCCGCGATATGGCAAGGCTCTATGAGCGGATGGTCATGCGGCGCCACACCAACGGCGGATATGATCATGTTCTGACCGAACTCTGGCGGCAGGTCGAGATCTGGAAGCCGGACATCGTCATCATGTATCAGCACGTGTCCTGCAAGAATATGGCGACCTTAAACGGCCTTTTTGAAGATCAGGCCAGAGAGCACGGCGTCCGTCTGATTTGGATCGAGCACGATCTGATGGATCCGAGGACGGTGTCCAGAAAAGACATGCGCTCCAAGGTTAACGAATACATGCGCACGGTGATGCGTGAGGAACCCATTGATCCCTCGCTGGTGGATTTTGAAGACGATGCCAGCTGGTAATACATAAGCCTTTCAAAACAAAAAGAC
This sequence comes from Lachnospiraceae bacterium, assembly GCA_045657665.1. Classification (GTDB taxonomy): domain Bacteria; phylum Bacillota; class Clostridia; order Lachnospirales; family Lachnospiraceae; genus RUG12461. The sequence goes on along the minus strand of JAZOTN010000034.1, from coordinate 22,475 downwards.
ATAAAACAGGTAGGAGGAAGAAAAATGAAATACTTTGGAGGATGCGATGTAGGAAGTACCTACACGAAAGCAGTGATTCTGGATGAGAACGGCAAGATGGTGGCAAATGTCACCATAAAGAGCAAGATCAATGCAGAGGAATCCGCAAAGCTGGCGATGCAGGATGTATGCGGCAAGGTGGACGGGATCAAGAGCTCCGAGGACCTTGCGTACCTCATCGGTACGGGTTACGGCCGGAACAAGGTACCTTTCGCGGATGAAAACGTATCCGAGATCTCCTGTCACGCGATGGGCGTTCATGTAACGAATCCGGATGTGGAATCCATCATCGATATCGGCGGGCAGGACATCAAGGGCATTGCAATTGATAAGGACGGCACGGTAAAGAATTTCGCGATGAACGACAAGTGCGCGGCAGGTACCGGACGCTTCTATGAAGCGATGGCACGTTCCTTTGAGATGTCTCTGCCGGAGTTCTCAAAACTTTCCCTGACAGCGAAAAATGTGATCCCGATCACGGCACAGTGTACCGTTTTCGCAGAGTCCGAGGTCATCACGCTGGTGGGTGAAGGAAAGGCAATGGATGAGATCGCTGCCGGGATCCAGATGGCAGTCGCCAAGAGATGCTTTGTTATGGCAAAGAAGGCCGGCGCTACGGATTCCATTACACTGACCGGCGGGTGCGCCAAGAATGACGGACTCAAGGATGCGATCGAGCATGTATTGAAACTGAAGGTTGTAAATCTTTCCACAGACCCGCAGCTGATGGGCGCTCTTGGTGCCGCGGAGTATGCGCGTCAGAAAGGAATGGCGAAGCATTGAAGAAATTTATCAGAACAGTGATCGGTCTTTTTCTGGCGTTTTTCGGGATTCTTTTCCTGATCTATTTTTTCAATCTGGATCAGAAGCTGATGGAGTTTGCGTATCGGTTTGTAAATAAGGTCTTCGACCGGAAAAAGACGGATATCAATTTTTAAACGATGAAGCTGTATGATTCGATCATAGAAGCCACAATGGCGGAAGTGAACCGCTGTGATGTCAAAAGACTTCCCGTGGATCTTAACCGTGCCTGGCCGGATAACGGCGCGTCCGAATTTGTGATGCAAAAGGACAGTGCGTTTGAGCTCGGCGGTGGGACGAATCCTTCCGTGAACTATACCTGTGTCACCACGTCGGAGATCCTTACGGAGGATGAGATCCTTCTCGCGGGGCCGGAGCTTTCGGAGATCCGTGGGGATGTGCCTTTTGCGCGCATTGTCATCCTTCAGACAGAGGATCTCGGGGACGACAGCGAGGAGCAGTACCGTGCCATCCGGGACATGGAGTTCGCGCGGTATCATGTCTTCCCAAAGGGCTACATGGTCCGGGTTTCTTCCACGAGCAGTGAGGAGCAGGTCCGTATCAGCAGGGAGGCTCTGAAAAAGGGGATCTCTTTTGTGTCGGTCGGCGCCGCCTATATCAGAAAGTATAAAGAGGCGCCGAATGTAAAATATGTCAGGGTGATCTTCGTTATGCAGGGGGGTGCGGTTTCCGCCCTGAAGCCCTATGCGGGGAAAGTGAACGATATCACAAAGACGCTGACCCATATTTTTGATAATGTCCTTGCAGACTGCGGGCATTGCGACATGAAGACCGTGTGTGATGAAGTGGACGGAATGAAGGAAATGCACCTCGGACTCGCAAAAAAGAAAAAGGAGAAAACGTGATATGCATATTCTTACGGAGGAAAACGGCGGAGGATCAGACCTGACTCCCGTTGAGAAAGGAAAGGCTCTGCTCCATCACATGATCCATCATAATGAACACCATCTGGAGGAATTTGTTTCATTGAAAGAAATCCTTTCCGGAGAAGGAGAGAATAAGGCGGCAGAGGAGCTTACAAAGGTCATCGAAAGCGCGGAGGAACAGCTCGTCCATCTTCGCGCCGCGTATGACGCTTTGGGATAAGGAGGGAAGAATGTGTCTTGCAAATGCGTATGCAGAGATCGATCAGGCGCTTCTCATGGAAAACACAAAAACTGTTGCGGTCGAAGGAGACGAGGTTATACTGAAGGATCTTTTCGGCGCGGTAAAGCGGATCAAGGGAACACTTCGCTTTGTGGACATGGAGGAAAACCGGGTCGTGATCGCAGTGGCCTGAAGAGTAAAAAAGGAGGAAGCGATATGAAGAAAGAGTACGAGGCGCTCTTTACCCCGTGGAAGATCCGGGATCTTGAGATCAAAAACCGTATTGTGCTCGCGCCCATGGGAGGGACCTGTCTTTTCGGATGGATGGAGCCCAATCATTTTGATAAAGAAGCGGCGAGACTGCTGAAAAAGATCGCGGAGAACAACTGCGGTCTCATCATTCCGGGGATCGCTCCCGTCAGGGATGTGCTGGGACGGAAATGGCTCTATCAGAACAAGGGAAAGTTCAAACAGCTTGCGAAGTTTATGGAGGAAGTGCATGCCACCGGTGCCAAGCTGTTTGTGCAGATGACAGCCGGTTTTGGCCGCTCCATGGCATTGACGGAGCCTCTTGCGAAGCTTGCGAAGAATAAAGCGCTTAATAAGCTTGCGAGCCCCATCATTGATGCGGAGTATCTGACGGCGGCACCTTCGCCGCTGCCGAACCGCTGGGCGGACGGGGTGACGACCCGTGCCATTACGAAGAAAGAGATCCATGAGATCATCTACGCTTTTGCGGAGACCGCACGGCTCTGCAAGGAAGCGGGCGTGGACGGGGTCGAGGTTCACGCGGTTCATGAAGGATATCTTCTGGATCAGTTCACACTCAAATATACGAACCAGAGAACCGACGAATACGGCGGATCTTTTGAGAACCGATATCGTTTCCCGGTTGAGATCGTGAAGGCGATCAAGTCTTTCTGCGGAGAGGATTATCCGGTATCGCTCCGGTATTCCGTGCTTTCCAAGACCAAGGCTTTCCGGGAAGGTGCGATGCCGGGTGAGGATTATATCGAGATCGGCCGCGACATGGAAGAGAGCGAACGCGCCGTGAAGTATCTTCAGGACGCAGGTTATGATATGCTGAACTGTGACAACGGGACCTACGATGCATGGTACTGGGCACATCCGCCGCAGTATATGCCTCTGAACTGCAACCTTAAGGACGTTGCACATATCAAGAAATTCGTGGATATCCCCGTGCTTTGTGCAGGACGCATGGAACCGGCGGTGGGCGCAAAGGCGGTTTCAAAAGGAGACATCGATGCCATGGTGGTGGGACGGCAGTTCCTTGCAGACCCCCGCTGGGTGACAAAGCTCATGGCAGGCAAGGAGGAAGAGATCCGGCCCTGCATCTGCTGCCATGCGGCGTGCTTTGACCTGACGCGTCATGAGGGCAGCGCCAACGATCAGGATTTCAATGACACGATCCATATGTGCCGCTGCGCCGTGAACCCAGTGTCCATGAACTCCCGGCACTACCGGCTGACGAGAGCAAAGAACCCGAAAAAGGTCGCCGTGATCGGCGGCGGGATCGGCGGCATGGAAGTGGCCAGGATCCTGAAGGTCAGAGGACATGAGCCGGAGATCTATGAAAAGAGCGACAAACTGGGCGGTATTTTTATCGCAGCGGCGGCTCCCGATTTCAAGGAAAATGATAAGCGCCTCATCGAATGGTATATCCGTCAGGTGAAGAAATACCATATCCCTGTCCACCTCAATACCGAGGTGAAGGATCTTGACGACCTGGAAGCAGATGAGGTGGTGATCGCAACCGGAGCGGAGGCCAACCATATTCCGATCCCGGGTGCAGAGGAGTATGCGATGGATGCCTGCGATTACCTTCTCGAGAAAAAGAAGGTCGGGAAACATGTGGTCATCATCGGCGGGGGGCTCACCGGATGCGAGATGGCACTGGATCTTTTCCGGAAAGGCAAGAAGCCTGTGATCGTGGAGATGAAGAACGATCTGATGGCGGTGAAGAACCTTTGCCTTGCGAATTCCAGCTATCTCCGGGACTGCTTTAAGACCAACAATGTCCCGGTTTATCTGGAGTCAGGAGTGAAGGAGATCGGGCCTGATTATGTGATCGTGGAAGAGAAGAATAAGAAGCAGACGAAACTGAAAGCGGATTCCGTGATCATGTCCGTCGGCTATCACAGCATTCCCCTGGCACCCGAATCGAAGCATGTACATCTGATCGGAGATGCAAAGAAAGTCGGAAACCTCCGTACGGTGATTTGGGGAGCATGGGATACCGCAATGAGTATCTGAAAGCGGTTCGATGAAGTTATTTAAGAGAGAAAATATTGCACGAAATTTGATGAGACTCAGCACCATCATCGGGATCACGGTGATGGTGCTTCTTGCGGTTTACTGGTACAAGCTCGGGCTGTTTACGTCCAGAGAGGCACTGCAGCAGTATGTGGAAAAATCCGGTGCTCTCGGAGCAGTGCTTTTTGTCATGATCCAGATCATTCAGGTCGTGATCCCCATCATCCCGGGAGGGGTCAGCTGCCTGATCGGCGTGTGGCTCTTCGGGCCGTTCCTCGGATGGCTTTATAACTATATCGGGATCTGCATCGGATCGATCATCGCGTTCCTGATCGCAAAGCAGTTCGGGAAACCCTTGATGGACAAGATTTTCAGTCAGAAGCTTCTGAAAAAATACGCTTCCTGGACCGATGAGAATTCACTGTTTACTAAGCTTTTTGCCATTGCCATTTTTTCGCCGATCGCTCCGGACGATTTTCTTTGCTATCTTGCCGGTACGACGAAGATGCGGCTGAAAACCTTTACGATCATTATCCTTCTCGGAAAACCGGCTTCCATTGCGCTCTACAGCCTTTGCCTTGAAGCGATCTCAAAGCTCATCCTATCCTTCGGATAAAGCAGGCGCCCTCGTTCCTGCAGCGAGGTGACTGTATAGTTCATCCCACATTTCATAGATGTGATCCGGCTCATAAAACGCGGAGATATCTCTTGCATTTCGGACCTGCTTCCGGTATTCGGACGCATCGCTTCTCAGCAGTTCAATCGATTTTGCAAACGAATCGTTATCCTTTGCACAGAGATATTTATGAAACAGAATATCCTCATAACAACTGAGGTCACGCAGCAGAAGCGGCGTTCCCGTTGCAGCGGCTTCCAGGAATGTCATCGGGAAGAGCTCATTATAGGAAGGAGAAAACAGAAGATCCGCGGCATTATATAGATCATTCATTTTTTCGCGTGGGATGATGCCGAGGAACCTGACGTTTGACGGAGGATTCTCCGTCAGTTTTTTGATCTCGTGATAGCCCGCTGTGATCGGTCCGAAAGAGAAACCGCCGGCCCAGAGGAATGTGACATCCGGACACATCTCCGCCACACGGACAAAATCCGCGACACCTTTTCTCGTCTGGGTCTGCCCGACGCCGAGCACCAGAAAACGGTTCTTTTCAACACCGTACGTTTTCTTTAAGGATTCTTTTTCTTCTCTGGTTTTTTCGTAAAATTCGGTATGTGAAACGAAGTTCGGAATATAGCTGATGCGCTCTTCATCAAATCCTCTTTTGACCAGTTCCTTCCGGAAGGCGGGATTTACGACAACCAGATGATCCGCGTGCTTATAAAAACTCATAAAGTAACGTGTGAAGATCTTCATGGCAAATGCGGGAAGATGAAGGCTTCCGTCCATCGTGTCATCGATAAAATGCACATACCCGATCGTCGGGACCTTTGCACACCTCATCTTCACGTAATTCCTGGGCTCCACGGTATGCGCATGAAGGATATCGGAGCGGCCCGCGCAGCCGTTTTCCAGGATCTCATATTGCCCCTTTCCTTTTTCGGAAAGAAGATGCACCAGTTCTTCGTAGGCGGAACCGACACCCTGACCGGGCACGGAATTTGCCATAGACAGCATATTAATACGGATTTTTCCCATAACTTTGACTTCCTCATAAAAAAACACTACCTTTTCCAGTATATGATGATGGGAAAGAATTGCAAGGTTTTTGTTTTTTTCCTCCAAAAATCGTGTATATGGTAAAAAAGACTCTTTCTTTTTCTGGAAAATATGCTATACTAATGCAAGTTTTACACCTTTTATCAGGAGGAATAGTTATGAAAATGAAGAGATCACTTCGCATGGTGCTGGCTTCCATACTGATGGCAGCGGTTCTGGTTGTGATTCCGTCGAATACGGGTGCGGCAACGCTCTCGGAAGCAGAACTTGCCCAGCTTGCACTGCTTCAGCAGCAACAGCTTCAGGCAATGGCAGAGCAGGCGGCAGCAGCACAGGCGGCCCAGGCAGCAGCAGAACAGGCGGCAGCAGCACAGGCGGCCCAGGCAGCAGCGGCACAGGCGGCAGCAGCACAGGCAGCGGCAGCGGCAGGACTTACGAGCCCGGCAGGCATGCCCCAGACCTATGTGGATATCAATCTGACTACGCAGACGCTTACATATTATCTGAACGGAGTTGCGGTTTTATCAAGCCCCTGCGTGACCGGTAAGGTTTCAGCCGGAAATGCTACACCGACCGGAACTTACTCGATCAAAACGATGATCCCCGGCAAGCGGTTAAAGGGACCGACCTGGGATGTATGGGTAAACTACTGGATGGCGTTTAACGGGAATATCGGCATCCATGATGCTTCCTGGAGACGTTCGTTCGGCGGAAACATCTACCAGACCAACGGATCCCACGGATGCGTGAACCTGCCTTCAAATGTCGCGGCGCAGCTTTACGGCATGGTCGGCATCGGAACACCGGTCATCGTACATAACTGATACGTTGCGGAAACGATAAGAAAAAGTCTCTGCCAGGTAAGGCAGAGATTTTTTTCGTTATAACAAGGAAAAATCATTTTTTCGCAGAATAGTATCTATGAGGACATTTTTTTAGGAGAAAGCAATGGACGAACCGACGATCCGGGAACAGCTGGAAGAGATTGAGCGCAACACCTTAAGTCAGTACGCGGCGCTCTCCGAAAAATCGAAAGGCAGAGACTATCCGGAGGATGAATGCGATATCCGGCCGGTGTATCAAAGAGACCGGGATAGGATCCTTCACTGCAAATCCTTCCGGAGACTGAAAAACAAAACACAGGTTTTTCTGAATCCGAAAGGAGATCATTACCGGACGAGGCTCAGTCACACGCTGGAGGTATCACAGAACGCGAGAACGATCGCAAAGGCGCTTCATCTCAATGAGGACCTCTGTGAAGCAGTCGCGCTTGGACACGACCTCGGACACACACCGTTCGGACATGCGGGAGAGGCCGTTTTAAACCAGTATCTGGAAGGCGGCTTCCGTCATAACGAGCAGAGCGTCCGTGTGGTGGAAGTGATCGAGAAAGAGGGAAGGGGACTCAATCTGACCTGGGAGGTTCGTGACGGGATCCTAAACCATGAGATGCATACGAGGCCGGCGACTCTGGAGGGCAGGATCGTGCGCCTTTCCGACAAGATCAGCTATGTAAATTCCGATATTGATGACGCGATCAGGGCGCATATCATGAAAGAAACGGATATTCCGCGGGAGATCGTGGATATCCTCGGCAATTCTCCTAGAAAGCGGCTCAACACGCTCGTGCATGACATCGTGATAAACAGTTTTGACAAGCCGGACATCGGGATGTCGGAGGATGTGGAAAAAGCGCTCTGGGATCTGAGAGCATTTCTTTTTGCAAATGTGTACCGGAATCCGGAGGCAAAGGGAGAAGAAACCAAGGCAAAGGATCTGGTCGCCTGGCTCTTTGAGTTTTATATGGAGCACCCGGAGGAGATGCCGGTGCTGTTCCAGAAGATGCTCGAGAAGGACGGCAGAAGGGACCGGATCGTTGCGGATTATGTAGCCGGCATGACAGACGAATATGCCATCATGAAGTTCCGTTATTATAAGATTCCGAAAGACTGGCAGGTGTATTAAGGTGCCTTTTTATACGGATGAACTGATCGAAGAGGTGCGTTCGAGAAATGACATCGTGGATGTGATCTCCCAGTACGTGCGCCTGACAAAAAAGGGAAGTACCTATTTCGGACTCTGTCCTTTCCACAGTGAGAAAACGGGATCTTTTTCCGTTTCCCCGGGGAAGCAGATGTATTACTGTTTCGGCTGCGGGGCAGGCGGAAATGTGTACACGTTCCTTCAGAATTATGAAAACCTTACCTTTCCCGAGGCGGTAAAGCACCTCGCAGACCGTGCCGGAGTGACGCTCCCGGAGAGGGAGGAGACCGCGGAGGAAAAGCGTGCATCGACGAAGAGAGAGCAGCTTTTTCAGATCAACAAGGAAGCTGCGACCTACTTTTATGCATTGCTCCGGAGTGAACACGGAAAGCATGCGCTCGATTATTTCAGGGGAAGGGCACTGTCGGATGAGACGATGCAGAGGTTCGGCCTCGGATATTCCGATAAATACAGTGATGACCTTTACCGGGCGCTGAAAGCAAAGGGTTATGAAGATGACCTCCTTCGGGATACGGGACTCGTTTCCTTTAATGAAAAAAAGGGCGGTCACGATAAATTCTGGAATCGCGCCATGTTTCCTATCATGGATGTCAGGGGCCGTGTGATCGGTTTCGGCGGGCGTGTGATGGGAGAAGGGGAACCGAAATACTTAAATTCTCCCGAGACGGAGATCTTTAACAAAAGCAGGAACCTTTATGCGCTTCATGTCGCGAGGATGACTCGAAGGCCGTATATGCTCCTCTGCGAAGGATATATGGATGTGATCGCGCTTCACCAGGCGGGGTTCGATAACGCGGTGGCCTCTCTCGGGACGGCGTTTACGGAAGGCCATGCATCGCTGCTCAAACGCTATACGAAGGAAGTCTATCTGACCTTTGACAGTGATGATGCAGGTGTCCGCGCGGCGCTCCGGGCCATTCCGATCTGCCGGGATGCGGGTCTTCCCTGCAAGGTTATATCGCTTTCACCCTATAAGGACCCGGATGAGTTTATCAAAAATCTCGGGAAGGAAGAATTCGAAGAACGGATCCGGAACGCCGAAAACAGCTTTCTTTTTTCCATAAGGATCTTAAGGCAGTCTTATGATATGGATGATCCGGCCGGTAAGACCGCTTTTCACCAGGAAGTGGCAAGACGGCTTCTGAAGTTTACGGATGCCGCGGAGAGAGAAAACTATATCGAAGCGGTAGCACAGCGCAACGGGATCGGGATCGAAAACCTAAGGAGCCTGGTCAATAAATACGGAACCGAAGAGGGATTGGCTCTCCGGCGGCCCGAAAAAAAGAGCGGTATCCAGGAAAAGAAAAAAGCGGAGCCGGGGATCCGGAAATCCGAACGACTTCTTCTGACATGGCTTGCGGAGGATGAAGGGCTGTTTGGCACCATCGGGAACTACATCACGCCTGCCGATTTTTCGGATGAACTATACCGCAAGGCGGCGGAGCTCCTTTATCAGCAGCACGAAAAGGGAGCGGTCAATCCGGCGCAGATCCTGAATCTTTTCCCGGATGAAGAGGACCAGCGTGAGATCGCTTCGATCTTCCACGCCAGGGTCGAGCAGCTTGAGACGGATGAGGAAAAGGAAAAGGCGCTCCGGGAGACGGTACTTAAGATCAAACGGGAAAGCATTGACCGGCGGGCGGCATCGGCGGATCCGACCGATATCGGAGGACTTCAGCAGACGATCCGCGATAAGCAGGATCTGGAGAAACTGGAAAAGATCCGGTTTGCTTTTTCAAAATAGATCATATTTTTACGAAATATAAAAGGAGAGATCATGGCAGCAAGAAAGAAAACCGAAGAGACGGAAGTAAAAGAGACCAAAAAGACAACTAAGAAAGAAACCGCAAAAAAGGCCGATGCAAAGAAGGAGCCGGCGAAGAAGACGGCTGCAAAGAAAGAACCTGCAGAAAAAAAGACGACGGAAAAGAAGACGGCGGCGAAAAAAGAATCAACGTCGAAAAAAGAATCAACGTCGAAAAAGGAACCGGCAAAAAAGACTTCTTCGAAAAAGGAACCGGCAAAGAAGACTTCTTCAAAAAAAGAAACAGCTGCGGAAGAACCGGTAAAGAAGGCGGCTGCAAAGAAAGAAACATCTAAGAGATCGGCTGCGAAGAAGACGGAAGAAAAGAAAGCGCCGAAGGAAGAAACGGAAGAGACGGAAAGTAACGGCGAAGAAATGTCCACGATGGGGGCGTTCCTTGAGAAACTGCCGGAGCTTCTTTCCCTTGCCCGGAAGAAGAAAAACACGCTGGAATATCAGGAGATCAACGATTTCTTTAAAGGCATCGAGCTGGATGAAGAAAAGTTTGAGATCGTGCTCAACTATCTGGAGGAAAAAGATGTCGACGTAATGAATCTTGCGGATGACACGCAGGAGGAGATTGTGGACGACGAGTTCCTTGAAACCGATGATGATATGGAAGTGGAAACCATTGACCTTTCCGTGCCGGACGGTGTCTCCATCGAGGATCCGGTAAGGATGTACCTGAAGGAGATCGGAAAGGTTCCGCTTCTTTCCGCGGAAGAGGAGATCGTTCTGGCGCAGGATATGGAGGCCGGGCTCGCGGCACAGGAACGCATCCGCGAGATCCGTGCGGAGCTGGAGACGGCGACCGGAAGAAAGAAAACCGCTCTGGAAAAAGAGCTTGCCGAGCAGCAGAAAATCTCAAGAGCCGGTGAGACGGCAAAGAAAAAACTGGCAGAGGCAAACCTCCGTCTCGTTGTTTCCATCGCAAAGCGTTATGTGGGACGCGGCATGCTGTTCCTGGATCTGATCCAGGAAGGAAACCTCGGTCTCATCAAGGCTGTGGAAAAATTCGATTATCGCAAAGGATATAAATTCAGTACCTATGCGACCTGGTGGATCCGCCAGGCCATTACCCGCGCGATCGCGGATCAGGCAAGGACGATCCGGATCCCCGTGCATATGGTGGAAACGATCAACAAGCTGATCCGGATCTCAAGGCAGCTTCTTCAGGAACTCGGCAGGGAACCGTCACCGGAGGAGATCGCGGAGCAGATGCAGATGCCGGTGGACCGTGTGAGAGAGATTCTGAAGATCTCGCAGGAGCCCGTTTCTCTGGAAACTCCGATCGGAGAGGAAGAGGATTCCCACCTCGGAGATTTCATTCAGGATGATAACGTACCGGTACCGGCGGAAGCGGCAGCGTTTACACTTCTTAAGGAGCAGCTGGAGGAAGTGCTCGGAACGCTGACGGAGCGTGAACAGAAGGTGCTGACCCTCCGGTTCGGCCTGGATGACGGGAGAGCACGTACGCTGGAAGAAGTGGGACGCGAGTTTAACGTTACGAGGGAGCGGATCCGTCAGATCGAAGCTAAAGCATTAAGAAAGCTCCGGCACCCGTCAAGAAGCCGGAAGCTGAAAGATTATCTCGAGTAATATGAGTGTCCTTCCGGAGAGACTGAAAGCAGCATATTCGCTGGTTCCGGAGTGCGAAGTTTTTCTTGATATCGGAACGGATCATGGCTTCCTTCCGATCGAGCTGGTCCGGGGCGGGATCGCAAAGCGCGCGATCGCAGCAGATATCGGGAAGGGGCCGCTTTCACGAGCGGAGGAGCATATCCGGAGCGCAGGGCTTGAAGACCGCATCACAACAAGACTATCGGACGGATTGAAAGCTTTTAGGCCGGGGGAAGCGGACACCGCGGGGATCCTTGGCATGGGAGGGGCGACGATCCGGAAGATCCTTTCGGAGGGAGACCCGAAAGGAAAGGGGATCAAAACTCTCGTGCTCGGTCCGCAGTCAGAGGTGCCGAATCTGAGAAGCTTTCTACTCTCGGAGGGCTTTCGCATCCGGGAAGAGCGGCTCGTTTTCGAGGACGGCAAGTATTACTTTCTGATGCGGGTTGATACGAAACCGGAGGAGAGAGAGGAACCGTATTCAGAAGAGGAGCTTCTGATCGGAAGAAGGATCCTCTCAAAGCCGGATGAGACCTTAAGGAGCTATCTTGCCTGGCGCGAGAAGACGCTTCTTGATATCCGGAAAAATCTCGGCCGGGCAGTCTCTGCCGCGGAGAGAGAAGCGGAAGTTCGAAGCGAACTGGAACTGATACAAAGAATAAAGTCGGATGTGTTTTAACATAACAGGAGAACAGCTATGGCAGAAGAATTCTTAAAGGTAACCATCGGCGGAGTAGAGAAAGAGGTAAAGCGGAAGACCCTGTTTCAGACGCTTGCCAAAGAAGCGGAAGGTTATGAGGAGTATGAGATCGTCCTTGTTTCATTAAATAACCGCCTCCGGGAGCTCAGTAAGGGGATTACGGATTCCGGCGAGCTCCGGTTCATCACGCGCCATGATCCGGATGGTCGGAAAGCATACCGGAGGAGCCTTACCTTTTTGATGGAAAAGGCCGTTCACCAGGTTGTTGGATCTTTTGAAAGTACTGCGGTCGTTCGTTATTCCATCAGCAACGGGCACTATTGCGAGATGACAAATGATTATCCTGTGACGAAAGAATTCCTGGAAAAGGTGGAAAGCGAAATGCGAAGCCTCGTCGAGCAGGACCTTCCGATCAAAAAGGACAGTTGGAACACGGAGGAAGCAACGGCGTTTTTTGCGCAGTGCGGCATGAAGGACAAGGAAGCTCTTTTCCGTTACCGGCGGAGCTCCCGTGTCAATGTGTATACGCTTGATGGCTATCGTGATTATTATTACGGGTACATGGTTCCTTCTACGGGGTATCTGAATCTCTTTTCTCTGGAGAAATATGAAAACGGATTCATGCTGCTCTATCCCAGGAAGAATGCAAACGAGGTGAAGCCCTTTGTACCGAGTCAGAAGCTCTTTACGACGCTGAGTGAATTCGGGAAATGGGGAGAGATCTGTGGGATCCAGACGATCGGAGACCTGAATGACGCGATCGTTGCAGGCAGGATCGAGGATGTGATCCTGACACAGGAAGCCCTGATGGAAAAGAAGCTCGGGACACTGGCGGAAACTATTGCCGAGAACCGTGACAAGAAATTCGTCATGATCGCGGGACCGTCTTCCTCCGGAAAGACCACGTTTTCCTACCGTCTTTCCATCCAACTCCGTGCACAGGGGCTGACACCGCACCCGTTCCCGCTGGACGATTACTATGTGAACCGCGAAAACTGTCCGAAGAATCCGGACGGGAGTTATGATTTTGAGTGCCTGGAGGCGCTGGATGTCAAGCAGCTGAACGAGGATCTTTCCAGGCTCCTTAAAGGAGAAGAAGTTGAGACGCCGATCTTTAATTTCAAGACCGGAAAGAGAGAGCCGGTCGGAAAGAAGATGCGGCTCGGAAGAGATGACGTGCTTGTGATTGAAGGGATTCATGGATTGAATGACCAGCTTTCCTACTCCATTTCACCGGATCATAAATTCAAGATCTATATCAGTGCGCTGGCTGCGCTGAACATTGATGAGCACAACTACCTTCCGACGACGGATGCAAGGCTCCTCCGGCGTATCGTCCGCGATGCCAGAACAAGGGGGAGCTCCGCACAGGAGACCATCGGTATGTGGGGGTCTGTCAGGAGCGGTGAATACAAATATATTTTCCCGTTCCAGGAGAAGGCGGATGTGATGTTCAATTCCGCCCATATCTATGAACTGGCTGTGATGAAGACTTATGCGGAGCCGCTGCTGTTTGCGGTGGAAAAGAATTCGAGAGAGTATCAGGAGGCAAAGAGATTGCTTAAGTTCCTTGACTACTTCCTTCCGGTTCCGTCGGAGGATATCGGAAGCAACTCCATTGTTCGCGAGTTCATCGGAGGAGGGTGTTTTGGGTTGTAGATTACGGGTAGCATAAAGTATTCAATATGAGCAGGATGTGTGATCGCTGCTGCTGGTCCCGAAAGGGCGCAGGAGAGGAAAGTCCGGGCTTCACAGGGCAGGGATGCCGGCTAACGGCCGGTGGAGGTGACTCCCAGGAAAGTGCAACAGAAAGCAAACTACCCGTCGGTATTTGCCGGCGCGGAAAAGGTGAAAGGGCGGTGTAAGAGACCACCGCGTTCCTGGTAACAGGGACGGCATTGTAAACCCCATCCGAAGCAAGTCCGAAACAAGGCGATGACGCGGCCCGCCAGCCTTAGGTAGGACGCTTGAGGCTGTTGGCAACAACAGTCCTAGATAGATGATCACACACGACATAACCCGGCTTACAGTCCTGCTCATTTTTTTATAATCCGAACTCTTTAAAAAAGACCTTGAATCGTTGATAGATAGCGGTTTGAGGTCTTTTGCTCTTTTGTGATATTGACGAGGCGGTTGGAATATGCTATATATAGCATAAATAAAGGAGAAACATATTGGAGAAATTTAGGGTTGATTTTTACAAAAAAGAAGACGCCGCGTAGCGAGATAGAGTTGGCAAAGGATAGAAGAACTGATTATCATCGTAGAAAGGAGGCTGGCACATATGAGTGATTTACAAGAGCTTACTAATGAGCTAATGCAGGATCCAGAGTTTGTTAAAGAGTATGAAGCTATACAGCCGGAAGTAAATATTACAAGGGCAATCTTGGATGCAAGAATTAATGCTGGCATGACGCAGATGGAACTGTCACAGAAAAGTGGCATAAGTCAGGCGGATATTAGCCGTCTGGAAAAGGGGACAAGGAACCCAAGCCTTAATCTTTTAAAGCGGTTGGCAGAGGCTATGGACAGCACGCTACGCATTGAATTTATACCAAATAAGAGAACTGTTCATTAAGAACCAATATCATTCAAGATCAGATTTTGGCCCGGCTGGTAGTAAGAGCTATCGCCGGGCTATTTGGTCGATAAATTACAAAGAACTTTGCGAAATATCGACTACAAGTTGTCATCCGTTATGCTTTGTGTTAAAATATAATCGATAAAAATCAAAGTTCTTTGAGAAAACGAGGCTTTATATGGAATATTCCAGAGAAAGATATATGAAACGATTAATTGATCGTAAAGAAAATGGACTGATAAAGGTAATAACTGGAGCCAGACGAGCTGGAAAGTCATATCTGATGAATGAGCTGTATTATAAATATTTACTGAATACAGGTGTTCCGAGTACAAATATTATCCGTTTTGCATTTGATTCAGATGAAGACATAGACTTGCTTGAATCTTATTTTCCAGAGGAAGCTACAAAGATCAGACAGAATCAGGACGTCTTTTATGTGAATGCCAGAAAATTCAGAGCGTACATGAAGGATAGAACGAATGATACGGATCAATACTATCTGTTGCTGGATGAGGTGCAACTGCTTGATAATTTTGCAGGGACACTTAACGGATTATTAAGGCACACAAATTATGATATGTATGTTACCGGCTCTAATTCAAAGTTTTTATCTTCCGATATTGCAACCGAATTCAAAGGGAGAGGTACAATCGTGCATGTATTACCGCTTGCATTTTCAGAATACATGCAGGGCACAGATGTGTCTCCGGAAATGGCGTGGAGAGAATATGTGGTAACAGGCGGCATTCCTCTTGTAGCACAAATGAGAAGTAAGGAGGAAAAAATCTCATATCTGAAAAGCCTATGTGATGAAACATATCTAAAGGACATCATAATCCATAACAGGATTAAGAAGACAGTTGAGCTTGGTGATACTTTTGATATCCTGGCATCTATGACAGGCAGCCTTGTGAATGCCGGAAAAATCGCGGATACTTTCAGAAGCGTTTTGAAGAAGGGGATTACTGTTGACACAGTTAGTAATTATATTGATTACTTTCAAGATGCATTTGTTGTGTCAAAGGCGAAACAATATAATATTAAAGGCAGAAAGTACATAGGATCCCCGTTTAAACTTTATTTTGAAGATATGGGAGTAAGAAATGCCAGACTGAATTTCAGACAGATAGAAGAATCGCATATCATGGAGAATATCCTTTACAATGAGTTGCGGTTCAGAGGATTTAATGTTGATGTTGGAGAATTGGATATCAGTGAAAAAACAGACCGTAGGGATGTGAATGGTAAGTATATATATGCCCAGAAGAAGCTTGAAGTAGACTTTATCATTTCAAAAGGCAGCCAGAAATGCTACATTCAATCGGCATTATTGATGGAATCGAATGAGAAACAGAATCAGGAAAAGCGTAGTTTATATGGGATTGATGATTCCTTCAAAAAAATAGTCGTTACAAAAAACGGTCTGAGTCCAACATATGATGAAGAAGGCGTGTTGACGGTTGACCTGTTTGATTTTCTGCTTGACGATACGATTTTGGAATGAAATGCCCCACAGCAAAACTACGAGACATGGGCAGAAATTGGATTAGGAGAGGATGAAGCTGCAACAAACAGAGGGTATCGCTTGAATGAAAAATTCAACGCGAACTTTTGTCCGATGCATCGCGAAATGACCGGAAAACAATCGTAATCCGGTCTTTTGTTTGGGAGAATCTTGCGTTTTCCTGCTCCAGAGGTTATAATGCACACATATTTCTGCAGTAATATGCAAGAAAAATCAGAGAAAGGCCTTGACAGGGATGACAAAGACCGCTACGCTTAACCAACCAACCAACCAACCAACCAACCAACCAACCAATCGGCATAATAGCGCTTTTTTTCCGAGTTCATAGAATACATGATGATCGTCATAAAAGAGGATTCTGACCTTTTTTATGGCGATTTTTGTTTATAGGTAACCTGAGATGATAGCAAACAAGGAGGACTGTATGAAGAGAAAACTGATGATCGGGATTTTGACCGGGACAATGGTCATAAGCACAGTACTTTCCGGCTGCAGCGCATCCGCAGGCGCAACCGGTGCACAACAAACGAAAGAGGCAAATGTGGAGACTACGGTTGACTCATCCGCGACAGAAGATGCAGCGTCGATTGAGGAAGAACCGGCGGCCGAAAAGAGCGAAACAACGGCTGCAGCTGCTTCGGATGCCACGCTGTTGGAACAGGTTGGGAGCGGCGACCTGTTTACCGTAAAGGAACATACCTATCAGATCGACAAAAAGACGGTACCGTTGTATCAGGGATATTCGGATGAGGAGTCCACATTTGAAATCGAGGTTGCTTTTTTGGACGGCGAGACGAATGTACCTTACGTTACGCTGGATGCCATGAAGGAAATGCTCTGTCGGTGGGTTTCCATGGCGAAAGCCTCCGAGGGGGGTAAAAACTATGATCTTGAGATCGAAAAAAATGGTGATACAGCCATTCTGACCAGAGAGAACCAGTATCCCGTAAAGATCAATTTTGCCGACAACACCATCGAATTCTATGATTATGACGCTTTTCTCAAATTATTGCCGGATGCACCTCTTATGGATGTCATCGCATCCACGGGTTATGATGATAATGGTGAACCCGCTTTGTTCCAGAAGAGTGACACTTCCTTTGAACGCTATGGGAGCCCGCTCTCATTAAAGCCTGGTGACTACGGCATCGATCTTGTCTATCAGGATGATGAGTATTATGTACCCCTGCAGTTGATCAGTGATTTCATCCTGACGAACTACGGCGGCAATGTCGCGTATAACACGGAAGCGGTATGCATTGTGTATATCGGGAAACCGGATTATCTGGAAGATGGCTTTTATCCCTCTGATATACCGAAAGAGAGAAGCGGTGACCTGATCGCCTTCAACTACAAGGAACTCTGCCTGGCGCTTGATGCTCTCTACGGCCTGAAAGAGCAACACAATATTTCGGATTTCAATAATCTGTTCCAGACGACAGGTCTGGTTGTACCTCTGTTGAGCAGGGATCCGCAGGAAGCAGGGCAGGCGCTCGCAGATCTTCTCTGCAAGTATTTCGATGACGGACACAGCGGAAATCTTGAGCAGTCTTACATGATGAAGGAAGCCGTGAAACGCAATTGGGGTCCTTCGTGCATGCATAAATTTGATGAGACGAAAAGGTACAAGGAGGCAAGAGACGCAGTTTATCCGGATGGAGCCGTACCCTATGAAGAGGTGGGCAATACCGCGTATATCACTTTTGACGAATTTGTGTTTCGTGATCTGGATTATTACACCGAAAAAGCAGAGGAACATCTGGATGACACGGTTGCATTGATGCTCTACGCTTATCAGCAGATCACACGTGAGGGCAGTCCCATTGAGAATGTGGTGCTTGATCTGTCCAACAACGGAGGCGGTGCTGCAGATGCGGCTGCTTTCGTGATCGGTGCATTTCTGGGTGACGGGTCCATCAGCATGATGAATCCTACGTCCGGCGCACTTGTATGTGAAAACTATAGGGTGGATCTGAATCTGGACCGCAAGTTTGACGAAAAGGATTCGCTGAAAGATTATAATTTGTTCTGCATGGAATCGCCGGTCAGTTTCTCATGCGGAAATCTGGTGCCCTGTGTGCTTAAAAATTCCGACAGGGTCACGCTTCTCGGACGGCCTTCATCAGGCGGCGCCTGCGTTGTTTTTCGTCAGAGCACTGCTGACGGATGCGTGTACCAGATCTCGGGATTCAAAAAGCTGGCCTATATGAAGAACGGCTCCTTCTATGATATTGATCAGGGTGCTGCACCGGATTATGTCATCCCCGAGCCCGAATTGCTTTACAACAGAGATTATATGACAAAGTATATCAATGGACTTCTCGGAAAGTAAATGAATCACTGCAAATGAAACAAGTTATTTGGTTTGAAAAGCTTATAACAATAGGAGGGCTGTATGAAGAGAAAACTGATCATCGGGATTTTGACCGGAACAATGGTCGTAAGCACAGTGCTTTCCGGCTGCGGGGCCCAGAACGTGGCGACTGCGCAGTCACCTGTAACAGAGGCGGCAACGGAAGAAACAGGTGAAGCCGCAGCGGAAGAAACGAGTGAGACGGCGGAAGCTGAAAGTGAGACTGCGGCGGAACCGGAAGTTCCCGTTACGAAAAAAACAGTGACGGTTTATGATGGCGAGGAATCGAAGAAACAGGATTTTGACTGTCTTTTCAGAGAGGATATGCCAAACGTTCCATATGTGGATGTGGAACAATACCTGGAATTGGTTTTTAATGACACGGACTTTGTGATGGAACAGAGTGGAGATCAGTTCTCATACCATGGGGAGATAGGTGACAAAAAGGGAAGCAACCTGATCGTGGATACCGCAAAGGATACGATAACTTTTGAAAAGCCCCAGTCCTTTTTAGTGGGGAAAGAGAATGAGATTGACACGGACTATATAGATATGGTTCAGGACAAGGTGGAGGAAGAAAAAGAACTCATCTATACACTGGCGGATTATGAGATCGATCTGATCGCTGAAGACGGAAAAGCCTATGTACCGCTTTCCACTTTGTCAGATGTCAATTGCAGAAGTTACACCTGGCCGGATTATGTGGATGGATCGATCTATCTGGCCCGTTATGGCGGCAGTTCTTTTTCGGATTTTATTAAGGGAAAAGAAAAAGAATATTTTGATACTGCGGAACGACCGGAAGACATTGCAGATTATGCCTATCATGAACTCTGCTTCCAGCTGGATAACCTTTACGGGAAACCGGGACAAGCCAGATCGCAGGAGCTTGTAAAGAGAATTGAGTCTGAGGGGTTTGATAAGGCTCTGGAAGAAGGCGGTACGGTAGATGATATCAACCTTGCGGACATGCAGAAATACTTGAAGTCTACCAATATCGGGGAGTACGGGGCAGGCATGCTGATGCTGCATGCGTTGCTGGTGGACGGCGGCCATTCAAAATGGGGCACGCCATTTTTGCTGCAGATAGTAAATGATCCGGAACTGGATCAGATCGAATTTACAAAAGAGTACAAAAAGCTGGCAGAAAAAGATCCGACGGTTGCAGGGCTGATTGATGTGATCAAACCGCTGGAAACCGAGAAAACCTTCTTACAGGGAGATCTGATAGATTTCCGGAAGGAAAGCTTTGGAAAAGCCGAAAAGAGCTGGCTGGGAGATGATGGCGAGACAGAATGTGCATGGCTGTATGTTTTTGACAACACAGCAGTCTTTTGTTTTGATCATTTTGATAACCAGATCATTAAAAGTGAGTCCGGTGCACATCCTTTTAACGAGGCGCTGGAGATCGCAAAAGAAAAAGGATGCGAAAACTTTGTCATCGATCTTTCCGCAAATACCGGAGGCAGCGATGATGTGATGGGATTCATCCTGAGTTCCATTGAGAATACGGATGCCAATTCCTATCATATCAATGGAAAGACCCAATATAAAATGAAGGAAACCTATCATGCGGATAAGAATATGGATGGTGTGATCGATGAAAAGGACGAAGACGTCAAGTATGATTTCAACTATGCGATGATGATCTCCAGAGTTTCATTTTCCAATGGAAATCAGCTTCCGGCTCTTGCCAGTGAAGTTGGCATACCAATGCTCGGGGAGCGCTCCGGAGGTGGTGGATGCGGGATGAGTTTCCTTGGAGTGCCGGGAGCATCTAATAGCTATGGTATTTCCGGGACACTTCTGATCACATATTCCGACTATGAGAGTGTTGATCCGGGGGTGCCGGCAGATTACGAGATGCTTGAAATCAATGAAGACGGAACGATCGGAAACGCTCCGTTATATGACCCGAAGGAGCTTGTGGCAACGGTGAATCAGCATTTTGAAAATAACCATAAGTAAGGAGGAGAGATTTCTATGAAAAGGGCTCCCTGATGTTTAATGTTGAAAAAGAAGACCCTACGATAACCGTCACGCGGGAAAATACAAATCCCAAGGCCATGGATAACGGCGCAAACGCGGTTTTTGATTTTGAAAATGATACCATCACATTTTCGGATCATGACCTGTTCTGCCAGAGACCTGAAGCAACCACTGTTCTGGATCCTACTACGATGAGTTTTTTCAACTCGAAAGGGGAGCCATGCCTCATGCAGAAAGTGGAAAAAGAGTCGTTTGACCGGTATGGTGATGCCCTTGTGATCAGAGCAGGTGATTATGATATTGATTTTATCCGGCAGGATGGGAAATATTATATTCCGCTCCAGACGTTCAATGATTTTATTCTGTTTCCGTCCCGTGGAAAAGGCATGTTTTTCAATGGGCAGGCGTTGATTTTTACAGACCAGATCGTGAGTGGTGACGAGCTGTATTACTCGGCGCCAACAGGTGAACGCAGTGAGGCACTGGCTGAATACAGCTATAATGAACTCTGCATGATGCTGGATTACATGTACGGTCTGAAGGACGCCCATGAGATTGAGAACTTTGACAAGCTGTTCCATTCCGTTACATTCGATAAAAGCCTGAAGGAGGCAAGCGCAGAAAAAGCCGACCTCGCACTCAACTATTTGATCAATGACTACTTCGATGATGGGCACTCTGCCTTTGTCGCTTCTTCTTATCTGGCAGGATCCAAGGACTACGATGTTCCCAAGGGGGATTATTTCAGAAAATTTTTCGAAGAAATGGATCGCTATGCGGAGGCAAGGAAACAGTACTATCCTGATGGTGTTCCGGGTTATGAAGAGATTGGGAATACAGCCTACATCACATTTGATGAATTTGCAGTTCCGGATCTGAATGTCGAGAGATACTACGAGATGGAGGATGTGAATGAGTTTCCCGATACGGACACGATCGGCCTGATCATGAAAGCCCACGCGCAGATCACACGTGAGGGCAGTCCTGTCGAAAACGTGGTTCTCGATCTGAGCAATAACAACGGTGGTGTGGCTGATACTGCGTTTTTCACTCTCGCATGGCTCCTGGGAGAGGCATCCATAAGTATGGAGAACACCATGACCGGCGCGATGTGCAGCACCTTATACCGTGCCGATGTCAATCGCGACGGGAAGTTTGATGAAAAAGACACTGTATCGGACAAGAATATCTATTGCCTGACCTCTCCGTTGAGCTTTTCGTGTGGGAATCTGGTGCCTTGTGCCCTTAAGGATTCCAATAGGGCCACACTGCTTGGCAGGACCTCCGCCGGTGGCAGCTGTATCGTACAGTTTACTTCTTCCGGATGGGGAACTTCGTTTAGGATCTCTGGGCCAAAACGCCTGTCCTTCCTGAAAAACGGTTCCTTCTATGACATTGATCGTGGTGCTGATCCGGATTACCAGATCAGTGCACCGGAAAAGTACTATGACAGGAAGACCCTGACCGATTATATTAACACTCTTTTCTGATATGGTTTATCTTTTATGATATTGATAACGGAGATGTCACGATAGAAGAAGCATGCAAAGATCATTGGAGAGATGAAGCGCAGATAGAACAAATGATATGAGTACAAATGTCTTCCATGCCCACAATATCCAGCACCTTGTTTTTTGCATTATTCCTCTATATAATGGAACTGCAGAGATTGGCGATAGAATGATCCTATTGAAAAGGAATAAGAATGTCGGAAACAGATAACAAAGACAAAGATGCCTGCCATGTTGCAGCAGCAATTTATACCAGATCCGACTATTTCATTTCGACAGATCAGCGATTATTAAAATATAAAACTGATAAGATAAAGCTTATTAATCCGGTTGAATTTTTCCTAGAACAGGAGGAAGAGTATGATAGCTGAATCAAAGCCAATTAATAAAATAGAACTATACAGCAGGGGTATGCGTGGACTGAGAGAATTGCTTGGTTCAGTTGATGCCGAAGAATTTATTGCGCTTGTAAAAAGTGATCAGTTCGAT
>JAZOTN010000033.1:0-149916 GCA_045657665.1 Lachnospiraceae bacterium | reverse complement strand
GAACATCCCCTTTTCTATGCAAGAACCAATGTGTCGGTGCAGCAATTCGAAGAGTTCTACGAAACCTATGGCGTAAAGGAGGGGGACAATATGTATCTCGCTCCCGAAGACAGGCTGATCGTGTGGTGAATGTCTCTTTTTCGAGCGGAGAAATGGACGTTCCGCAATATATCCCGTCATATTTCTTCGTTTAAGCTGTCTTTTGCGAATAGTTTTTTTGCTCAAAAAGAAAAGAGCTCTGACCCGATGCCAATTCCAACTCCGGGACGAGCCCTATCTATACTCATATGATAGCACGTAATCTGAAAATGTCAATCATATTATGAGAAATCCAATAATTCTACGTCTTTTTTGACTACTAAAAGTCTTTTATATTGTGTAAAATATATAAAATCCACTAATCCTTTATGAAGCAGCCTTCAGGTCACCAAAGTGTTTTAATATCGTATTTTCGTATGTTCCCGTCCACTGTTACAAAGGTCAATTCTTCTGCAATTGCTTGACTGATCAGTAATCTGTCGAACGGATCTCGGTGAATCCATGGAAGATTTTTTAAGACTTCTAGATGGGGAGCATTAATTGGAAGTATAGTAAAACCATCTTCTATGCAGCTTTTCATCAGTTCTGTGATTGGAAGGTCTAGTTCCAGCTTTCCAAGGCTGTTTTTTATGGTTATCTCCCAGAATGACGCAACGCTAACAAAAACATCCGGGTCTTCTTCTATAACATCGGATGTTTTCTGGGGAAGTCTGTCATCTGCATTGACAAACCAGAGGAATGTATGTGTATCCAGTAACAGCATCACATATACTCCTTAAAATCATCTAAGGGGGCATCAAAGTCTTCGGACATCCTGATTTTTCCTTGAAGTCTCCCTGCCTGACGATATTTCATCTTTTTTTCCACTGCATCCGTCCTAAACGATCTTATTTTGATAAAGCGAATAAAATCGATGACTTCATTGATATCCTGGTCTGACATTCCCTTCGCTTCATTGATCAGTGTATCGATTGCCATAAGCCACCTCCTGACTAATATCATACATCGAAAACAGTTCAATATCAATGAAAATGCATATTCACAAAAGCTGTTTTTGCGGATAGTTAAATCGTGATATAATACAATGTGTATCGGAGTGGCCATTTTACCGTTAATTGCATATTTTATCGCAAAATTGCAACCCCAAATCCAAGATCCATAACAGCCCTGACAGGCTCTTCTTTTGCGCGAGCCCACATTTTTTGATCTGCCGTCATGTTTCTTCTCTCTCTGTACAAATCAGTTGATATGAAGCAGGCGGCTAAAGTTCTGGAAGCAATCGGTTTTTAATCTTTTAATCAACAATTAGGCATTTTTAATCACATCTGTTCTCATTTTCAGCGAAAAAACCGTGAAACCCAGTATTTTCAAAGATTCACGGCATCTTGAAGGAATGCAGGAGATGGGGCCGCGCGGTCCGGCGGACCGCATCCTGCGGCCGACCGAGGCGGGCTTCTTGCCCGCCGAGACCTTGAAGCCATGGCTTCAAGGTCCCTCCTGCATGAAAATACCCCGGGCCTTTTGGCTCGGGGTATTTTATGCAGGAGATGGGACTTGAACCCACACGATCTTGCGACCACAGGCACCTGAAGCCTGCGCGTCTGCCAATTCCGCCACTCCTGCGTATTGTGCGCGAGCGAACCATCATTTTCGCTCGCAACGTCAATATTACCGTGTTTTCTGTTTGAAGTCAAGATAAACTTTTCGGTAGCTATCAGTTATGGTAAGATGAAAAAATGGAGTCGGAAAAAAAGAGTTTCGTCAAGTTTTATATCTATCTGTTCATCACTTTGTTGATCATGGGAATCATCTTTTTCTTTTCCTCTCAGCCAAGCGGGGAATCCGAAGCATCAAGCGATCTCCTCGTTGATTTTCTTGAGAAACTGTTTGGGAGATCATTCTCCGCAGACGTGTACGAGATCATTGTTTTTCTGGTACGGAAGGGTGCACATTTCTCGGAATACCTGCTGCTCGGGCTCTTCTTCTCCCTGATGATAAAAGAAAGAAGAACGTTTCTCGGAAAAGAATTAGTCCTCAGCACGATTGTCTGTTCATTATATGCACTCAGTGATGAGATCCATCAGCAATTCGTTTCCGGCAGATCCGGTGAACTCCGGGATGTTTGCATCGATGCTTCCGGAGTTTTTCTCGGCTGTTTTCTGGTGTGGATCTTCTCTCGCAAAAAGAGGGAACTGGCAGGTATTCAGCAAGGATAAAGGAAACGGGGCTAAGGAAAGACTGATTAATGTTCGGCGAAAAAAGCCTTGACTTTTTGCCGGCCGTGCGGTATTCTGTAAAAGCTGCAGAGCAGTGGGCGGAAGTGTCGGAATTGGCAGACGAGCAAGACTAAGGATCTTGTGAGAGCAATCTCGTGTGGGTTCAAGTCCCATCTTCCGCACGAATAAAAACAAGGGATAAGCAGATAATGCTTATCCTTTGTTTTTTTATATGCCGAGGTTCTTTACTTCTGTAATCCGGCAGTCAGAATCGCGAAAAAGCATAGATCGCGCGGCTGCCGGCATTATTTTATGATCTCGTCGATTGTCGTGACCGTGCAGAATGCGCCTTTATTCCTAGACAGGATTTCCTTCATCTTCTGAAGTTCAAAATAATTGATGTAGCATATCAGCGTTTTGTTTTCACCTGCGATCATCCCGTATGAATCCATAATAGTACAGGTTTTGTTCAGATCGTTTTTAATCTCGGTCATGATCGTGCCCGGATTTTTGCTGATAATGGTTACCTGCTTTATGGCCTCAAAATGATCTGTCAGACTTGTGATCACAGCTGTTGAAACCACAAATACCAGGAGACTCATCAACGCAGCACTTTCGTTGATCAGCAAAAATGCTGCAAGGTAAACGCCCGCATTGAATGTCAGCAGGATCGATGTCATGCGGTAATTTCGTCCGGTCTTTTCCGAGATTTTTTTCACAACGATATTCGCAAAGATTTCCGATCCGTCAATACAGCCGCCGAATCGCAGGATCAACGCAAGTCCCGCGCCGAGGATCGCGCCGCCGAACGCCACAGCCAGAAAATGCTCCGTATTGAGTTCAAACGGTACCTTTTCAAAAACAGCAAGTCCGATCGTGTAGCTTACGGTTCCAATCAGTGACTTTATTCCGAAGCGTTTTCCGAGCACCTTGATCCCGATGATCCAGAAAGGCAAAAAGATCAGGATCACGCATAACGACAGATCCCAGCCGCTCATCTGGCTGATGATGATCGCAATACCGGCTGTTCCGTAATCGATCGCCCCATTAGGGATCAGAATACAGATAACAGAGAAGCTTGCGATCAGCGCCCCTGCCACGATCATCAGATATGATGATATTCCAGAAAATGTCTTGCTCATATTTCTTTAAACTCCAGACGGTTCTGGGAGACAGGGGATGGTTCTGTGTCTCCCCGTCCCCTACTTATACCTCAGACAAAGCATCGTGATATCATCCGACTGCTCCGCTCCCTTTGCAAATTCCCTGACATCTGTCATAACCATTTCACAGACCGCGCCCGCGATGCCGTTCTCTCCCGAAGGCTTTGGATAATTCTCTCCGAAGGTCAGCAGCTCCAGCAGGCGCTTCTCACCATACTGTTCCTTATCCGGATCCATCGCCTCCGTGACGCCGTCGGTATAAAGGTACAGGATGTCCCCTTTTCGGAGCTTCAGCTCCTGTGTTTGATAGGTGCTCCCCTCCGCCCCGGCAAGCATCATCTCCGACTTTATGATGACTCTCCTCGCATGGCCGCCGCGAATCAGTACCGGGGGATTGTGTCCGGCATTCACCGCATACACCGTCCCGGTTTTAAGCTCAAGATATCCCATCCATGCCGTGACAAACATCTCCGCCTTATTCCCGTCCAGAAGCGCAGTATTTGCTGCCGTAAACGCTTCCGCCGGCGAAAGACCTCTCTCCGCCAGATCCTTGATCACACTTTTTGCGCGCATCATAAACATGGCTCCGGGAATACTCTTCCCTGATACATCCGCGATCAAAAAGGCAAGAGTATCACTTCCCAGCATATAAAAATCATAGAAATCGCCGCCTACCTCTTTCGCCGCCTCCATGCTTGCGAACAGTTCGAACTCCCGGTGCTCCGGGAAGGGCGGAAATACACCCGGCAAAGCGGAACTCTGGATCGTCTTTGCCACGATAAGATCCTCATCGATCCGTGCCGCAGCCTCCGCGATATAGTCTTTCAGTCTGTCCACGGTCATATTAATGTCCGTGGATAAAACGTCAAACTCCAGCGTGTCGCGAACATCAACCTTCTCTTCCAGGTTTCCTGATGTGATCTCGGCAAGAGAGTTGTTGACTCTTTTCATTTTGTAAACGATAACTCTTTTGATGAGAATCCGAAGGGAGACAAACAGCAGTCCGAAAATGATCGCCTGCAGAAACACTGACAATTTCATCAGGATTACCACATTGGAAGCTGCTTCACTGATCGGGAAAACCCCAACGATATAAAGGCCCTCCACCTCATTGATGACGACATAGGACGGAATCCCGAACACATCGCATTCTTCTTCCACAAAAGAATAGTCTTTGTCGGGGTCGATCGTAATCCCCGCGTCCTCCATGCTTTTATCCGTGTACTCGTTGTGATAGCTGTCGAGAATCAAAAAATCACTCGAACAGATGAGAAGATATCCGCTCTCATCAATACGGCGGTTTGTCGCTACATACCGCGCCTGAGACCAGATCGTTTCATAATAATTGTCCTCTGACATTCCGACCTCAAGGAAACCGCTTCCGTCCGGAAAGCGAATTCCGGCATACTTCATACTCACCGAATCATTATATGACACCGGTCCGATATCCTGGATGTATTCATCCTGATCGCCGTCAAGAAGCACCAGAAACTGCGAGGACTGCTCCCCGTCATGCATATCATAGCCGATGTAATCCGGATTCGAGGACGCTATGATGATCCCGTCCGAATTGACAACATTGATTTCGATCCCTTTTTTCTCGTAGTGATCATGCAGCGCCTCCGAAAGGGCTTCCGGATCCTCAATGTCGGCGGACTGGATGTAATCACTACCTATGAAATCCTTGACATATTTGAGGATCGACTCATCCGCCAGCTCATCAATATCGCTGCTGGCATCCTCAACATGCTGACGGACCATCTTAAAGCTTTTCTCCTTTGCACGTCTGTTTAGTGCAACGCCCGTCAGAATCAGTGCCACGGTTCCGGTTGCCAGGATGATGAGGATCAGCCATAGCGTGATCACAAATGATATTTTCTTTTTCTTCGGAGACAGGGGACGGTTCTGTGTCTCCCCTCCTCTACTCATCATTTAAAAGGTCCTTCAGCTCGTCCAGATTGAAATGTGTATCCGCGTCAATTTCAAAATCAAGGTCAAAGTCTTTGTCAAAATCATTTCCGCCTCCAAGCCCAAGGTACGGACCGCTTGGCGCGGAAAACAGATCCTGTGATTCACTGCCCGCCGGCTGCTCCAAGGACTGTCCGATCCCCTGATTCATCGCCTGTTCGACCATCTGATCCAGATCCATATCTTCATCCATCTCCAGATCAAAGTCGTCTGTTTTCTCCTTGCGCCGCTTCCGGAGAAAAACATTTTCCATCTTATCGATCAAAACCGTCCGGTCAACGGACTTGAGAATGTAATCCTCCGGCATCAGGTCAAGAACTTTAAGGACATCGTCACGGTTATGCTTTCCGGTGAGGAAAATGATCGGTATATCCTTCATGCTTTCATCACTCTTGATCATGGAAAAGAGCTTGGATCCGTCCGCAACCGGCATCTCGTAATCAAGAAGGATCAGATCCACTTTGTGGTCCACAAGCCACCGGATCGCCCTCATGCCGGTATCCTTGATCGTGACATCATAAAGAGGCTTCAGGGATTCCTGCATCATACGAAGGAACGTATTGTCGTCATCAATGATCAGAACACGGTGGCGCGGCGGCACCTTGAGAAACCCTTTCGCACATCCCTCCACTGTCTTCAGCAGCTCCTCCATTTTCACAGGTCTTGGGAACCACCGGATGATGGAGCTTTTCGGGATGAATTCCGCCGCCTTTTGAAACTCCGGTTTTTCTCCGACCAGAATAACAGGCCTCCCGTCATCAAGAAGGATTGATCGGATACCTTCCGCAAAACGCTTGCCCCGGTTTGAATAAAGCTCATTCCCCAGATAATAGATAATGGGGGCATTCATATCGTATACCGAACGGATGGCCGAGAGATCCAGTCCTACATGGATCCCGTCGGCTCCGATCTCTTCCAGCTTTTTCTTGAGTCCCATGACAAAATAGGATTCCTTTTCACTGGCGATGACCACCCGCACCCATGCTTTCTTTTTTTTCCCCGGTTTTTCTTTCAGCTGGTTCAGATCCCTGAAATCATTGAAGTCGTTGAACTCGCTGAAATTCATAAGATCCTTGAGATCGTTAAAATCTTTGAACTCATCCATATCCTGATTCTCCGTCTTACAACATCTTTCTTGAAGTCTCGACAATGGTTCCGTAATCCTTGACTTCCAGAGCTTCTCTCATCCTCTGCAAAGCCTCGGTATCTTCCTCTGTCAGATCATATTCTTTAAGGGAGTCAAGCACATCTTTTACTCCCGGCAGATCCTCTCCATAGGCTGCTTCCATCATGGTAAGATATGCGTCCCGAAGGAGTGTCTCCGTCATGTGCTTTTTCGGAGAGGCCTTGGAAGCAAGCCGTTTCTCACATTCGCGGTATTCGTCGATCAGAGCCTGATGATGCTCTCTGATCCACTCCATATCGCCGCGTTTCCCGGCCATTTCCAGTTCTTCGGCCATGTCCGAAAGTGTCTCCTCTTTTACCAGTCTGGCCGTGCTCTTCAGCGAATGCACCTGTACCGTATAGTTCTTGACATCGCCTTCCTTCTGAAAACGATCCAGCTTCTCCGTTGTTTCTTCCACAGAAGAGATAAAAATGCGGATCAGCGCATCGGCAAGGTCATCCTTCACCTCTTCC
Organism: Lachnospiraceae bacterium; assembly: GCA_045657665.1. Taxonomy (GTDB): domain Bacteria; phylum Bacillota; class Clostridia; order Lachnospirales; family Lachnospiraceae; genus RUG12461. The sequence goes on along the minus strand of JAZOTN010000033.1, from coordinate 142,892 downwards.
TCATTCTCATAATCACTTTCATCCCGGTGTCTTTCGGTCCTTCGTTTCTCTTCGATCGGCCGTTCCTTGATAAGATCAGCCGGAAGGAGCTTTCTGACCTCCTCCTCCATAGTCCTTGCGGTACCAGGTTTTGCAAGGAAGCCGTCAAATCCCTCCTTCTTGTACTGCGTTTCGCTTTCCGGTGAAGCATTGGCGGTAAGCATGATAAATTTTGAATTTCTGCATTTCCCTTCGTCCTGCTTCTGGATCGCGTGGAGACACTCGATGCCGTCCATTTCCGGCATGAAATGATCCAGCATGATCACATGATAATACTTTTCCCTGGTGGCTTTCAATGCCTCCGCTCCGCTTCCGACAGTTTCCACCTGAATGCGTGTTTCCTCAAGAAGCCGCTTTGACACCAAAAGGTTCGCCGGTGTATCGTCCACGATCAGAATCCTGGCATCCGGCGCATAAAGACGGCTCTGGTAAATAGCAAGGCGGTTCTTCTCTCTGCTCACATCCACCTCGCCGATCGGCGCACCGTCCACGATCCGCTGCGGGATCACAACGGTAAACGTGCTTCCTTCGCCCTGTACGGATTCCACGCCGACAGTTCCTGCCATCATATCCACAAGCTGCTTCACAATAGTGAGTCCGAGACCGGTTCCCTCGACATACTTCGATTCGTTCGCGTCTTCCGTCTGATACGGCATAAATAGGTACTGCAGGTTCTCCTTCTTGATCCCCATTCCGGTATCGGACACCTCAAACCGGATCCTCGCCACCTTATCCTTATCTGTCTCACAGGAAACCTTTAATGACACGGATCCCTTCCTCGTATACTTAACCGCGTTATTGAGAAGATTGATCAGGATCTGCTTGATCCTGATCTCATCTCCGGAAAGACGGGTCGGGATCTCAGGCGACAGATCCACAAAAAGATCCAGTCCTTTCTGCTTGGTCCGTACGGAAAACATTCCCCAGATCTCAGCAAACATATCCACCGTGATATAAGGAATGTCGGCCAGCTTCAGCACACCGGATCTGATCTTTGACATATCAAGAAGATCGTTGATGAGATGCAAAAGCAATACGCCTGCGGAAAGGATGTTCTCGGCATCCTCATTTACCTCTTTGGAAATGTTGCGCCGGATGATCATTTCATCGAGGCCGATGATCGCATTGATCGGCGTCCGGATCTCATGTCCTATCGATGAGAAAAATCGCCCCTGCGCTCTGGAGAGATCTTCAATCTCCTCTTTTTGCTGCTCGGTACGGATGATCTGTTCCGTGAGTCCCTTTTTGATATAGAGAAGACTGATCCCGAGCACCAGCTGGAATGCGAAAAAGATCACCAGATTGGGAAGTGTCGCCACTGTATCGGACATACGCAGTGTCAGCGATACCATCATCAGATCACCGGTAACCGCGATCACCATATACACAATCGGAAGCATGTAATAGCAAAGCGGCAGCGTGATCGAAAAAGTCATGTAAGCAGTGGGATCCACGACCCCGCGTACTACCGCGTCATTGGTCGTAATGCCGAACGACCAGAGAAGAAGGAACGCGCCGCAGATCGGGTTCGCGAAGTTTAAGATCCGGTAGCGTTTTGAAAAATCCTTTTTGACATAAAGCGTCAGGGCAATATAAACCAGCGCCATCGTCAGCAGCACGAGATAGTAGATGCGATAGGTCCAGAGGTGCTCTTCATAAAGCGGCTTGTCCAGCACGGACACCATCAGCATCACAACCTCAATCGCGGCTATGACCGCGGATACGACCAGAGAGATATTTGCCGATGACTGGTAGGTTCTCGCCAGAACCTCGGGATCGATCCGTTTTCGTCTCTTTTCTCCCATCTCAATAACCTTCCTGTTACTTATCGCTTTCTCCGGTCATTCCGCCCCCGGTAATAGCGCTCTTTATCCTGATACATCGATTCGTCGGCACGCTGGAAAACTTCCTTGTATTCCGTATCCTCTCCTTCGTGGAAAACGGCGTACCCGTTCGATACTGCAAGCTTGACCTTATATGGATGCTCATCCTGATTGAAGTAAAGCAGTTCTTCCTGGAACTTCGTGCGATACTGCTGCATCTCCTTCAGAGAATGATCATCCAGCACGGCGACAAACTCATCTCCTCCGATGCGGTAAACGACTTCTGCACCATATACCTTTTTCAGAACGGCTGCCGCATCCTGGATCAGCAGATCACCAAACTCATGACCGAGCTCATCATTGACGCGTTTTAATCCGTTGATGTCAAATACGGCTATGGCAAACCGTGCAAGTCCCTCATGGATCTTCCGGTCAAGAAGCTGCATCTGATCCATGTAAGCCGCCTTGTTCCCGATGCCTGTCATGGCATCGGTATAGGCCTGTGCATGGATGAACCCGATATACTCCTGCAGTTCCCTGGACATCTTGCGAATACTGTCCGCAAGCTTTCCGATCTCATCTTCCGCATGGTAATCAATCGGGGTATTCAGTTCTCCCTTCGAGATCCGAGCGGCAGCATCCGTAAGGTGGAGGATCGGTCTTACGATCCTCTCCATGATCCTCCAGGCGACCAGGAATACCACACCGAGAATGATCAGAAAAACGATCAGCACTTTCTCCAGCATTTTGGTTCTCGGCGCCATGATCTCCTTCTCGGATGCGGAGATCCCAAGGATCATACCGTTCTCAAGATTTTCCGCGGCAAGCTCCTGCTCCTCACCCTCCCAGGTATAAGTAGCGACTTCGGTCGTTGCCGCCCAGTTCGGTGTCAGGAACCTCAAAAGACTCGTAAGCTCTTCATCCGATTCCAGGCTGTTTAAACCCTCCGGAAAATCCGGATGGTAAATGAGCGTCCTGTTCTCGCTCACGAGGAACCCGAAGCCGTCGGCATAATCGACATCATCGAGTGCTTCAATGATCGTTTCCATGTTGATGTCCATTCCGACGACACCGAGGAACTCTCCCTGCGCATATACAGGCATGACATAGGAGATCATATAGATATTGATGTTGCGGTTAACGTAGGGATCCATCCAGAGAGCAGTGCCGTGATCCACCGTCTCGTAATACCAGCCGACATGTTCCCTGTCATCCTGGTTGTATGCCAGAAGATCCGTCGGCGTCATATTGATATAGTTTCCCTGCCCGTTCCCGCTCAGGAAAACACCGGCTCTCCCGCCGTAGACTTCCGGATCCATACGAAAATAGACGGTTTCGGCGCCTGAAAGGATTGCAGCGGTTTCACAGCGTTCGCGCACATCGTTCATGTAAAGGTTCATGGTAAGCGGCGCGGTCGCCAGTCTCTCAGGCTCCGCCGTTTCCTCGATATAGGTACTTAAGTTGTCCACCGCTCTCTCGATCTCGGCAAAATGAAGTCCGAGCTGATCCGCCTTGTTCGCCGCAAGTCCGTTCAGTGTTTCCTTCGCATCCCGTTTGATCACCTCCGTGATCTCATACACACCGATAACGGTGAGCAATACGAACGTTCCGAAAATGGCAAGAGATAAAATTGTGAGAAGTCTTACCCGAATCGATCTCAACGTATTCCTCCGATCAGCAGCGTTTTACGCCGTTGCCGCCCATTTCTTTCACCAGATAGCACCCCTGTGCCGCACGATAGTAGTTTTTCTTGATTGTATCGGAAAGCCGGATCTCCGTAACGCCGACAGAGATCGTCACCTTTCCGTCATCTTCCACCTTCCTGCAGAATTCACGGCACAGCTCATAAGAAAACGAAACCGACCATTCCATCAGCATCATAAACTCATCTCCGCCCCAGCGGAAGATCTCGCCGCGTTCACCGACCGTCTCCCTGGCAAGCTCCGCCACCGTCCGGAGCACAGCGTCACCGTCAATGGTGTCGTTCGCTTCCTTGAAAAAATCAATATCAAATACGGCGATCGCCTTATATCTGGCGGTATTAAAGATTCCCCGCTCTCCGTATATATCCTTGAAATAGTTCCGGTTTAAAAGCCCCGTCAGCGCATCGGTCTGTCCGCCCCTTGCTCCTCTTCCCTGAGCGGTTCTTCCGGATGTGATCAGAAGCAGGAAGATCGCCACCGCCCCGAAAATGATGGTTTCCACGATCACCACAAGGATAAAATCTCCCTTCTTGTGGAGGATACTTTCATCCTCGCTCTTCACCACGAGATACCAGTCCAGCGGGGCAACATACTCTGTCGCGATGTATCCGCCGTTTTCCTCTTTTGAGTATACCTCGCTCTCCCGGTCCGTCGGAATGCTCCCTCCGTGATAATCGCTGCCGATGTATTCGCCTTCGGAATCCACCATCACCTGACCGTCTTCATCCACGAGACTGATCTTCAGCCCGTAGATACCTTCATATCTCTGAAACAGCTTTGACAGATCCGTCATCTGAACCTTTGTACCGCAGATCCCAAGGAGTTTTCCCTCATCGTCCCTGATCCCGGCATCTATGAAAACAAACCATCCGCTGTTCTGCTCAGGATCCGCTGCCACATCCAGCGTATACGGCTGATGCGAATCCAGAAAGTTCTGATACCAGATATCCAAAGAACTCTTCTCCGGGTCGATCGTGCGCTCAAATCCATTCTCCGTATAATAGTTTCTTGTGGTTCCCGAAACAAGATAAAGGGAACTGAGTCCGGTCGTCTCCTTAAGGCCGCCGAGATAAGATGCGATCTCTTCCGTGTCTCCGGTCTTTTCCCTTTCCAGAAGTTCCTTTGCATAAACATCGCCGGCCATGGTGCGGCAGACGTAAAGTGCCCCCGTCAGCTTCGCCTCTATGGAATCGTAAACCTTTTCCACCATAATTTCATGATGCTTTTCCTCAACCCCGTCATCATGAAATGCCAGCATCGAGGAAAAGGCGATCGAAACCGCGTACAGCAATGCGATCAGTAAAATTGTCAGGAATTTTCTTTTATTCATCCTTCACCTTAGGTTCCTGTTCCTCGGCATTTTCCTGTGTTTCGCGCTCATCCGCGTTCTCCAGCATCCAGATCACGCTCCTCGGCCTGTGGTCGATGGTCCTGTCTACCACAACAAACCGGCACCTGTAGTGCTGGTTTTTATTCGTAATGAATTCCTTCATGATATTCGTCCTGTTCCGGAGGCGCTCCTCCAGTGTGGCCAGATTAACAAACGCAAAGATCCTTTCCTTGAAACGTTCATCTGTGATCACATCCATCACTTCACGGATCGTACCCTGTGCATGCTCCGTCCTCCCTGCAACGATCACACGCAGGTCATTGGATTCCCCGGCGATTTCGATCATTGTATCTTTTTCAACGTCGATCCGGTACATGGAATCATAGATGTTTGCCACAGCGTGAAGCTGCCGGTTGATGTCATCCCTTCTCTCACGGTCTTTACCGAACCGTTTGCCGATCAGGGTCGTGATAATCAGGATCAGAACGATCGTAAAGATAAAGAACAGGATCAGATAAACCAGATTTCCGAGAAGCGACGTCTCTCTCATCACGGCCACAAAGTCCCATCCGTCTTCGATCGGCGAGGAAAACAGCCAGTAGGTTCTCCCCTGAAAACGAAAACGCTGCGGACCCTCTGTTTCATCTGTTAATTTGTCATGAACGATGCGGCCGAAGGTTCCCACTTCCTTTGCATAATCCTTTCCGAATTCTTCCGGGTCGGAGTGTGCCGCCACCACACCGTTCTTGTCCAGAACCGCCACGATGTCCCAATTGTTTTCCTCCGCCGATTCCCGGACGATCTCCTGAATGCCGTCAAGGCTCAGATCCATGGACACCACGCTCTTTCCATCCGCCAGCATCCGGCTGATGGAAACAAGCATACTGCCAGTTTTTACATCAAGATAAGGGGTCGTCAGACCCGCTTCTCCTTTTTCTTCAATGGCCTCCAGATACCAGGGGCGTTCTTCCGGTACATATCCCTCCTCGGGTACCCATCCGACACCGTCCACGTATGTGTTGTTCACAACTCCGTACAATCCGGAAAAATCCTCGTCCACGGAACGAATGAACGCATTCGTCTGCTCCACCAGATAATCCTCGATCATCTCCGTATCGACGCCACCTGCCATCATATTATTGATCGTATATGCGGATATGTTGATAATACTGGTGTTTCTTGTGAAAATACGATCCGCTTCCACCGCATTGCTCAGCACCTCATTTTCCTGTATCAGAAGAACATTCCTGCCGGCCTGATAAAAAAGCATTGCAAAGTTTGCAAAGATCAGCACGGCAAAGATCAGCGTCGCAATAATGATCGTGGTCAGTTGTTGTCTGGTAACGGACTTGTTTTTCATATTTAATGGTTCCCTCAAAATCCGAGGCTGTCGTTTACAAGGATGACATGGATCCGCCCCTCATGCCTTGAAAACCGCGTGATCAGAAACTGACAGCAGATCGAATCCGGCGATTTGCAATCCATGCACGCTCCCGTTTTTGCACACGGGGTATTGAGTCCGAAGCGCTGCGCGTTGATCGGCGCAGCTACATTCCTTGCGCGTTTCATCGCGGTATCGAGATCCGGGCAGACCTTGTTCATGCCGACGATAAAGATGACTTTTTTCGGTCCCTGGGCAATACAGGAAACACGGTTGGCGTTCCCGTCGATATTGACCATGATCCCGTCCTCCGTGATCGCGTTGGCACTGGAAAGAAAGATGTCCGCATCATACGCTGCAAGCATTGCCGCACGTTTATCGTCTGCCGCATCACGGTCAAGGAAACGGTAACGGTCGCTCTTTAAGGCATCCACCAGCCCGATCTCATGTGCACTCATGGCGCCTCCCATGGCGATCGAACTCCCTTCCGGGATCAGTGAGAGCGCGGTTTTCAGAGCACTGTCCTTATCCGCCGCATAATAGCCTTTCATGTTACGGGAATCAATCCCTTTGATGACCTTCTCTGCAAGCAGTCCGTTTCTTTTCACGATATTCTCGTTCATCCTGCTTTCCCCCTTTTTCATGAAAAATGAATAAAAAATCGCACTATAATTTATTTTACCAAGAAATAACAGAAAATAAAACAATTTTTATTCTTTTCGTTGCAATCCCAGGATTCAGGTTTTATAGTATGTTTGTGAGGTTATGACCATGATTCTGGACATGCGATATGCTTTTCATATCGTTTTTTATCTCTCCGCACTGATGATCGCATTGGTGTGTCTTTTGTATACGCTTTTTTCGCACCGTACGAGGCGCCTCCAGAACCGGGTTTTCCTTGCGATCCTCGTAATCATTATCGCCAATACGGTTGCCGAGATCGGCGCGTCTCTTGCGGAATCCATGTTCTTTTCCGGGATGGACACCGGGTTCTGGATCGATTTCTTCCAGTTCCTGTACTTCGTTGCGCATACGGCACTCGCTCCTTTCCTTTTGTACTACGTATGCAGCGTAAACGGCATGATCACGCGTTTTACGAAGGCGCAGCTCTTTCTCCTGACACTCCCTCTCATCATTACCGAGATTCTCGTATTATCAAACCCGATCACAAAATGCGTCTACTATTATGACTCGGGTTTTGCGTTCCACCGCAACTGGGCGGAGGGACTGATCTATCTCTCCGCGGCCTTCTATACGGTGCTCTCTCTGATCTATCTGTTCCGTTACTGGAATGCCATCACCAGACGCCGCCGGGTCGCGCTCTTTTTCACGTTTCTTCTTTTCGTGATCGGGCTCCTTGTGCAGCTCTTTTTCATCGACATCAAGAGCGAGCTCCTCGGAGAAGCCATCGGCGTTCTCGCCCTGATGCTCATTGTGGAAAACGAGGACGACCGGATCGATGCGGATACCAACACCTACAACCGCAAGGCGCTTCATCTTGACATCACAAACTATCTGATGACAAAGCGTCGTTTTCATGTCATCGCCGTCAACATCTTAAACTCCGACATCATCCAGCGTGTCACGGGTTCCGCGAACTCCGACATCCTGACCCGGATCGTGGCTTCCTATTTCCAGACGCTTGTCCCGCCGTATCAGATCTATCACACCAATCACGCCACCTTTGTACTGACGGTGATGGACGGAGGTGAAAAGGCCCTTAAGATCGCAAAATCCATTGAGGAACGTTTTGAAGAAAGCTGGTCATGTCACGACATCAGCGTCACACTGAATGCGGTGCTCCTCTGTGCCGATGTTCCGGAGGACTTAAAGACGGACGAAGAGATCTTCCTGCTGGTCGACAGTCCTGTCCCGGAAGCACAGTCCGGCAAGATCCTCCGCGGAAAAGCTCTGGACTACCTGATGCGCCGGGCGGACGTGGAAAAAGCCCTGCACCGCGGCATGGCGGAACACCATTTCGAAGTCTTTTACCAGCCGACCTACTACCTTGAAGGAACCCGGCTTCACGGCGCGGAGGCACTGCTCCGTCTCAAGGATCCGGATCTTGGATTTATCCCGCCGGACGAATTCATTCCGGTGGCGGAACGGATCGGTCTCATCGACGAGATCGGAGACTTCGTTCTTCGCGAGGTATGTGACTTTTTAAAAAGCGGCATTCCGCAGGAAAAAGGGATGGAATGCATCAATGTGAACCTCTCCATGATCCAGTGCATGCAGCGCGATTTTTCTCTGCATATCCTCTCTCTTGTGGACAGCTACGGCATCGATCACAGCCTTCTGAACTTTGAGATCACAGAGTCCGTTGCCTCAAAAGATTATAAGACCCTCTCCGGCGTGATCAAAGAACTGAGAAACAGCGGTTTCCGGTTTTCCATGGATGATTACGGGACCGGTTATTCCAACATGCAGTCCCTTTTCGAGCTGGATTTTGATGTGGTCAAGATTGATAAGAGTATTCTCTGGGGTGCGGAAAAAGACGGGCCGGGTCTGGCGATCCTTGAGAACAGCGTCCGCATGATCCACCAGATCGGGAAAAAGATCCTCGTCGAAGGCGTGGAGACCGCCGGACAGGTCGAACTCCTTCGTCCGCTTAATGTGGAATATCTGCAGGGCTATTACTTCTCGCGTCCGATCCCGAAGAACGCTTTCCTCGTACTTCTAGAACAACAAGAAGGATCAGAAAAGCTGCCGACAGCAGAGAAATGAGTCCTCCATAAAGCACTCCCGGCGTCCGGTAGGAAAGCCGGATCTCATGCGTTCCGGTATCAAGAGGCAGCCTGATGAACGCGTTCATGAAGCATTCCGTTTCCCTCTCCTCTCCGTCAACTGTCACCGTCCACCCGGGCTCTTCCGGAACAGAAAGGATCAGATCCCCTTCTTCTTTCATATCGATCGTTCCCTCGATCTTCGTATCCGAAAACAAGGAAACCTTCATCGCATTTTGATTTAACACGCCGATTGCGCTCTCTACAACGTCCTGATCGATCCGGTAGATCTCCGCCGGAAAAGACTTCTTATTCGAAGCGATGAGCTCCGCCGTCTCCCCCTTCCGTAAGTATCCGAGATCCAGAAAATAATTGTGCGTGGTCTTGGAGAGCACCGTTTCCCGTCCGTTCACCTTTACCGTGATCGACTGAATCCCTTTCCCCGTATGCACCGCAAAAAAGTATCCGTCTCGTTCTGCGGTGAAAACAGCCCCGTCCTCTTTCATGTCAGCAGGCCCCTGATAGATCATGGTCTTCTCCCCGGCGCCGAGCGCTTCTCCGAGCGCGTTTACCGCCGCCACGCGGTTTATCTGTCCCTTAAGATCCCATCGATCGTCAAGACCCTTTGGAGCGACAAAACCGAAGGGAAGCGTATAAGCATTTTCATAAAGGAACATTCCGTCCTGCTCTGCAACCTTTGTCTTCATAAAACTGTCTTCGCCGTCGCTGTCGGTAAGAAGATAGTCCACGGACAGCATCGAAGAAAGGACCGGCGTCGCCCCGTTGTAACAATAGAAATTGCCCCCACCCTCCATACCGACGCTTTCATAGGCTTCCGTCACCTCATGATCCACCAGCGACGAAAAAAGAGACGCCGACGGATAGGAACTGAGCAGGTTCTCATCCTTCATCATGCGTTCGTATTTTTCGATCCGGAAAAAACCATCCTCCCACTCCTTTGCCTGCGCGGCGAGGCTCCTTACCGCCTCCAGATTTTTTACGTAATTATCCCGGCTGGTCGTCACCATTTCCGTTTCGGAAAAATGGAGCGCCGTTTCAAACACGGAGAGGAATAACGCTGTCAGAAAAGCAACCCTTTTAAGGTGCTGCGGTCCGTAAAAGAACACCGCATACAGCACGATAAAGCAACAGAGGAGGATCGCCGACACTCCCGCCGAAAGCGCGCGGTTCTCCTCTGTCCCAAGGAGCGATGGTATCAGCAGCAAAGCGGCACATGCGATCCCTCCCACGGCGACATCCGTCTTCCGGTTGCCGTCCGCATGCAGAATGGCTTCATACGCGGTAACGAGGAGCACAAAGCTGTACATAAAGGCCTGTCTTGCCGGAAGCCCTTCCGGGAAGTGAAACCCGTGCCAGATATAGTCCAGGATATTCAGATTGAAGCTGATCAGGAAAAAGGCCAGAAGCGCCGCCCTTTTGATCTTCCGGCGAAGCGTGATCTTCCGGTTCATGAGGAAAAGCACAAAAAAGAACAGCGCCGCGATGCCGCAGTACAGGTTCGGCAGTTCTCCCTCCGTCGTGGTGGCCGGAGCAAGGGTTAAGTGCTGCCCGATCTCATCCGCAAACGAAAAATACCACTCCGCGCTCTCAGGAAAGGATCCCGGCGCCGATCCGCTGTAGGATAGGACCTTGATCTCCGGGAGCAGAAGCACCGCGGAGCACCCGGCGGCAGGGATCGAATAAAGCAGCATCCGCCCGAAGCTCTTTACTTTATCCGAAAAGGTTTTTGCCAGTTCACCGAGATTCAGGAAATACCAGAACACGATGAAGATGCAGATCATGATCGAAATGTAATAATTGGACCAGACCGAGAGAGCCAGCGTCACGGCATAGAGCGCGCCCTTTCCGGTCTTCATGAGCTTCTCCTCCCCAAGGATGATCAGCGGGAACAAAAACACCGGGTCGAGCCACATGATATCCCAGTAGTATGCCGCAAAGAAACCGGACAGCGCGTAAAAGACCGCCGGAAATAAAATACGCGCCGTGCGGTCCCCGAAATGGCCGCGGATATAAAACGCCATGGAAAAACCGGAGAAGCCCGTTTTGATAAGGATGAGCACGGTCATGAATTCGATCACGGAAGACCGGCTGCAAAAACGAAGGAAAAAGTTCAGGGGGCTGGCAAGATAATACGCATACGTCCCGATGAAATCCGACCCGAGTCCGATATTCCAGGAATACATCGGGCTTCCGCCGCTCTGGAGCTTATCAAGAAACTCCATGAAGAACGGGGCGTACTGATGGTACATATCGATGTGAAGGATGCAGCGGTCCCCGAACGGATATACCCCGTTCACGGCAAAGATCACCGCCACGGTCACCGACGGGATCAGAAATGCCATAAAGAGCACTACCCACTTTTCAGTTTTGAGGCGCGTCAAAAAGTTCATAATACTGTACCGTCCGGTAGTTATCAAGCGGCTCCTTAAGTTCCCCTGCTTCAAAGGCAGTCCCGTTTTCATCTTTTACGCATTCCGCAGAGATCACGGGGAATGTCTCCTCCTGCCCTTCTAAAAACTGCCTGTACGTAGATAGCGGCATGCCGGCAAGGGAAAGCATCTCGCCTGCAAGGTAATTAAGGCTTGTCTCTTCTCCGGCATCCTCATCGATATCAAAGTTTGCCCAGATCAGGAACGGGACAACGTAACGGAGATCCGTATCCTCTTTGTCGAGGTTATTCACATCTTTTCCGTTTGAGGAAAGCACGGGCGATGCGATCGCATCGTTCGGCTGGTGGTCTCCGAAGAAGACGAGGATCGTATCCCTCTCACGGTTTTTCAGCGCTTCCACAAGGTCTCTTAACGCGTCGTCCGTGATCTTTATGAGCGACAGATACCGGTCAAGCTCCACGCTGTCCGCGGAAAGCGCATGGATCGTTTCCGGAAAATTCGTATAGGAATCCCCGTAGGAACCGTGGTTTTGCATCGTTACATTAAAGACAAATTTCGGAGCATCCTGATCTCCCTCATCAAGAACCTCCAGCACTTTTTCAAAGCTGCTCTCATCACTGATGTAGTTTCGCACCAGGACGGGGCTCTTAAAATCATCCTGCGAAAGAAAGCGGTCAAATCCGAGAAGCGGATACACCGTGTTCCGGCTCCAGCCCTCCGCGCGGAAGGGATGGATCGCCGTCGTCTCATACCCGAGCGCCTTCAGTTCATTCGGCAGCGCATCAGGGATCTCTTTCTTGATATACTGCTGGAACGGAATGCTCCCGGCAGGCAGAAACGCCTCCGTATTTCCGGTCAGAAATTCAAACTCCGAGTTCGGGGTATTCCCTCCCTTTACCGAAACATGTGCGATTCCCGTCACGGTATCCTCTTCTCCGTTCATGAGACTGTGTAGATAAGGCATGTAGTCCTCATTCGTATCAAGCTCTCCCAGCACGGAAAGATCTGAGAAAGCCTCATCCATGACCACGACGATGTCCGGCCGGTGATCCGTCTCTCCACCTGACACCGCATCCTCCGCGCTTTCCTCAAGAAGGCGCTTTGCCTCCTCCGCGGAATACCCTTCCGGCTTTTCGACAAAAAGATACTGGTGGTCCATCACGTAAGTCACAAAAAAACCGTTCCGCTCCGCCATGACCTTCGGCGTGAAAAGAAACGGATACAAATTCCATTTGCTGACCCAGCGATCGGTCTGCGTCATCTTCCCGAGTCCGAAAAAGAGGGCCACGAAAGAACCGCATCCGATCAGGCGGATGAGCCATCCCTTTCGTTTCCCGTAAAAGGGAGCCCAGTTCGCGGGCAGCTGAAGAAGGTACAAAACGATAAAGCCGCCCAGTGTCAGGACCTGCCGGGAAGAGAACGTCAGATGATAATTCCCCGCCACACTGACCGCGGTATCGAACGAAAAGATGTCCCACGGAACGAGCGGCGTTGACCGGAACTGGATCACCGCGTAGTTAAGGATCCCGACGGCCGCGAAAAAGACCGTCTCAGTGGACAGCGCCACCGAAAGATTTCCGATCGCAAAAAAAAGCGCCAGAAGGATCAGCTCAAAAAAGACGATGTTCAGGATCTGCGCCCTCCAGCGCGTTTCTTTAAACACGTTGATGCAGAAGCTCTCCATCAGGTAGTAGTCCGCTATGGGACCGAGTACCATCGGGAGAGCCATCCACCATACAAATTTCGGTTTTCCTTTAAGGTATGAAAGAAAGGCTTTCATCTCTGTCGATAAACATTATCTCCTGTCAGTTACGCACTCTCTTTTTCCCTTTAAACTCTTCATGCTCATAGCTCAGCGTCAATGAATCGCTGATGTATTCGTCCGCATCCGTGGCATTGGCGACGGGCTTCATACTGGTATACATGATCGCTCCGACAATGGCTGCGGCGATCACTGCTACAAGGATCGCATATCCGGGTTCAAGGAACAGAAGGCATAAAAGCATCACTCCGACAAGGACCGCTGCGAAGATCGTCAGGAACTTCGGTACACTGATCGGAAGATCACCTGTCATTTTGCCGGTCTGCCCGTTCATCGCAAACTTATACTCTTTGTCATTCCACTTCGTAACAAGAAGCCAGACCGGGAAGAGCGCATAACGTGTCTTTCCGCGCTCCAGATCGATCTTTTCATCATCGGGATGGAGGACATTCACATCCTGGTGGTGAACGGTCTTCTTCGTCTCGCTGCTGACCGTGTTGCGGATACGGCTTTCCGCACGCTCCCGGTTGTTCTCTTCGTCGACATCAAAACGTTCCGCAAGGAAGCCGGGGAGATACGAAAGAGAGAAATCCTTCATCTCATTCATCTTATAGGGCTCGATGGAATCCATCAGGTCATCCGGCATACGCTCGGAAGCATCCGTCGGCACGTTTTCATAGGAAAGCGTACCCTTTCTCCATGCATCGTAATAGCTGATCTCGCGGGTTTTGTCGTCGATCCTCCGCGTATCGGACGCCTCATACTTCGCATCAATCGAAGCCTTGCCGCTGAAGAGCCAGAACGGGACGTACACGCCCTGGATATCCGACACATGACTGTCCGTTTTAAAGGACTTCGGAAGCAGCAGCCGCTTCTCATAATAGGATTTGTATTTTTCGATCGCCTGATCCTTCGTATGTGCAAAGGGGATCAGATGATCCGGCCGGATCGCTCCCGAGAACTGTGCCGGCGCGATCGTCTGGTTGCCGCAATACGGGCAGATCATCACAGCTGTGGTTTCATTCGCGATCAGCTCCGCACCGCAGGTCGAGCAGCTGTAGGTCTTCATGGCCTCTCCGTCCCATTCGACTGTGGGCGCTTCTCCGGATGCTGCCGCGTTCTTTTCCTTTTCCTTCCATGCGGCCTCTGCCTCTTCCGGGGTATAGCTGGATCCGCAGTATTCGCATTTCAGCTTTCCGGTGGTAGGGTCAAACTGCAGTGTGCCTCCGCAGGCAGGGCAGCTTGCCGCCATCGTACTTCCAGTACCGTTACTCATTTCTCTCCTCCTGATTGATATATAGTTTGGTATAAAAATCCTTTCCTATCATACCAAAAAATGTTCCCGTTGAAAATATTCGATTGACAAAAGATGCTCATTCTTTTATATTGAAGTCGTGCGAAGGCGCTGACGGTTCATGTGAAAAACACAGTGCGCCCCGCATCGATATGAAAGCCGACCGTCTGGGCACCTTCTTTTGGAAGGTGCCCTTTTTTACAAATGGTTTATTAAAGAAGGAGGACCCCCGCACATGAAAACTGATATCGAGATCGCTCAGGAAACCAAAATGCTCCACATCCGTGAGGTTGCAAAGGAATACGGAATCACGGAGGACGAGCTGGAATTTTACGGAAAGTACAAGGCAAAACTTTCCGATGAACTACTCGAAAGGATCAAGGACAAACCCGACGGCAAGCTCGTGCTTGTGACCGCCATCAACCCCACTCCTGCCGGAGAAGGCAAGACCACGACCAGTATCGGTCTCGGAGAAGCCTTCGGAAAGATGGGAAAGAATGCAATCCTGGCACTCCGCGAGCCTTCCCTCGGACCGTGCTTCGGGATCAAGGGCGGCGCAGCCGGCGGCGGTTATGCGCAGGTGGTTCCGATGGAAGATCTGAACCTCCACTTTACCGGCGATTTTCACGCCATCACTTCCGCAAACAATCTCCTTGCCGCGATCCTCGACAACCACATCCAGCAGGGAAATGCGCTCCGGATCGATACGCGGCAGGTGATCTGGAAACGCTGCATGGATATGAATGACCGCACGCTCCGCAACATCGTTGTCGGCCTCGGCGCAAAAGCGGACGGCGTTGTCCGCGAAGATCATTTTGCCATCACGGTTGCCACCGAGATCATGGCGATCCTCTGTCTCGCGGAAGATATGCAGGATCTGAAAAAACGACTCTCGCGCATCATTGTCGCCTATAACTATGACAACGAGCCGGTGACCGCCGGTGACCTCAAGGCCGTAGGTGCCATGGCAGCGCTCCTTAAGGATGCCATGAAGCCGAACCTGATCCAGACCCTGGAGCACACCGGTGCCATCGTACACGGCGGGCCGTTTGCAAATATCGCTCATGGCTGCAACAGCATCCGTGCTACAAGAGCTGCATTAAAGCTTGCCGACATCGTGGTTACGGAAGCCGGCTTCGGTGCAGATCTGGGGGCGGAAAAATTCCTGGATATCAAATGCCGGATGGCGGGCCTGAAGCCCGACTGCACGGTTCTCGTAGCCACCATCCGTGCCCTTAAATATAACGGTGGCGTTGCAAAAGCGGATCTTTCGGCCGAAAATCTGGAAGCACTGAAAAAAGGAATCGTCAACCTCGAAAAGCACATTGAGAACCTTCAGAAATACGGTGTGCCGATCGTCGTCACGCTGAATTCCTTCGCGACGGATACGGATGCAGAGGTTGCCTATGTACGGCAGTTCTGCGAGGATCGCGGATGTGAGTTCGCTCTTTCCGAAGTGTTCGCAAAGGGCGGCGAAGGCGGCATCTCTCTTGCGGAGAAGGTTCTTGAAACCCTTGATAAAAAGAAATCTGATTATCATTCCATCTATACGGATGATCTCCCGCTCGCAGGCAAGATTGAAACCGTTGCAAAGGAGATCTACGGTGCGGACGGCGTGTCCTATACACCGGCAGCGGAGAAGGCCCTGAAGAAGCTGACGGATCTCGGCTTCGGAAATCTCCCGGTCTGCATCGCAAAGACCCAGTACTCTCTCTCCGATGACGAGAAAAAGCTCGGGCGTCCGACCGGCTTTACACTGAACGTCCGCGAGGTATATGTCAGCGCAGGTGCAGGCTTCGTCGTTGCCATCACAGGCTCCATCATGACGATGCCCGGCCTCCCGAAGGAACCTGCAGCATACCGGATCGACGTGGACGAAAGCGGAAGGATCACAGGATTGTTCTAAAACATAGAGGTAGCCCCGGGGCAATTGCTCCGGGGCTTTCGTATGAAACACAGAGGGTGAAGTTGGTAAAGTTTTTGGGATCCGTCGTTATGCGGATATGGAAGCGGTTGTGACTACTCCGTCTGTTACCTCGATCTCCAGATAGAGACCGCTGTCGATAAAGCTTTTCAGATCATTTATAAATGTTGCCTCGGAAATCTCCTTTGTTCCCGCCTCTCCGTCTGACAGCAGATAAACCGTATTCTCATCCAGCTTAAAAACGTGATTCAGATCATCCGAGATGAACAGGGGATCCTGGTCTTTGGAATTCTTGTAGTTCATGGAACCGGCAATAAAGAGGTTGTCTCCGGAACGAAGGCTCTGATACACGATGTCATAAAAAACACCGACCTCATTCTGCGTACCGATCTTATCCCGGTCAGACGCCTTCAGATATGCTCCGTAGACTCCGTCACCGGTCTCTTTTTCTTCCGCAACATCCGCAAACCGGAACATCTCGCTGGAGGGTTCTTCGCCGGATGCTTCTCTCGCAATAACCGGTACCGAAGCAACAGCAACCGTTTTTCCCGTAACTCTTCCGCATGCCGTGATCGCACCAATGATCAAAATGCAGGCGATAAGAAGAGCAAAAATTTTCTTATTCATAACCATGTTACTCCTGACAAAAACATAGACCTTTTCATCATTTCGTATACAGCTTATCACCGGCTGTCCTACAAATGTTCGTCACGATGTAAACATGGTAAAAAACTATTCTCTGTCTGTCAGATACCCCTCTGTCGCGCTCGCCCATGAGTATGAACTCATGTATTCGCCGCGGAAGCTTTCCATCGCCTCTTTCTCCTTATTCAGGAAACGGTAGAGATCGCAGTCAAACTTTTCCGGCACAACGCGCATCAGCCCCTTTTCAATCTCAAAGATATCCGATATGCCATATTCTTCCAGCGTGTCCCGGAGGCTCCTTATAATAGTGTCCAGGTATTTCTGCATTGCACGGTCATAATCGTCATCCTCCCAAAGGATGTAGAAAAGATCTTTTCTCGAAACAAACTGTCCTTGGCGGTCAACAAGGCATGCGAGCAGTTCCTTTGCCTTGCTTCGTTTGAAGATTACGGGCTTGCCGTCTACAAGAATGTTAAAGTATCCGAAGGTCTCTACCCTGACTTTTGATCCGGCCTTTGACGGGACAGCGCTGCCCGAATCTTTTTCCGTCTCTCCGAGTGCGTATTCGATCTCGGAAAGAAGCCTCTTATAGGAGATCGGCTTCAAAAGATAACCGGTCGCGTGCATCGCATAGGCATCCACGGCATATTCGGAATAACCGGTCACAAAGATGACCTTGATCCCGGGGCACTTCTCCTTCATCTTTGATGCAAGCTCAAGGCCTCCCATTCCGGGCATGTCGATATCCAGCAGCGCCAGCTCTGCGGGCGTTTTTTCAACGAACGCCAGCGCCTCGTTTGCATCCGAAAAGGGTTCCACCTGATCAAATTTTTTTGTTTTCTTCACCAGCGAAGCCGTCCTTGAAAGGATCAGTTCTTCGTCATCGACACATATCGCTGTCATCGGCTGCCTCTGCTTGGGATTCTCATCGTTATGGACGTACCTTGTCCGATCTCGCTCTCTATGGAAAAAGAACCTTTTGTCATATCGATGATCCGGCTGCGTACATTCTCGACGCCGATATGGTCGCCGTTCTTCGCATCCTCCATCATTTGATCCACATCAAAACCTTTCCCGTTGTCACAGATCAGGATCACATGGGTTTCCCCGTCACGGTAAGTGCGGACAGATACCAGGCCCTGTTTTTTCCCTCTTACACCATGGCGGATGGCATTCTCCACCATAGGCTGAATGGTAAGCGGCGGGATCATGAAGTCATCATCTTCGATCTCATAGACGATCTGGATCGACGGAAAACGCACCTTTTCAATATCCGAATAGATCCTGGTATGCTCAAGCTCTTTCTGCACCGGAACGAGCGAGTCCTGATTCAGGGAGTTGATATTCTGACGCAGATATATGGCAAAACTTTCAATGACTTCCGATGCCCGCTCCGGATCCGTTTCCGTCAGTGCCTGGATAGTGGACAACGTATTGAACAGGAAATGCGGCTGAATCTGTGACATCATGATCCGGATCCGTTGCTCTGCCTTTAACGCTGCCTCATGCTCCCGCACAAACTGGAGATGCAGCCAGATATAGAAAAAGACGGTGCTCTCGGTCATGGCGATCGTCAGGAAAGATACCGGGGGACTGAAGTCCAGATTGACATCAAGGCACACTGCCACCGCTACGCATACCGAGATAATGATCGGTACCGCTCTTTCCCTGCGCCGGATCCCCTTGTATTTCATTATGGAGCCCACCACGATCCAAAGGATCAGAGTGAAACTGACTATAAACGGAACGATACCGAGCGGACCTCTGTGCCAATGCACGTCAGGCGTATAATAAAACACCCAGGGTACAAAAAATGCCGAAAGACAAAGGGCTGCATTGACTCCGAGGATGGCATAGAGAAGCTTTTGCCCCCATTTATTTCCGGTAAGTCCGATGAAAAGAAAGAGCGTCACCGTGCGCAGGATATAACCCGATGCAGAAAGCAGTGTCTGCCAGAACACCGGGTTGCCCTGAAAAAGAACATCACCGTATCGTTCGTTGAGCTGCGGCACGATGAGCAAAACAGCAACGATAATGACGATCGCATAGAGCCTGTGTTTATTATCCTTTCTGATGTATGGATCATTAAATACTACCAGCGCCACGCCGCAAAGCTGCACGATCAGCGCCAGGTTCAGCGCAACGACGGATTGTATGTTCGGATCCATAAACATATTCATTTACAGGACCTCATTTCTTTTTTTAGGAGACAGGGGACGGGTCTGTGTCGCCTATAGTATCCCGGAGCCATACACCAGCACCTCGCTTATGCAGGTATCATCATACTTTTCACCCTTCTTTGCTCCGGTGATCTTTATTGTAACAGTATCTGTCTCTACCGGCTCATCAAGTCCGATCCTGAACCGGTTCATATCGGCAAGATCCTGCGGAGAAAAGTTTTCGCTCGCATAGCCCCAAAGATCGTGCTCTTCGGCAACTGCCCCGCCGCCAAAGTCAACTTCGATATCCGTCGGCATCCCGTTATTGATATATTGCTCATAGCTTGCGGTGTAGCCGATCACTATCTGAATGCCGTATACGGGCTGTTTATTAAGAAGATGAAGCGTGATCGTCTCCCCGACACCTGTACCCGGGACACCCTCAGCCCAGACAGTGGACGGATCGCCGTCTATGAGATTGTCTCCGGAATATGTTATTTCTCCCGACGGGGAAAGCTCGGAAGACGTGTCCACGGAAGCGATCCCAATGTTGACATCGCGTAATCTGCTGTACAAAAGAGTGACCCCGAATCTGCTGTCGGGATTCTTTTCAAACAAAATGTCCGCGCACCCTTCATACATTTCTCCCTCGCCATTGCTTTCATAAAAAATCGGTCCGCTGAGAAGGATATAGTCGTCATCCTCGAAATACTGTGCACCCATCAGAAGATCAACGGCCTCCCCATCTCCGAACTCCGGAATAAGGTATCCGTCTTCTATCCGTTCATGCTCGGTCGGCGTGAACTCACCATCTCCATACGCATCAACGAACAATTCCTTTGCATCTCCAAGAAAAATACCGCGGCTGTCATCATCCATGATCATTGCGATCTCTTCATACAGATCCGAATCTCCCCACATTACGGCTTGAAGGAAACGATAACGAAGCCGCGCTTTACTGTCCTCATCCAGATCATAGAAAAGCACACCTGACTGGTCTACCGTACCTGCACATGTCACACAGTCTGCCATCGCCTTGAGCGTCACTGCATTATCCGGATAAACCGGTTCTTTCATAAGGAGCTGATCGGTCTCTTCCTCGCACTGTTCCTTTGATAATTTCGCAGCAGAATCCTTCTCTGCTTCTTCTTTATTTGTTTCTTCTTTATTTGTTTCTTCTTTCTCTGTTCCTGCGTTATTACTCTCTTCGGAAATTTCCTCTTTCTCTGACTGCTCCGTTTCCTGTATGTTCTCACCTGCAGGAGACGGAGCCTCGCTCCCGCAGCCCGCTGCAAGCAGAGTACCTATCATTCCGGCCATGAACAAAACAAGTGATTTTCTCTTCATTGATTCATCATTCCTTTCTGGTCCCACAGTCTTTTCTGATTTCATCATTTGAATTGTAAACCTAAAGCCGGAGGTAATCAAGCAGAGACAGGGGACGGGTCTGTGTCTCTTATTTCTAAATTTTCTATAATTTCTTTGATTGCCATGTAATTTTGTTCTGAAGCATAATAGGATACATCTTATGAAAAAAGGAGAGTTAAAACCGAACGGAGTCCATTTAGAGGAACAGGCAATTCGGGAACTGGAACATCATTTTAAGTTATCCAAACGAATCAGACGTATGAAAGTTGTTACAAAAGACAGGAAAATACTTGACTTCGAGAAGTAGCTGAGCGTATTATAAAGATACAGAGGTGCGAACCTGCGTTGAATATGTGCGGGGGTCGCACCATTTTTCTTGACATGAAATGAATAAGGCCCCGAAACACGGGGCTTTAAGAGCGCAGAGGGTGGGATTCGAAGCGAGAACAGGAAAACCATGCAAACCTAGAAGAAAGGAGGCTTCCCGCAGTTCGTCAAACAAAATATTATTCAAATCTTAACCAAAGGCAGTCCACCAAGGGCTGTCTTTTTTTGCGGAATAAGAATTGTGCAAATGTACCAAAGTTTTGATCCTTTTCGGATGACTGCAGTTAAAGCGAGGGTTGTAAACGGATTGTTTAATTTGCACAAAAACAGGCATTTCAGAGCAATTCAAGGCGAAAAAACCTTCTAAAAATATTTACAGTGTATGGAATTTAGATATAGAGACTTTTTTAACAGTAAGAACAAGCGGGAGGAAACAAGATGATGAACATATTAAATGATGAAGCAAATCAGACCCAGAAACGGAGCAGCTTTTTTGAAAGTACAGACCCAAAGCCGACGGCACCGAAGCCAGAAGGCGGAGGTCAGACCGAGCACAGCGAGGCACGAACCAAGCCAGTGGATGAAGCAGTGCCGACGAAACCTGTGAAGACGCAGACCAAATCCGACAAAGATTTGAACCAGTCGAAATTAAAAGGTAAGCCAAAAATAATTTACATTCCCCGCGATAAGGTCGCCGATGCACGGGAGACGAAACTACAATTATCTGCCGATACACGATCAAAAATCGACGAGCTTTTCACCAATAAATCAATTCAAACGAAACATAAGACGCTTGATAAGATTCTCAACGATGAGCTTACGAAACTCATCGAGGATAAAAAGGCGGGACGACTTCGGATTTGCTACCCGCCGACAGAACCCGAGGAAGCGAAATAATCCGGGCTGTAAATAAAAGAAAAATCGGGCGGTAAATCGTCCGAAATTGGAAGCAAATGGGAAGGGAAGGGTACCCACACATTTGCAACAATGAGGACAATCTTTGATCAAGAAAGACCCACAGAGACGGACTAAAAAACAAAAAACAGGCGTTAATCCGGAGTGAATAAGACGACCAGCGAGCGGCCTAAGCCGTGAGATGGGCGGATTATGAGCGGAGCGAAAAGCTGACGTTGGGAGGACAAAATCGCCTAAGCGATTTTTGGACTCACAATGTTGGCTTTGAGCCCCTAAGGGGTGCCGAAGGCGGGGGATAAAACCCGCAAAGACTCACCAAGCGAAGGAAACATCCAGTGAATGTTTCCGAAGCGAAGATTAAGCAACGACGACCAAATGAGAAAGCATCCAGTGAATGCTTTCGAATGAAGATCAAATAAAACAGAAGAAGGGAGAAAAACGATATGGCCGCATTTAAAATATCTGGTTCAATGTCGCGTGGTCATGCGACATCAAAGCATGACTTTCGAGAGGGAAACGATCTTCCTCAAAATATAGATCATTCACTCACGAAAGATAACGTGACGCTGATCGACAAACTTCAAACACGAGAAGTCACGAACAAAAAAACAGGAAAGACTCATATCGAACACGAATCAATTGAAAGTTGGATTAACAGACGGATGCAACCCGTCATCGACGAATATGACGCCAAGCAATACCCATATCGGAAGATTATGAACAACTATAAAAATTATTGCGACTGGCATCGTCAAAAAAGAAAGACAGGCGGGAATGATATTCCATTAATGGAAAGCTTCAATTTTCAAGTTGGCGAACATTTTCAAACCAAATGGGATGAAGAAAAAGGGGAACTTGTTCCAGAACTTGACGAGAACGGAAATCTAATCGATTCGCTTGGTGCGATTTATTACAAAGCAGATGACGCAACAAAAGCAAAAATGCGAGAAGAACTTTTTATTCCGTTATTCAAGAAGGAGCTCGAAGATTTCCAAAAGAAATATCCTCATCTGGAAGTTGTTCAAGCCACCTGCCACTTTGACGAGCCGAACGGCACCCCTCACATGGCAGTGATTGTCGTTCCGATCGGGGAGAACTTCAAACAGGGTCTGAGCCAGCAAGTCGGCTTCGGTAACGCAATCGGATGTGATGGAATCGAAAGATCAAGCACACGCAAAGACGAGTATCAAATGGCCAGGATGACAAAAGGCGAAGGAGAACACATCAAGAATGACTATATCATGAAAGAATTTCAACCGATCATCAAGAAATACCTGGGTGGCGATTTCGAATTAAAGGAGGAAGTACAAGGACGCAAGCACGAAAAGGCATCTAAGTACCGTTCAGCAGCAGGCGAGATCGACAAGCAAGTTGAACAAGCCAAGCAGAAAGTGGATAAGGTGCTGTCAGATGGATTGCAACAAGTTAAAGAATTGAAGGAAGAGCGAGACGATCTCCGAAAAGAAACCAACGAGTTGAAGAACGAAAAAGAAAACGCCATCACCGAACGCGACGCATTGAATGATGAACTGGCTTTAACACGGGGACAAATCGTAAAGGAGAAAAAAAGAGTGGAAAAAATCGTGAAAGACGCAACAACAGTCGAAGTAAAGCTTCCGGAGAAAATCGACGCTTTTATGTGGGACAATTTTGTTGCTGATAAAAAACGCAGAACAGGGCGCGATCTGAACGAGGAATATCGGGCATATGTGGACTCGCATAAAGAAGCTGCAGCAAAACTCATCGAAGAAAAGATTCTGCCTAAATTCAACATTCCAATTGAAGAGGAAGAAGAAAAGACAAAATAACTCGGGCTCGGCTCTGCGGGTCTTTGCTTATCAGGAAAAAAGTTGAAAGGAGAAAAAACTATGAATGACAAGGATTATGACGAAAAATACATCAAATTACTTGGTAGTAAGAACATTAATCCAGATTTCGACTCGCTCACTCGCTATTACATTATGGAAGGTTATTTCGGAAATACAGGCGATGATGATGAAATTATTTGTGATGATAAAATCATTTGCTGCTGCCCAGATGTTAAAACTGCACAAGAAATCGTGGATTTGCTAAACTGCAAAAATCAAAAAGATAAAGGAATACACCACTACTATTTTAGGAAAAAATCAAAGCAATACTGGCCGTATTTAGATGATCCTGAAGGCTATGTAAGTATTAGGACTAATAAACACTACGAAGTCAGCGAAGAAATAGTACAAAAGTATTTAGTACCTTAAATCATAACACCACTAAATATAGAAGCAACTATCAACTGAAGGGATGATTTTGGAGCCAATGTTTACCCTTTTTCCCTGTTCGCTGACGAGTACAGCAGAACAGCCACGACAGAAAGAGGGTGGCCAAGAATGTCAGATTTTGATAAACTGACATCGGACGAACTGCGGGAATTGTACGAATTGAAAATGAAAGAAGAAACGATTGCGAAGTACACTATCCCCAATCATCCCGCCGCAGACGGCTATTATCGCGTCTGGGTCAAGGATACAACGAAAAAAAGCGGAAGGAGGCAAGTCACAGCAAAGACCATTCCCGACCTAAAACAGAAACTCTATGAGCTCGAAAAAGGCATCCATAACGCAGGCAGAAAAACATTCAAGGATATTTTTTGCCTCTGTCAGTCCGAGAAATTGAATTTGCAGAAGTCAGTAACCGATAATGAATCAACGAAATCCACTATTAAAAAGAACAAATATGACTATGCTAAATTCATTGAAGGAACGCAGATTGAGAATATGTTCGTTGATGATATCACGAAGAAAGACCTTGAAAAAGTAATCATAATGAACTGTCAGCGATATGACTTAACACCTTCAAGATTTGCGGCTATGAGGACTGTTATTTCCTCTACAATGGGTTTTGCGTATGAAGAGGAATACATCAAGGACAACCCATTCAAACGGCTTAATTTCGCCAAATACAAGCATCTACAGGTGGATTCGACACCGATTAAAGAACGGGTTTTCAACGATATCGAGATCCGGAAAATTCATAACGAGTTGGAGCAGATTCATAAGAAACGCCCGAAGCAGATGACAGCATGGGCGATTCACCTCACAATGATGGTTTTTATGAGGATTGGAGAGATTCCGCCATTGCTGCGAGAGGACGTCAAAGAAAATTACATTTTGATTCATCAGGAGCAGATTCAGACCTCATCAGGTAAGTTTATCGTTGCGAACCATACCAAGACAAGGCAAGACAGACGGTTCCCGATTTCGCAGAAAATCAGGACGCTGTTGGACAGGATCAAGGCTGTTAATGAGGAATATTATTCAGAATCGCCGTTCCTGTTTCCGTCCGTGGATGGGACGGGTTGTGTGACGATTAAAGGTATTTACAACCTGTTTTATCGGATTTGTCAACGCTGTGGGATTGAATTGTCCGAGGACAAGCGGAAGGGCATCCACGCATTTCGGAGGACTGGTTCAACACAAATGTTAGGAATGTTTGGGGCAGAAATCGAATCAAAACTGATGGGCCACAGCCCGAAAGTGGCAAGGAAACACTATCAGACTGATGACGGGCTTGATATGACCGAAATTGCGTCAATGATGGATGCAGTTAATTCTTAACCAAAAAACTGGTTAATTTAACCAGATTTATCCCCACTATCTCAAAAAAAGAAAGCCGTAAAACCCCGATAAATAAGGATTCTACGGCCTCTCACATCAACGCAGAGGGTGGGATTCGAACCCACGCACCGGGAAACCGGCCTAAAGCATTTCGAGTGCTCCCTCTTGGACCACTTGAGTACCTCTGCATGTATCATGTGCCGGCCAAGCTGACCGGCACATGCCATTATACTTCAATCCGGATAAGGATGCAACCGTTTTCATCAGGGGACGCTACTTCAGTCCCAGCGCTTCCTTTAATACAGACAGATTGCTTTCCATCACCGAAAGATATGTGGTGCCGTTTCGGATATCTTCCGCCGTTGTGGACTGCATGGAGTCCATCGTCAGGATCTTCTGGTTTTTTTCCTTCGTATTCTCTACGATCGTCTCGGCGATCCGCTTATCCCCGCCATCGATCGTCATCACGACAGGAAGACCCAGCTCATCCACTTTCTGCGCCAGGAAAATAACGGTATCAAAGCTGGCCTCTGTCTCCGCGGAACATCCCACAAAAGCTGCATAATAGTCAAGCCCGTAATCATCCACGAGATACCGAAACGGAAACCTGTCACCGAAAACAAGCGTATGGATCTCCGCTTCCTCTACTGCATTCTGGTATGCTTTGTCCAGCACATCGAGCTTTTCCCGGTAAGCATCTGCGTTGCTCTGATAGGCGTCCGCATGATCCGGGTCAATGGTCTTTAACGCCTCGGAGATTTTTTCCGCAAAAGCAGACGTATTCCGGAGAGAAAGCCAGACGTGCTCGTCATATTCGGTTTCGTCCTCTTCCTCTTCTTCCCCTTCCTCCTGCATGCCCTCGACCACTTCCTCTTCCTTGACAGAATCGCCGAGAATATCCATCAGATTGATGACGACCATATCCTTGTTGAGCGCTTCCTTCAGCGCATCATCCACCCATGCGTCCGATTCCCCGCCGACGTAGACAAACATGTCACAGGTGGAGATCGTAAGGATATCATCCGCTGACGGCTGAAAGCTGTGGAGGTCCACGCCGTTGTCAAGAAGAAGTGTCACCTCCGCATCCGCGGGATTATCGCCAAGAACATTCATCACCCAGTCATATTCCGGAAAGATCGTCGTAACGATCCGAAGCTTTCCGTCGTCTTCCGAAGTACCCGGCATCTGCGTTCCGCAGGCCGAAAAACAAACTGCCGCGAGAATGATCCCGGCAGCAAGAAAATACCGACATTTTTTCATCATGAAATACTCCTCTTTGCCGCAGGTGCACATGGAAAAGGGCATATACCCGCTTCTGTCCGGCGGCTGTTTGTCGCGAATATGAGAACCGTTCCCAAATATAGCACAGGATGATAGTCTTGTCAAGAAAGCGGAAATATATACAAAAGCCCGCTTCAAAAACGATCCGGGAATCGCAAAAATGATACTGTTCAAAGCACCTTGGTCTGTGGTATAATACCTTTTGCTTGGGCAATTTCGCCCCAAAGAAAAACGAGAAAGTATGTAATAGGAGGATTTGTGATGAAAAAAGAAAAGAGAAATGTGATCGTCGGACAGTCCGGTGGCCCCACCGCCGCGATCAACTCTTCACTGGCAGGTGTTTACCGTACGGCGATTGATCGTGGATATAAGAAAGTCTACGGTATGCTGCACGGCATCCAGGGACTTGTGGACGGCAGGTATGTAGATCTTTCCGAGCACATCCGTACAGGTCTTGACGCAGAGCTTCTCAAGAGAACGCCTTCGGCTTATCTTGGTTCCTGCCGCTTCAAGCTTCCGGAGATCCATGATAACAAAGAGCTTTATGACAAAATCTTCGAGATCCTGGACAGACTTGAGATCGACTGCTTCATCTACATCGGCGGCAATGATTCCATGGACACCATCAAGAAGCTTTCCGATTATGCAATCGTTTCCGGTTCCGAGATCCGTTTCGTAGGCTGCCCGAAGACGATCGATAATGACCTTGCTCTGACAGACCATACACCGGGTTATGGTTCCGCCGCAAAATACATCGGTACCTCCGTCAAGGAGATCATCCGCGACAGCTGGTCACTGGAGACCGAGCACGGCCAGATCATCATCATCGAGATCATGGGACGTGACGCGGGATGGCTCACCGGTGCTTCCGCTCTGGCAAGAAGCGAGGACTGCGAAGGTCCTGACGCGATCTATCTGCCCGAGGTGGATTTCGATATGGAAGCGTTCATCAAGAAGTGCAAGGATCTGCTGAAGAAAAAAGCCTCCGTTGTCATCGCTGTTTCCGAGGGTATTCATTCCAAAGACGGAAAATACGTCAGCGAGATGGACAACGGTGTGGAATACGTAGATGCATTCGGCCACAAGCAGCTGACCGGTACGGCAAGATATCTCAGCACTGTCCTCTCTCAGGAGATCGGCTGCAAGACCCGTGCGGTTGAGCTTTCCACCCTCCAGCGTGCAGCAAGCCACTGTGCTAGCCGTGTGGATATCCTGGAGGCATTCGAGGTCGGTGGTGCGGCTATGAAGGCTGCGGATGAAGGTGACTCCGGAAAGATGGTCGTTTTCGTACGTACTTCTGATGATCCGTATCAGGCTGTTACGGAAGTAAAGGATGTACACAAGATCGCGAACGACGTACGTCTGGTTCCGAGAAACTGGATCACAAAAGACGGCACATATGTCACCAGCGAATTCATCACCTACGTTCGTCCGCTGATCCAGGGTGATGTCGGATCGATCATGGTCGATGGTATCCCGAGACATCTTTGGGTTCCGGGTTTCCAGGATCTTCTTTAAGATAGGGTGAAAGAATAAAGAGACAGGGGAGGGTTCTGTGTCTCCCAAAAGGGAGACACAGAACCGTCCCCTGTCTCTTTCTGTCTCTTTTTTCAGACAACCTCTACATATTCATATCCCGCCTCTTCTACTGCTGCCTTAATATCCGCTCCGTCGATATCCTTTGCAGCTGTGATCGTAACCAGGTTTTCCTCATGGGATGCCGTTGCTTCCTGAATGCCGTCGATCGCCTCAAGAGCTTT
This sequence comes from Lachnospiraceae bacterium, assembly GCA_045657665.1. Taxonomy (GTDB): domain Bacteria; phylum Bacillota; class Clostridia; order Lachnospirales; family Lachnospiraceae; genus RUG12461. Next base: position 114,451 of record JAZOTN010000033.1, on the reverse strand, counting down.
TTTCACATGCGCTTCGCAATGTGCACACATCATTCCGTTTACTCTGATCTTCATTTCGTTGTTTTCCTTTCCTTTTTCTTTGTCTGCTGCTTCGTTGACAGTTCCGTTATTTATGAGATTCCCTGTTACAGGGTTTCTGACAACCTTATCCCTGCTGTTGTCATAGGGTTTGACCAGGTTCAGCCTGAGTGCATTTGTCACCACGCAGAAACTGGATAATCCCATGGCCGCCGCGCCGAACACGGGATTGAGTTCCCATCCGAAAGCCGCCACGTAGCAGCCTGCCGCAAGAGGAATTCCGAGAACGTTGTAGAAAAACGCCCAGAAAAGATTCTGATGGATATTCCGGAGCGTACTTCTTGAGATCCTGATCGCTGCCGCGACATCCCTGATACTGTTCTTCATCAGCACCACATCCGCCGCGTCTATGGCGACATCCGTTCCTGCGCCGATCGCCATTCCGAGATCCGCGGACGTAAGTGCCGGAGCATCATTGATCCCGTCTCCGACCATGGCAACTTTTCCGTGCTCCATGAGCTGTCTTATGATCGCTTCCTTGCCGTCTGGTTTCACGGAAGCAACTACCTCATCAACACCTGCCTGCTTTGCGATCGCTGCAGCCGTAACCTCGTTATCGCCGGTGAGCATCACCGTATGGATCCCCATTTTTTGAAGCTCCGCGATCGCTTCCGGTGAATCCTCTTTTATCACATCCGAAACTCCTATGATCCCAAGGAGCTGCCCTGCCCTGGCAATGAGTACCGGTGTCTTTCCGTCACGGGCCAGCTGATGAACCGTCTCCGTGGTCCCGGCATCTTCCCTGCCAAGTATGCTTTCGATGTATTTCAGATTTCCGCCGTGGATCTCCTGCCCGAATAGTTTTGCCTTAAGGCCGTTTCCGGCAAACACCTCAAACTCCGTGGTTTCCGCCGGCGATATCCCTTTTCTCACGGCGTATTCCGTGATCGCTCCGGAGATCGGATGCTCGCTCTTGGACTCCAGAGCGCATGATACTGTCAGCAGTTCTTCTTCCGTAACGCCGTCAACGGGAATGAGATCTGTGACACGCATTTCTCCGGTAGTGATTGTTCCGGTTTTGTCCAGCGCGATGATCTGTGTCCGCCCTGCCTGTTCCAGGGAAGCCGCTGTCTTGAAAAGGATCCCCGTCTTTGCGGCAACGCCGTTTCCGACCATGATTGCCACGGGAGTCGCAAGTCCGAGCGCACAGGGACAGCTGATCACAAGAACCGATACCGCCCTTGCCATGCAATAACCAACGGTCTGCCCGGCGATGAGCCAGGCGAAAAATGTAACAAGCGCTATGCCAATGACTGCCGGAACAAAGACACCCGATACTTTGTCCGCGATCTTCGCGATCGGAGCCTTTGTGGCTGCCGCGTCGCTTACCATCCGAATGATCGCGGAAAGAGTCGTGTCCTCCCCGACTCTTGTAGCCTCGCAGACCATGTACCCCGAGGAGTTTATGGTCGCCGCAGACACAGGATCGCCAATCCCCTTTTCAACAGGCACGCTCTCTCCGGTCAGCGCCGATTCATTAACAGCGCTCTCCCCTTCTGTCACAACGCCGTCCACCGGAATGCTGTCTCCGGGCCTTACCACAAACCGGTCCCCGACTTTCACGTTCTCGATGGGAACCGTGATCTCTTCGCCGTTTTGAAGGATCACAGCTGTCTTCGGCGAAAGATCCATAAGCCCCTTAAGGGCATTGGTGGTCTTCCCCTTCGACCTCGTCTCCAGCATTTTTCCTACGGTGATCAGCGTAAGGATCATGGCCGCGGCCTCGAAGTAAAACTGATTCATGTAATACATTGTTTGCTCTTCGTTGCCGCTCAGGACGGTACCGGTCATGGCAAAAAGCGCAAACACACTGTATGCGAATGAGGCGGTAGCGCCCAAAGCCACCAGCGTATCCATGTTTGGCGACCTGTGGATAAGCCCCTTAAATCCGCTGACAAAGAACTTCTGGTTGATCACCATAATGAGTCCGGATAAAAGCATCTGATACAAGCCCATCGCCACATGGTTCCCGCGAAGGAAGCCCGGCAGCGGCCAGTTCCACAGCATATGACCCATGGATACATACATCAGCGGGATCAAAAGGAGGATCGACGCTATCAGCCTTTTCTTCAGCCGGGGAGTCTCCGTGTCTTTTAACGGATCCTCTGCGGCGGAGCCGGAGGTTTTTTCACCACTGCTGCCCTTCACGGCGGCGCCATAGCCGGCCGCTTCAACAGCTGCAATGATGTCTTCCTCCCGCGCCGTTCCTTCGACACCCATGGAATTTGTCAGCAGGCTTACCGCGCAGCTCTCGACCCCTTCAACAGCGTTTACCGCTTTTTCTACCCGGGCCTGACAGGCAGCGCAGCTCATTCCAGTCACATAGAATTGTCTCATTGCAATGCACTCCATCCGGCCTCATGCCAGCACTCACCGGTTCCGATCTGATCAACCGAGGAATAATACGGCATTGGAAGCGTGCCCGAAAGCGGCATCTCTCCGGTCAGCACGTCCGCAACTGCGTTTCCTCCCTCCGATCCCGGAAGATAACACATGATGCAGGAATCCCAGTCATCAAGATAATCGTTTATGATCACATTCCGCCCCGCAATGATAAGAGTCAGCGTGGGTTTCCCGGAAGCAGCCGCATCTTCGATGGCTTTTTTATTACCCTCCAGCGCCATATCTCCCACGATGGAAAGATCCTGTGTATCTCCTTCCCACTCCGCATACGGACGCTCACCGACACACAGCAGCACCATGTCACACTCGTCTATCCGCTTAGGATCCGTAACCACTTCAAACCCCTTTTCCGCTCCGGCGGATTGCAGCGCCTCCAGGATGGTTGAGTCTTCGGGAAGCATCCGCTCGCCCAAAGCACCGTCGCTCGCCCCCAGCCAGAAGTATGTCCAGCCGCCGCACATGGCACCGGTATCTGCAGCTGCCGGGCCAATCACGCAGACCTTCATTCCTTTCTCAATGGTCATATGCTCTCCCGCTTTCAGCGAAACAAATGATTTTGCCGCAAGATCTCTGGCCACCCGGTGTGACTCATCGCTTCCGAATTCGTAAGTCGGTGAAAAATCTTTCATAAAAGGATCCTCAAAAAGACCGGCATCCATTTTTACCTTTATGATCCTCGTGACGGCATCATTGATCCGGTCCACGCTAATGGCTCCTTCATTGACCGCTTCGACAATATATCCTCTGCATTCGTCAAAGTTGTCCGCTTCCATCAGCATATCGATGCCGGCATTGATGCAGAGGATCACATTTTCTTTCAAATCGGCACCGGAGCATTTTTCGATGGAATTCCAGTCCGAAAGGACAAAACCGTCAAACCCAAGATCATCCTTCAGATAGCTGAGATATTCCTTGTTTTCATGCATCTTCGTTCCGAAGAGAGAGGAATGGGACACCATGATGACCTGCACCCCTGCCTTCACAAGGGCTTCATAGACGGAAAGCTGCGCATCGATCTCATCCTGCGACATCTCCGCATCGCCGCGGTCAATGATCCGGTTGACCGAATCCGAGGCCTCACCGGTTCCGTACTCTGTATAGCCGCCGCCGAAGAAATGCTTGGCACAGACCACCACTCCCTCCGACAAAAGGCCTTCGGAGTAGGCTACGGAAAGGTTTTTTATGATCTCATTATCATCGGAAAAGCATTCGTAAGTCCTTCCCCATCTGGGATCCTGAGCCGCATCCACGCAAGGCGAAAAATTCAGCAGCATCCCCGTGTGAACGATATCCGAACCGACAAGAGCACCATACTCCTTCATAAGCTCCGGATCGTTTACCGCACCCATATTGATATTCTGGGGAAAGATCACCGATCCGGATGCAAAGTTCACGCCGTGCACACTGTCCTGCCCGTAAATGTATGGAATACCCGCCTCCGACGAAAGCGCACTGTTCTGATACTCACATACAATCTCATACCACTCTTCCGCCGTCGGATTCGGGATCTCATCGAACTTGGAAAGGATGGAGCCGTAGTCGTTTTGTTTCATCTGATCAAAACTGATATTATAAAAAGCTCCCTCCACCATCTGGGCCGCTTTCTGATCAAGCGTCAGCGCAGCGACAACCTCTTCCGGCGTCATGCCCTTATATTTTTCGGTATCCGCTTCCTTTGAAACGCCTGCCGTCTCGCCGGACGCCTTCGGCGCACAGGCAGTCAGTACCAGCGTCGCCGCCAGCAGCAGCGCAAGGATTCTTTTTTGTTTCATAGCTGATCCCTCCTAACGGGAGACGGTGGAGACACAGAACCGGGGGAGACAGAGGACGGTTCTGTGTCTCCTGCGTCTCTGTCTCTGATTATGCCCTAAATAGGTATTTTTTTTCAAGTCTGTTTTTGCGGCGGTGGAGACAGGGGACGGTTCTTGGGTCTCCAATTTGTGTGCAAAACAGGATGCTGTTTGATAAGGATGCACTTTACAGGGATGAAACGAAAAGGTTACTGGAAGCGACGCTTAGTGAATCACCTGTATATGGACAGATACTGTCAAAACTGGCATATGCAAAGTATGGGATAAAAAAAGCAAAATTACAGGAAGAAACAGGAATTTCCAACGGAACATATTCAAGAGTGATACAGGCTCTCATAGATTGTGGATATATCATAGAGTATAAGAAAAAATACGAAGAATACAATCCGTTATATGTTCAGCTCATGGATCCTTTTTTATGAACGGCAACTTATAAGAAAGCGGGATGTTTTCAAGAAAAAAACGGGAACATCACATGCTTTGAAAATAGTAATGGTTTCAGCAAAGGGATTGTCCGGAATAGCGTATACTTCCTATGTATCTGATACAATCACACTGGATGATCTGTTTGAGGGATAGCCCCCTGTCTCCTCACCACCATGGTCTTATCCCGGGCTGCAGCACGCGTTCCAAAAGCGCGCGGCTGTCGTCACCGAGGGGCTGCGTATAGCGTGCAAAAAACTTCTTCCAGAATGCGCCGTGCCCGTCCGCAAACATGGCTGAGATCGCGGTCTGAAGGTCGAGCACCGGATTGCCGAGGCCGCATCTTGTAAGATCCATAAGAAACAGCTTCCCGTCCTGCAAAAGGACATTGGAAAGCCTGAGATTCCCGTATATGAATGTATCCGAAACATGAAGCTTTTCCACAAGACGCCTTAAGCTCTGCCTCTGTTCGTCCGGAAGAGCGGGGTTTTTCTCGATCTCGGTGAGCATGCGTTTTCCGTAATCGGGCAGTTCCTTTTTGTCAATCACACAGCGGCGGAATGAATGCATGATCTCCGCGAGCATCTTGATCTCGTCGTGCATACCGTCCGGCCGTTCCTCCCATATCTCATCAAGCGTCTTTCCGTGAGTGAGCTCAAAGATGATACCATAGCTGCTGTCGCAGGATACGACCTCGAATGCGATCGGTGTCGGGATCCCGTGGGATGTTACGGTCTTTGACAGCTGAAACCTCCGCTGTACTTCTTCAAGAGAGATCCCGGGATCAAATATCCTGACCGCAAGATCATTGGTCGAGCGATATAAACTGCTGTCCGTATCATTGCTGATCAGTTCCGCGGGAGCAGGATGTCTGATCTTTCGGATCCTGCGCTCCACCTCTATAAAATTCGTAAATCCGGTCATGGTAAGAATATCGTAGATATCAAGAGCGACGTTAATGACTTTCATGTCATCGCAGACAATTTTCAGATCCAGCAGCACCCTGAGTCCCGCGCTTGAAATATAGCCGAGCTTTTCAGCATCGACCACAACAGCCATGTTGCTGTATCCTTCAAGTGCTTTTTCAAGCTTCTTTCCGACTTCCGGTGCCGTAATCGAATCGATGCGGCCGAAAAGCGCGATATACATGGTATGGTTTTTATCATCTCTTGTGATCTGTATGGTTTCCAATATCATATTCCTCCCTGACTCTTTTACTTCCAGAACAGGTCATCCAAGGAGATACAATCGGCAGATTTGCTAATTTTTAATCGGAAAATTTGAAATCATTCAATCAATTTCTGTACCGGATCAATTTTATATTAGCCTACAGTGAGCTCAATATCAACAAGAACGATGGGGAGACACAGAACCGTACCCTGTCTCCCATTAGTTTCTCTTGAACAAATCATCCGCTGTTACAACACCCTGAATTTTCCCGGAATATGTCCCATCCTTTAATCCGTATGTTGTTACCAGCACGGGATGTATCGAATGTCTGGTTTTAGAAATGGTTTTTAATGAAACTATTTTATTACGAAGTGCTTCATCATCCTTTCCGGTATACGAGTACTCACTTATAGAGTATTTCATCTCACAAAGATTTATTATCCGGTCATTTCTTACTATCACCATATCAATTTGAGCACCTCTGACACCGGATGCTTGATCTGCGCGGTTGAACCACGAATGTACTTCCGTCAGCACGCCCGAAATTCCCAATCTCGCTTTTATCTCATTAACATGATCAAAACACACTCTCTCAAAAGCAAGTCCGCACCATGTGTTTCTGACTGAAGTATCCGTCTGTATCGTCCAGTAATGCTCATCCACGTTCTTCTTTTGCAGAAATTGATAGTAAAATAATGTGTAGAAATCTGTCAGCTGATAAATTGCTCCTTTCGTTTTCTTTCCCAAAACCGTGTATTTCCTTATAAAACCACAACTGATCAATTCGTCAAGAATCTTGGTCAGGTATCCGGAGTTCGGCATCCCGGTCTCTTTAGCAATCTCATCCCGGAGCAAGCCGTATTTTTTCTTTGCCAAAGAACTAACGATATCTATATAATTCTGCGGGTTCCTAAACAAGGATGCATATAAATACTTAAACTCATCCTTCAGCGGAGCATCCTCAGCAAAAAACATAGCATCAATATTCTGAGCAACGCTACGCCCCTTCTTCATAAGCGACCAATAATATGGGATTCCACCAATGGCCATATACATCTCAAGAATGTCGTATCTGCTAATGCTTATTCTCTTTGACTTAAGGTATTCCTCACATTCACCCAGCTTAAACGGCTTTAAATATATTTGACTGTTTAATCGATTGTACAGTCCGCCTTTGTTGTGAATGATCTTATCAAGCATCCATGAAGTAGCAGATGCACAAACAACAAGAACTACATCATTACGCGCACTTGCCCATCCATTCCAGAAATTCTCAAGAGCAACCAAAAGACCGCTCTTTTGTGTATCCATCCAGGACAGCTCATCGATAAATAGTACTTTTTTATTCCCTGATGATTTTTCGACAAGATCTTTTAATAATTCAAAGGCATCGAGCCAATTTGATGGCATCACATCCACTTTCAGACCTGCGCGTCTGACAGAGGCAGTAAACGCCTGTAACTGCTCTTTTCTCCCTCCGTTAGCCAGCCCGGAATGTTCAAATGTGAGCATCTTTTCATAAGTCTGACGTATCAAATATGTTTTTCCGACACGTCGTCTGCCATATACCGCTATAAATTGAGACTCTTCCGCTTGAAGCGCATCAATAAGATTTTTCTTTTCCTTATCACGTGATATCAGCATTCCAATTCCTCGCTAAATCCAATAAAAAATGTGCGTTTTAGCGTAGTATATCATGCCGAGATCTTCTTTTCAAGCGATAAACCCCCTTGACTTTTCCCGGTATTCGCTTTATTCTGGTTTTTGTTTGGAGGGGCTATACTATGAAATCTGAAAAAACAAGCACTGTTTCTACAAAAAATCTCGTCACAACCGCCCTGATGGCGGCGGTGCTTTGCATACTGGGTCCCTGGTCGATCAATATCGGCCCGGTTCCGATCTCGCTGTCCCTGTTCGCGATCTATCTGACGCTCCATCTGATCGGTTGGAAAAGGGGCACCATCGCCGTGCTCATCTATATCCTGATCGGGCTGGTCGGGCTCCCGGTATTCACCAACTTCACCGGCGGCCCCGGAAAGCTTTTCGGACCGACGGGCGGCTTCATCATCGGCTATATCCCGATGGCGCTTCTGACCGGGCTCCTTCTCGACTTTATCTATGAAAAAACAACAGGAATCAAAGCGGCGGTGCTTTCTGTCATCGGGTGTTTTGTCTGCACGTGGATCCTTTACTTTCTTGGAACGTTCTGGTACATGCTTTCCGCGGGCGTTTCCTTTGGATCCGCCATCAGCGTCACCGTGCTTCCGTTTCTCCTGATCGATCTCCTGAAAAATATTTTGGCGGCCTCGATCGCCCCACTGATAAGGAGCCGGATGAGATAGGTACTTTTGTCCTTTTGTTTTTTTCAAAGTGATATGCTATCATGTACCCTGAGTTGTAAACGAAGAATCTCATCCGTGAGGATAGCGATATGGAATATGCCATTCTTTCAATCGACAAAGCGCCTTTTGAACGTCATCTTGAAAAAATGCAGAAAAACTCTTCTTTCGAGAACTTTTCCTCATCCGTATGTATCCTGAAAACAGATGCCACAGTTCTCGATATGAAGTCCCTTGTCGCCACCATCAATAAATGCGACAGCGAAAGCTGCAAGGTCAGAGTTTACGACAAGGATCTGAAAGAGCGCAAGAACATCTGGTCTTTTCTGAATCAGGAAAAGAAGAACAATATCGCCGTCATCAAGGATTATTGATCGGGAAATATCATGTCAATCATCACCAACGAATCCGCAGAAAACTATCTGGAAACCATTCTGATCCTCAGTAAAAAAAAGCCGGTGGTTCGCTCCGTTGATATCGCGAACGAACTCGGCTTTAAAAAATCCAGTGTCTCCATCGCTATGAAAAACCTTCGTGAAAAAAACCAGATCACGGTTACAGATGAGGGTTATATTTATTTGACCGAAAGCGGCAAGGAGATCGCGGAGATGATCTACGAGCGCCATGAGCGGATCTCCGAATGGCTCATCAGCCTCGGCGTCCCTTCAGAGATCGCGGAAGAAGACGCCTGCCGGATCGAACATGTCATCAGCCGCGAAAGCTTTCAGGCTATCAAGGAAAAGGTCCTTGACCCGGCGCTTTCCTAAACCGTTCCGCCGGTCGGGATGACCTCGACGGCTTCTCCACGGAGCTTTGCGACCACTCCCTGATAATGCTCCGGATTCCGGAGATACACTCCCGCAATGGAAATCTTTACATTATCAAACACCTTTCCGTTGATCACTGCTTCGGAATCCCGGATATTCTGTTCGTGCGTCTGCGCTTCCTTCTGCTCTTTCTCTTTTTCGCGAAGCTCCAGCTCCTTGGTATAGATCGCATTCTCCACCTTGGTTACGATGTCCATCATGCTGCGCTCTTCGGGAGTATATTTCGCAAAGATCTCATTCTTGGCGTTGTAAAGGATCTGCAGCTCTTTCTTGATCTCGACGTTTTCTTTCTCCAACTGCTGCCGTTTCTTCTTCATGCGTTCGTTTCCACCGATCTCAACCCTGGTGGCAACACCCATGCGGTTCCCCAGGTTCTCCACCTCAATGCCGAGCTCCGCCACCGTCGTTCCGCCGGAAAGCGCGCCGTCTCTGGATGTAATCTTTACCTTGCCCCTCGAATAGATCGTGCTGTTGACGCTGTAGCCGGCCACTACGTCACTGCCGGCTTCCACATTCGCGGATTCCAGAAACTTTGCCTGCACGTTTTCCTCAGCCTTTAATAGTCCGTTCATGCCGGCAGTCACACCACGCTTGATGATGATATCTTTTCCGCTCTCGATCTGAGCGCCTTCCACGGTACCCTCCACAATCACATTGCCGGTGACTTTGATCACGGATCCCGCCAGCACATCGCCCTGCACATGAAGATCCCCGTCATAGATCACGTTTCCGGTAACCTTGGAAACCTCACGCAGCTCCAGGACATTCGTGATGGTGATCTTGCCGCCCTTCATCTCGATCCTGCCATTGAGGAGCGAGATATAGGTCTTCTGATCCTCATCTACGATAAAGCCTTTTCCGACGAGAAGACCTTTTTCCTTTCCGTTTTTCGCGGGAAGAAATTTACCGGTAACGGTGGAACCCGATTTTCCCATCTCCGCCGCATGGTAATAAGCGATGTGGTCGCCTTTTTTTACCATATGATAGCTCCGGAGATCCATATGATCCACAGAACCGTCGGCACGGATCTTGGGCTTTGCTTCCTGCTTCAGCTCAAAGAAGTATTCGTAATATCCTTCACGCCCGTCCACCGGCACGCTGCCGCGGGCCACAACCGCATCTGTTCCGGCGAAATGCCCGTTTGAGAGACGGTTTACCATTTCCTGGTCAATGCCGTAGATCACGCCTGCCAGGCGCATTTCCCGAAGGAGCCTCTCACGTTCGATCGGCTGTTGCTTGCGGAAAAGTGAAACGGTGGCGGTCATTTCGTCCTTGCTGACGATGATCGAATAATCATCAAAACTGGAGGTAATATCCTCAGCGCCGTCAAGATTCCGGTCGCGGTTTGCGATCTCATCCTCGAGCTGCCGCCGGATACGGCGCATGTCATTCGCCGTATACATCAGCGTCGCATAAGAAGAAACATCCAGTCCGCTCTCCATACCGAGGCGGATCTCTTTCATCTGTTCCGCATGGTAATAGGGGGAACGGTACTGGTTGATATCCACACGGCTGATGAGTCCGAGACGCATCTCATGCATCTGTTCCCAGTTGTATTCGGGGAATGCGTATTCCTCAACCTCTACGCCGCTCTCAAGACCTCTGCCGATCTCCTTGATGGACTCTCCGTTAAACTCCGGAGAGATATATTTTTCAATATCAAGTCCCTTCTCAAGAGAGATCCGGATCGCCTCCAGCTCCGCCTCGCGGTAGCCCTTATCAAGGAACGGATCCAGATTGACGCCGGACTTTTTCGCCAGAAAGATCTGGCGCATGACGCTGCCGAAATACTTGGAATAGGTCTTGAGGTAAATCCCTTCCAGAAGACCCTCGCGGATGATACGCATCTTGTCGTATGCGATCTTGGGATCCGCGTAAATACCCACATCGATCCCCTGCGACATCCCGAGCCGGATCTCCTCCATCTGGAACCAGTCATACTCCGGCTTCGCATAGCGGGACACATCCAGTCCCTCCTCCATGCCGAGACGAATGGAACGCATGTGGACCGCAAGAAAATACGGCTTCGCGTATACAGATACGTCAAGCCCTTTTGCTTTTCCATCTTCTATTTCGCGGATCTGATCTCCCGTAAATACCGGGGCGTCAGAGACTCCTTCCAAAAGAGCCGATTCTTCCATGCAGTCCGTTCTCCTGTCGGTGTCTTTCCTCAGTCAAGATCCTGGTTGCCGATGATATCCATCAGGCGGTCCTTTGCCTGCTGGAAGCATTCGAGAAGCTTCGGGGAAAAGATGCCGGCTTCTCCGGTCACGATCATCTGAAAAGCCTTGTTCTTTTCGATCGCACGCTTATACACGGTCCGCCCGGTCATACCGTCCAGCGTATCCGCGATGGAAACGATCTGTGCCGCCAGAGGAATGTCATCCCCTTTCAGCCGGTCGGGATAACCCGCTCCGTCGTAACGCTCATGATGATGGCGGCAGATGTCATGCGCCGTTTTCACAAAGTTTTCCGCGTCGCCCGGGTGAATGATCGCAAGCACTGCTGCCATACGGTCGATCATTTCCCCGCCCTTTGTGGTATGGCTCTTCATCAGATCGAATTCTTCTTTTGTGAGCTTCCCCGGTTTATTGAGCACGTGATCCGGAATGGCAACCTTTCCGATGTCATGCAGGGCGCTGGCTTCCACGATCTCATTGACGCGAAGCTTATTGAGCCCGTACTCGGGATACATGTTCATGGCATTGACCGCGAGCGAACGCGTCATCTCCTTGATATGCTCGATGTGAACCGCGCCGCCGACATCACGGCCCTCGACGATGTCACCGAAAATATCGAGGACGTTGGCACTGAATTCATCCTGCTGGTCGATCATACCGGTTATCCGCATCGCGCTCCTGAGGCGCATCAAAAAGACTGCCTTGTTGATGGGCTTGCGGATATAATCCGCTATGGGGTAAGCATAGCAGCGGATCTCCGTCTCCACGGAAGGATCCGCAGTCACGATCAGCACCGGGATACGGTTCAGGAGCTTTTTCGTATGCAGTGCCTGAAGCACCTGAAAACCATCCACCACGGGCATCCGGATGTCAAGAACGATGCAGGCGATCTCCTCTTCATGCTTTACCAGGATCTCGATCCCGCGTTTCCCGTCCGCCGCCTCATATGTAAAATATTTGCCGTTGATCGCATCGACCATTTCTTTGCGGTCTTCCGCGTTGTCGTCTACGATCAGAATCCTTTCTCTCATTCGGAAACCCTTTCTTTTTTCTTTATTTTATACAATAAACGGCTAATTCGCAACATTCACTGTTTCAAACAGTCTCGCGAAGGTGTAGATATCCAGATAAAACACGCCGTAAAGTCCGGCCTTGTCGTCCTCCTCCATCCCCGGAATGGATTCATTGCATCAGGGTTCCGTTTTCATTCACCGCCGTGCCGAAAGAGATGCTGTTTAACGTGTTATAGATCCGCATCGCATCCTCCCCTTCCGCTTTTCTTGTACAGCCGCCGGAAGCCATGCAGGGGATCACAGTAAACTCCGTCGTCCCGTCCGGGTTGATCCTCGCCTGTACCACGGCGGTATCGTAGCTTCGTCCGCCGAAGATGAAGTTCCCGAGACTGTAGAAAACCGGTGTCCCGTTGATCACTTCCATCCCCTGCAGCACATGGGGATGCATCCCGATCACAAGATCCGCTCCCGCGTCCGCGTACTGAGCAGCCAGATTTCTCTGATAATCCTCCGGCAGCTGATTGCGCTCGATCCCCCAGTGAACAAATACCGTCACATAATCGCACCCGGCTTCTTCCTTGGCTGAGCGGATCGCGGAAAGCAGCATGGCGGGATCATAGGTGCCGAACACACCGGGATGTGCGTCCGTTGCCGCCCAGGAAGCTTCCGGCCATACCCTTGATGCGGCAAGAAATCCGAACCGCTTTCCGTTGATCTCAAATACCTGGAGCTCCTTTGCCCTGGAAAGATCCGCGCCGGCGCCCGCGTACTTAAGTCCCGCTCTATCGAGCGTCTCAAAGGTTTCCATGAGAGCGCTCTGGCCGAAGTCGAGGACATGATTATTTGCGAGACCGATCACATCCGCACCCATCTCCTGAAATGCCGTCACGTACTGTGGGTCAGTGCGGAACGTGTACTGCTTGTCCGGCGCCTTCTCTCCGGTCGTTCCGAACGGAAATTCCTCATTGACCATGAGTATATCCGCGTTTTGAAAAATGTCCGCAAGCTCCGGGGAAAGGATTCCGTTTAAGCCCCCGTTCTGGTAGGCTGCAAGGGTAGTACCCTCGAGAAGGATATCCCCCGTAAAGACCAGGGTGACAGGCTTTTCTTCCTCTGTATCCGTTTCGGGAGGCAGGGGCTCTTCTGTCTCTGTCTCGACCGGAACTTCCGGCACGAACGGGATCTCCTCGGTCTCCTCTGTTTCCGTTTCTTTTGGCTCCTCCTGCTCTCCTTTTTGATTGACCAGAACAAGAAGGATCACAAGCACTGCGGTAAGCGCCAAAAGAAGCACCATAAGCAGAGGAAGCTTTGATCTTTTTTTCCTTTGCTGCTTTCTTTTTCTCGCGCTTGACATTTTTCTTTCCGTCCTATATAGTCACTCTTATATTATTATGGAATACGTAATCTTAGCTGCGTTTCCAAAAAAAGGAGTGATGTATTATGAAAAAGATCCGTGTACTCGTGATGGCTGCCCTCTTTGCTGCTTTCACCTGTATCGCCACCATGATCATCAAGTTTCCGACTCCGACTTTTGGCTATATTCATCTTGGCGATGTGTTTGTACTGCTCTCCGGCATTGTTCTCGGACCCGGGATCGGCGCGCTTGCCGCCGGGATCGGTTCCGCTTTCAGCGACCTTTTCTCAGGGTATCTGATCTATCTGCCCGCAACACTCATCATCAAGGGTCTGACCGCATACATCGCCGGCAGTATCTTCCATAGATCCATCCGCAAGGCCTTCACACATAAGAACGAGGCACTCGGGCTCATGTTCGGCGGGCTTCTTGGCGAAGCCTTTATGACCTTCGGCTATTTTATCTATGAGATGTTTTTGGCTGCGTTTTCCGCCGGAGCTGTCACATCAAGCACGCTCCTCGCAGGCGCCGCATCCAGCGCCGCCGGTGTCCCGTTCAATCTGGTGCAGGGCGCAACCGGCATCATCCTTTCCTTTGTGCTTCTGCCGGTTCTCATCAAGATACGGTTACTGAAGCCCATCGAGCCGAGGCACTCTACCCAAGCCGGCTCTTAAAATCCTCGTATCCGAATTCACGGATCACCCGGTAATCCTCTTTCCCCTTTTCGTACTCACGCAGTGCGATGGAGGGGAGGCGGATGCCGTTAAAGGTGTTGTTCTTCACCATCGTATAGATCGCCATATCCGTAAAGCTGAGCCGCTCTCCGATCTCCAGCTCATGATCAAAGGAATAGCTGCCGATCGTGTCACCGGCAAGGCAGGTCGGTCCTGCCAATGTATACGGATACTGCAATTCACCTGGCTTCCCTCCTCCGATCACAAGAGGCGTATACGGCATCTCGATCACATCCGGCATATGACATGCCGCGGAAGCATCCACAATCGCCGTCTTCTTTCCATTTTCCACGATATCGAGAACCTTTGTATCGAGCCACCCGGCGTTAAACGCAAACGCCTCCCCCGGTTCCAGATAAACCGTGAGATCATGGCTTTCCTGCATTTCCCAGATCATCCCGTAAAGAAGCTTTAAATCATAATCCTTTCGCGTGATATGATGTCCGCCGCCGAAATTGATCCATTTCATGTAAGGAAGGATATCGCTGAAGTTCTTCTGGACGACCGCAAGCGTCCGCACCAGATCGTCCGAATTCTGCTCGCAGAGGGTATGAAAATGGATCCCGTCAAGGAGTCCGAAAAGGCCCGCATCTGCTTCCTTTTCCCAGACCTCTCTCGTCACGCCGAGCCTGCTGCCCGGTGCACAGGGATCATAGATCGGAGTGCTTCCCGTAGAACATTCCGGGTTCACACGGATCCCGAGGCTTTTCCCCGCGGCTCTTGCTTTTTTTCCGAATTTCCGAAGCTGCGAAAAAGAGTTGAACACAATGTGATCCGCATACTCAAGAAGCTCGTCGAATTCGTCCTCCCGGTATGCGGCGGAAAACACATGGCATTCCTTTCCCATGGCTTCCTTTCCGAGCCTGGCCTCATAAAGTCCCGAGGCCTCCGTTCCCGATACATATTCCCCGATCAGCGGATAGAGCGGATAACAGGAAAACGCTTTCTGGGCCAGCAGCACCTTTGCGCCGGTATGCTCCTCGATCTCCGATAAGATCCTTAAGTTTTTCTTCAGCCTTTCCATATCAATGATATAGCAGGGTGTCGGCAGTTCTTCACGTTTCATTTATTTCTCTCCCAGAGCCTTTCTTGCTGTTTCTCCGATCTTTTCGAAGTCCAGTTCCGTCAGGAGTATTTCCATCTCCGCGATATAATCCCTGTCCCGTGGCGGAAGCCGGTAACCTTTTACGTCCGTAAGAACACGGTCCATCATCTCATAATCCCTGGCTTCGGCGATCTCGTCGATGGTCCGGTAAGCATCCTTCATCGACTCCGGTGTGATCTCGGGAAGGGAAGTGTCATCCACATCCAGAGGATAAAGCTTTTCGTTCAAGGCACGGTACATCGATAGAAGCTGCTCCGTATTCGCATCGATAAAAGCGGCATCGCCCTCTTTCCCGGCTGCCTCAAGATCCTTCGCAAGAGCGGAAAGCTCCGATGCGCCGATGATCCTGGCGGAGCTCTTTAAGGCATGCACCTTCACCGTATAGTTCCTTTGATCGCCGTCCTTCCAGAGCGTTTCGATCTCCTCCGCGTTTGCCGGTGCAACCTGATGAAAGATCTTAAGAACGGAAAGATATCCCTCCTCGGAACCGGAGTTTTTGATCCCTTCCTTTACGCTGATCTCCGGGATCCCGTACAGCCATTCCGGGATCATGGGAGGCGAATCATTCTCAACCCGAGCGGGTTCTGATCCCACGCCGGCCGTCCCCGGGTCTTTCACCTTGTCCGCAGGGAGATAACTCATGAGCATCTTCTCAAGCTGCATGCCCTCCACGGGCTTTGAAAGATAATCCGTAAAGCCGGCATCGAGATACATCTTTCTTGCACCCGAAACCGCGTTTGCCGTAAGTGCCACGGCGGGAGTCTCCGTATTTTTCCCGGATTCCCGGAGGTGCTTTAAGGTCTCGATCCCGTCCATATCCGGCATCATATGGTCAATGAAGATCATGTCGTACGCTGTGTCACCGGCCAGGCGGATTGCCTCTTTCCCGGACAGGACACTGTCGATCCGGATCCCGGTCTTCTTCAGCAGGTTTTCCATGACCGTCAGATTGACCTCCGTATCATCCACCACGAGGATCCTTGCATCCGGTGCACAGAACAGCTCCTGATAAGAAGGCTCATCGCTGGCTGCATTCTGATATCTTAACGCAAAGTCCCCGATCCCCTCAGCCGATACCACTTCCTGTTCCAGCATAAAGGAGAACGAAGAACCCTTTCCGTATTCACTCTTTACATCAAGAGAACTGCCCATCAGATCAAGGAGCTGACTCACGATGCTCATGCCAAGCCCCGTTCCCTCGATGGAGCGGTTCCGCTCCTCCTCGATACGCTGATAGGGTGTGAACAGCTTTTCGAGGTCCTCCTTCTTCATGCCGATGCCGGTATCGGTAACGGAAAACGAAAGGAGGATGTGCTTTTCATCTTTCTTTTCAAAACCGACCCTGAGAGTAACGGATCCGGTTTCCGTATATTTCACTGCGTTGGTAAGAAGGTTCAATACGCACTGACGGATACGGATCTCATCCCCGAAAAGAATATTCGGTGTCTGCGGACACACCTCGATTTGAAACTCCAGTCCTTTTTTTGCAGCCCGGTCGCGGATCATATTGGACAGATCATTGATCAGTGACGCCAGCTCATACTGCACCGGAATGATCTCCATCTTGCCCTCTTCCACTTTGGAAAGGTCCAGGATATCATTGATGAGCGAAAGGAGCGTCCTTCCTGCCGACATGATGTCCGACGCGTAGGAACGGATCGGCTTCTCCGTGCTTTCCCTCAGGATCATCTCATCCATTCCGAGCACGGCATTGATAGGGGTACGGATCTCGTGGGACATACTGGCAAGGAAACGGCTTTTGGCTTCGTTGGCATTGTCCGCAATCTCCCTTTGCTTCTCCAGTTCCTCCATGTAATGAAAATGGTCGGTATCATCCACAAGCGCATAGATCTTTCCGGCGTTCTCTCCCTGATAAACGAGATCGTTTTCCTCCGGAGAATAAATGCGTCCTTCGATCGTGATGCTTTGGTCTCCTGACACCGCATCCGTAATAGCCTCAGGAACCGGGGCTGCAGGATCCGCGATCTCCGGATACAGTCTTTTCGCGGGCTCGTTATAATACTGGATAACGCCTTCGTTATCCACGGCAATGATGCCCTCCGAAAGCCGGTCGATGATGTATTCCTTTGCGATCTCAGTGATCCCGAGAAGATCGAACCGGAAGATGGCGACCATCATAAAAATCGTACAGCCCAGGATTCCGAGCATTGTCAGGTCGTAATATTTCGTGACTTCGAAAAAGCCGGCCGTCTGCGCGATATAAAAGAAGCTCATCGTGAAAACCGCAAGCAACACCATCAGCGTGCGTTTCCTTAACTTTTTGCTCTTCGTTTTGCAGAAGAGACGGAAAAGGCAGACCAGACCAAGGATGATATAGACGATCTGGATCACCGCGAACAGATGATGGATTATGCCGTTTCCGTGATACATTTTCCCGGAAACATACTCCATGTGCGAGTAGTAAAATCCATGATACTCGAGGGTCAGCACCGATGCATAGACGCCCACATGCAACGCCACGAGGATATATCTAATGAGAGCCGGAATCCGGACCGCACAGAACTCCATCGCAAACATGAAGAGCGCATATCCTATCCAGCTGCGGCCGAAATAAGAAAGCTTCAAAGCTGTCAGGTAAGAGTCTTTCGTCTTCGCATACATCTCCAGAAGATATCCGAGACTGTTGATGAGCGAAGCGGCGCAGAAGAACAGGAGATACGCGTGCACTCTGTTCTTTAAGAACCGGAACACGATGCAGCTCTCAATGAACAGTGCGACGATCGTAATGTATTGTATTGTCAGTAATGTTTGATGCAGGCTCATGTTCTGGATGCGAAAGGATTCCCTTCATCCGCCATCAGCGGAAGAAAATTCATATTCAGCCAGACCTCCATCCGATCCGGGTGCGCATAGGAGTGAAGACATTTTTTCTGCACGGCGGCACGGTAGCAGGCCGTTTCAAAATTCAGATCCCTGGTAAGATAACGGGTATATTCACTGTTGGGAACAAACTCGCGGGAAAGCATCCCGTCAACGATCTTCTGGAAATCCATTCTGATACCCCCTGAATAGAAAGCCGATCCTACTGGTATTCATTATAACAAATCCGCCGAAAAACGGCTACCGGAAGCTGAATCATCAGATCACGATCTGATATCCCGCTTTCATCTGCTCTGCTTTATCTCCAAGCTCTTCTTTGAGAATCCCAAACGCCCGGTCTTTCGTGCAATGTCCCGTGCAGACATATTCAATCCCGGTGTCCCGTATTTTCCCCGCGACATCCCGGATCTCTGCCTCCGACTTATTAAAAAGATGCAGTCCGCCGATCAGACCGTATACTTTTTTGTCCGGGAATGTCGCTCTTACCTCGCCTATGATGTTTCCGGCGCCGCCATGGGAGCAGGAATTCAATATGACAAGTCCCTTATCCGTATCCAGCACAAGACTCTGCTCATGTGAAAAATCATCCGGCACAAAACCGTGTGGGGTTTTCCTGTACATCAGTTCTCTTTTCCCGATGCTTTCCAAGCCCTTTGTCTTATGCGGAATGATCCATATCCCGTCCATAAGCTGATAGTCGCCGGAAACCCGCTCGATTCTGCCTGCATATTTTTTCAGCATCCTGCGCGTGATCCCGATATACTTTTTGAATATCGATTTCTTCGCGTAGCAGTCATTCGCTGTGCAATCCCGTATATACAGCTTTGCCTTTTTATTCTGATCCAGAAATGACGGAAAGCCGTTCGCGTGATCATAATGCGCATGGCTCAGCACGGCATGATCGATATCGGTCACATCGATCCCGAGCTTTTGCATATTCCGAAGGAACAGATCCGATCCCCCTGCATCCAGAAGGATCTTTTTCCCGGCATACTGAACCAGAACGGAAAGTCCCCATTCGCCAAGGATCCCGTCATTTGCCTTATTATCAACTACGACCGTGATCTTTGTCTCCATATATCAAGGGCCTCCTGTAGCGAAATCTATTTACGCCTGATTTTCAATGATTTCAGATATGCCTTTTTTTCATCCGGTATCCGATAGCTTTCTATACATTTCTGGATCGTTTTATTGTGCGTCCAGTCATCAAGCCTTTTTTCCTCTATGTACGGAAGTACCCGGTCATACTGTTTCGCCAGAGCTGTCGCAAAATACCATGCGATCATCATATTGATATAATACTCCTCGCTTCTGATCTTTGCGACCATCTCCGGATATCCGGGATCAAAATCTTCGTCCAGAAAATGCTCCATCAGCATACCTGTGCCGAATCTCACGGTATAGGTTTCCTCCGATACGATCCATTTTTTGATATGCGTAAGCAACATATCCTTATGCTTCTTAAAGATCTTCGGAGACAACTGATCACACGTTGCCCAGTTATCGATAAAAGGAAGGAAAGTCTCCAGTTCCTCCATGCAGACGTCCGGAGCCTTCATCCCGGATATGATAAAAGCGTGCAGCTGGTTTTCCTCGAAATATTCATGCGGAAGTTCTTTCAGAAAATCCCGGTGATCGCCGGACCTTAACATCTCCTTTGCGATCGCTTTCAGCTCCGGAGTCCTGACTCCTATGATCGACTCCGGATCCACCGTAGGAATGATCCTGATCTGCATGTCACGATATTTCAGATCCTGAAGGTCTTTCAGTTTTTTATGAAGCTCTGTCTTTTTCATATTTTCTTAATCCCACCATGTCTTTAAGGATGAGTCCAGTGTCTCCTCCGCTATTGATCGCTCCTTTTGATCCATCAATTCCGCGTACCGGACAAAAAAATTCCTCCAGAATGAAGCATGTCCATCCTCATTCATGGCGGAAAGAGCAGCCTGCAGGTCAAGGATCGCATCTCCCCGGCCGCAGCGGGACATATCGAGAAGCACCAGCCTGTCCTCGTCAAGCACAATGTTTCCGAGGCGGAGATTCCCGTATACAAAGACGTCTCCACCGGAATGGTTCTTTGCCAGCTCCGTCAGCTTTTTTTTCTGATCCTCCGAAAGGGTGCTGTTTTCCTCCAGCTCGGAAAGCATCCGCTCTGACACATCCGGCAAATCCCCTTCCCCGATCACACGATGATGCAGCGTATACATAAGCTCCGAGAGCATCTCTATCTCTTCCTGCATACGATCGGGGCGCATCAGCCAAAGCTCCTCCAGTGTCTTGCCGTAAGGATATTCGTAGATCATTCCCGTTTTTTCTCCGCAGGAAACGATCTCATAAACGGAAGTCGTAGGAACACCGTATGACGCCGCTTTGCCCAGCAGCAGGGATTTCCTCTGTACCTCTTCAAAAGATACACCGGCACGATAAATCTTGACCGCCAGATCCTCCTCCCAGCGATAGATCTCCCCATCTGACTCTTCCCGGATGAGAAGATCCGCGGAAGGAACGTTTATCTCACGGATACGGCGTTCCACAGGAAGCATGTCCGTAATGCCCGTCGCATTCAGAATGTCATAAATCTCCTGGGAAACATGAAAGATCCTTATATCCCTGCTGACCTTGCGAAGACCCACGAGCACACGGATCCCCGCGCTGGAAATGTAACTGAGCTTTTCCGCGTTTATCAGAATGGACACATTCTCCCGTCCGTCAAGAGCCTTCGAAAACTTATCTTCCAGCTCCTGCCGCGATGCTGCGTCGATACGCTCTGCGAGCAAAACGTGCAGCGCATTTTCTGTTTCTTCCCATCGAATCTCTGTACCTTCCACGTTTCTGATCTCCTTTCACGTTTCTGTTCAAATCTGGCAAAAATAGTGATATAATTTTGCTGCGAAAATGATATACAGTTCTGAAGAGTTTTCGTTTATAATGGACCAAAAGACCGGTGTCACACAGATGCAAAACAGAGAAATCAATGGACATACTGGAAGAAGCAATCATCTATGCTACCACCCTTCATGAGGGCAAGGTAAGAAAATTGAAAAACATCCCGTATATCCTGCATCCTCTTGAGGTTGCACAGATCATCGCCACGATGACGGATGATCAGGAGATCATGGCCGCAGGTGTTCTCCATGATGTGGTAGAGGATACGGACACCACGCTTGATGCCATCCGGGAGAAGTTCGGAGACCGGATCGCAGCGCTGGTGGAATCCGAAACAGAGAACAAATATCCCGGAGAGGACAAATCACTCACCTGGAAGCGGCGCAAGGAGGAATCCCTTCTTGTATTGAAAAACTCCAAAGATATCGGTGTGAAAATGCTATGGCTTTCTGACAAGCTGTCCAATATCCGTTCCCTCTCCCGCATTTACGGCGAACGGGGCAAAGACCTCTGGAACTCCTTCAATCAGAGCGATCCGATGATGCACCGCTGGTATTACATGACGGTCGCACAGTATGTCGAGTATGACCTGAACCGGACCGGCGCATACAAGGAATTCATCAAACAGATCAATTACCTCTGGCCCGGCACCTTTGATACGGAAAAAACCAGATATCGAAAATACCGGGAGGTTTCCGTGGAGGGATGCTCCGTCATAGGACACGGTGCAAAGGGAGACGTGTACCGGTATGATGATGAACTGATCATCAAAGTTTATAACGAAAGCAACACCTACAAAGATGTGGAACGCGAGGTCATGCTTGCCCGAAAAGCATTTGTGCTGGGCCTTCCGACAGCCGTAACCTTCGGGATCGTTGCGGTCGGCAACCGCTACGGCACCATGTATGAGCTGATCGATTCTTCCAGTGTATCGGCTCTGATCACCTCCCACCCCGAAGAGGTGGACCGTTACGCAAAGATCATGTCGGATGTGGCGCATGCCATTCACGGCACGGAAACCGACGAAAACTGTTTCCAGGATGCGTCTCAAATGATGACAACCTGGGTCTCGGAAGGGATCGGATACCTCGACGAAGCGCTTGCTGCGAAGATCCAAACCCTTATTGATTCACTCCCGCCCACAAAGCACCTGGTCCACGGGGATTTTCATACCGGGAATGTTCTGATGAATGGATCGGAGCCGGTTCTGATCGATCTGGACTGCCTGTCCGTCGGGCATCCGGTGCTCGACCTTTCCATCATCTACATGAGCTATGTGGCGATCGGCGAAGAAGAGCCGGACAAAGTCAGGCAATTTATGGGCTTCTCCTACGATACCGCGCTTTCCTTCTTTGACTGCTTTATGAAGGAATACTTTAAGGGCCTGACAGAAGAAGCGATCCGGGAAGCCACGGATAAGGCAGCCCTTCTCTGTTATGTACGGCTGATCCGTAAATACAGAAAAAGAACCGACCTGTCTCATAAGGAAGAACGTCTGCAGCGGCTTTTGGCAAAGGAGCGCGAGCTTATCCTTCGGGTAAGCAGCCTGGAATTATAGCTGGTTGATCCTCTTTTTATCCGGAATGCTCAGATCAAACACCATCTTCAGATCCACGAGCTGATCGATCAGTTCGCGTTCCGACTCCAGGGATTTCAGCGTAACCCTGTATTTATACTGCAGTGTTTTTTTCTGGCGATCCTTAGAAAACGCGTACTTTGTTCCGATCAGGGTTTTTGCTTCAATATAGTTATCAATGGCTGCTTCCACGCTTTCAATCCCGCCGGTCTTCTCAGTGGGCTCTACGGACAGAAACCGTACCAGTTTGTATTCTTTTTTCGTTTTCCAGATGCCCACTTTGCAGTAAAGAAAGAATACAATATAAATGACAACCGAAGAAATGAGCGCGATCATCAGGAACCCGCTGCCGCAGGCAATTCCAACACCGATGCTGATAAACAACGCCACGATCTCCTTCGCGGTTCCTGCAACGGATTTGAATTTGATCAGAGCAAATGCACCAGCCACCGCAAGACCGGCGCCGAAGTTTTTCGAGATGAGCAGCAGGATCACGCAGGTAACGGGCGGGATCAGGGCAATCGTGATCACAAAGCCCTTGGTTGTGGACGTGGACGTAAAATAGTAGATGTTCCCGAGTACCGCCCCGAGTGCGAACGCCAGCAGAACGCTGAGCAGCACACCCTGAATGCTGATCGTTGCCGTAGCACCGAATACGCTTGACATGATTGAATTCATAACTACCTCCTGTCTTTTTTGGTTATAATAACAGTTACAATAGAATCTTTGCAAAAAAACATTCTTCAACAGAAAAGGATATCAAAAATCATGAATGAAAGCAAAAACTCAAAACGCTCCAAATTGTTAGACATTATTCTGCTCATCCTTGTGCTCGCCGGGATTACAGGTTTTGTACTTTACTGGCTCCTCTCGCCCTCCTTCGAAAATGCCGGGGTTCCGGAAGAGCCGGAAGAGGATATCATCACGATCCTCAGCGGTGAAGGTGAGGAAGAAGCCTCTGTTCCAAACGACACCTATTCCGATCTGGTGGTCACAAACCTTGATGTCGGAAAAGCGGATTGTGCCGTTCTGCAATACCAGGACACGACAGGCATCATCGATACAGGCACTGAAGAAAAATATAATACCATCGATTCTTTCCTCAGTGACAATGCCATCGACTCCATTGACTATATGATCCTGACCCATTATGACCAGGATCACATCGGCAGCGCAGTAAAGCTTTTACAAAAATATCCGGTCGATACGATCTATATTCCGGACTATGAAAGCGAAAAGCGCTATTATCCGGGCCTTATGGAAGAGCTGGAGCATCACGACAATGTCATTACCGTTGGCACCGATCCGGTGGACTTTCAATATGACAATCTGAACGTCCGGCTGCTACCGGCTGAGGATCCCGACCCTCTTCTTGCAGATCAGAGCAACCGTGACAACAACATGTCTCTCGTAAGCATGGTGGATTTCGGCGAGAACAAGCTCCTTTTTACAGGCGATATTGAGGCTGACCGCATCACGCAGATCGTTAACAGCGGAGATGATCTCGATGCCGACTGGATCAAGCTTCCCCACCACGGCTCTTACGAGAAAGAGATCCAGGCTCTGCTTGAAATGGTAACTCCCGAAGATTCCGTCATCAGCACTTCCTCCAAAGAGAAGCCGGATAAAAAGCTTTTAAAAAAGCTCGATGAGTATGGCATCCACTCCTACGACACCATGGACGGTAATGTTGTGACCATATGTGATGGTACAAACCTTGTCGTGGAAGGGCAATGAAACGATTCTGTTGAGCCAGGATACGGTTCTTTGTCTCTTTAAAATGAGACGCAGAACCGTCCCCTGTCTCCAACGTCCTCTGTCTCCGCCAAATAAAACCATAACAGCGTAATATCATCCGACTGGTCGGCACTGCCTGCAAAGTTCTTGACATCCTCATATACCCTGCGGCACTGGCTTTCTGCATACTGATTCCGATCCGTTTCACCGATCTTTTCGATCTTTCTGACGAGTTTTAAAAGACGATGCTCTCCATACAGTTCCCCTTCCGGGTTCATCGCCTCCGTCACGCCATCTGTATACAGCAACAGGCTTTCTCCGGGATGGAGTTCCATTTCCTGTCTTTCATATACGGCATAATCAAAGCTTCCGAGCATGGCATTTTTCTTTCTGTCGAGATACCAGGCACCTGTTTTTCCAAAAATAAGCGGATTGGTATGCCCTGCGTGTACAAAGCTGAGATTGCCGCTTCCCAGATTCAAAAACCCGATCCATGCCGTCACGAACATACGTGCACTGTTTTCTTCACAAAGCGCCGCGTTTACCTTCGATGCCACCTCTTCCACCGGAAGCCCCTGCTCCGCATAGGTCTTGATGAGCGTCTTCGCCCGCATCATAAAGAGCGCCGCCGGCATCCCTTTGTCGGACACATCTGCGATCACAAGAGCCAGCGTCTGGTCGTTGATCAGGAAGAAATCATAGAAATCACCGCCCACTGCCTTTGCCGTATCCATCAGGGCATAAAGCCCAAAGGACTCCTTTTCCGGGAAAGGCGGGAAGAGTGTTGGAACCGCAGAAGTCTGAATCTCCTTCGCAAATGCAAGCTCCTCCTCCATCTTTTTCTCCGCCTCGCTGATCATCTGCTTAAGGCGGCCCACCGTATGATTGATGCCGTCAGAGAGGCCGTCAAATTCTATGGAATTCCGGAAATCCGCTTTTTCCTCAAGATTCCCTCCCATAATCCTGGAAAGCGTTCCATCAAGACTGTATACGCCTTTTACGACCTGACTGTTGATCAGATGGCGGATCAAAAGAAACAGAACGGCAAAAACCGCGGCATAAACCATGACCAGTGTGACAAGCGTCACGTTATAAGGCGCATAAACCTCGCTCAGCGGCATTCCTTCCAAAACATAATAGTCCTTGTACGGGATCACCTCCACATAGGTTTTAATCCCAAATACATCCTCATACTGCTCCTTTTCCTGAGAGGCTATATCCTCAAGGCTCTTTGAAAGAATCAGTGTTTCTCCGTCAAATCTGTTTCCCGAGCTGGTGATCACCTCATTCTCATCGTTTAAAAACAACATGTATCCGTCAATCCCGACATGGGATGTGGCAATATGTCCCACCACGGAATCCCTGACGATCTCCTGATACATCTCCTCATCAAAACCCATTTGAACAAAGCCACCGATACTGTGAACCGGCGCTCCTACATACAGCATCCTGGTATTGTTATCATAGGAGATCTCACGAAAATCCTGGGAATAGTAATCTGCACCTTCCAGGAGACATAAAAACTCCGCGGACTGCTCTCCGGAATGCATATCATATCCGACATAGTCTTCCTTGCTGGATGCAATAATGATCCCGTTTTCATCAATGATATTCCATTCGCTGCACCAGCCGCTTTCAAGCATTTCAGCTGATTTCACCTGAAACTTCGGATCATCAAAAAACGAAATGCCCTTTTCCGTCAGTCCCTTATCAACTCCCTCAGCGTAATCCTCAGTTAATTCCCTCATATAGTTATCAAACGTTTCCTCGCTGAAATGCGTAAGAAACGTCTTCATTTCCTCCCCGATCTTATTTTTTCCATACAAAACAAAATAAATGATGGTGATCGCCATCAGTATGGAAAAGGAGCCGATGAACAACATCAGCATCCTTTGAAATACGATCCGGGAAAGATGCTTTTTCATGAGCTGAACTGGATTTCTACCAGCTCATTATTCTTGAATACGAGCGTGATCGGAAGCCCGGTGGTCCCGTTCAGGAAATCGCCTATGAGATCCAGTTTGTCGAAAAATGAAGACTCCGTCGTCTGCTCCTGCACCTCGACACATTTGCAGGAATCCGCCACATTGATCACATAGGTCTGCTTCGGGTAGGACGGCGACGGACTGTTCACAAACTCATAGAGCGCCGTCGTGATCGTCATGGTTTTTCCGTCTGAAGACAGATCACCGGTATATTCATCATCCGTGACATATTCTCCGTCCGCGATCGCAACGCCTTCACCCGCGTCACCTTCAACATCGTCACCTTTAGCATCGGAAAAATCCACTCCCGAAAGGTCTACCGGGTTTCCTTCGAAGTCTGTACCTTTCAGAGTCACCGGATCGATCTCATACCAGTCGATCGTTGCGGTATGATCGCCCTGATCCTCATACAGATGGATATACAGATATCCGTTATCCATGACCTGATCAAGCTCCGCAAGCGGGGCGCCGCTGTAAATTCTGGCCAGTTCCACGATCTCCTCATCGGTCAGATCCCCGGTCTCATCATACTCTTCTTCCGGCTCTTCTTCGTAGTATTCTGTATCTTCTGCATAGTCATCATATTCGTAATCTTCTGTCTCAAAATACTCCTCGGCTTCCGGTTCAGCAGTCACGGGCGCTCCCGCAGCACCGCATCCAGCCAGAACACCTGCGCCAAGCGTTGCCGCAAGCATGGTCGATAACATCTTTCTCATCATCTTATTCATTTCATTACCTCCTTGCGTTTCGGTTAACGTAGCAATTATACCATAAAGAGATGACAAATTTCGAAAAACTGTTATAATGTTAAAGAACTTTTCCTATAGTCCAGATATTTTTATCTAATTGAGAAACGGAGGAAGCAGTTATGAAGAAGAAATTAATGTCCCTTGCACTCGCATGTACGGCAGCATTTGTCATGACAGCATGCGGAAATTCCGGCGGTGCTGCAGCTGCTGCTGCAGGCGGAGATGCACCTGCGGCATCGGCAGGAGCTATGGAAACCTATGATGTCGGTGATTTCACGGTTGACGTTCCGTCCGGATGGACGGCAGTCGGAGTATCCGATATGTTTGCAGATGAGGAAGGTGCGGTGAAGACCGATTCCATTCTCGTTGCAAAAGGAACCCCTGCAGATGAGTGGGGCGCAAGAACGACCGCAAACGTGAGCATTAATTATTACCAGGACGGCTCTTACCTTGCGATTGATCCGGCGGATATGTATGACGATGTATCGACGATCGACGGTGTAACGATCAACGGAACGGCATGCAAGGCTTCACAGTATGACAGCATGGGATATGTGTATCAGGAAATCGAATACCAGACAGGCGATGACATTTATGTATTTGATATCCTCACATCCATTGACGGAAAAGATCAGGGTATCTCATGGGATAACCCGGAAGTGATGGCTATCATGGAGAGTGTGAAAGCGAAATAAACTGATCCGGTTTTTGTAGGAGAGAGGGGGGGGGGCTTGGGTTCCCCCCTTTTGGGGGGAAACAAAGTTACCTCCCCTGTCACCTATATCTTCGACAAGAGGCACACAGTCTCGATATTTTTCGAAAACGGAAACATATCAACGCACCTCACGCGCTTCACGGAGTATCCTGCGGCCTGGATCGGAACCAGATCCCTCGCAAGCGAAGACGGTTTGCAGGAAACATAGACCATATGGTTTACACCATAGGAAAGAATTTTCGAAAGAGCTTTCGGATGAACCCCGTCACGGGGCGGATCAAGGATAATGAAATCCGGTTTTTCCGTAAGATCGTCCAAAACCTTTAAGACGTCACCGCAGAAAAACTCACAGTTCGCAAGGCCGTTCTCCGCAGCATTTTGCCGCGCGGCCTCCACTGCCTCCGGAACGATCTCGACCCCGACTACGCGGGATGCGGCGGCAGCGAGGAGCTGCGCGATCGTACCGGTACCGGAGTATAGGTCATACACGGTCCCCCACGTCTGATCAGAAAGGGTTTCCCGGACATACTCCCGCGCCACGGAATAGAGCGTCTCCGCGCCAAGCGAATTCGTCTGAAAGAAAGAAAACGGCGTGATCCGGAAACGGAGTCCCAGAAGCTCCTCATAAAAGAAGTCCTCCCCGAACAGGATATCCGTCCCCTCGTCACGGACAATGTCCGCGATACTGTCATTTTTTGTATGCAGGATCCCCTTCAGTGTACCGTCAAAGGGGAGCGCTGAAAGCCTTGCAACATATCCCAAAAGGAGCTCCTCCTCTTCCGTTACAACGCAGCGGTCAGCCGGGAAATCCCGGTTTGACGCAAACAGTTCCTCCGGCCGCTTCCCGTTCCAGGTCGTCACCAGATCAACAAGGATCTCTCCTGTCTTTGCGGCTTTCCGCACCAGAAGATGCCTCAGATAACCGGTATGACTTTTCCGGTTAAAAAAAGGGATCTCCTTCTCTCCGAAATACTCTGCCGTCGCAGAAAGAATCCTTCTGAAATCACCGTCCGCGATCCGGCACTCCGTCACCGGAATGATATCATGAAAGCTCTTCTTCCGGTGGAGTCCTACCGTCAGCGGACCGTCCTTCCATTCATTTCCGAAGGTGTATTCCATTTTGTTGCGATACCCTTCTTTTGCCGGACTCTCCGCCGCCGGCTCATAGATACACGCTTCGTTTCGGATAACGGAAGAAAGGAGCGCAATCACCTCGCGCTCCTTTTTTGCCAACTGTTCTTTGTAAGTGAGATCCATATAGGCACAGCCGCCGCAGACTCCGAAATGAGGACAACTCATACGTCCGCCGGCCGCCTACAGACTTTCTCCCGGCTCATCATCAAAATCGTCGTCATCGAAAAAGTCATCATCGAACTCGTCATCAAAATCATCCTCGAAATCATCCAGATAATCCGGTGCGAAGAAACGATACAGCAGATAAACAACGATAGCGATCGCTACAGCAACGCCGATGACGATCAGCACCGTCTTCAGTGCCGGCTTTTTAAACTTGATCGCACGAATGGATTCATTTGTCTTACGGATGTTCTCACTCAAAAGACTCTTTAATTCTTGCATTTTTGCCATAGCTGCTCTCCTTTTTACATGAATTTCAAAATGTAACTACAGTATAACACACTCTGTATAATTTGCACATATTATTCTTTCAAAAAACTATATTTTTTGAAGTTTTGCAAACATGGCAAACATTTTTTTGACGCCGAAACCGTCAAACTCCACGGTTACCTCGTAATCCCGGCCTCCCGGAACGATCTTCTGTACCGTTCCGTCTCCGAATTTCGCATGCCGGACGCGGTCCCCCTCTCCGTAATCCAGAGAGATCTTTTTGGTACGGGATGTCTGATAGCTTTTTGCTTCCTTTTCCGCCAGGAAGAACGGCTTTTCATGAAAGGCTTTTCTGGCTTTTTCGTAGGTTCCTCCGCGGCTCTCCTCCGCGATACGGAAGGATCTGACCTCTCCGGAAAGGAGCTCCGGCGGGATCTCCTTCGCAAAGCGGGATACCGCATGGAACTGTGTTTCACCGCGGACCATCCTGCTCTTTGCGGCCGTGATCGTGAGGGATTCCATCGCTCTTGTGATCCCCACATAGCAAAGCCGTCTCTCTTCCTCGACTTCGCTCCCTCCTTCGTCGCTCGTGATGGACATATAACTCGGAAAAAGACCTTCCTCCATACCTGTCAGATAGACTCCCGGGAACTCGAGCCCCTTCGCGCTGTGAAGCGTCATCAGCGTCACATAGTCCTCTCCGCCGGTCAGGTCGTCAATATCCGCAACAAGTGCCACTTCTTCAAGGAATCCGGAAAGCGTCGGACGGGAAAGCTCCCGGTCCTCATCTTCCGCATCCTCTTCATCGCTGTCCTCAAACGCCTCCTCATATGCCGAGGCCTTCGAGATCAGTTCGTCGATATTCTCAATACGCGCGCTTGCGTCATCCGTATCTTCGGCGGCAAGCTCTTCCGTATATCCGGTACGGTCAAGCACCTCTTCGATCAGTTCCGAAACGGACATTTCCTCCGCCGTTTCTCTAAGTTCATAGATGAAATGACAGAACTCCCGGATCTTCAGCTGCGCTCTCTGAACCTCCGGAATCTCCCGTACGCGCTCCAGCGCGGCGAAGAAAGATATTCCTTCCTCCATCGCAAACGCATCCACCTTTGCAATGGTCGTGACACCGATCCCTCTCCTCGGTACATTGATGATCCTTTTTACGGAAAGATCATCCAGGGCATTGTCGATGGTCTTTAAATACGCGAGAACGTCTTTGATCTCCTTTCTCGCATAGAAATTGACACCGCCCACCAGTTTATAGGGAATGCTCCCGTTTACAAAACGTTCCTCAAAAAGACGGGACTGTGCATTCGTCCGGTAAAGAACGGCAAAATCACTGTAATGCGCACCGTTTTTCACCTTCTGCCAGATATCATGGGAAACATATTCCGCCTCTTCATAAGCGGTTTCAAACTGACGGAATGTGATGATGTCCCCCCGGTCCTTATTGGTCCAGAGGCTCTTCTCCTTCCGCCCCGTATTGTTGCGGATCACGGCATTCGCCGCATCGAGGATCGTCTGTGTGGACCGGTAATTCTGCTCCAGCCGGATGACCTTCGCTCCGTCAAAATGCTGCTCGAAATTGAGAATGTTATAGATGTTCGCGCCACGGAACTTATAGATCGACTGGTCGTCATCCCCGACAACACAGATATTCTGATACTTCCCGGCAAGCAGCCTTACAAGCTCAAACTGCGCGGTATTCGTATCCTGATACTCATCGACCATGATATAGCGGAACTTTTCCTGATAATAATCCAGCACCTCCGGCACCGTCTTAAACAGCTCGACGGTATTCATGATGAGATCATCAAAATCCATCGCGTTGCTTTTCTTCAGGGTGCTCTGATACTCGCGGTAAACAGTGGCGATCTTCTGTTTTTCAAAGTCCCCGACATTCCGGTTCGAATACTCAATGGAATTGATCAGTTCATCCTTTGCCGAGGAGATCGCGTTCATAAACATGCGCTCCCGATACAGTTTGGTATCGATCTGGAGACGCTTGCATACGTCCTTCATCACATTCTTCTGATCATCCGCATCGTAGATCGCAAAATTCGTTCCGTACCCGATCCGGTCCGCAAAACGCCGGAGAATCCGCACGCACGTCGCATGAAATGTCGCGACCCAGATGCCTTCCGAGCCGAGACCGACAAGCTTGTCGATACGTTCCCTCATCTCCCGCGCCGCCTTGTTCGTAAACGTGATCGCGCAGATATTCCACGGCGCAACGCCGCACTCCTTGATCAGATGCGCTGTCCGGTGGGTCAGCACCCTCGTTTTCCCGGAACCGGCGCCCGCAATAATAAGAAGCGGCCCGTCTACCAGGCGCACCGCTTCTTTTTGCTCTTTATTCAGTCTTCCACCTAACTTCATGCTATGCCGCCTTTGCTAAAAAATCCCGAAGCCTCTCTATCTCGATCGGCTTTGAATATTTATATCCCTGTAAATACTGTGCATACATCCGTATGCATCGTTCCTCGTCCTTTTTGTCCTCCACTCCCTCGTACAACACGCGGTAATCGAGGTTGTGGAACATGTCCGCGAAAGTATTGACCATGTACTCTGAATTTTTGTTCTTGCTCGATTCGATCACCAGTGACCGGTCGAACTTAATGATATCAAACGGAAGCTCCATGATACGTTCCACATTGGAGTAACCTGTCCCGAAATCATCCAGATAAAATTTGATCCCGTGACCCTGAAGCTCTTCGATCCTGGCTTTGATCATTTCAAAATCCGCCGTGCTCTGGCTCTCCGTAAGCTCGATCGCGATCTTGTCACAAGGCACTCCGTTGCTGCGGATCACATCGAGAACGTCCTCGCAGAAATGTTCGTCATAGACCTCCTGCACCGCAAAGTTGACAGAGATACGATTGATCACATAGTTTTCATCGAGAAGCCTTCGAAGCTCCCGGCAGGTCTTATTGAGGATCACAAGACTCAGACGATGGATCAGCCGGTGCTCCTCAGCCAGCGGGATGAACTGATCCGGAAATACCATTCCAAGCTCCGGGAGTTTCAGACGCATCAGCGCCTCCGCCGTATCATACAGCTGGTTCCTCACATGATAGACCGGCTGGCAGTATACAAGCACTCTCGGATCATCCATATCGCCGCCTTCCGCGATGTCTTCCAATTGCTCCAGAATGAACATCCGGCGCTTATAAAGCTCGATATCTTTTTCCGTAACATGGTAATAGATGTTCGCAGGGATCCGATCCTCCATGAAGATCAGAAAATCGGCGTAACTCTGGTTTTTACTCAACACATCATCAGTATCCATGACCACGGTCTTGAAGCTGAGCTGAAGCTTCTCATAGAGTTTTGAGAAATCCTCCTCCACACGCCTTGTCGTTGCCTCAACATCCGGGTTGTACTTCTCACGGAAAACAAGGGCAAGTCTTCCTCCGGCCACACGGAAAAGTGTCGGTCTTTTCACAATGCCTGTGAAGAACCGGAAGATCGCAAACTGCATTTCTTCCGTGAAAGAATTGTACCCTTCAAAGTTCATGATATGCAGGAACATGATCCTGAACTTATGTTTCTTCGCATAGGACTCTGCGATCAGTTCGCTGAACGACGCTTCGTTGATCGCCCCGGTAGTCGTTTCATAAGGCGTGGAATGCAGAAGATACATCAGTGCGATGATCGGAAGCATAAAGATCACGGTCGTGAAAGATGTCTGGTAGTGCATCCCCTGTACGGTCTGCATAAGAACGCAGAGGAAAACCGTGAGCGAAAGCCCGATAAAAATCTGCCTCACCATGCGTTTATGGTAACGGAATAAAATAAAAAACAGAATCCCTATGTAAAACAGATCCACGAGGACAAACAGGATGTTTCCCTCCGAGATATAGCCTTCTTCCGGTCTGTAGGCAAAGCCCTTTCCCGTGAGTGACAGCGCAAGATCCGTCACCACCAGAAAAATAAACCCGCATCCGCCGATGAAACAGTATCTCCTTAAGACCGCCCTCGGAAGAACCAGAAGCTCCAGAAGATAGATCATAAACAGGTACGGCACGATGAACGACGCGATATGCTGAACCATCCGGAGCGTATATACCGCAATGACCGCCACGCTCCCGCTCGCCCTCGTCGCGATGATCTGGTGATAGATGAGATCCGCAATAGCGGAAATCCCTTCCGAAGTGAGCATCCACTGGAAAATACTGAATGCTTTGGTTTTGGAAACATAGGTAACGGCAACCAGAACGCCGAGTAATAAACTCAGCGCAATCGCAATGATATCGCCGACCGGGGTATACTGCATCTCAAATTGTTCAAGTGTCATCGGGTCACCCCCTTGTTCCGTCCGGTAAGTCTTTCTTTATCCGTCAAACCGGAAACGTCCGGTTTCTTCATTCAGTCTTCTCGACAGCTCAGACAGTGCAGCCGTCTCTTCCTTGCATTTGTCGATATTTCCGGTCAGCGTGCTCATGCTCGCAGATGTCTGCTGTGTGGATGCCGCATTCTGCTGGGCGATCGCAGCGAGCTGATCGATCGAATTGCGGATGTTGTTTTTCAGCTTGTTGATCGTATCGGTCTGATTAAAAATATCATGCGAAGCTTCCGACACATTTGTGATCTCCTCCTGAAGCCCCGCAAAGGATTCCCTCGTGCTCTTCAGCTTCTCCGCCTGGATAACGGCATCCTCGGAAAGTCCCTGCATTCTCTCGACGGAATCCTCGGAATTGCTGATGAGCTCGTAGGTGATCTCTTCTATGGTAGTCGCAGATTCCGAAGAATTCTCCGCAAGCTTCCTGATCTCCTCCGCCACCACGGCAAAGCCTCTGCCGCCTTCTCCCGCACGTGCGGCCTCGATGCTGGCATTTAGAGAAAGCAGATTCGTCTGCGCCGCGATATCCTGGATCAGCGTCACTGCCTCACGGATCTTTTCCGCGGACTGGTTCGTCGCATTGGTCTGATCCGTCACTGCACGGATCGCAAGTGTCGTCTTTTCATTGATCTCTTCCAGGTCGGAAAGCATATCATTGGACTGGTCGGAAAAATCGTTCATCTTGAGGATCGAATCCTCCAGAGAGTGAACGGATTCCCCGTTCAGCGCGATCGCATCATCGATGTCATTCACGGCTTCTCCGGCGCCCGTCGTTTCATTGGCCTGGGAAGTACTGCCGGTAGCGATCTCTTCTACCGCGTTGTTCACATGGCTCACGTTCTCCACGATCTCTTCGAATTCCTGCGTGAACGCATCATTGCTGCTCTGGAGCTGCTCCCCCTGAAGACGTATCGCCTGGATAATGGAAGAAAGTTCCTTATGAAGCCGGTTGATCGCGGAGCTTGTCATGCCGATCTCATCGTCTCTCAGGTTCAGCTCCTCCATTTCCGGATTCTCCGTGAAATCCAGATCCGCAACCTTGTCCGCAACAGCGGCAAGACGGTTTAAGGGCCGGATCATCCTTCGTGTCGTAACGATCCCGATAATGAGAACGATCGCAAAAACGATCACCCCGGCAAGAACCATCTGCCCGATCACGCGGTTGATCACCGCCCCGTCAGAAAGATGATTCTTAAGTTCCGCCACGGAAACAATAACAAGCGTAACCGCGGTAAACGCCACTCCGATAGAGAGGATCAACAGGATCCGAAACATCATCGAACGAAAAAACGGCACCCCGGTCACGCCTTCCCGACCTTCCCCTTTAGCCATGATTTTCTGCCCTCCGAAAAAACGTCATTATTGAATTATTATCTCTCTTTTTTTTTCTTCTGGCAAGGTTTTATTGAAGCAGTTCAAAGGTATATCCCTGCTGGATCCCTGCATCAATCAGATCACCCAGGATCGCCGCATTCGTCGCGCTGATCCCGTGCAGAAGATAGATTGCTCCCGGATGGAGCGCGTTGATCGCCTTTGTCCTCGACTCATTCACATCCGGCTGATCCTCCACGACCCAGTCGCGGTGCGCAAAACTCCAGAAAACGCTGCGGTAGTTGCAGTTGTTGACGACCGCAAGCCCCTGCTGGGAAAACTTCCCTTCCGGGTAACGCCAGAGATGCATCACGTAATTGTAATTCTGGATCGCCGCGTTATGCACCTGCATCAGTTCATTCGTCTGTTCTTCAACACTTTTTGCAACGATGTTCGTATGTGTGACGCTGTGGTTCGCGAGCTCATGCCCTTCGTTGATGATCCTCCAACAGATCTCCTGATCCTCCTGCACGACGGGAAGTGTTGCAAAGAACACACCCTTCACACCTTTCTCTTTCAGCGTATCCAGGATCTGCACCGTATATTCATTTGTGTAACCGATGTCAAAAGTCAGATAAACCTTTTTCGGTTCTCCTTCCTGCCAGGGCATGATAAAGTATGCGGAAAGATCCCCGTATTTCTGCTGGTCGATGATACAGCCGTCCGGCCTTCCGTACTGATCCGTCGGACCGCCGCTTCCCCATTCCACAAGTCCCGGGTCGTACGCCGCGACATCCACCTGCGGGTTGGAAAGTGCGATGGAGGTAATGTTGCCTTCCGCGTCGGTACTGCCTTCCTCTGTTGTGGTAGGAAAGGTGAGATCCGAAGGAACTTCCTCGACGGTTTCCGGTACCGTTTCCGGTTCTTCCTCTGTGTTTTCTATGACCGCCACCTCGGTCTCCTTTGCTTCCGCTTCTTTTTTGGCCGCCCTCTCCGATGCTCTCTGCTCCTGTTTTGCTTCCGCCTTTTCTACGGCGCCGGACTTATCAATCCCTTTTTCGAGCAGAAAAAAAACAAGCAGCACCGCTGCAAGGGCACTCGCGCAAAGGACAATTCCAAGCAGCAGATTTCGTTTCTTTCTATTCATAGATGCCTCCTATTCTCCCAGCTTATACGCAACAATACATCCCCCGATAAAGAACGGTATCCCCAAAAGGACCATCGGGACCGTAACTGCTCCGATCTCTGCCATGAGGAAGATCCCGATCGGCGAAGCAACAATAAGGCCGATGATCGCCCAGTAAGCATACATCGGGAATTTTTCAAAGACCTTTTCAATGAGTTTGGCAAAAAACACGATCCCTGCAATGACACCGATTCCGAAAACGAGCAGGATCAGGAATGTATGCAGCAGCATATCCTTGTCCCCTTCCTTAAGCGCCTGCACAAAATCACTGATGGTGCTGATGATGGGATTATAATAACCGATGATGAGCAGTACCATGGATCCGCTGACTCCTGGAATGACCATGGTCCCTGCCGCGAGCACGCCCACCAGGAAAAGAATGAGGATCCCCGTGACGCTCAGGTTCAGCGTCGCTTCTCTTCCTGTCATGTCGCCCAGTAGAGCCATCACGATCACAAGAGCAAAAAATGCCGCGAACGCAATCAGATATCCGACCTTGAATTTTTCTCCCTTGACACGTCTTCTCATCATCGGAAGACCTCCCAGGATCAGGCCGACAAACAGAAGCGTGGTCGGGAGAGGCAGCTTCTGAAACAGAAACTCTATTACAACGGAGCCGCCGAAGATCGCGATCAGCATACCGATCACGATCGGAAGCAGAAACATGATGTTCTTTTTGAACTCCTTGATAAAATGACTCAGCACATGGATGAGCTTGTCATAAATGCCCATCACGACCATCATTGTCCCGCCGCTGACACCCGGGATGACATTGGCAATCCCGATGACCATACCTTTCAGGATATCTTTTATAAAAGCACCGACCTTATTCACGATAACACTCCTCTTTCTTTCATATATACTTTCACCACGGAAAGAAATGTCTTCATTTCCTCATCCGTTCCGATGGTGATCCGAAGGTAGGAATCGATCCGCTCCGGTTTTTTAAAATGTCTCACATAGATCTTCCGTTCCCTGAGAAACGAAAACAGCTCCGTTGCATCGACAGATGGATGCGTCACAAAAAGGAAGTTCGAATCGGACACCTGAAAGGTAAATCCGAGGGCAGCAAGCTCCTTTGCCGTCTCCTTTCTCGTTGCAATGATCCGGTCCCTGGTCTCTTCAAAATATGCCCTGTCCCGGATCGCGGCAGTTCCTGCTGCGATCGCCGCTGCGTTCATCGTATAAGAATTGAAGGAATACTTCACGTCGTTTAAGTACCGGATCAGCTCCGGATTTCCAAACGCCGCCCCGATCCTCATCCCGGCAAGCGAACGGGATTTTGAAAAGGTTCGCGTTATGATGAGGTGGTCGTATTTTCGGATCAGTGGGAGAGCTGTTTCTCCGCCGAAATCCACATATGCTTCATCAATGATCACAATACTGTTTTGATTTTCCCGGATGATCGATTCGAGTTCCTCAAGCGGAACAGATACGCCGGTCGGGGCATTCGGGTTCGCGATCACAACACCGCCGTTCTCTATATAGTAATCCTCCGGCCGGATCCGGAAATCCTCTGTCAGCGGAATCTGACGGTACGGGATCCGAAAAAGCTCAGCCCACACGTCATAAAAAGAGTAGGTGATATCCGGAAACAGGATCTCTTTCTCCCCCGCAAAAAAAGTCAGGAAAAGCATCGCCAGAACATCATCCGATCCGACTCCGACAAACACCTCGTCCTTTGAAAGTCCATGCTCCTCCGCAACTGCTGCAAGAAGCGGTTCCCCGGCCGGATCCGGGTATCTGCGGAGTTCATTTCCGTCCATCTCCCGGAGCGCCTTTATGACCGCCGGAGAAGGCGGATACGGATTCTCATTTGTATTCAGCTTGATGATGCCGCTCTCCTTCGGCTGTTCACCCGGAGTATATGGTATCACCCTGCGGATATTTTTTTCCCATTCCTTCATAAGCATGCCTCCGCAAGCTTTTTAAAGCCCGGAAGCGATCTTTCGATCATCTCCGGCGAAACACAGTATGCGATCCTCACATACCCTGGGCTCGCGAAGGCGCTTCCGTTCACCAGCAGGATATGCTGTTCCTTCGCCTTTTTCACAAAGTCCTCCTCATCGATCGGAGTTTTCAGCCAGAGATAAAACGCTCCCTTTGGCTGCGTAAAGGTAAAGCCCATTTCGGAAAGAGCCTCCGTAAGGAGCTTTCTGTTTTTATCATAAAATGCAACATCCGTCTTTTCGGAAAGACATCCCGCAACCGCCTTCTGCATCAGCGACGGCGCATTGACAAAGCCGAGGATCCGGTTGGAATAGGAAAAACCGGACAGGAGCTCCCTATGATCCGCACAGTCATCAGACACGGCAAGGTACCCGATCCTCTCGCCGGGGAGAGACAACGACTTGCTGAAAGAATACGCGGTGATCGTATCCCGGTAGCAGGATGCGGCATAGACCGCCGGTTCATTATCATAAAGAAGCTCCCGGTAAGGCTCGTCCGAGATCAGATAGATTTCATGTGCAAAGCGTTCCTCCGCCTCCGAAAGCACCTGCCCAAGTTCCTTTAAAAAGCGCTCCGGATAGACCACTCCGGTAGGATTGTTCGGGGTATTGATGATCGCGGCCTTTGTGCGCGCGGACAGCTTTTCCGAAAGGTCGGAAAGATCCGGAAAGAAGGTTTCCGGATCGGGCCTTACTTCAACGATCACGCCGTCGTAGTTCCCGATATAGTTTTTATACTCCCCGAAGTACGGAGCAAAAACGATCACCTCATCACCGGGATCAAGGATCGTTTTGAGCGCGACATTAAGCCCGCCTGCCGCTCCTGTTGTCATCACGATGTTATCCGCCTGGTAAGAGGTTTGAAACCGTGCATTCAGATCCTTTGCAACAGCCTCCCTGACTTCCGGAAAACCCGCGTTGTTCATGTAGCCGTGCAGCGTCAGTGGATCGCTCTCCGTCACAAGAGAAGCGATCTCCCGGTTGATCTTTTCCGGCGCCGGCGTCGCCGGATTTCCGAGGGAAAAATCATATACATTTTCTTTTCCAAACTCCTCCGCCATCCGCGCACCTTCGGTAAACATCGCCCGGATCACGGAACCGGCGGAAAGGCCTTGCTTTGTTTTTTCGGAAATCATCGTTTTCCTTTGCTCTCTTTTTGAAATTCGTCTTCCTCTTCCACCTTTTTCAGGTCCTCCGGTGTCATGTATTTCCGGAAGATCTTCTCGAGAATGATTGTAAAAATCCATCCGAACAGTGCCGGAAACAAAAATACAAAAGCCGGTGATACATAATAAATGAGCAGTCCACCTCCAACCATCATCCCGATCATCAGCGCCGACCAGGGAAGATTTATGATGGAAAGGATCGCGGCATTTTTCATGATATGCTTCCAGTCCAGTTCAAACCGGGAAATATAGGCAAAAATATAAACGGCCCAAAGCAGTTCATACAGGATCATAAAGAAAAAGACGATATGAAGCGACCCGATCTTGGAGCCCTGCATCAGGAAAAAATGGATCAGGATCCACCTGTCCGCTATGAACACAATGAGAAGCGCAAGAAGGATCAGCCAGATCCCCGTTGCCTGCTTAAAGTTGAGTTTGAATGCCTGCCAGTAATTTTTAATGATATATCCCTTCTCCTCTCTCAGCACCTGCCGTACTGTTGTGAAAAGGGCAGTCGTTGACGCGCCGATCGTGAACACCGGCAGGGAAAAGAGCAGCCATAAAAAACTCAGGACCACCACGTCCACGAGCTTATTCATTACCTGTGTAAATTTGCTGTCATAACTGAAAAAACCGGACATCTTTTTTCCTCCGTAAACGTTTCTATCTTACCAGAAATAAACCAAATAGGGAAGTGCGAAATGGGGTAGACGGCAAAAGAGCGCTGTGCTACAATAGAGAGCATCCCAATGACTATATTCAAAAAACAAGAGAACAGGAGAATGAAAATGAAGAAAGCTATGAAACGTTTCATCGCACTGGTTTCCACGCTTGCTCTTGTATTTGCAGGCACGGTTTCCGTTTCCGCAGCACAGTTCACACCCGAACAGGTCGCTGCATATCTCGCGGCTCTTCAGGCTCAGCAGGCCGCAGCAGGAGCAGCCGTCGCAGCGGTTCCCCAGGCACCCGCTATTCCGAGCGGAACGCTTGTTGTCGGGGATTCCATCACAGCTCTTTCCTTACCGTACGTGCAGGCAGCTATGCCGGGCGCTGTTATCAACGCTAGAAGCGGCCGTCCGTTCTGCGACACGATGGGCACCTGCGGGGATGACGGACTCAGCGTACTCTCCGGTTACGCCGCATCCGGCACGCTTCCGAAAAAGGTGGTCGTTGCTCTCGGTTCCAACAACAACGGTATCCTCGGTCTCGCTCCGCTCAACATGACCATGATGAACCAGCTTTACAACATCTGCGGACCGGATCGTACCGTATACCTCGTAACAAACTACGCACTCGGCGGCAATTCGGATCTCGCAACGAACAACGCAGTAATGTCGCTTGCAGCACGTACCTACCCGAACTTCAAGATCCTGAACTGGGCAGGAAAAGCAGCTTCTCATCCGGAATGGATCGATTCTCTTCCGTATGATCCGGTCTCGAATCCGAACGGGTCTGACCCGAACCTGCCGATTTATGTGCATCCGACCACTGCCGGCTCAGTGAACTTTGCAAAGACGCTTGCGGGAGCGAAGTAGGATTCGAAAGCCTTTTCAAGATGTGTCTAAAGTAGCAGGCCGCTATGCGGCTTGCTACTTTTTTGCGCAGAGGAGTGATCCGACATGCCAGCATGTCGAGTCACTCCTTTTCGCAAAAAGTGGCATGCGACTTGTCGCATACCACTTTAGACACATTCTGAAAAATCCCTCCTACTTCGCGTCCATCCAATAGTCCTCTTTCGAACCGCAAAAGCCATCCTCTTCAAGGTAGTTCCTGTACAGCGTATTCACCTCTCCGTCCGACAACGCATAGCTGTAAATACAAAGCGATGAGAGTTCTCCGATGTACGACTGCTGGAACGGATCTCCACCGAGCAGCACCTGGCGACAGCCGATCTGAAGAGGCATATTTGTATGGAAATGAGCCCTTCTCCCATTGATATAATAACGCACAGAGCCACTTGCCGCGTCATAGGCAAAACATAAATGACTCCACTCATTGACACGAATTGCACGTGAGGAAGTATCAAAGAACCCCTCATCATCCACGCTGATCCGGAATACACTGATGCCATCATCCGCGTTTGTATACGGTACGAATGAGGTGAAGCCGCCTTCATATCGGATATACACCGCACTGCTCCAGTTCGTTGCCTTCTCGGGCTTCACCCAGAGCGCGATCGTATAACTGTTTTGAGAAAATAGCGCTGCCGGCAGCTCGATCACATTTTCACCGATCCCGCCGCCCGGAAACCGCACTGCACCGCGCTTCGCGGAAATGCCTTCCGTAAACGTGATCCCGCTTCCCATGATAACACCGCTGTACTGCTTTTCCTCATCCGAAAAGCTGTCCTTAAAATCAAACACCACACTGTCATCCTTCGGAAGCTTATCCTTGATATAATCCAGGTATTCTTCCGGTTGATGCAGGGCATTTCCTCCGTAAGCACCCGCTGCGTCACATCCACAGGCAGCGAGGAATCTGCGGTCTGCATTTCCGAGCTCGCCCATTGCAATGATCTGCTTTCTTGCATCCTTCGTAAGGCGGATCACGGACTTGATCAGTTTTCTTTCCTGTGCCTTTTTGATCCCCGTCTGCAGCCAGCTCCGGTCAAACCGGACTGACGAGATCGGCAGGGAATTGAGATAGCGGATCGACCCAAATGTTGCGCCGTAATTCTTAAGGGATAAACTGATGCCTTCCTTCGTCGCCTTTTCCATTCTGCCGACAAGCTGTTCCGCGCCGCGCACCGAAAACCCCCTTTCCGAAAGAGAGAGATCGATCATCCTTGGGCTGACCGAGTACTTTTTGAGAAGCTCCCGCAGTCTTTCCTCGAAGTGCTGATCCAGGATATTCAGGAATGAGATCTCCATGCTGAAACGGATCTCTTTTCCTTCTTTTATCATCTCCCGAAAGCCGGAGATCATGGCGATCATCTTTTCCACAAGATAAAGATCCAACACCCGGGTATACCCGTTTCCCTCAAGGATCGGGCGATATTCCGACGGCTCCAGTACGCTCCCGTCCTCTCTTTCCCAAAGTGCCGTCACAAGCGTTTGTTCCAGCCTGCCGTTTTGAAGATTCAGAAGCGGAATACAGCGCAGAGCGAACCGGTCATTTTCAAGCGCCTCCGGTGCCTCATCAGCGATTCGTCTTTCCTGTTCCACCTTTTCCCGGATGTCTCCGTAGAACACACACTGCCCTTTTCCGGCACGTTTCGCCTCATACATTGTATCATCCGCAAGGCGCAGCGCTTCCTGTAATTCTCCGTTTGCATCCTCGCCCCGCACGGCTCCCGCGCTGAGGGAAATAACGGAGATCCCGGGGAACTCCTCCCGATGCGAAGCAATCTCCTCTACCGTCTTTTGGTAGATACCCAAAACCTCTTCATTGCTTTTTCCGCCCGGAAGCAGGAGTACGAACTCGTCACCACTCATACGGATCGGATAGCCGCCGGAGGCATTTGATGCGAGAGCATCCGCGACACACCTTAGCACACGGTCGCCCTCTTCATGACCATAAAGGTCATTCACCGATTTAAAGTTATCCAGATCGATATACAGAATGCGGAACAGCCCGCCGCCTTTTGGCGCCGGGCATTCCTCATAGAGCCATCTTCGATTGTATAATCCGGTCAGATAATCCTGATTGTTCTGCGCCTTCATATACGATCTCCAAAGTAAACGTTTTTTATACGCTCACTGTTTTTACTTTACACGGATCGAAACCACACTTGCCTTCGGAAGCGTTACGGAGAGTCCTCCATCTGCTGCCTTATAGGCTGTAAATGCCTGCTCCTTTACAAAATCGGGTTCCTCAAATGTGTTCTTGTCATGAACGTCTCCGCTTGTTACGACGGTAGCCTCTACGACCTCATAGGTCTTGTTCTCAGCGAAGCTGATGGTAAGTTCTTTATCATCTGTCACGGAAAGGTTGTTCACCGTGATCGTGATGATGCCGTCCTTTTCGGAAACGGATTCCGTGAGCTCCGGAACCTTCCATTCGTCCACGCCGGTCTCACCGCACCCGGAAAGGGCGCTCTGAAGGAGCTCAGCTCCCTGATGATGACGATACATATGGAACACATGCCAGGTCGGAGTCCTCAGCATTCTGCTACCGTCGGTCAGGATCACCGCCTGAAGTACATTGATCATCTGTGCGATGCAGGCCAGCTTCACGCGGTCACAGTGTTTATTGAAGATGTTCAGGGAGATACCTGCAACAAGCGCGTCACGCACGGTACTCTGCTGATACAGGAATCCCGGATTCGTGCCCGGCTCCACCGTGAACCAGGTTCCCCACTCATCCACGGAAAGACCGATCTTCTTCTCCGGGTCGTACTGATCGATGATCGCGGAATGACGGGTGATCAGTTCGTCGATATAGAG
Organism: Lachnospiraceae bacterium; assembly: GCA_045657665.1. Lineage (GTDB taxonomy): Bacteria > Bacillota > Clostridia > Lachnospirales > Lachnospiraceae > RUG12461. The sequence continues at coordinate 70,620 of JAZOTN010000033.1, read as the reverse complement.
CGCTTTAAACAGCGTCTTGTACCAGCCTTCCTCATTGTAATCGGTCGCGCTTCCCTTGATCTGCCATCCTTCCGGATGCACATAATAATGAAGCGAGATCAGATCCATGAAACCGTGGAAGTCTTCGGGCACATGATCAAAGCATGTTTTCATCACGCCCTCGGTCCAGTGATAATCGTCTACATTTGCGCCGCAGCAGATCTTCTTGATCGGATTCTTCTCGTCATACTGGCGCACATAGGTCTGATAACGACGGTATTCATTCGCATAATACTCCGGTGTCATATTGCCGCCGCAGCCCCAGTTCTCATTACCGACGCCGAAATAATCCACCTTCCAGGGTTCTTCATGGCCGTTTTCCTTCCGGAGGTCCGCCATAGGAGAGACACCCTTAAATGTCATGTACTCAACCCACTCTGACATTTCCTGCACGCTTCCGCTGCCGACATTTCCGTTGACATAGGTCTTGCATCCGATCTGACGGCAGAGTTCCATGAACTCATGCGTTCCGAAGCTGTTGTCCTCCGTCACGCCGCCCCAGTGGGTATTGATCATTTTTTTGCGTTTGCTCTTCTCTCCGATACCATCCTTCCAGTGATACTCATCCGCGAAGCACCCGCCCGGCCAGCGGAGCACCGGAACCTGAATCTCCTTCAGCGCCTCGACCACGTCGGTCCGCATCCCGTTCACGTTCGGAACATCTGAGTTCTCACCTACATAAAGTCCTTCATAGATGCATCTGCCGAGATGCTCGGAAAAATGTCCGTAGATCTCCGGCTCAATCCTGCCAAGCTTCTTCGTTTCGTTGATGACTAATTTTGCCATGTCATTCTCCCTCCGTTTTTAAATAATGGATTCCCCAAAGTGACTCATTGTTATTCCCGATGCCGGAAAAGCAGAACGTATTGTTCCCGGCCTCGTCGATCATCTCAATGAGTACGCCGTGATACGTAACCCCATCGATCGTGATATCCGCAAAATTTGTTCCCTCTTTGACCTCATAAGTGCCGCTCAGGTCTCCCGTGATCTGGCCACCTTCAAAGGTACACTTCACGGCTTCATTCACCTTCTGATCAACCGCAAGCCCGTGGTTCAGAAGATATACCGTCCCGGAAAGATCTGCCTGCTGATACCCGTTTTCACTCAGGCTTTCCCCGCATGTCGCAAACGGGAAGATGCAGGGCCATCCCTCTTCGTTCATCGCCATCTGGTGTACACGCGGCTCATGATACTCGTCCATTTTCTTGAACCTCTGATGGTAGACGATGAAGAGCTTTCCGTCGGAAACAAAGGTGGACTGTCCGCCGGGTGCCATGTAGGTCTGAACGAGCGAGGGCAGTGTATAATTGCCCATCAGCTTGGTGCCGTAATTTTCAAAGTGATCCAGATCACCGTTGATCCCCAGTGTCTGTCCCGCCGCATCCGTATAGACGCCGTCCGGCTTATCGCTTCGGAACACCCGGATCTGATAGCCTCCCATCTGCTGAAGCTGTCCGTAAGAAAGGAAGAGATAGTAATACCCACTCGTCTCATCGTAATGAATGTACGGACCTTCAATCGCATGATGGAATCCGCCCACAAGCCGTTTCCCGTAGTATTTGTCCACTTCATTCGCATCGTCCGTTTCCGGGTGGATCGGTTCATTCGTCTCCGGATCCAGCTCCAGAAGGAAGATCCCGCCCGACCAGGACCCGTACACCATCCACATCCTGCCGTCCGCGTCATAAAACATCGCCGGATCAATGGCGTTCGGATAATACTGGTTGTTGAATCCCGCCACATTGATGTAACGCTCACGAACTTTTTTATCTTCTCCCATGATCTCGTAATAGTTCGTCTTTAACGCATTCGGTTTCGTAAAGCCGGAGTAGATCACGGTTCCTTCATAATGATAGGGACCGCCTGCGTTATCGCTTGTCGCGTAGCAGAGATTGCTCATGATGTAGCTGCTGGTGGTGCAGAAATACATCAGATATTTCTTTGTCGTTTCATTGTAGATGACACTCGGTGCCCAGACCGAATACCATTTGTCACTGTTTTTTCCGACAAAGGAAAAAGCGTCAAACGGCTCCTCGATCAGGTTGTCATAAATTTTGTTCCCTTCGTCCACACCGTCCGCCCACAGTTTAAACGTGCGCAGATCCTCTGTGGTCGCAGCCGTCATATGCGTGCCGTAGCAATAATACTTTCCGTCATCCCCCTCAATGATAAAGGGATCATGAAGCGATGCTCCTGCACTGAAGGCCCCCGTTTTGATCTCCTCCTCGGGAAGCTCCTCCGGAAGAGACGCTTTATGATTCTCTCCGCACCCCGCGGCCAATACCGCTGCTCCGACTACCATCGCCATAACCGATACTACCTTTTTTCTGATCCTTTGAACCATCTTAATTCATCCTTCCGGTTACTTCTCTCTCATCCAGACCTGCATCTCGCCGGGCTCCCGGTTGTCCCAGTAGCAGTAAGGGATCATACGGATCTTTGCTTCTTCCTCCTCCGGCTTTACAATCCGGTAGAGCCCTGTGGATCCGTCGCCCCGTTTCAGACGCCGCCCTTTCAGCTCGATGACCTCCGTGCCGCCAAGCAGGTTTTCTTCATATTGTTCTTTCGGAAGAACCGAAGTATCAACGGAAAGAGAAGAAAGATTCTTTCCGTTATCCGTTTCTTCCGCCGCATAGACGAGCGGGCCTTTTTTCACCGCCACCCTTCCGGCATCCGCACGCACCTCCGGATCGGCATATACAAAATGCGCCGGCATCTCAAAGTGCAGCGAAACCTTCCTCTCTTTTCCCGACACCGGGATCTTTGCATAGCCGCCTTCCATGTCAGCGGAAATCTCTTCTCCATCAAGGAACACCTTCGCTTTCCCGGCGTAAGACGGGATCCGGAGATAAAAGCTGCCCTCTCCCTGCTCCGGGTTTTCGATCATGATCTCCGTTTCTCCCTCGAACGGCATTTTGGTCCTGACGGAAAAACGAACCGGCTTTCCGGAAAGCTCCGCGGTCAGATCACATCCGATCAGAAGATTCAGATACACCTCGTTCTCGCCGGTAAAGCAGACATATTCCCCAAGCGAGGCAAGTGTCCTTGCTATATTCGGCGGGCAGCAGGCACAGCCGAACCACTTCTTTCGTACCGGCTCCACGTGATTCATCGAGGTAAACGGGAGACAGTTTTCCGGCCAGACCTCAAGCGGATTCACATAAAAGAAGCTCTTTCCGTCCATCGCGATGCCTGAAAGCACCGTATTGTAAAGTGCCGTTTCCAGCGTTTCGATATATTTCGCATCATGCGTGATTTGAGTCATCCTTCTGCAGAAAAGTGCAAGTCCGATGGACGCGCAGGACTCGGAATAATTCCGGTCATTCGGAAGATCATAATCAACGGTGAACCGCTCATAAATCCCGCTGGAACCGATTCCGCCGGTGAGATACATCTGCTTTTCCACGATGTTCTCATACAGCGTCTCACACGCTGTCATCAGTTCCTTATCCTGATACTCATATGCAAGATCCGCCATCGCCGCATACATATACACGGCCCGTACCGCGTGTCCCCGCGCTGTCTTCTGCTTTCTTACGGGTTCATTACATTGGGAGTATTCCGGGAAAAACGGATCGGGATTATGAAACACGTCCGTCCAGTTCGCATGCTCATGCTCGCTGACAAGATAGTTCGGCTCCACGCCCCTTCGGTCGATAAAGTCCTTCGCCATGTCGAGGTACTTTCTTTTCCCCGTAGCATGGTAAAGTCTGATCAGCCCGATCTCGACCTCCTGATGACCCGGAACCGCATGTTCATATTTCTTTTGATGAAATGTTTCGCAGATGAGATCCGCGTTTTTTTCCATGACCTTAAGGAGAACGTCCTTGCCGGTCACCTCGTAATAAGCAACCGCCGCCTCCATGAAATGACCGGCAGTATAAAGCTCGTGACCTTCACGAAGGTTTGTGAATTTCCCCTCCGGCTCCTTGATCATGAAATAGGTGTCAAGATAGCCGTCGCTCTGCTGCGCTCTTGCGATCAGATTGATCGCCTCATCCGCGGTTTTCTCAAGCTCTTCGTTTTTTTCATAGGAAAGGGAATAGGCGACTGCCTCCAGCCATTTTGCAAGATCCGTGTCCTGAAAAACAAAGCCGTAAAAATCGCCCTCCGCTTCCCCTGCGGCGATACGGAAATTCTCAATGCAGTGACTCTTTTCCGCCGTGGGTTCACGGTCATTTAAAACCTCCCACTGATATGGAATGATCTCCTTTGTCACAAGCGAAGTATACTTATTCCAAAACGGATCATTGATACGGATCGCATTCAGCGGAATCGTATGGAGTTTTTGCATGATCAACTGCCCCTTTTCCTTTCTTAATCTTTGTAGGAGAACACCGGCCGCCCGTTCTCATCCCAGCGTACTTTCATGAGCTGCGCGTGACGGTTCGGATTGTAAAGGGGATCGCCTTCGATCTTTGATTCCTTTCTTGCATGATAGACACAGATGTCGTTTCCGTCCTCGTCCACGGTAAATGAATTATGTCCCGGTCCGTAGATCTCAAGTGACTCGTCGGTTTTTAAAACCGGATAGCGCTCCTTTTTCCAGGAACGCGGATCCAGAAGATCACTGTCTTCGTCCGCGGACAGCATTCCCATGCAGTATGCCGCACCAGTCTCACTCGCGGAATAGGTAAGGAAGATCTTTCCTCCGTGATGGATCACGGCCGGACCTTCATTTACCCAGAAACCAATCCTTTCCCAGTCATAATCCGGGGTCGTCAGGAGCACCTGTACGGTTTTCAGTTCGTGCGGGTTTTCCATCTCGGCAATATAAAGATTGCTGATCTGTTTCCCGACACCGACCTTTTCCGCCCATACATAATAGCGTTTTCCACGGTTTTCAAACACAGTCCCATCCAGAGAGAACGCCTCAAAGGAAAACTCATCCTCATCCGCCCTCTGCATCTTACCGAGCTCGACCCAGCTGCCGGTGATCGGATCCTCATCCGCACACTCGAGCACGTAAGGCCGCAGCGCCCAGATGTCATCCTTCTGACTTCCCGCGAAATAAATGTACCACTTACCATCCAGATAATGCAGTTCCGGTGCCCAGATATGCTGGCTCATCGGCCCCGATTCATGAAAGTGCCAGATCTCGGTCTCCTCTGCGTCCTTAAGCTCCGCAAGGCTCTTTGCACGCCTCAGCACAACGCCGTCATAGGCCGGCACGGAGGCCGTGAAATAATAGGTCCCATCCGTGTGCCGATAAACATACGGGTCGGCGCGCTGCAGGATCCATGGTGTGTTGAAATTTAGCTGTTTGTCCATAATGTATTACTCCTGTTAATCACAGCAGGATACTTCCTGCTGTGCCTTGCGCCGATGCGCAACTGCGAAGCAGTTTTCCCCGGCGCATCGTGTGCATACATGCAGTCAAAGGCGTTAGCCTTTGACTGCTCCTGCCGTCATACCGTCGATCAGGTATTTCTGGAAGATCAGGAACACTGCCAGTACCGGAAGGATCGAGAACATCGAACCTGCGATCAGAACATCGTAGTTATTCCCGTAAGGTGTCAGCAGAGTATTCAGACCGATCGGAAGCGTGAACTTATCCGAAGAACGGTACACAAGCATCGGCCAGAGAAGATTGTTCCATGCACCCATCGCACAGAGGATCGCCATGGAAGCAAACGCCGGCTTCGTGATCGGCATCATGATCTGCACACAGATCCGGTATTCATTCGCACCGTCGATACGTCCCGCATCGAGAAGCTCCTTTGGCAGGCCCTGCATGTATTGTCGGAAGAAAAATATCGTTCCGGCAGCGCATAGGCCAGGCAGGATAACACCCCAGGTCGTATCAATGAGCTTTATGGTAATAACTTCCTGATAAAGAGGAAGCATCAGGATCTCAAACGGAACCATCATTGTCGCGATGACAAGGAAGAACAGGAGGTTCCTGAGCTTGAAATTATACATGGAAAGCCCGTACGCAACAAAGTAGCAGATCAGAAGCGTTCCGACCACCGTGATCAAAGTAAGGAGCACACTGTTCTTGAACCACATAAAGTACTTTGCGGAATCCTCCTTACCTCCGTTCCCTCCGAAAATATAGATGTAGTTATCCAGCGTCATCGTGCTGAAATCAAGGTCGATCGAAAGACCTTTGCGGATCAGATCACGACCCGGACGGAAGGATGCGAGAAGCCCGGCAAAAAGCGGGAATGCGATGATGCAGGACAGGATCGCAAAAAACGCCGTAGCAAGGATGGAGAAAAAGATTCTTTTCTTTCCGCCGATTTTTCTGTGTCTCCGTTTCGGTGTCGAAACGGTTTTTGTCATCTCAGCCATTTATTTCTCCTCCTTTTTAAACGTGCCCGTCGCAATCAGCTGGACCATATTGATTCCCAGCGCTACAACAAGGAGCACCAAACCAACTGCGGATGCGTAACCCATCTGGTTCTTTTCAATACCGCGCTTGTACAGATATCCGACAATCGTAAGTCCGATATTTTTCGGGGAGGAGTTGCCCGCCCATAACATAAAGCTCTCCAGGAACATGGCGAGTCCGGCATATACGGAGATCGTCAGCACGTAGATGATGGTAGGCTTAAGGAGCGGAACCGTGACATAGCGGAATTTCTGCCAGGGTGTCGCCCCGTCAATATCCGCCGATTCATAAAGTGCGGAATCTATATTTTTAAGTCCCGACAGGAAATAGAGAGTATTCACACCCGTCCATCTCCAGCAGCAGAGAAGGAGCAGGGCGAAATATGCCGTCGGGTACATTTTCAGCCATTTTACAGAAGAATGTCCGAAAAATTCCAGAACCTGGTTCATGAAACCGGTCTTGTATTCGGAAAACATCAGACGGAACAGTGTTCCGGAAATAACAACAGATGTAAGCGCCGGGATGTACATAACTGCTTTCCATACACCCTTTGCTTTCACAAGATTGCTGTCAATGAGGACAGCCCACAGCATCGGAAACGGGATCAGCAGAACGAGGGTCAGCACCATATAAAGCATGGAGTTTCCGACGGCCTGATGAAACACGTTATCTTTCAGAAGCTTCGCGTAATTACTGAGTCCGACCCATTCCGCTCCGCTCGGCTTGATGTTCTGGAAGCTCATGGTCACGGTGCTGATCATCGGATAGACCCAGAAAATCAGGAAGCTTAATATAAACGGCAGCACAAACACAAAGGGAGCCGTTTTCTGCGAGTATAAAAATCTCGTAAATGCGTTTGCTTTCTTCTTTTCCACTTTCATTACCCCTTTTTGAAAATAGGGGCTGCTTTTGGCAGCCCCTATGAATCAGACCTTATGTGTCTAATTTTTATTGCTCTAAATCAACTGCGTCCTGGAACTCCTGAAGAGCTTCATCAACATCCATACCCTGCTCCAATACCTCATTTGCAGTCGTGGTGCAGAAGTAGTCATTGATCGTCGGGCTGATCGCTACAACAGAAATCTTGCCGATGCCGTCTTTGATTTTGTTCAGCACGTCATACGGATAGTTACGGAAGAACTGGTTGTACTGGTTGCTGTCATCATGTGCGAAAGCATCCTGTGTCCAAAGAGCGGTGTTGCAAACGTCAAATCCGAGATTCTCCCAGATGTAGTTTTCACCTTCCTCACCCATCTTAGCCCAGCAAACGAATTCTGCTGCAAGCTCCTGAGCTTCGGACTGATCTGTTACGACCGTACCGGTACCACCGATACCTACGGAATGACCCTGGCTCTTCTCAAATACCGGGCAGGGAGCCAGATACCAGTTGCCTTTTTCTTCCGGCATATAGTTCAGGAAACGGCTCATGTACCAAGCTGCCTTCGGGAAGGAAACGATGTTGTGATCCAGAATGTTCTGGAAACCTGCCTCAAGATCGACATGTCCGTCCGGAGAGATCTCAGCCAGACCGCTGTTCAGCCAATCCTGCTGCATGGTCAGCATCTTCTTTACAGAATCAAGCTGTACGTTCGCCGGTCCTTCGAATCCGCCGGTCCAATCCTCGCCGTACTCAGCCATTGCAAGCCACATCCAGTCTGTTCCGCCTGTATCAACGGAAGTCCAATATTTGCCTTCTGCGTTGCCGATACCTTCCATGTATCTCTCGCCGAGTGCTACCCAGTCATCCCAGGTATCAACTGCATCGATATCTGCCTGAGAAAGTCCTGCTTCTTCCATAGCAGCCAGGTTGTAATACATCAGTGTAGCACCTACATGGAACGGAGCGCCGTAGTAATTTCCGTCTTCGCCTGCATAAGTATCAAGACGGGATTTTACCATCGTTGCTTCGTAAGGAGCAACATAGTCATTTAACGGAACAAGTCCCTCGTCTTCGTATGCTACTACGTTCGGGAACTGGCCAACCTCTACGTCGCAGATGTCCGGTGCGCCGGTTCCGGTCTGAAGGCTCATGATCATCTTCTGATGCATATCGCCGTAAGGATAGGTAACGGTGGTGAGGCGGATCTGCTTGTCCGGATTCTCCTCATTCCACTTATCGCACATATCGCGATAGAAAGTTCCGTGAAGTTCTACGAATGTCCACAGCTCGAGCGGTGTACCGTCTTCGGGACCGGTGGTGTCGGTAACTGCCTCTACCTCTTCAGCAGCTGCCTCTTCTTCACCTTCTTCGCCCTCTGCAGCCTCAACCTCAGCAGCTGCCTCTTCCACAGCCTCAACCGCCGCGTCTACTGCCGCATCAGCCGCTGCATCTGCCGCCGGTGCTGCCGCGCTGTTGCCGCAGCCTGCAAGAAGGCTTGCTGCCATCGCTCCGCAAAGCAGAACACTGACCAACTTCTTTTTCATAGTCTTTCCTCCTGTTTCACTTTTTTACAACTGGTTTCATTTGGTTGAGATTTTCATCTCACAATCGCATCATAAAACAACCCCTCACCGGGTGTCAATGATTATTTTAGATTTTCTTGAATTATTTTAGCATTTTGTCAATAGTCCTAAAAACACGCTCTCGTTTTTGTGCATATTTTCAAATTGACGGTTCAAAAACACCAATTTTCCGTTTTTTTGCTTAAACGTTTTCGTAAAATCACAACTTAATTCTGATTTCGTAAAATAATTTTAGACTTTTCTAAAACTAATATTGACGTTTTCCTCAAATGTGTTATACTAAAGGGCGTTAAGGGAAATCTAAAATAAATTACAACAGACTAAATCAAATAAGTCCCTTAACATAGAAAGGATTTAAAAAATGCTGCACATAGAACAACTGGAAGACGGACTGGAACTGTACAAAGCTCTTGGTTCGGAGGTGCGGCTGAACATCATCCGTCTTCTCCTTGCCAACCGGGAAATGAACATGAACGAACTCGCGGCTGAGCTCGGCATTACAAACGGAGCACTAACCGCTCATATTAAGAAGCTGGAAGGCTGCGGACTGGTGCGAACCTCCAGCGAGAGTGCAAGCCACGGCAATCAGAAGATCTGTACGGTCAATGAAGACAAGATCCTGATCGATATCGTTCCGAACACTCCTCCCGAAAACCTGTACCGGACGGAGATCAAAGTCGGGCATTATACCAGCCACGAGGTTTTTCCCACCTGCGGTATCGCAACCTCCACCTCTGTCATCGGAGCCGTGGATGACCCCAGATATTTTTCCCATCCTGACCGCTACAACGCTGACATCCTCTGGTTCACAAAAGGATATGTGGAATATGAAATTCCGAATTTTATACCTCCCAACCAGCGGATCACGGAGCTCATGATCGATGCCGAGCTTTCCTCGGAGGCCCCCGGCATCAACCCGAACTGGCCGAGCGATATCACCTTTTATCTGAACGGAACAAAACTCGGTGACTGGACGCTTCCCGGGGATTTCGGCGATGTGCAGGGCGTTTTCACACCGGACTGGTGGTACCCGAACTGGAACCAGTACGGGCTCTTAAAGCTTCTGGTCGTCAACCGTTACGGCTGCTTCGTGGACGGGAAAAAGATTTCCGAAGTCAAGATCGATGATTTCAACCTGACGAGCACCAGTTCCATGCAGCTTCGGCTTGCGGTGGAGGAAACCTCAAAAAATGTCGGCGGACTCACCATCTTTGGAAAAACCTTCGGCAACTACGGACAGGACATCAACGTCAATATCGGTTACATGCCTCTGGAAAATTAAAGAAAGGATCCCTTTATGAAAAGAAAACTTGCATTCCTGTTATGCGCTGCGTTAGCCTTAACGGCCGGCTGCGGCTCCACGTCCGGAGCGGCTCTTTCCCCGGAAACGGAAACGTCAACGGAGAAATCTGCCGGCAAAGAAACCACTACCGCCATCACAACACCGACAGAGATCACGATCGAAAAAAGCGCTTCCTTCAATCCGATCATCCGTCTTAAGGATGACAAGGGCGATACCATTTACGGCGGCGATCCGGCAGTTTACGTAGACGGAGACACCGCTTATCTTTATACTGGGCACGATATGTCAACCGACGTGGAGGTGACCGAAGCAGCCTACCATATTCCGGAATATTTCTGCTACTCTTCAAAGGATCTCCTGACCTGGACGCCGGAAGGGGTTGTCATGCAGATGAAGGATGTTTCCTGGGCAAAGGATCACATCAGCGCGTGGGCAAGTCAGGTGACAAAGCATTACAGCGAGGCGGATGGAAAGGATCTCTATTATCTTTATTTCTGCTCCTGGGATAAAACGGGAGGCGGCAAACAATCGATCGGCGTTGCGGTTTCGGAAAGCCCGACCGGTCCCTTTGTCGACATCGGAGAGCCCCTCGTTATGGGCGTCATCACCAAACCGCAGACCTCAATCTGGAATGATATCGATCCGACCGTATGGGTGGACACCGACGAGTCCGGCGAGGAACACCGCTATCTCGCATGGGGAAATGCGATCTTTTACATCTGTGAATTGAATGAGGACATGATCTCCGTCAAGGATCAGAACGGTGACGGCAAGATCACCTGCGGACACAGCATCCCCGACGCGGATATCATGAGCACCAACAAAGGACTGCTCTCCTATACGGAAGCACCGTGGCTTTATCGCCGGTCGGACGCGGATGGAAATTACACCGGAGATTACTACCTGTTTTATGCCTCCGAATGGCGGGAGTCCATGGCATATTCCACCACCACGGATCTCCTTAGCGGCAAGTGGGAAAACTCGCAGATCTTCATGCTTCCCACGGCAACCTGCAATACAAACCATGAAGCCATTTTTGACTTCAACGGAAAGACCTATATGATGTATCACGACGGAGCACTCCCGGGCGGCAACGGCTATCGGCGCAGCGCCTGCCTGCAGGAGCTTGTCTTTAACGAGGACGGCTCGGTTTCCATGATGGAGGAATCCGCATCAGGTCTCGGCGGGACGGTCTCTCTCATAAAGTCCGCAGACGGAAGCACGATCTCTCATGAAGCGTTTGACAACTCCTCTTCCGATTCCGCCTATCCGTATGCCGGTATCAAAGTCGGAGCGGATCTTTCGGGCGCGGAAAAAGACGGGCAGTGGGTCATCGTGCAGGGAAAAGCAGATGATGCAGATGAAACACTTGTTTCCATCCAGGCAGAGAACAAGACGGGACTCTATTTTACTGAGAGCGAAGACGGCACGGTGACACTCTCGCAGGACACCGATGCGTCCGAAGAAACCGCGGCGGCGCAGACCTTCCAAACCGTCACGGCATTGAACGGAAATGAAGATCTCATCTCTTTCCGGAGCTGTTCCGATCCGGAAAAGTATGTGACTTTGGTCGACGGGATTCTCATGCTTACAGACGGGTCGAATGCGGACAGTGCATCCTTCTCGGTAGAATAGGTATTACCATTTCTTGTTGGGGCAGCGGCTGATCGCGGCATATGCACGGAATTCGACATAACAGCCGCAGGCTTCACAGGTTGCTTCCACCAGCAGTTCACACTCACGACAAACAGCGAGGCGCTCTTCATAGAGCGCCTCACTTGCCCGATCGGCAGGCTTGATCGCCGCCAGATATTTCTTCAGATCTTTCTGATCCTCCTCCGCAAGATCACGGAGAAGACACCGCTTACAAATCCGATTATTGCCCATAGTATTCTTTTCGATTACGGACAAGGCATCAGCCTTGTCCGTAATACTTTTTTGATTATGGACAGGCTTAAGCCTGTCCATAATATGCGTTAGCTCCATGTTTCCGATAGAAGTGTTTTTCCTTAATGCAGTCCGGAGCCGGCTTCACATTCGGGTTCAGTGCTTCGGTATTGCGTGCCATCTTCGCGACCTCCTCCAACACCACTGCGTTGTGAACGGCTTCCGCCGCGTCTTTTCCCCAGGTGAAGGGGCCGTGGTTCTGGCAGAGCACTGCCGGTGTATACGCCGGATTGATCCCGCGTTTTTCAAACGTTTCAATGATCACAAGGCCGGTATTCTTCTCATAAGCCTCATTAATCTCCTCCGGTGTCAGGTTCCTTGCGCAGGGGATCGGTCCGAGAAAATAGTCCGCATGGGTCGTGCCGTAAAGCGGAATGTCGCGGCCCGCCTGTGCCCAGGCAACAGCTTCCGGAGAGTGGGTATGCACCACGCCACCGATCACATCATACTTTTTGTATAACTCGATGTGGGTAGCGGTGTCGCTGGATGGTTTATACTTTCCTTCGATCCGGTTGCCGTCAAGATCCATCACCACCATGTCATCCGGTGATAATGCATCGTAATCCACGCCGCTTGGTTTGATCACGAAGTAGCCGCTCTCACGGTCGATCCCGGAAACATTGCCCCAGGTATAAGTGATGAGACCGCGTTTTGGCAGCTCCATGTTCGCTTCGTAGACGGCCTTTTTCAGTTCTTCTAACATGTGGTTTCTCCTTATTCATTAACTCGTTTCTGATACATCTTCAAAACACAGCCTATAGACACACTTTCTTCGTTTCACTTCGGTCCGTGCTAAACGGATGCCCACCGGACATCCAGCAACGGTCTTACGGCTGCGTTTCGAATCTGTACAGAAACTCGGAAATAATTGTCGAATCCGCATAAGAGCGATCTGCGCACATGAAGCTCTTCATTTTGCGATGTGGAGACGAAATCCTCTGCTTACGAAGACAAGGCGCGAAAACTTTTTTGAGCGGCGCTGTCGAAGTTAGCAGATAGTTCGTCGGAACGTTTATCGCAAGCGAAGAGCTCATGCGTGCAGATCGATCGATGCGGATTGAAAAACTATTTTGTTTCAAGAATCTTATTTGCGATGCTCTCGCCGTCGAGGCCGTATTTTTTGATGAGCTCGCCGGCAGGACCGGATTCTCCGAAGACATCATTGATACCGATACGGGTAAGGAGCGTCGGGCAATGCTCGGAAAGAACCTCTGCCACCGCGCTGCCGAGGCCGCCGTTGATGGAATGCTCTTCCGCCGTATATACACGACCGGTCTTCTTTGCCGAGGAAACCACCAGCTCGCAGTCCAGCGGCTTAATCGTATGAATGTTGATGACCTCCGCGTCAACGCCCTTGTCCTTCAGGATATCCGCTGCAGCAAGCGCTTCCGGCACACAGAGTCCCGTCGCGAAGATCGTCAGATCCTTTCCTTCACGGAGCACGATGCCTTTCCCGATCTCAAAGCGGTAATCCGGTCGGTCATTGATCACCGGAACCGCCGCACGCCCGAAGCGCATGTATACCGGACCGTCATGCTCGTATGCCGCGCGAACGGCTGCCTTTGCCTCGATATCATCACTGGGATTTAAGACCACCATTCCCGGGATCTCCCTCATCAGAGCAAGATCCTCAAGGCACTGATGGGAAGCGCCGTCCTCGCCGACGGAGATGCCGGCATGCGTTGCGCCGATCTTGACATTGTTGTGAGGATAGCCGATAGAGTTGCGGATCTGTTCATAGGCGCGACCTGCCGCAAACATCGCAAAGGTACTCATAAACGGAACCTTGCCGCAGGTGGAAAGACCTGCCGCGATCCCGGCCATATTGCACTCCGCGATCCCGCAGTCGATAAAACGATCCGGAAACGCCTTCTTGAAAACGCCGGTCTTGGTGGCACCCGCCAGATCCGCGTCCAGCACCACAAGATTTTCTTTTTCTTTTCCGAGCTCCGCAAGCGCATTGCCATAGCTCTCTCTGGTTGCGATCTTATCCGCCATTTCAGACACCTCCTTTCGAAAGCTCATCCATTGCTTTCTCATACTCTTCGTCATTCGGTGCCTTGCCATGCCAGCCGACCTGATTCTCCATGAACGAAACGCCTTTGCCCTTTACGGTCTTTGCAATGATCGCCGTCGGCATTCCCTTAGTCGCCCTTGCCTCTTCAAACGCCTTCCTGATCTCGTCAAAATCATTTCCGTTGATATTGATCGTGTGGAAGTTGAAAGCCTCGAATTTTTTGTCAATCGGATAAGGCGAGCATACCTCGTCAATGGGTCCGTCGATCTGAAGATTGTTGTTGTCCACGATCACGCAGAGATTGTCCAGTTTCCGGAAGCCCGCAAACATCGAAGCTTCCCAGATCTGGCCTTCCTCGATCTCACCGTCGCCGCAGAGACAGTAAACACGGTAATCCTTCTTGTCCATCTTTCCCGCAAGCGCCATACCGACTGCCGCAGAGAGTCCCTGTCCGAGGGAGCCCGAGCTCATATCCACGCCCGGTGTATGCTTCATGTCCGGATGTCCCTGCAGATACGCCCCGGTATGACGGAGTGTTTTCAGATCCTCCACCGGGAAAAATCCGCGGTTTGCAAGCGCCGAATAATATCCCGGCGCCGTATGTCCTTTGGAAAGAACAAAACGGTCTCTTCCCTCATTCTTCGGATCCTTCGGGTCAATGTTCATCTCCTCGAAATAAAGAAACGTGTAGATATCCGCTGCGGAGAGCGATCCGCCCGGATGTCCGCTCTTTGCGGCATGCGTTGCGGTAATGATGCCTTTCCGCACCTCTGCCGCGGTTTTTTTCAGTTCCTGATTATCCATAGTTCTCCTCGTCTTTCTGAAACTTTGTTTTTCAGCGATAAAAGATCTCGCCGAGCTTCAGATCCTTCTTGAATTCACGGATCGTTGTGTCCTTATCAATGTAGACTGCCTCGATCCCCATGGCTTCCGCCCATTCTCCCATCTGCTCCGCGGTAAGGTCATAGGTAAACGCGGTATGGTGTGCGCCGCCGGCCAGGATCCATGCTTCCGCTCCGGTGTAGAAATCCGGCTCCGGTACCCAGAAATTTGTTGCCGTCGGAAGGGATGGCATGGGCTTTTCGGTCTTCTTGCAGTTCACGGTATTGATGAGAAGCCGGAAACGGTTTCCGAGATCAATAAGGGAAGTCGCGATACCCGGGCCTTCCTTTGAGGTAAAGACCAGACGTGCTGGGTCCTCCCGGTCACCCATGGAAAGCGGCTGGCATTTGATGGAGATCCTGCCGTCCGCGATCGACGGACAGATCTCAAGCATGTGCGCTTCGAGGATACCCTCCTTGCCTTTTACCATATTGTAGGTATAGTCCTCCAACATGGAGCTTCCTTTTGCATCCTTCATTCCGCAGGTCATGATCTTCATCAGACGGACCATCGCAGCAACCTTCCAGTCGCCCTCCGCGCCGAAACCGTAGCCTTTTTCCATAAGGCGCTGGATCGCAAGACCGGGGAGCTGCTTCAACGCGCCGAGATCTCCGAAATGCGTCACGATCGCCTGATAATTCTTCTCCTTCAGGAACCGTTCAAAACCGATCTCGATCTGCGCCTGAACAGCCACATGACGCCGGAATTCATCCGGATCACGTCCCTCCAGAAGGATCTCATACTTGTCATAATACTCATCCACAAGTGCATTGGTATCGGATTCGGAAACCGCCTCGACTGCTTCCGCGATCTCATTCACGGGATAAGCGTCAACCTCCCAGCCGAACTTCAGCTGTGCTTCCACCTTATCGCCTTCGGTAACCGCTACGTTTCGCATATTGTCTGCCACACGCATCACGCGGATATGGCTGCTCTCCACGATACCGATGGCTACTCTCATCCAGGATGCGATCTTATCCTGGATCACGGGATCGGTCCAGTGACCGACCACCACTTTGCGTTCGATACGCATCCGGCTGACGATGTGTCCGTATTCGCGGTCTCCGTGCGCCGCCTGGTTCTCGTTCATGAAATCCATATCAATGGTATCATAGGGAAGCTCTTCATTGTACTGCGTATGCAGGTGCAGCAGCGGCTTCCGGTACTCCTGCAGACCCAGGATCCACGATTTCGCCGGAGAAAAGGTATGCATCCAGGTGATCACGCCGGCGCAGTTGTCATCCGTATTTGCTTCATTAAACGTGCGGCGGATCATCTCACTGGTCAGAAGCGTTGGCTTCCATACCACTTCAAAAGGAAGTCTTCCGCTTGCATTCAGCTTTTCCACAATTTCCCGGCTGTGCGCTTCAACATGGGAAAGGCACTCATCTCCATAGAGATCCTGGGATCCGGTGCAAAACCAGAACTGATAATTCTTTACTTCTAACATTTTTCCCTCCTGAAAAAACTAAACTTCAAAAGTCTCTGCTGCGGCAGCTTCTGCCGGCAGCGTCTTTTTATAGGCTTCGATATACTCGTCGAACCCTTTTACATCCGCCGGATCCGGGTTTACCACTTCACCCTCTTCTCCGCCGAACACATTCTTTAAGAGATAATCACCGAGAGAAACTCCACCTCCCCGGATCATGTAAGCCGCCAGGATCGCCATACCCCAGGGGCCGCCTTCTCCGGCCGTCTTCATCACGGCAACCGGTGCATTCATTGCCGCAGCGAGCATCTTCTGTCCGACTCCCCTGGTCTTGAAGAATCCCCCGTGGCCATAGAGCTTGTCCACTTTGACGTTTTCCTCTTTGAACAGGATATCGCAGCCGATCTTTAACGTGGAAAGCGATGCGTAGAGATGTGAGCGCATGAAATTCGCCAGTGTGAAAGCTGCATCCGGAGTCCGCACGAATAGCGGCCTTCCGGCATTGAGTCCTGTGATCGCCTCTCCCGCGTTATAATTATAAGCAAGGAGTCCTCCGCAGTTCTTGTCCCCTTCCAGAGCCTTGTTATAGAGGAGCCCGTACAATGCGCCCATATCCACTGTGCGTCCGTTTGCTTCTTCAAACTCCTTAAAGAGATTGACCCAGCCGTTGAGATCCGTGGTGCCGTTGTTGCAGTGCGCCATGGCAACAGGTGCTCCGTCCGGTGTCGTGACCATATCCAGCTCTTCATGCACCTTGCCGAGCGAATGCTCCAGGACCACCATGGCAAAGAACGATGTGCCAGCGGAAACATTTCCGGTCCGTTTTGCAACAGAATTCGTTGCCGTCATACCGGTCCCCGCGTCGCCCTCCGGCGGGCAGAATGGGATCCCCGCTTCGAGTGTGCCTGAAGGATCCAGGAACCTCGCTCCGTCCTCAGTAAGCGTTCCGGCTTTTTCACCCGCGGAAAGCACCTTCGGAAGGATGTCCTTTAAGGTCCAGGGAAATCCCTTCGATGAAATAAGTGCATCGAATTTTCCGATCATATCGGAACGGAAATCATGACTCTCATCGTCGATCGGAAACATCCCCGATGCCTCACCGACACCGAGCACTTTTTCACCGGTCAGCTTCCAGTGGATATAACCTGCAAGTGTCGTAAAGAATGCTACGTCCTTTACATGATCTTCGCCGTTTAAGATCGCCTGATAAAGATGCGCGATACTCCAGCGCTGCGGGATATTGAAATCAAACTCTTTTGTAAGCGCAGCCGCCGCCTCACCGGTGATGGTATTGCGCCAGGTGCGGAACGGAACCAGGAGCTCCCCGCTTCCATTGAAGGGCAGATACCCGTGCATCATACCGGAAATCCCGATGGCCGCTAATTTTCTCAGCTTTACACCGTACTGCTTTTCCACATCCGCGGCAAGATTCCGATAGCATTCCTGAAGGCCTCCATGGATATCCTCCAGAGAATAGGTCCAGACCCCGTTTTCGAAACGGTTTTCCCAGGTCTTGTCCCCGGACGCGATCGGCGTATGGTTCTCATCGATCAGAACGGCTTTGATACGTGTCGAACCGAATTCCAGTCCCATCACGGCTTTGCCGTTCTCGATCACTTCCTTTGCATTACTCATGATAGTTCCTCCCGGTCTCTGTCAGTTCTTTTGCGGCAGGTACGGGATCAGAGCCTCTGCTACTGCTGCGATCGGCATCGTCTGGATCAGAACCTTTCCGGGTCCCTTTACCACCGTATTGAAAAGGCCTTCGCCGCCGAGAAGGACATTTTTTGCACCTTTGATCATCTCGATATCCATCGTGCAGCTTTCACTCATCGCTGCGAGGTAGCCGGTTGCAAGCTTCATGGTCTCGCCTTCCGCCAGCTCATACTCTACAACGGATCCGTTGATCTCTAAAAATACGGTACCCTGGCCGCCGATCTTACTCATGATAAAGCCTTCGCCGCCAAAGAATCCCGCTCCCAGCTTTTTCTGGAACACAGTGGACAGCTCGATCCCTTTTTCTCCGGCAAGATATGCGCTCTTCTGTACCACGATGCCGTTTCCGGGTGTGATCTCCATTGCACGGATTTCTCCCGGGAAGCTGGACGTGAACGCGATCATACCCGGGCCGCCCTCTGCCGTGTAAATGTTCTGGAACATATGCTCATTCGCAAAAGCTCTCGCAAAAGCCTTTCCGATGCCGCCTCCGGTGGTGGTCTCCATCTTCATGTTGGAAGACATCCAGGCCATACCGCCGCTTTCCGTAACCATTGATTCTCCCTCTGCGACCTTGCAGACGACAGCCGGAAGATTTCCCCCTTTGATTTCGTAAGTCATTGCTTTCCCTCCTTAATTATTTATATGAATTATAGTAAGACACAACCACTATAACACAAAAAACAAACTCTGCGGAATCTTTTTCCATCAAAAAAAAGACGGCTCCGATCCTTCTTCGGCGCCGCCCATTATGACTGACTTCTATTCATCTTTTTCTCCTTATACCAGAAAGTTGATCGCTGTGAACTTGTAGAGGTCTTTGAAATCCGGTTTTTTCTCCTTTATCCTTTTCTTACCCGATTTGTAGTATCCGGGTGGATGTCCGTCGCTATGCTCTCCGATCACAGATTCATCTTCGGAGTCGACCACGCGGGAAACAACTTTTTCCCATTTCTTGCGCTCCGTTTTTTCTTTTGTATATGGCTGATACTGTTCAGCCAGAACCTGTTCGATTACGCCCGGAAACATTTTCTTACCTCCTTTCCGATTAAGATTTCTTCTCATCCTCTATATCGTCAGAAAATTCGAAAATGTTTATAGTTTCGTCAGAAATTTATTCGCACTCGTAGAGCGTCACGTTTTTTTCTTCCAGAAACTGCTTCCATTCCTCATCAAAAGTGTAATCGGAAACCAGTCCGTCAATGCTTTCAAAGTCGCAGATCCGCACAAAAGAAGTCTTTCCGATCTTGGAGCGGTCCGCGATCAGATAGACCTGGTTGCTGGCCGTCAGCAGCAGACGCCTGAGCTCCGCAAGCTCCTCGTTGGAGTCCGTAACGCCGTGCTCGATGGATACCGAGCGGCAGGACATAAACGTTTTGTCCACATAATAGTTCCTTAAGTCCTGCAGCGTCAGCCCACCGTTAAAAGCCTTCGACTTAACGCTGTACGTGCCTCCGATCAGGATCAGATGGATCGGTTCCGCATCCTTCAACTGGTCCACCACCATCAGAGAATTGGTAACTACCGTGATCCGCATATTCTTCAGCCACTTGCTGACCACTGCTGCCGTAGTGGACGCGTCCAGAAAAACCGTATCTCCGTGATGCACAAGAGAGGCGCACTGCGCGGCAATCTTCTCCTTACTGTCCAGATAAGCGGTTTCCCGGAGCGTCAGATCCACCTCGTTCAGCACACCATCCGTGATAAACGCGCCGCCGTATGTTCTGGAAAGAAATCCCTCATTTTCAAGGAGTTGAAGATCCCTCCGGATCGTCTCCTCCGTCACATCAAAGGTCTCCGCCAGTTCCGTGACCGTAATGCTCTTTTTCTCCAACAGAATATCCCGGATCTGGTTCCTTCTTGTAACTGCAAGCATGCCTTCTGTTCCTCCAAAGATGTTGATCCACAGCCTCAAAAGCCGCGGTTTCTCTCTTTACTGCACTTCCGCTTTTGTCGGAATGGACTCCGCCGCACCGGGCTTTTGCACCGCCAGGGATGACGCCTTTGATGCACGGGAGAGATTCTCCGCAACCGGAAGGCCTTCCGCGATCCCCGCGATGAAAAAACCGGTGAACGTATCTCCCGCAGCTGTCGTATCCACAGCCTTCACTTTGAATGCCTCCCGGAAGGTCCTGTTTCCCTCATTATCCTGATAATAAGCACCATTCGTACCAAGTGTCAGAACGGTTCCGGCATTCGGATATTTTTCCCTCACAACGGAAAGAATCTTCTCCGGGTCCTTTTCCCCGGTCATCATCTCCCCCTCGATCTCGTTCATCAGAAAGATGCTGACCTTACTCATATCGACATCCTTCAGATATGCATCATAGGGCGACGGATTCAGCACAACGGTCAGCCCTCTTTCACAGGCACGGTCGACAATGTACCCCAGGAGGTTTACCTCATTCTGAAGGACGATCATATCCCCTTTTTCAAAATGGGAAAGCACTTCGTCAATGAATGCTTCATCCTGTTTCCGGTTGGCGCCTCCAAATAAAAGGATACCGTTCTGCGCGTCCGGATTCACCTGAATCACGGTATGCCCGCTTCTCCCCGGGATCGTCCGGATATAGTCGGTATGCACGCCGTACTCTTTGCATGCTGCAAGAAACGCTTCACCTTCCTCGCCGAGAGAGCCGCCGTGGTATACATCAAGTCCCGCCTTCGCAAGTGCCACCGACTGGTTAAAGCCCTTGCCCCCGAGATGCGTTTCCATCGACGCGGAGGTCTCCGTTTCTCCGCCGGTCACAAAATGATCGACCTGGTAAACATAATCATAATTCAAAGATCCGAAATTCAGTACCTTCATGCTGTCCTTCTCCTTTTCTCCCCTTAGTTAGATAGTAATCTCCTCTGCCGGAAAAACCGGACCGTCTTTGCAAACCCTCGCATTGTTCACGTAGGAATGCGGATCCTCTTTCACCGTCTTTGTCACGCATCCGAGACACGCTCCGACACCGCATGCCATGCGTTCTTCCAACGAAAGGAAACACGGGATCTCATTCTCCAGCGCGTACGTCCGGATCGCCCGGAGCATCGGCAGCGGTCCGCACGCAAACATCACATCCGCCTTTATCTTCCCTGCGGAAAAAGCATCCATCACATTTCCCCGGGTGCCTCTGCTGCCATCCTCGGTCGCGATCAAAACCTCCGCAAAAGGAGCAAACTCTTCCGAAAGAAACGTATCCTTATCACGGTATCCGAGCACCGCTGTAACGGACGCCCCTGCCGCCATCATCTGCTTTGCGGCAAAAAGCATCGGCGGAATCCCGATCCCGCCCCCAAAGAGCACCGCTTTCTTCCCGGAAAATGCAGCCACCCCCGGAAACCCGTTT
Organism: Lachnospiraceae bacterium; assembly: GCA_045657665.1. Lineage (GTDB taxonomy): Bacteria > Bacillota > Clostridia > Lachnospirales > Lachnospiraceae > RUG12461. The sequence goes on along the minus strand of JAZOTN010000033.1, from coordinate 49,155 downwards.
CCGAGCGGTCCCATCACACGGATCCGGTCGCCCTCCTTTAATGAGGAAAACTCTCTCGTTCCTTCTCCGGCGATACGGTAAACTAGACGGATCTCTCCGCTCTCCGCCCCGCAGATACTGACGGGTCTCGGAAGAAGGCGCGAAAGATCCGACGAATAAAGTGAAAGAAACTGTCCCGGCACTGCTGCACGTGCAATCTCTTCCTCCCTGATCCGCATATCAAAAATTCCCGGAGCAAGCTCGTTTTGCTTTATGATTTCGGTATCTCTTTCCTTCATCACATCACAGTATAGCACACGGCTGTTTGTCATACAATCGCGGCGGCAACAGAGGTGCCGATCCTCTCATTATACGGGATCAGTGTCGCCTGAAACGCATGATAAAGATCCGACTTTCCGGGCCAGACCGTTTCTTTCAGGCAGTTGTTCTCATCAAGCTGATGAAACCAGGAGCCATTCTTTTTGTCCAGAACCGTCCTGTCCAGATAAGAAAGAAACGCGCTGTAATCCGAAGCATACCGTTCGTCTCCGGTCAGGCGGTAAAGCACCGCGGAAGTATTGATGGCTTCCGCCAGCGTCCAGTGCATCCGGTCATGCACGACGGGTTTTCCTTTCCAGTCCGTGGTGTAAACAATTCCCTCTGCTCCGTCTGCGTTCCATGCGTCGGAAACTGCCGTCTGATAGAGTTCCTCGGCAGCTTCATAAAACTCCTTTGATGATGCTTCGTCATCCCCGAACGTGGCATAGGCCCACTGGGTGATCAGCCTCGCCCATTCGATCCCGTGCCCCGGCGTTGCACCGTATGGTTTGAACGGATCATCCGGCTTTTCGCGGTTGAACTCGAGGTCCGGCGTCCAGTCCTCCCGGAAATGCTCCGGGATCCTCCAGTCATTTTCCGCCGCCCACAGGATCACATGACGCACGATCCGGCCGGCGCGGGTCCTGTATTTTTCATCATGGATCGCATCCGCAACAGCAAGGAAGGCTTCCACCGTATGCATATTGGCATTGATTCCCCGGTAAGATGAGCACTTTGTAAACTCCGTATTCCAGCTGTCCACGGCAAGCCCTTCCTCCTCATCCCAGAAATAAGAGTCGTAAACCGAAAGCGCTTCCCGAAGAAGCTCATCCGCCCCGTCCCGTCCCGCAAGAAGGAGGGATGTCGCCGCGAGGATCACAAAAGCATGCGCATAGCACTGCTTGTCCGGAAGGATGATGCCGTCCGGTGCCACGCCCGCGTGCCACCCGCCATGCTCCGTATCCTTAAGCTCTCCCAGGAGTCCTTTCACCGCACTGTCCGCTAGGCTCTCGCTTCCCTCATGGTGAAGCAGCGTACCGATGCTGTACACATGCGCCATACGGCAGGTGATCCATGTTTCCCGGGGCCGATCAGTCCAGGGGGTTCCGTCATCACCGAGATAATACGCGCTTCCGTAAGGAGACGGAAAACGGCGTCCGAAATCAAGCAGCTCCTCTCCCAGTTCCTTCATCCATATCCGGTTTTCTTCCGTATCGATCTGATATTTCCTGTCTGCCATGTTTTCCCCTCCCACTCTACCTGATATCATACGTACTGCGAAGCGTAAGATCTGTCGGCAGACCTTTTATTACCCGGACGCGATGCTCGCCTTTTTCCATATCAAAATAGTTATCGGAAAGCAGAAGGTCCTCACTTTCATTTTGGATCTCCACGTCCTTCGCGTAGCTTTTCGAACGGACTATGATCTCATTTCCCTTGATCCTCCAAGTCAGTTCGGGATCCTTGAAATGGTAGTACTTCGGCTGGCAAAAGAGCACCGAACCCGATGAGATCACATGCTTTCCGGAAAGCAGTTCATAAAACACATGATCCTCAAAAAGCGATGCCGCAGGAAGCTTCGTCGTTTTCGTCCAAACCGCAGAAAGTGCAGGTACATGAAGCGACTCCACATGCTCCGGCAGCACTTCATTTCCGAGTGAGTCCCGAAGGCTCCAGCGAAGCACAACCTCCTGATCCTCCCTGGTTTCATTACTTACATTGAAACGGACAGACTTTTTGACCTCATGGGGTTCCGCATTCAGATTGGGATCCTCCGTAAGAACCCCTTCCTCCTCGCAGGAAAGAAGCACCGGTGCAAAAAACCGCTTGGCGTAATAATGCAGCGCCTTCCAGCGACCGGTATAATCAATGGATGACCAGCTGGCAACAGGCCAGCAGTCGTTCAGCTGCCAGTAAAGGGTCCCCATGCATCTGCCGCGGTGGCGTCTCATGTGCTCTACGCCGTACCGGATTGCCTGTGCCTGAAGGAGCTGTGACGCAAAGACCACAAGCTCGAAAGAAGACGGGTAAAGATATGTAGCCGCCATATAGGAAGAAATCTTTCCGTTCGCGGAAGCATTCCGCTGATGCTTTTCCATCACATAGGAATAGATGTTGCGGTCTTCCGGAAGAGTAAAACTCTCGATCGCTTTCATCGACGGAAAAGACTGGAAGCCGAATTCCGACAGGTAACGGAAATGGAATTTCCTGTATTCCGTAATGGGTTTATTTCCGTGCCAGACATCCCAGTAATGGACATCTCCGCGGTTTTCATCATTCGGCTCGTCAAAATTGCCGCCGCTGGAGGGACTTGCCGGCCAGTAAAACGTGTCCGGATCCAGTTCTTCAAGAATCCTCGGAAACAGGTACTCATACATTTTGATGTAATCGCTGACCTCTTTCGGAGAGTTAACCCACTCGCCCTGCTTCACGAACATTTCCATTTCATTGTTGCCGCACCAGAGCCCTAAAGACGCATGGTTCCGAAGGCGCCTGATATTATCGCGGAGCTCTGCTAGAATACTCTCTTCAAAGTCCTCTGTCAGATCATACACCGCGCAGGCAAACATAAAGTCCTGCCAGACAACGAGTCCGAGCTCATCACAGAGATCATAAAACCAGTCCTCCGGGTAGTATCCGCCTCCCCAGACACGGATGCAGTTGAAATGGGCATTGCGGGCATCCGTAAGGAGTCTTTTTGTTCGCTCCGGGTTTGTCCTCCCGGGAAGACAATCCTCCGGGATATAATCTGCTCCCATCGCAAAGATGTTGACGCCGTTTACGGTATGGCAGAAGCTTTCCCCGTATTTATCCTTTTCCCGTGTCACCGTCATGGTCCGGAGCCCGATGCGTTTTTCCGATGCATCCAGGAGTTCCTTCCCATAATAAAGCTCCGTCCTCACCCGGTACAGTGGCTGGTCTCCGTAGCCCGAAGGCCACCAGAGTTTCGGAGAGTTGACTACAACCGTATCTCCTCCCGTTTCTCCAACAGTCTTTCCTTTCGGATCAAAAACGTGGATGGTGATTGTAAGTTCCCTTCGGACATCTTCCGGCGCATCGATCCCGGCCGACGCGAAAAGATACACCTTTCCGTCCCGGTGTCTCTGTCGGATATTCACATCCGTGATGCGCGCCGTGTCATAAGTGATCAGTTTGACATCACGCCAGATCCCGCATCCCGGAAGCCTCGGTCCCCAGTCCCAGCCGAACATATAATGTGCCTTTCGAAGGTAGGGAAACCCCCTCATGGCATCTGAAGTGCCGTCCAGTCTCTTTTCACGGTAACGTTCCCTGATATAGGCGGTCGGGGAATGAAAAAGGATCCGGAGATGGTTTCCGTTTACAACCAGATGCTCCTTGACCGAAAACTCCCAGGTCCGATGCATGTTGTTTACCGACGCGATCTTTGTTTCATTAAGAAAAATGTCGGCAAGCGTATCGATCCCTTCAAACCGGAGGAGACAGACGTCTTTTTTCAGAGTCTCCGGCGGTACGGCAAACGTGGTTTCGTAAAAATATTCTTTTTTCGCATAGGATAGCGCAGTCAGCTCGTTGTCCCGGAAGTAGGGATCTTCGATCCTTCCCGCAGCAAGGAGATCCGAGTACAGATCACCCGGGACCTTTGCGGGAATCCACTCCTTCCACTCCGTAGACCTCATGCGCCATCCGTCATGCAGTTTGATCTCAGTTAAGCTCATTTCTTCTCCCTCACCATATACCATTATAGCCGCTTTTGTGATATAATACACATGTTTCTTTGCAAAAGAAGTCCTCTGATCATAAATATAGTCATACTCTCCGTAAAGAGGCCCTTACATGAAAGTATCGCTTCGTACCAAACTGGTTCTTTTGATCGTTTTTCTCGCCGTCATTCTGAGCATGGCGACATTGATCGCGAGCAACCGGGTTGTCCATCAGATGACAGATACTCATTACAAAGAGCATACTGCAGCCCTCTCAGAATCCATCGCCATGGTTGTGGATGGCAAAGATGTGAGGGCGCTCCGTGATGCCGTTCTCTCTATCTATGATTCCGCCGACCCCAAAGTTTCCAGCGAGGAATGGGGATCTGATGAGTGGAATACCTATATCGCACGATTTTCCGATATCGAAAATATGCCGGAGTATGAGTCGCTCCGCGAGGTTCTCCGCACCTACCAGGATATCAACGGCGCTGACAGCGTCTATATCATCTGTATCGTCCCGGAAGACAAAAACTGTGTCTACCTGGTGGATGCTTCCGATGATCCCTGCCCGCCCGGATGCTTTGATCCTCTGTATGAGATGAATTACGGGATCCTTTCGGATCCGGCAATGGGATTCCCTCCCTATATCACAGACACTGAAGAATACGGATGGCTTACCACTGCCGCTTTCCCGATCTATGACGGGGATGAGATCGTATCCTATTGCGCCGTTGATACTGCCATGGAAAGCATCCTCTCCGACCAGGCTCATTACATGGTGATGATCGGCATTCTTCTGTTTATCCTGACAGCCGTGGTCGCCCTCCTCGGAATGACCTACATCGGCAGATCCGTCATCCGTCCCGTGAAACAGCTTTCCAACGCGGCAAGAGCCTATGCGAGCGAGGATGCCGCATCGGAAATGAAACAGTTCGTGAATCTCAATATCCATACAAAGGATGAGATCGAAGAGCTCGCCGACTCCATGAAACGGATGGAGCAGGAGATTCATGACTATTATACGAATCTTCTGGCCACAAAGCAGGAACTCTCTTCGGCAAGGATCGAGGCCGAAGCCATGAACCGCATGGCCTATTTCGACGAGCAGACCGGAGTCCGTAACAAACGTTCTTACAGCGAAGCCGCGAGCTCGCTGGATACCACCCTCCGGACAAATCCCGCTCCTTTTGCCATTGCCATGATCGATCTGAATGATTTAAAACACCTCAATGACACCTACGGCCATGACAAAGGTGACATCGCAATCGACCGTCTCTGCGGTCTGATCTGCCGTTCCTTCCGCCATTCTCCGGTTTTCCGGGTGGGCGGAGATGAATTCGTCGCCCTGCTCCAGAAAAGCGACTACCAGAAGAGAACCGTTCTCATCGACAGCTTCCGAAAGGAAGTCAACTCGTTAACAAACGATTCTACGCTGGAGCCATGGGAAAAGGTTTCCGCCGCGATCGGATATGCGGACTATGATCCTGAAAACGATACGTGTGTGGAAGATGTCATGAAGCGCGCAGACAGCGATATGTATGAGCATAAACGGGAGATGAAAGCCAAAGCGGCTGAGTCGCTTTGAAATGTTTTAAAGGGCGGCCCCTCTTCTTTCCGCCTTCTTTTTCGCGGTGCACATCACCGAAGAGATCACGGCAAGAACCGTTCCGCACGCCGCGATCGCGCTTGATGCAAGGAGCATGGGACCGACTCCGAACCGTTCAATGAAAACACCCCCTGCAAAAAAGCCGAGCGTGCTTCCGATCGCCATGGCCATTCCGAGGAATGCCTGCCCTGTCGCAAGATCCTCTTCTTCCATGCACTGATCGGAAAAGTACACCTGAACCCCGATCAGAACCGCATAAGAAAACGGCTGCAGGATCTGCAGCAGATAAATCCCCGTCACATCTTTCGCAAAATAGTAAAGCACTCCCCTCACGGCATAAACAGTGCCTGCGAACGTCATCAACCACCATGTCGGAAATTTCCTTACCAATGCTCCCGTCAGAAACATCACCGGTATCTCAAAAACCGCAGCCAGTGCAAGCACCACTCCAAGGTTCGCATTGTTTCCGCCTACCGCTTCCAGGATCATGACCATGTAGTTTGAGGTCATATTCTGGAATGTCATAAAGCAGGCACAGGCCGCCACCATCAGAAAAAAGGCCGGATAGTATCTGAGAAACGCGATCGGATTTTTCTTCGCCTTAAGCTCCGTCTTTTTCTCCGTACTTTCAATGGGTCCTGAATACGGAAAAGAGAGGGTCGAAAGAAATGTTGCCGCAGCAACGATGAGCCCGATCCAGATGATCACCTCCATGCCAAGCGGCGCGATGAGACGCCCGATGAGGAGCGAAAGCAGCGCATAGGTCAGCGAACCGATCCCTCTTGCCAGACCGAAATTCATGCCGATTCCCTGATGCTCATAATAAAAACACACCACGTTGATCATCGGCATGGTGATCGTACAGAACATCGCATAGAAACAAAAAAGAAGCGCAGACGCCGTGCCGTCTTTAACGACCAGAAGGCAGAGCGTGAGAGCAATCATTACCGTCGTCAGGATGAGAAGAACCGTCTTCCAGTGAAACCGTCTGCTCTTATCAACGATCCGTCCCACAACCGGCTGGATCAGCGCGGCAAACAAAGAAAACACAGCAAAAAGGATCCCCAGATATCCCGCGGAAAAGCCCATTTCCTTGAGGTAGGAGATCCCATATCCATATGCCACACAGGCATTCATCCAGTATAGTCCCTGCAGAATCCTGTATTTTCCTTTTACACTCATTTCAAAACTATTTCCTTAAAGGCTCCTCAAAGTCTGGAGTGCATCCTCCGAAAGAACCTTTTCTCCATGCTCATCGAGATATGCAAGCAGTGACGGATCCGAATAGATCGCGTGGGAAAAATCAAGCGCCGCGGATAAAAGACGGCACATCTGGTCATCATTCAGTCTCCCCTTGTAAATGATCAGATAGTATTTGCCTGTTTTCTCGAGACTGTAGACCACATTTGCGACAGAATCCGGAACCAGTGTTGCGTCCGCATAACGGAGCACATGGTCAAAGGTGTCGAATTCGATCTGGTAAGAACTCTTGACAACGCTCTTCTCTCCGCTGTCCGATTCCCCGATGCGTTGCTGGGTATCCGTCGCACCCATCGCTTCCAGGATCTCCCGGAATGCTTCCGTGTCGTCATTTTCAACAGCCTCGGAAAGCTTTGTCATGGCATTTTTGAGATTCCGGAGAATATCCAGGATCCCCTGACCTTTCTTTTCGGAAAGTGTAAGGGAAAGCACGTGGTTCGGAAGGATCGACGCCTGCACGGAAAGAGAACCGCCCGGGATCCGATAGCCGACCTCGGTCTCCGCAAGGCTCACGATCTTTCGAAGAAAGTCTTCTGTCTTGTCGCCGTTGCAAAGAAAATCATCCATATTGAGCCCGTTTTCTTCGAGCTCTTCCTCTGATATGAGGCATCTGACGGTTTCCACATCGATTCGTTTAAATTTCATCCGGTTTTCTCCATATACAATCGGAACACAGAGCCCTAGGGCTCTTAATAATAGTCTCCAATTATTATATCGGATAGTCTCGCCTAATAGGTTAGAGGTTGTCTAACTATTGTACATGATTTTTTTTCATTTGAAAAGAAAAATCAAGGTTCATACGAACGATTCGGATAAAGTTTCTGAGCATCCTCAATAACACCCTCCCGGATCAGCTGGATCATAGCCGGCACCATCACGGGATCAAACTGGATCCCCGCATTTTCCGTCAGCTCCGAAATGATCTTCTCAATGGGAAGACGATCACGGTAGCACCGGTTCGTACTCATGGCGTCCACTGCATCTGCAATGCATATGATGCGTGCGACATAAGGAATCTCCTGACCGGCCAGTCCATCCGGATAACCGCTCCCGTCATAGCGCTCGTGATGATAATGCGCTCCGTCGCTGATATTCGGGATCGTGGTGAAATGTGAAAGCAAATGTTCCCCGATACTGGCATGTGCTTTGATTAGCCGGAATTCATCATCCGTCAGCCTTCCCGGTTTTTTCAGAACGGCATCCGGCACACCGACCTTGCCGCAGTCATGCATGAGTGCAATGTAATAAAGGTCTCTCCTGCCGTCCTCATCCATTCCGAGCCGCTCCGCCAGCTTCTGGGAATAGATCGCCACACGCGTGGAATGTCCTCTCGTATAGGAATCCTTCGCATCGATAAAATCCGTCATGGTCAGCATCGCCTGCCGCACCATCTCATAATCCTTCGCGATCTGCTGACGGTACTTCTCTGTACGTTTATGGGTCATAAATAACTGAATCAGGATGAACAGCAGCACCACCCAGACCGAAAACATCACCCAGAAAGGCTTCTGCTGAAGTGGCGGCCGGTACCATGTTCCGGTGAGAACAATCCTTTTCGGATCCTCCCGGTCCTTCGTATAGATGACCGCGCCGAATGTCCGGGACATTCCCGGGTAAATCGTCGTCAGATTCATCTCGGCGTTATTTTCCGGAACGAAGTACATACGGTTCCCCCCGATGGTAAAGTCCCCGTTCCAGGAACTGTCGATCTCCGGTTCTTCCTGAAAATCGACCTCTGTCATCCAGTTCTGGAAATGCGCAGTGGATTCACTCGTGATGATAAAATCATACTCGGCACCATAAGGGCTTTCCGGATACTCCGAAAAGTTCTTCCAGAATTCTCCGCGGTTTACGGAAACGGACAGCCCTTCCTGTCTCTCGCCCCCTCCGAAATTTGTGAACGTATAAGAGCGCATCGTTCCTTCCGCAAGCTCGTTTTTCAGAACGAAAACCACGATCACCCCGGTCATGATAAGAAACAGGAGCAAGATGATGTAAAGCTGCTGTTTCCGCTTATCCAATTTTTGCTTTCCCGGATTCTTCATCATCCTTTAAAATATCTCACTCCAGATTCAAAAATCTTCATATCCTGCTCGCCGTATATATTGATGGCAACCGATCTGCCGATACGTTCCGCGTGTGCCATTTTCCCGAAAATGCGTCCGTCCGGACTCGTGATCCCCTCGATTGCGCGATACGACCCGTTTACGTTCCACCTGCTGTCCATAGAGACGTTTCCGTCAGGATCCGCATACTGCGTCGCGATCTGACCGTTTTCCGAAAGGCGCCTGAGCCACTCTCCGGAAGCAACGAATCTTCCTTCTCCATGGGAAGCCGGTACGACATAGGTATTGCCGGGCTCTGCAAGCGAAAGCCACGGGCTCTTGTTGGAAATCACCTTCGTGTATACCATGTGTGAAATATGGCGTCCGACGGTATTGTATGTCAGAGTCGGTGAATCTGCATCCTGCTCACGGATCTCCCCGTAAGGAACCAGACCAAGCTTGATCAGTGCCTGGAATCCGTTGCAGATCCCAAGCATCAGTCCGTCACGCTCCGAAAGAAGGCGTCTCACCGCATCCTGTACTTTTTCGCTGCGGAAAACGTTCGCAAAAAACTTTGCGCTTCCCTCCGGCTCGTCGCCGGATGAGAATCCGCCCGGGAACATGATAATCTGTGCTCTGTCGATCGCCTTTGTGAACGCCTCAACGGATTCCCTGATGTCATTTCCGGAGAGGTTCCGAAATACCAGTGTCTCCGTCTTTGCACCCGCTCTTTCAAAAGCGGCGGCGCTGTCGTATTCGCAGTTCGTTCCCGGAAAAACCGGAATAAAAACGCAGGGAGATGCTGTCTTTTGTCCGCAGACATATATGGCGGATGCATCTGCTTTATAAAGCGGCTCCCCGGCAGATGAGCCGTCGTCCGTTTTTGCGACCGGCGGGAATACGCCGGAAAGAGTGCCTTCCCAGGCTTCCACTGCTTCTTCCATCGTAACAGAGGCTGCTCCCTCGATCGTGATCTGTTCATCGCCCGTCACCTCGCCGACCGGAAGAAAAGCACTCTTTGTCTTCTGCGAAAACTCCTCAAACCGGTCCTGCGGCACCTCCGCGACGATCCCTCCTGTCTGATTCCCGAAAAGAAGTGCATCGGACTGGTCGAAAAGCTTCACACCGAGTCTGTTTCCGAAAGACATCCTGGATACAGCGGCAACAAGTCCCTTTCCGTCCAGCGCATACGCGGAAATAATAAGACCGTCCTTTATCATCTGATGGATCTCCCGATACATCTCCATCATTTCAGAATAGACAGGGAGATCATGGTCATCGACAATTCCTTCAAACACCACGAGCCGGTTGCCTGTGCCCTTAAGCTCCGGCGTGATGACCTCCTTTTCCCTGGCGATATCCACCGCAAAGGAAACCAGCGTCGGCGGAACATCAATATCGTTGAAGCTTCCGCTCATGCTGTCCTTTCCGCCGATGGAGGGAAGCCCGTATCCGATCTGTGCATCGAATGCCCCGAGAAGCGCCGCAAAAGGCTGGCTCCAGCGTGCGGGATCTTCGGACATGCGACGGAAATATTCCTGATAGGTCATGCGGATCTTCTCCGGATCTCCGCCGGAGGATACGATCCTGGCAATAGATTCCGTGATCGCATAGACTGCTCCGTGGAAAGGACTCCATGCGGAAAGATACGGATCAAATCCGTATGCCATCATGGTCACGGTATCGGAATCTCCCTTTGCCACAGGGAGCTTTGCCACCATGCTCTGCGTCTCGGTAAGCTGGTACTTGCCGCCGTAAGGCATCAGTACCGAACCAGCTCCGATGGAGCCGTCAAACATCTCCACAAGTCCCTTTTGGGAGCATACATTGAGATCGGAAAGCGTTGCGAGAACTGCTGCTTTTTTGTCTCCTCTTTTCAATGCTTCATCGACCGGAGCGATCGGAATCGTTTTCCACGGATTGCCCTTTTCCGGATCCGGGAGCATTACTCTCACGTCTGTTTCCTGATGGGCGCCGTTGGTATCGAGAAAGGCACGGGAAATATTGACGATCTCTCTGCCTCTCCATGTCAGAACGAGGCGGGGCTCCTCTGTCACCACTGCCACTTCGGTGGCTTCCAGGTTTTCCTCATGTGCATACGAAAGAAACTTCTCAACATCGGAAGGCGCCACAACGACCGCCATCCGTTCCTGGGATTCCGAAATTGCAAGCTCCGTTCCGTCAAGTCCCGCATATTTTTTCGGAACCTTATCGAGATTCACCTTAAGTCCCGGTGCAAGCTCTCCGATTGCAACGGATACACCGCCCGCTCCGAAATCATTACATTTTTTGATCAGACAGCTGACCTCTTCCCTGCGGAAAAGACGCTGCAATTTCCGCTCAGTGGGAGCGTTTCCTTTTTGTACCTCCGCGCCGCATACATCTATGGACTGCGTCGTATGCGCCTTGGAAGAACCGGTAGCTCCGCCGATGCCGTCGCGTCCCGTCCGTCCTCCGAGAAGGATGATAATATCTCCCGGATCACTCGTCAGGCGCTTCACCGCCCGTCTCGGAGCCGCACCGATCACGGCACCGATCTCCATCCTTTTCGCAACATAATCCGGATGATAGATCTCTTTGACATACCCCGTGGCAAGACCGATCTGGTTGCCGTAAGAGCTGTATCCCTTTGCTGCCTGACGCACAAGCTTTTTCTGGGGGAGTTTTCCTGGAAGCGTCTCTTTTGCACCGGCTCTCGGATCTGCCGCGCCCGTCACACGCATTGCCTGGTAGACGTAGGTGCGCCCCGAAAGCGGATCACGGATCGCTCCGCCGAGACATGTGGCAGCTCCACCGAAAGGCTCGATCTCGGTCGGATGGTTGTGTGTTTCATTCTTGAAGTTGACAAGCCACTCCTCGGTCTTCCCGTCCACCTCGACAGGAACCACGATGGAGCACGCATTGATCTCGTCCGTCTCTTCCTGATCGGAAAGCTTTCCTTCCGCCTTTAAACGCCTTGCTCCCATGGTTGCTAGATCCATGAGGCACGGAAATTTGTCATCGCGGTCGCGGTAGAGTTTATGAAACGTGTCCATGTATTCACGGAACGCCCTCTCCAGCGGCTTACGGTAATAACCGTCATCGAACGTGATCTTTTTGAGCTCCGTGGAAAACGTCGTGTGCCGGCAATGATCCGACCAGTAGGTATCCAGTACCCGGATCTCCGTCACGGTAGGATCCCGTTTCTCTTCATTTTGGAAGTATTGCTGAATGTGCTGAAAATCACGAAATGTCATGGCAAGGGAAAGAGATCCGTAAAGTGTCTTCAGATCTTTTTCTCCCATATTGAGAAAGCCGTCAAAAGAAGCAATGTCATCAGGTTCCGGGAAGACCATCTGCAGCGTATCGGGTTTCTCCGGGGATGCCTCTCTCGAATCAACCGGATTGATGCAGTGTCCCTTGATGATCGCGAGCTCGCTGTCACTGACATCACCGAGGATCACATAAGTCGTCGCGCTCCGGATCACCGGCTCTTCTTCCGCGGAAAGAAGCTTCACACACTGCTCCGCGGAATCTGCCCGCTGGTCAAACTGTCCGGGAAGATACTCCACCGAAAAGACTTTCCCGTCTCCCGGATCAAAGGTTTCTTCGTATACATCATCCACCGGGGGCTCGGAGAAAACCGTCACCAGCGCTTTTTTGTAGGTTTCTTCAGAGATGTTTTCGATATCGTAACGGATCAGGATCCTGACATCCTTTATGCCCGGAACCCCGAGATGATGCTTCGCCTCATGACGAAGCGCATCCGCCGCAACCGCAAACTCCTTTTTTTTCTCCGCATATACTCTGCGAACGCTCATGGATAAACTCCTTTCCGGCTTCAGGCAAAGGAAAACACAAGGCAGCATTCCTGCCCTTGTGTTTTTTGTGTCTAATCTTAGTCATTATAGCACAGATAAGGCGTCAGGCGCTACAGTTATTTATCGCCGACTGTGCAGAACAACAAATGGTTGGTTATTTCCTTCTCATCAGTTCTCGATGATCTGCCTCAATGTCCCCTCTACATTATCAGTCAGTTCACGCATCAGCCCTATGGATTCCGTCGTCTCCCTGATGGTAGAGACATCCGTTTGTACAGTTCAGATCGTCTACGAAAGCATGCCTTAATACAGTTGTTACAACCGATACAGTTTTCATTTGTTCTGACTTATCCTATTTGTGCCTCCTTGTCTGCTGTTCAGTTTTGTCTGTCTATAAAAGTAAGTCGGTATCGCTATATATCATGTATTCTAAAAGCGTTCTGCACTAAAGTCAATTTTCTGCTATAATGATCTCGAAAATCAGATCAACATGGAAACAGGAGGATATTCACCATGGGAAAAGCTATGATCATCGGCTGCGGAGGTGTAGCCAATGTTGCGATCCATAAATGCTGTCAGAACAGCGGCGTATTTGAGCAGATCCTGATCGCGAGCCGGACAAAAAGCAAGTGCGATGCCGTCAAAGAAAAACTTGCAGGGAAAACGGACACCGTGATCGAAACGGCTGCGATCGACGCAGACGATGTGAGTGCCCTGACGGAACTGATCCGGAAATACCGGCCGGATACGGTGCTGAATCTGGCACTCCCTTATCAGGATCTTCACATCATGGATGCCTGCCTTGCGGCCGGCGCAAATTATGTGGATACTGCAAACTATGAGCCGGAGGACACGGCACACTTTGAATACAGCTGGCAGTGGGCGTATCGGGAACGCTTTGAGAAGGCCGGTCTGACCGCGCTTCTCGGAAGCGGATTTGACCCCGGCGTGACAGGCGTTTTTTCGGCCTATGCCTTAAAGCACCAGTATGATGAGATCCATGAGATCGACATTCTGGACTGCAACGCAGGTGATCACGGGTATCCTTTTGCGACCAATTTTAACCCTGAGATCAATATCCGCGAAGTGTCCGCAAAGGGCAGCTACTGGGAAAACGGGCACTGGGTGGAGACAGAACCGATGGAGATCAAACGCGTTTATAACTTCCCGGAAATCGGTGAAAAAGATATGTATCTGCTCCATCACGAAGAGATTGAAAGTCTGGCGATAAACATCCCCGGCATTAAAAGGATCCGTTTCTTTATGACCTTCGGCCAGAGCTATCTGACGCACCTTAAGTGCCTGGAGAATGTCGGTATGACAAGCATCAAGCCGATCCTCTTTGAGGGGAAGGAGATCATTCCGCTGCAGTTCCTGAAAGCAGTGCTTCCGGATCCTGCGTCGCTTGGCCCCAGGACCAAAGGAAAGACCAACATCGGATGTATCTTCCGCGGAATAAAGGACGGGAAGGAAAAGAACTATTATCTCTATAACGTTTGCGATCATGAGAAATGCTATCAGGAGGTCGGCTCTCAGGCGGTTGCTTATACAACCGGGGTACCGGCTATGATCGGCGCCTCTCTTGTCATGGACGGCACGTGGAAAAAGCCCGGTGTTCACAACATAGAAGAGTTTGATCCGGATCCGTTCATGGATGCATTAAACCGGTATGGCCTCCCGTGGCAGGAGAGCTTTTCGCCGGATCTGGTGGAGTGATCATTATGAAAAAACGAACAGCTATCATAGTATTTATGCTGCTTTTTGCAGCGATGTTTGCCGGATGCGGCGGCAGCAATTCAGGAAACCCCGGGCAGGATGTGTACCGCGTCTATGTGACCGATGAGGAAGAACATCCCGTAGAGGGAGTCAAAGTAAAATTCTGCTCCGATGAGAGATGCAGGCTCGAAGAAACAGACGAGAGCGGGTGCGCGCTTTTCGATAACGAAGAACCCGCTGTTTACAAGGTCGGGGTCGTGAACGCACCGGAAGGTTACCGGCAGGACGATACCGTTTATCTGACGGAGGATCGTTACGGGGATCTTTCGATCGTCCTGGAAAAGGAATAGGGCTATGACAAAAGACAGGATGCGTCTGGTGATCAACATCGTGATCCTCTCGGCGGCAGCAGCGCTTCTCGCTGCCGGTATTGCAGGCGGGGGGATGCGGGATATCTTCATCAAAGCAAGCAAGATCTGTTCGGAGTGTATCGGCCTTGGATAGGAAACGGCATCTCCTGCAGCTCTACAGCGCGCTTCTTTATAACGCCCATCTGAAAGGATTTGCAAAAGGGAAGATCTTTGAAGGCCCGACAAAAGGTGTTTGTGTTCCCGGATTGAACTGTTATTCCTGCCCGGGCGCTGTTATGGCCTGCCCTTTGGGCTCTCTTCAGAATGCGCTTTCATCCTTGGATAAAAGCGCTCTCTTTTATGTGGCAGGGATCATCCTTCTTTCCGGTGTTCTCTGCGGACGCACGATCTGCGGATGGCTTTGTCCGTTCGGCTTTCTCCAGGAGCTTCTTCATAAGATCCCTGTCCCGAAGATCAAAAAGAGCCGCATAACAAGGGCTCTGTCGTATCTCAAATATGTGATCCTGGCGGTGTTTGCAGTGGCAATCCCGCTCTGTATCGGGATCGGAAAAGGGATCTCTGTCCCCGCCTTCTGTAAATACATCTGCCCGGCGGGCACGCTGGAAGGAGCCTTGCTTTTGCTTCCTAAAAACCCCGATCTTCTTTCCCTTCTGGGAGTCCTTTTCCGGGAGAAGCTGGTGATCCTGATCGTAGTCATCGTCCTATGTGTTTTTTGCTACCGTGCGTTCTGCCGGTTTCTATGTCCCCTCGGTGCACTCTACGGATTATTCAACAGGATCGCCGTGATCGGGGTGAAGGTGGATCGAGACAGGTGCAACGGCTGCGGTGCATGCGTGCGGAACTGCAAAATGGATGTAAAACGTGTCGGTGATCATGAATGCATCCACTGCGGAAACTGTGTATCGGACTGCGCGCAGGATGCGATCGCGATGCGTGCCGGGAAAAAGATCATACGGATACCGAAAAAGCTTCTGTGGGGTATTCTCGGCGCTGCGCTCCTTGCGTTACTGATATGGGCGAACTTTATTGATAAGAGCACGGATGCGGCTTCCGGTGAAACCGTCAGCGTTATGGAATCGTTGGAGACACTTCCGGATCTTGAAGCGAAATGTCTGGACGGAAGTACATTCAGACTTAGCGATCAAGCAGGAAAACCGGTGATCATCAATCTCTGGGCAACCTGGTGCGGGCCGTGTGTCAAGGAGCTTCCGTATTTTAACAAGTTTTATCAGGAGCATCCGGATGCAGCGGTTCTTGCGATCCACTCAGGGCTTGTCACAGAAGATGTGGAGGCGTTTCTTGCGGACAAGGACTGGGAGTTCCCGATCACGATCGACAGTGAAGATGAGAAGCTCTTCGGCATGCTGGGCGGCTCGCAGGTGCTTCCGCAGACCATCGTGATCAACCGGAACGGCGAGGTGATCTATAATGATTCCGTTTCAATGACACCCGAGAAGCTTGAAGAATTGTATGAGGAAGCAATGAAATAATGGAGGATAATACCATGCAAGAAAGACCGGATATCGACAGAATACAACTTGTAAAAGATGCCCTTCGGCCAAGCGGATACGGACTCGACGAACGCTTTGTGATCCGTGACGGAAAGATCCATAAATGTGCCGTGATCTGCCCGGGCGGCGCTTATGCAAATGTATGCAGCTATATTGAGGGGGTGCCGATCGCAAAAGCCTTGAACCGGAAAGGCATCTCCTGCGTGATCGTATATTACCGTGTGGGAAGAAAAGCGCATTATCCGAATCCGCAGGATGATCTTGCGCGTGCGATAAAAGAGATCATGTCAAAGGCGGAATCTTATCACATCACTATGGAAGGCTATTCCGTGTGGGGTGCTTCCGCCGGAGGCCATCTGGTCGGAACGTTCGGAACAACGAGTATGGGGTATCCGAAATATAATCTTCCGAGGCCCGCCGCACTGATCCTCACCTATCCCGTCATCACTCTGGAAAAGGCTCTGACCCATGCCGGAACGCGGGATAATCTGCTTGGCAAAAACGCACGCGATCGGGATGCATTCGCCCGCAGCGTTCATACAAATCTCGATGAAAACTATCCGCCGACATTCATCTGGTGCGGCGATGCGGACTCTACCGTTTCGCCCCGCAATACGAAGCTGATGACCGAAGCTTTAAAACGCCATCAGATCAGACATGAATCACATATCTATCCGGGTGTTGAACACGGCGTCGGCCCCGCAACCGGAACAATCGCCGAAGGCTGGATCGATAAAGCTGTGGAGTTTTGGCTGGATTAAGAGAAGACTCCCCATCACCCATTATACCGGAAACACAGCATCGTAATATCATCAAATATTTGCGTTCTTTAAAGACAGTATCTTCATAGATCGCAATGTAATCGTCATCAACCAGATAGAAATCATAAAAGTCTCCGCCCACTTCTCTCGCGGGATTCATGCTAGCATAGAGGCTGAACTCCGTGCGGTCCGGGAAAGCGGGAAACTGCCTCGGAAGCTGGCTGGCCTGGATCTCCGTAGCCATGTTCAGTTCCACACCAATCCTCTCCTTTTCGGCCGTGAAGATCTTTACCTGATCCACATATTGCAGAGTTCTTGCAGACATGTTTCAGATATTTATACCGGATCCCTTTCCGCTTTTCTTTTCTCGCTTTACTCATAAAGCTTCCCCTGTCTGGCAGAGCACCAGCTCCCGAAAGAGGCCGTCCTGCTTCACCAACTCGTCGTAGGTTCCCTCCTGCGTGATATGTCCTTTTTCCAGCAAAAGGATCCGATCGCAGTCCTTAACCGTAGAGAGACGGTGTGCAACAACGATACGTGTGCAGTTCATGGCATCCAGCGCCTCCTTGACTTCCCGCTGCGAAACGTTATCCAGTGCACTGGTCGCCTCGTCAAAGATGATCATCTTCGGCTTCGATATGATCGCTCTCGCGATGAGCAGCTTTTGCATCTGCCCACCAGACATAGCCGCTCCCGAAGAACCGATCTCCGTATCCAGACCGTAAGGATAACTGCGTACATGATCCGCGATCTTAAGACTTTCCAGTGTCTCCCAGATCTCTTCTTCTGTGACCGGCCGCGGCTGCATCATCATGTTCTGACGGATCGTGCCAGGGATCAGGGATTCATTTTGCAGTACGATACCCATATTTCGGAGGATCGTGCGTTGATCCGTACCGGAGAGTTCATAGCGCCCGTAATTGATCTCACCCCTGCTCGGGTTAAGGATGCCGAGAAGAAGTCGAAGAAGCGTGCTTTTCCCGCAGCCGGACATGCCCACGATCCCGACATATTCACCGGGTTTTACATGAAAAGAAATTCCATCCAGCAGACGCTCCATTCCGGGATAGGCAAAGGACAACTTGTTGACGGAAAGCTCACCGGAAAACCCTGTACACATCATCTTTTTTTCGATCTGCTGTTTCCCTGCGAACAGAAACGAAATGTTCTCCCAGAGAGACTTGGAATTCACCATCCGCTCAACACAGAAGATCAGATCAGAAATCTGCCCGCCGAGAAGTCCTGCAAGTAGGGATCCTGTCATAAAAGCAGAATAGCTGATGTCGGCATTCAGCATGACTAAGATCAGCACTATAGTAAGAACGGGCGTGATGAGATCCTGTGCCCCTGTCGATGCCTGATTATACTTTTTTCGCTGCTTATCCGCGAATGCTTCCTCGGAATATTTTCTGGACCATTTTAGGTAGATCCGTTTCTGCGCTTCCCTGCTTCGGATCTTTTCGATCCCTTTAAACACCTGGAACAGCACATGGTCCCCTTTGATCCGGTTTTGTATCATG
Source organism: Lachnospiraceae bacterium (assembly GCA_045657665.1). Classification (GTDB taxonomy): domain Bacteria; phylum Bacillota; class Clostridia; order Lachnospirales; family Lachnospiraceae; genus RUG12461. The sequence continues at coordinate 30,582 of JAZOTN010000033.1, read as the reverse complement.
GACTTATACCATAGATCATAGCCTTTATTAATACCCCATATTGCAAGGGCAAGCAGCCCCAGCATAAGAAACATCCATACACTTTGCACACGCAGAAAGAACCACGATGCTCCGCAATAACAGAGTACAAATACCAGATGTGGCAGCATGGCAAGTCCCGAACCGACCAGATTTTCTGTGAATTCCGGCAGCGTAGTGTTGATCGCTGTCCAAACGTTTGCAGCACTCCGCTGGAAATTCGGATTCCCCGCTTCCTCCAAATACCTGGTCAGAGCCGCATTTTTGACATTGCAGCTTACCATGTTCGTATAGACGCTCTCATAATAAGCAAGGCCGGCATTGAGAAACAGTCTGATCAGTTCAGCGGAAACGCAGAGCAATGCGAGGATCAGAAACTTCTTAAATGAACCGCCGTTCAGATTCTGTGCCTCCGTAAGAAGGATGCTTGTCAGCCGCGGGAAGATCAGCCCGAGTATGCCGGCCAGAAGCGTGATCATGATATAAAGTACCAACGCTTTCTTACGCATAAAGCTGAGGAGATATTTCAGCAGCTGAAATATCGTCAGCTTTTTTTCTGGCAGCAGCCGGCAGAGACTGTAAACGCGCGTGAATTGCCCGACGTTCTTTTTATTGACCTTATGCTTAGTGCTCCCGTTCAGATAATAATATCCTTTCATTACCCCGGGGAGCAGCGCAATGTATTCTCCATCCTCTCTCACTCCGATACAATAACCGGTCTGATCGAGATACCATTTCGGATCATCATCCAGGCGTGTGAACAGAATATCCTCTTTTTCCAGATCGTTCAGCTTTTCTTTTTCTATACCGCAAAGTAAAAGGATTCGGTTCAATGCGCTCTCATTGGAGTGCAGAGCTCCCAGAACATCATTGGAAGGATTTCTGCCGGCAGCGCCTTCGATCAGTTCATCTGCCTTCCTTCGCATCGCATCATCCGCTTTTGCTCTTGCCGCGATCTGTTGTGTAAATATATTGCCCATAACGTTTCCTCTTTACTCCAGTGTCACAAGCTTTCGGTAAAGCTCACAGCTCTGCATCAGTTCGTCATGAGTACCGCTGTCTACGATACGTCCCTGATCCATCACATAGATCCGGTCGCAGCTGCGGATTGTGGACAGCCGATGCGCGATCACAATGGTAGTAATGCCTCTTGCCCTCACATGATCCACGATATGTTTTTCCACAACCGTATCCAATGCACTTGTTGCCTCATCCATGACTAGGATCGAAGGATCCATGGAAAGAGCTCGGGCGATCTCGATACGCTGGCGCTGACCACCGGAATAGTTTCCTCCATCCTCTTCGATCAGAGAACTGTATCTGCCCTCACGGAGGATGATCTCCTCATGGATCTCCGAATCCCGCGCAGCCAGGATCGCATCCGCATCCATTTGCGTCGTATCCCACATCTTGATATTGTTCATCACGCTGTCTTCGAACATGATGATCTGCTGATCAACCGAAGCAATGGAGTTTGTCATCACCGGGGCGGGAATATTCTTGCAGTCGGTTCCGTCATAAAGGATCTGTCCTTCCCAGGGTTCATATCTGCCGGTAAGGAGCTTTTTCAATGTGGTCTTACCGCTCCCGGAAGCACCGACAATTGCAACACTGCTTCCTGCCGGTATCTCCATATTGATATCATCCAGGATCTTTTTCCCGAAACGGTTGTATCCGAAGCTGATATGCGACACCTCTATCTTCCCTCTCAGCTTCTCAAGCTTTTCCTGCTGCGCCGCAGATTCTGTATCTTCGTCTTCCTTCTCTTTTGCCTCGCAGACCTCCTGCATATTCTCTATCTTGTATTTCATACTCATGAGCTTTTGTCCGGAGAAAATAGCTGTCCGGATATACTCCTGTACAACGCAATAGAGACCATGCACATAGACCAGTCCGCCGAATGTGAGCGTACCGCGGAAGATACTGTATACACCGATCAGTATGAGTGCAAGCTTCGCCAGATTTCCGAACGCCGCCGGCAAAATGGCAAAAACCTTCTGAATCCCTTTGTACGGCCTCAACGCTTTTGCCGATTCCCTGTTCAGCTTCACATAATCCCGGAAAAAAACGAATTCCGATCCGGAGTTCCGGATGCTGCGGATCGCTTTCAGTCCCGACATCAAAAAGTTGCTTTCTTTGCACTGGTTATAAAAGACGATCCTTCCCTGATGGTCCTCAAACTTTGCAGAAATCAGGCTCGCGCCTCCCATAACCACAACAGCAGCGGCGACCACAATGGTACATGGGAGGGACACGAAAGCCATCATCACCAGAAGTCCCACCGCAAGTATCGGCCGCAGCAGCACGTCTACAATCTCTTTTGAGAGAAAATATCCGACTTCTATCACCTGTTCGGCGCTTTCCATAAAGAAACCGTCCGAACGGATCTGATAGAAATCCATCGGGAGATTGATCGCCGACCAGAGGAAATTTTTTCGGCAGCCGATCGTCACCTTTGCGGAAAACTGTGCAAAGATCGGAATACATAATAGCTCCAAAAGGATCAGCATCATCATACAGATCAATGCCCCTATTAGTTGTTGTTCAAACAAGTGAGACCCATCCGAACCGCCGCCGGAAAAGATAGCGTCCGTGATCGCACTGGTCAAATGCGGGATTAAGGCAAGAAGAATGGAAATAACAAGCAGAACGCAGCCATATAGAAGTGCATCATAAAAATTTTCACCGGTGATAAGTGAAAGCGCATAACGGCCAACAGACATCTTCTTAACACGGTCCTTAACTGCAGACGCCTGCACTGCCAGATAAAACGCCTCTTTTCCGCAGGCACGCCAAAACTCGTCCGTCTTCATTTTGATGCGTCCCCGATCCGGTGTCTCCAGCACTGCTGCTTTTGCGGTAAGCCGTTCCAACACAGCATACTGACCCTCCACCGTAACAATGCAGGGCTCTTTTTTTTGCATCAACATGGACAGATCCGCTTCTACCACTTCGGATGACGCGCCTAGCTCAGCGGCACCATTTCTCAGCTGCTTGATCGTGCAGCCGTCCGGTGTGATCATACAGGCCTTGGCTGTCTGAAACAAAGACACCCGGATGCCATAATATGATAGGAGCATTGCAAGACAGGTGGAACCGAATTCTGAGGGTTGCGGCGCAAGCATAGTTTTGATCTTTTTGGGCATCACATTCACACTTTCCTGATAGATGGTTCAAAAAGCATAAGGGTATTACACCCCGGCCCTCTCAACCCTCTATTTACTTTTTCCCTTATATTCCAGACAGAGCATCGTCAGATCATCAAACTGTTCGGCGCCGTTCACAAAAGCGTTCACAGCGTCGTGGACATTAATACGAACAGCTTGTCTCCCGGAAAGGGCTGCAGCTCGTATTCGCTGATCGCTAAGCGCCTTTTCGCTCTACCTGTTGACGCTTTACGAGTTCGGCAAAGTACCCGTTCTTTGCGATAAGCTCGTCATAGGATCCGTCTTCCACGATCTTTCCTTCATCAAGTACGATGATCCGGTCGCAGTTCCTGATCGTAGAAAGTCTGTGCGCAATGACTACCCGAGTACATTTCAGGGCATCAAGGGATTCGGATACCTGCTTTTGTGTGATATTATCAAGCGCATTCGTAGCCTCATCGAACATCAGGATCTTTGGTTTCGGAGCGATGGCCCGCGCGATCATGATCCTCTGCTTCTGACCGCCCGATATCCCTCCTGCGCCTTCCCCGATGATCGTAAACATGTTCATGGGCATCTGTCTGATATCATCGGCGATCCCTGCCATTTCCGCCGCTTCCCATGCATCGTCAAGGGTCAGCCGCGGTGCCGAGATGACGATATTGGAATAGATATCACCCATGAAAAGAGTGCCGTTTTGCATCACGGTACCGATCTTCGAACGGAGGGACTTCAGGTCGATCCTGCTGAGGTCGCGTCCGTCATAATACACTGCACCCTTCTGAGGCTTCTCAAAGCCCAGCATGATACGCATGAGCGTGCTCTTGCCGCATCCCGTCTTTCCCGTGATCGCGACATACTGCCCCGGCCGGATCTTTAAGCTCAGGTCATTGATAACAGGCGGCATGTCCTCACTGTATCGGAACGTGACATTGTTAAGCTCGATCCCGCCGGAGAGTTTTTCGATCACCGGTTTGTCCTCGGCGATCTCAGGTTCCGCCTCGATGATCGAGCGTATGAGTTCAAAGGTCGGTGCGATCTGCGCCGCCGGCTCTATCATCGGAACAAGCGTCGTGAACGCTCCGTTTACCATGGCAAAGGCAGCATTGAACGCATAATACTGCGAGATGTCGACCTCGGTTCGGATTGCAAGATAGTAAATGATCATCGTGCCCGTAAGGGATACCGCCGTGATAATGGCCGGAAAAACCTTCACGAACAATGGCGGATCATACATATACTTTGACTGCGCCGCATAAGCGTTTGCCCATTTTGAAAAAGCCCTGCGCTCCGCTCCGGAGAGCTTGATCTTTTCAACACCTGTCATAAAGGAATAGGAAAGACCGCTTTCCTTTGCAGCAAGCTCCATCTGTGTCTTGTTGATCCGCGATCGTATCACAAAAACCGCTATGATGGTGATCATCTGCAGCGCCGCGACGATAAATGCCGGGGTCGAAAGCGCCGGAGCAAAGGACCGGATCTGGAAGATATAGATGAAGGAGAACAGTGCGGTTGTGAAGCTTGTCGTGACCAGATTCAGGATCTCATACACAAGAAAGCTCACATTCTCTACTCTTCTCGCAAGATCACCGGAGGTGTATTTTGTGAAAAAAGAACTCGGGAGCGACAGGATCCGCATCATCGTTGCCGATTCGATATTCATGCTGATCTTCTGTGTGATCCTGCGAAGGAAAAGCTCCTGCACGGTTCCGAACAGCAGGCTTGAGATCGATACGCAGATCATGAAAACCGCAATGGCTGCAAGTGCCGATACGTTCTTCATTGCCGTGATATCCGAAAACAGAAGACTGTTGATCCACGGGATGAGCATCCCGACAAGGGTTGCCATCAGTGCAAACCCGACATATCCTATAATACTGTTCCGGTCAATGTTTGCAAAAAGATATCCGTACAGGTCCTTCAGATTCATGGACTTGGTGGGGAACGGTTTATAAAAGGCGATCGCTTCCTCTGAAAAGAGCTTTTCCGAAGAAGCAGTGACCTTCGTCATCTTCCCTGCGGACGGATTGAGATACTTGTATGAGCTGGGGCCTGCCGGAATCAGTGCAACCGGCTTGCCGCTTTCCGCAAAGGTTGTGAGCATCGCGCCGGAAGCATCCTTCCGGAAATCCTTTCGCAGCGTCACCTGTCTTGTCATAATGCCGTAGGGACGCAGAAGATATTCCAGAACCTCCTCGATCGATGTAAGCTTTTCCGGAACCTCTCTCATCTTTACGTGATAATATTTGAGGACCTGGCTGATGGCGTCCGTTGCCTGTTCACGCTCACTGGAAAGCGCGGCGGAAAGACTCCTCCCCATGACCGAATCCGCGATCCGGAGGCAGGAATCCTCAAACGCCTGTATATCGTTGCTTTTTCGCAGTTCTATCTGCTCTTCATACCAGCTTTTCATATCTTCCCCGTTATTCGCTCTGAATGAGTTTTGCGTATAATCCGTTCTTTGCCATCAGTTCATCGTGCGTACCACGCTCCACAGCCTTGCCGTTATCCAGTACGATGATCTCATCACAATCCCGGATCGTTGACAGCCTGTGGGCAACAACAATAGTGGTGATCCCTCTGTCCTTGATGGCGGAAACAACATCAAACTCCGTCTGTGCGTCAAGGGCGCTTGTCGCCTCATCCATGATCACGATGGTAGGATCCTGGGCAAGCACGCGCGCTATTTCGATCCGTTGTCTCTGACCTCCCGAAAAATCAAGTCCGCCGTCCCTTAAACGATAGGAGTATCCGCCGTCTCTCCTCATGATCTCCTCATGGATCTGTGCATCCCTTGCCGCAAGGATCATTTCAAAGTCCTCAATGGAGTTGTCCCACATTTTGATATTGTTTGCGACCGTATCTTCAAACAGTATGATATCCTGGTTCACAACCGCAACAGAAGCGGTGAACGTGTCTCTGTCAATCCCATCGATGCTCTTGCCGTCAAACAAGATCTCTCCTGCCCAAGGGCGGTAAAGTCCCGAGATCAGGCGCGACAGTGTACTCTTGCCGCTCCCGGAACCTCCGACAAAGGCTACACTTTTTCCTTTTCCGAGAGTGAGGGAAAAATCCTCAATGAGAGGTGGAGAAAGCTTTGAATAACCGAAAGTGATATTCTTAAGTTCCAGAGTTCCGGAAAGCTTTTTCAAGGACGGCGCGTCCTCTTTTTCATCTGCTTCCGCTATGCTTTCCGTTGCCGGATCCTGCTGATACTCCATAACATCATCGATCCGTTCCATCTGTGTGCGCATTTCCTGTAGGCTCTGTCCCGCCTCGATCAGAGATCTCGCCGGAAGGAGGAGCTGCATCAGGAAGCCCTGGAAAGCCAACACCATACCGGATGTAAATTCACCCTTGATGATCAGGTAGACACCCATGATAAGCACGATATCGTTCACCAGTTCCATCACGATCTGCGGCACCTTGCCAAGTCTGGCATCGATCCGCGCAAAACGGACACGCTGGGTATTTACGCTTGCTTCATAGCCGGACCATTTTGCAAAGAAGCCGTTCTCGGCACCGCTTGATTTGATCGTCTCGATCATCTCAATGCCGGACACCGTGCTGGAATACAGCTTTGCTTCATCGCGCATCATAACGCGGGTGATGTTGACCCTTTTTGCGCTGATATAATAAGCCACAAAGACATTAACTGCAATGGAAAGAAGCCCTACCGCCGTCATGGAAACGGAATAGCTGAGCATCACAACAAGATAAAAGATGAGCATGGCCGTGTTGATCACAAGTGGGGCAAAGGTATTCACAAGAAGATTCGCGATGGTCGCGTTGGCAAGACGTCTCTGTTCCAGGTCTCCGGCCATACGCTGGGAAAAGAACTTCATCGGGAGTCTTAAGATATGCCAAAAATAGGTGGCGTTTCCCGTTGCCGCAAACTTGCCGCTGATGCGGAAAGAATACAGCGCCGAGATCCAGGCCGCAAGGATCTGGACAAAGGTCAGGATAAAAAGCGCGATCATAAAGGGAGCAACGAGTCCGGGATTGTTCCCCGGCAAAAGTTCATCCATGAAAAACCTTGAGAAGCCCGTCACAAAGATAACTCCGACAGAAGCTACGGAGGTTGTGATCGCAAGAAATGTTATGGCGGGGCCCGTACCTTTTAGCCTCTTTTTTGCAAAAGAAATCATGCTTTTCGGGCTTCCCGAAGGTTCATACTCTTCACCGGGAGTAATGACGAGCGTCACGCCCGTAAATCCCTCGTCAAACTCTTTCTCGGTTATAACGATGTCACCCCTCGCGGGGTCATTGATATAGGCCTTTCCCCTCTTAAAACCGCGAAGAACAATGAAATGATTGAACTCCCAGTGGACAATGCATGGGAATACCGCTTTCTTTTTCAGCTGCTCCGGTTCAAAACGATAGCCCGTGGCTTGAAAACCGTAAGTCCTAGCAGCTCTTGCGATATTCCCTGCCTTTGCTCCGTCCCGGGATACACCGCAGTCTTCCCGAACCTGCTCAAGAGGGATCCATTTCCCGTAATAAGCCATCACCATTGTAAGGCAGGCTGCACCGCACTCCAGTGCTTCCATCTGCATTACAACGGGAACCTTTGCCACGCCCTTACTGATCGGCTGTTTTATTTTCCTGTTGTTGACGTTCAAGATCTTTTCCGAACCTTTCTGTTTCAGATTATGAACCGATAATGTAGCTGATCGGTGCCATCTCTTTTACACCGGTATCCGTATTAACCTGAATCTTTCCGAATACGGCCCAGAAAAGAGTTCCTGCGATCAGAACAACCATTGCAAGAAGTATCAGCCACACGGATGGTGTGGTGACCTTGATGTAATCATCCAGCTGTTCGGGGGATGTAACCCTTTCGATGCTTTTTTTGCGAAATATCGATCTCTCTTCCATATGTTTACCTCTCGGTTTTGAGTGCGGAAACATTTCCGCTCCTTAAAATATACCTCTGAAAAGCTCTTCGTAATAGGACGCGCTTTCCGGATTCCCGTATTCCGGTATCAGGATCTCCTCATCCGAAGACGCGATCACCAGCACCGTGAGTCTCAACTCCGGGAAGGTGTAGTCATAGTAAAAACGGATCAGCCTGTCTCCCTCCACGGCCACAAGACAAGGATTTCCGTCCTCCTTCCTTCCCTCTCCGCTTTTAATGCCAAGTTCCGAGAGTATCTCCTTCAGAGCAGGCAGCCGTGTCCTCTCATACATCTCGGCCACTCTTTTTTCGGTCTCGGTCCGTTCATCCTTTTGCGCGGGAACTCGCTCTCCAAATCGGATGCGCTCATATAAAACGGGAAGGTAAGGGAAAAATTCCAGCTTCTCCGGCAGATACAGAGAAGGAAAGGAAAGCTTCCATTTCCCCGGCTCCTCCACCTGGTACCGATAAACTTCAGTTCCTTCCGTGTATATAGTGCAGGAGATCAGAAGAGATCCGCTCTCCGTAAGCACAAGCACTGCCGGCTCCCCGGCTATCCCTGCCGAGGGAGTGAAGTCCTTTGCTTCTTTTATTTTGGCTGCTGCCGCTAGAAGTGACGGCAGAAGCACCTCTGTAATGAAAGAATATTCCTCATCCATGATCTCTATGCCGCTCCGTTCCGATCCTGCTTCCCTTTCACATTGCTTTTCTTAATATAAGTTACTCTTTGTATATGCTCCACAAAGGTATTGATGTCCATCAAAAAGCTGCCCTGGGCTTCCCCTCCTTTGTGGCCTCTGTAGAAGGTCTTTCCTGTAAGCTGGTTCATGGCGGTTTCCGAAACGGTGGTACCCCAGGGATTTCGGATGCGCACATAGGTCTTACCATTGATCTCCTCCATTTTGATCACCGTGTATGCATGCTTGCCGGCCACTCCCCTTCTGACACTTTCTCCGCTGCCGCCCTTTCCGGTGGCGTCCTTAAATTCCTCGAAGGCTCCCGCCGTAACGATCACGTCTTCCTTTAATAGTTCCTCCAGCGCTTTCTTTACGGCCTGCACCGTCTGATTAAAGCCGGGGATGTACTTGGTTTTCTGGTTTTTTTTATCCTTGTACTTCCACTGCGGGACTTCGTAATGGTTTTCTTCCGCGATGTCATAAAGCACCTGGCCCTTCGTTCCGAGGACCCAGCTCAATCCGTACTCTCCGGCTCCACCGCATATCTCGGAATAGCTGTACTTTTCTTTGCGGTCATGCCTTCCGGTGATACCGGAAGCGATCAGAGCCTTCTCATACATCTGCACCCACAAGGAGCCGAAAGCCCCCGCGTTTTTTCCGGGTTTCGCTTTTTGAAAAGGAACAGATTTCTCTACCGTAACGGCCATGGACTGAAATGTGGTTCCTTTTGCATTTGTGGGCTGATACAGTTTCACGGTTACTGTGCCGTCCCCGTTATCCTTCATATGGTCTTTGATGAACTGCGGATCGTTTTCCACAACAGACCCCAGGATCGCGATCAGATAGCAGTCTCCCACGCCTCCCTGCACCAGATCCGTGAGCTTCGGATCCTCAGGAAAGAGCGGCTGATCCTTTACGGATATAAAATGATACTCGTCGGAAAACTCAGTATCCTCCACCTTCACCAGCTTATCCTTCTTGATGTCGTATTTCAGGTTCCCTGACTCATTGACACTATGCAGCTGCTCGAGATATTCCGCATACCTTTCCAGTTCCGCCTGTTGATATGCGGTTCTATCCTGCAGCTTATTCAGATCGCTCATCCGGTCTATCAGAAGATTCAGCGCCCTCTCGCGGCTTTCTGATTTCAAGCGGAAATAGTATTGGTATTTATCTCCCTCTTCCCTGTAGAAGATTTCGTTCATCTTATTGGTCAGTTGCTTTTCGGATATTGCTTCCTCCCCTTCCGAAAGCACTGCCTCCTCGCTGAGCATTGCCGCATCGAGATCAGGCTTCTTATTTTCAGCCTTCTCACTTTTTTTCAACTCACTCTTGGCTTTTTCCTGCAGTTCCTTATGCTTCCCTGGCTCCAATTTGCGCATGAGGTCGGCCCCTTTCAGGTCGAAGTCAGAATCAGCTTTCAAAGACTGGACGCTGTGCTCAAAGCTCATGTACTCCTTTACCGCATCAAGCACCTTCCTGCTTTCATCCTGAAGTTCCTGACCTGCAAACCCTGCCTCATCCGTATCAAGCATCTCTTTGATCCGCTTCCGTTTTTCATACGCCGGTTTTTCCGAACGCAGTTCATGATCCGATTTTTTGTTGATCTGCGCCACTTCAGAAATTTCATCAGAAATCTTCATAGAAGTCTCGCTTGGTTTTTCCCCTTTTCTTAGTTCTGCATCCCAGTACGTCCGACCCGAGTCCTGAATCAAAGAGTTTAAAACATAAGTATGGGAGGCATTTTTTCCAACCGTGCTCCTCTTGTAATTCAGAAGTATATTCTTAAACTCTTCAGTCTGATGCTCAGGATTCGCAAGATCCGCTTCCACATCGGCCCGCCGTCCCTTCTCTTTATCTTTTTTCAGCAGGGTCTGCATTTTCCGAAGCCGCCCCTTGCAGGCGCTGATCTTTTCCTCCGACACCCCCGCCTGTCGGAAATAGTCCGCCAGCTTGTTTTCATCCATTTCTATGATCTTATCCGCTGCTTGATAGTCATAGAAAGGGATCAGGAGTTTGTCATCTTTATCGAAGATTTCCCGGGTAGACTTCTGTTGATTTTCCTTATTCAGGTCATCCGCGGTCTCCTTTCCGAGAGAGTCCCCATGATCCGTCGCCATCACATGTGTGATCACAAGATAGTCGATATTTTCAATGTTTTTGATCTCTGTTTTTACCTGGAAGCTGTTCTGATCGCGGCCTTTCTGTCCAAGGATGAAATCAATAATCTGGATCGTCTGAATCTGGTCCAGCGCCTCATCCGAATACATCAGGGGGAGATCTAAGTTCTTTGCCTCCACCAGAGCCTCCTCCAGGGTGAGTCCCTTCTTCGACTCTGACAGATATGCGTCTGTATCCATCCCCAGAACACTATCCATGTAATTTACTTTTTTCTCCGCGACGATAAAGAGATCTCGTACCCCCGCAAGCCTGGAAAAGAGATTGTAGGCATTCTCCTGTTCCGTTGCATTGATCAGCTTCACATTCGGATTATCTTTCAGGAACTGATCGTCTATTTCCTTGTTCATTTGGGCATAGGTAAGGTCATCTCCCCAGAATCTCTGATTCTCCTGAACCTGCTTTTTCTCAGAATCATCAGATTTCTCTTTCGTTTGCAGTTCCTGATCCAGACTACGTTTCTCGAAAAACTGCTTTTGCTTGAACATACTCCTTTCCTTTTCAAGTTGTTCAAGGACTCTTTGGGCCGTCAAACGCTTTTTCTTCGCGTCGAAAAAAATACAGAAGGATGTTGACGCGCTTTTGTAGTGATCAATGAGATCATCATAGACATCCAGGATCTTTTTTTTCGCTTTCTGAAACTCCGTCTCCGTGTCCGGTATCCGAGTATTCAATAGCTTCTCCAGCCGGGCTGCATCCCTGCTCGCCCCCCTTTCATTCAACGCTTTTGATATGGCATAATCATGTCGTCTAGCCCCATATTCCGTTTCGATGCCGACATGGGTCAGGATCAGTTCCTCCCGTTCCGCTTTCAAAGCATCGCAGAGATTCCTGACCTTCTGATGCCGATCGGCGTACATACCGCGGCCTTTCCCTTTACCGGAAAGATACTTTTCCCCCATGCTGATGATACAGTCATATCGAAAAAGAAGATCGGTGGGTCTCACTTTCTTTTCATTCACCCACTTCTCACGAAGATCCGCGATCTCGCTCTTGATCATGAACATTTCATCACTGTCCCCGTACCATTTGGTATCGTTTGTGACATCATCAAGAAGCTTAATCCTGATCTCCTCCGGCGTAAGTGCCGGCTCCTTTTGCTGCTCCTCAAGATAATTTGGATGCATCACTTCCAGCATTTCTTCGTCGCTCAGCAGCCCCTGCTCTGTATGAAGTTTTTTTCTCTGGTTCTGCAAAGTCAGATTATCATCCATTGCTTATCTCCTAAAAGATCAGGAACCGGTCCAGATCATCCAGCTCTCCCTTTCCTGCCGCCGGTTCTTCCCTTCTCTCCCCCACATATACCGGACGCCCGAAGCCTCTCGGAAACAGCTTTTCCGAAAGCAGGAGCGAAGCCTCATTATGCCTTTCCACAATGACCCTAGTTTCCGGAGGGTAATACCTCTCCATGGCAGCCACCGCCTGTTTCATCATAAGGGAAAGCTGTGTCCCCCGCTCCTTCGCGTCATCTCCAAAAACAAAAAGGAGTTTTATCTCAAGGCATCCTGATGGAGCCTTGTGAAAAAGGATCGCGCCGTTTACTCTCCCATCCTCCTCACAGAAACAGGATACCTGTGGCTCAAACCAACTCATGGAAAGATAGCCGATATCTTCGCAGAGTCCTGTCTTTCCCACTCTGATCAGTCTGGAAACAAAGTCGGTGTATGAGCGATAGGAAACAGCACTGAAGGGTTTTACCTTATCCGGAGAAGTTTTGCCCTTCATGGCAGGCATTCGGGACAGTTCGGAAAGCGGCACCGTGATATGATCCCCCTCAGTAAGCTTCATGGGAAAACCGTACTTCTTCAAAAGCTGTATTTCCAGACTTTTCTTTTTTGTGTACACAGCTGCCGTGGAACGGACTGCGCCCTCCTTTGAAGCCCTTTCTCTATACGAAAGAAGCAGCTCTCCGCCTGCCTCTTCATCCTCTGCCCGAATCCAGATGATATGGCTCTCTAAGCCCTCAGCTGCCTCTCTGCTCCGCAGTTCCCACATCATTCCGGCAAGAGCTTCCTCTTTTTCATTTTCAACTACAATGCCGCGAAAAAAAGTCCGCTCTATGTTTTCTGCCAGATCCTCTCCCAGGAAATCCCGAAACAGCGAGATATTCTCTTCATTCAGATCAATGATCCTCACATGCTTTCTCCATCATTGCTGCGTTCTGCTGCTTGACGAAATACTTATCTATAATTTTACCATGATGTGGAGGGATATTCTATTCTTTTTTGAGAGATAAAAGAGAGAGGGGACGGTTCTGTGTCTCCCTCTCGGGGAGACACAGAACCGTCCCCTGCCTCTTAAAAAGCTCTGTATCTTAGAAATACATTTTGATCTTTCCGATGATCTTTGTGATCGCTACGAAGAATACGATCACCCACCATGTCCCGCCGAACGCGTTGTCAGCTGCTTTTGTTTCAAACGGCTCTTCATTGTTTTTCACAATGTTCACTGCAACAGCTCCCTTGTCAGATCCGGCTTTTGCATAACCGCCGTCAACATCGAAGCTTTCCGTTTCCTCAAGAACCTGTGCCGTGATGTTGCTTTCTCCGTCTGCAGCAACGATCACATCCGCTTTGTTTGAATCCGCCTGAGCACTGCCGCTAGCTGTTCTTGTATTGACTGCTTTTCTGGTCTCTCTTACTTTGTTAACCTTGCTCACAGTCTTTACAGCGGCAACTGTGGTGTTTTCTGCTTTTTCAGCGATCTCTTCCACTGCTGCAGCTCCGGTTTCTTCCATCTCAACTGCCTCGTCCGCAACTGCTTCGCTCCCAGCAACAACCTCGGTCACATCTACGACACGGGAGCTTTTCTTCGGCTGAACAAGCTGCTTCTTTACAGCCTCACACTTTACGATCAGTTCATCAAGCTCAGCGGAAGCATTTTCAAACTCATTCTTTGCGTTTACAAGGATTCCTTCAAGAATCTCGATCGCTCCCTCATCAGAGTCAGCAGCCATAATTCTTGCAACATCTTCTTCGCTCAGATAGTTTCCAAGATCGCCTGCAACAGCCTTTGCAACCCTGACCTTATTCTCTTCAATACCTTCGATCGTGTCTTCAAGAGCCTCTACCTTATCGATCGCCTCATCGATCTTATCCTGTGCATCAGCGATGCTTTCGTCGTACTTCTCATACTTCTCAACAAGCTTAGCTGCGTTTTCGATGTATGCCCTAAAGCCCGCATCATCTTTGGTGGAAACCCTGATCCCGGTTGCATTTTTACCGGTCGTCTGTACGATCTTCCGTCCTGCTGCACCGTTCATGTAGTATACACCGTCTTCTACGGTTACGTCGCCGCTTTCAATGCCTGCCTCAATCTCATCGATGCACTTATACTCTTTGGAGCCGTCTGCATAGTCGAATGCGTATACGTCATATACTCCTGCGTTGACATCTGCCTTGAACTCGCTGGTTACGTTCTTCTTGCCATAGTGCTCGATCTGATATAAGGAAGATGTGATATCCTCTTCGGGCTTCTCATAGATCACGATCTCTCTGGAGCTTCCGAGTTTGTACCACTGATCGGTTTCCTTGTACTGTCTGTCGGTCCTGTCGATGTTGAAGTAACGGGTTACTTCATTGTTATCCTTATCCAGGTATTTCACTACACAGTAGGAGCTGTTCTGACGATCAAATCCTCTCTGTGTTTCGCTGCTGAAAGTGATATTTGTTGCATCCTTATCGATCATGTTGGGGATGATGTATCCGACCATGATGCTCTTCATAAGCGCATTCTGGGTCTTCCAATCGGTGTTCTTGTCGGAGATGGCTTTCTTTGCGTTGATATCTTCTACAAGAGCCTGCTCCTTCTCAAGACCTGCCCTTGCATTGTCATATGCCTCGGAAAGTGCCTCAACGCTCTGCTTAGCGTCTTCCAGTCTCTCTGCTGCCTTTGCTACGCTGCTGTCATCGCTCTTAAGTACCTTCACGGTCTCTTCATAGACCTTTCTTGCTGCTGCAAGTTCGTTCTTTGCCTTCTCGAATCTGTCGCTGATCGCATCGAAGACTTCCTTTTTTGCCTCTAAATCTTCCTTCGCATCTCCCGTAAGTGTATCAAGCTTTTCAAGAGCTTCATTTACCTGAGCTCCGTCAGAACCGGTGTTTGTGATGATATCGATCAGGTCGTTTGCTTGAACCTTTGCTTCTGCTACGGTATTTGCTGCGCTGTTTGCGATATCGGCTGCTGCTGCAGCGTTTCCGACTGCCTCTGCCGCTTTCTCATCTGCGGTGGTGTCTGCCTGCATTGCTGCTGCGATTTCTTCATTTGCTGCCTGAAGATCGTCAGCTGCTTCGCTGATCATTTCTGCTGCGTTAAGGTTCTCTGCTGCTTCTGCAAAAGCCTCTACGCTTTCCTGTGCGATCGCTCCGCCGTCTTCATAAGATACTGCCTCAAGTCCTGCTTCGGTATTGCCTTCTGTTATGGTTTCAAGTGTCTCGCAAGATGCCTCTGCTGCTTCTACTGCTTCATTTGCAACTGCCATTTCGTCTGCATATACCTGAACAGATGCGGTTGTAACGGAGATCGTTGCTGCAAGTGCAAGTGCGGTTACTTTTAATACGGTATTTTTTCTACGAATCATCTTTTTTCCTCTCAAGTCTTTTTGGCTTGTTTAAGTGTCTCTTCTTGGTTGCAATTTTATTATCGACCCGACTTGAGATTTCCTTAACCGCAAAAGGTAAAAAATTTATATCATGGGAAAAACAGCAGAAAATGAGCGAAGACAGGGAAGCGGCTTTGTGTCTCCCTTGCAACAGCCGGTATTATTTCGTATATTATATGAAGGAGACACAGAACCGTCCCCTGTCTCCCCGGAGTATCTTATGATCCAGGACATCTATCCAAGCAAACTGAAAAATGAATACATCCCCGATACGATCACAGACCAGGATACACTGTTCTTCTTTGATACAGAAGGAAAGATCCTTTTGCAGCAATGCGAAGGAAAAACCGTATTCCCTTCCGGAAGCGACGGAAAAGGACGTGATACGATCTATCTTTTCTCTTTGGATGAGACAAAGTTCTTTCTTGCACTCGGGAACGAAGTGTTTCAAAAAGAAGGTTTTCAGTATTACACCATTCGTGAAGCAAGGGACTGCTTCGAAGGAAAAGAAGTATTTGCCATCTTCACGGCATATCATCTGTGGAAGTGGTATTCAGACCATGTATTCTGCGGCAGATGTGCCAAAAAACTGATCCCGGACAAAAAAGAACGAGCACTGAGATGCCCGGCATGCGGCAATGTAAACTACCCAAGGATCAATCCCGCCGTCATCATTGGTGTGACAAAAGGCGATTCCCTGCTGATCACCAGATACAAAACCGGATACAGCAAGAATGCGCTCATCGCGGGCTTCACGGAAATAGGGGAAACGTTGGAAGAAACAGTCGCCAGGGAAGTGATGGAAGAAACCGGCATTAAAGTAAAGAACATCCGCTATTACAAATCACAGCCCTGGGGAATGGCGCAGGATATTTTAGTCGGATTCTATTGCGAAGCGGACGGCGACGATCCGATCACCATGGATGAAAACGAGCTTCAATACGCGGCGTGGGTTCCTCGTGAAGAGATCGTGCTGCAGCCCAACAATCTGAGCCTGACAAACGAGATGATGCGGATGTTTAAGGAGAATAAACTATAACAAAAGAAATCGGAGAAAAACCATGAGGTTTGTAATACAGGTTTGTTCCTCTGCGGAGGTTGAAACAGAGAATCATATAGTCGGAAAGATCGGAAAAGGATTTCTGGTTTTCATCGGTATCGGAAAAGAGGATAATGAATCAGTCGCAGATAAAATGATTAAAAAGATGCTGGGTCTTCGGATCTTTGCGGACGACAACGGGAAAACCAACCGTTCCCTGAATGATGTCGGTGGCGAGCTGCTTTTGGTTTCTCAGTTCACACTATATGCGGACTGCAGAAAGGGAAACCGTCCCAGCTTTACGGATGCCGGTAGTCCCGGGGAAGCCGAGCGGCTTTATCATTATATTATCGAGCAATGCCGGAAAGAAAATTACGTAGTAGAGACAGGGATTTTCGGCGCAGACATGAAAGTATCCCTCGTAAACGAGGGACCCTTTACGATTCTCCTGGATGACAGTATGTTGTAGACGGCTTCTTCATTACTCTCTATTACCAGATCCCTCTTTTTGTCGGAATCCCGGCCTGCGGCAAATAACCAGAGCAGGCACTGGCATCCGTCCCTCCGGAAACCTGCTCCAGTTTCTGGTCATCCAGACTTCCTGTCGTCTTTTTTGTTGCCTCTATTTCTTCCGTCACGTTTGATTTTTTTTCTTCACTTCCCATTTTTGATCTCCTCTTCACTAATCATCAGTAAGAGTCCCTTCTGCAATTGCTTCTATTTACTTATACGATGAATCCGGCATGAGGGCAACATTTTTTTGCAGAAAACATTGGTTCTCTTTTTCCATCCGACTATTACTGTCATTTTATGATATACTGATCCCATGAGCAGAAAATCTCAATGAAAAAAAGGAGAGTCCAATAATGAGTCAGGAAGCAAAACGACTTCAATTTATCGACATGGCCAAAGGGATCGCCATCATTCAGGTGCTGTTCTTTCACCTCCTTGCGCCCTGTCCGGTAAAGAGTTTCTTTAATCACACCATTGAGATTGCGCTGACCGCATTCTTTTTCTTCTCCGGCTATTTCCACAAGCCGGGAAAAAAGAGTCTCGCAGAAAACTTAAAGAACCGCGCGAAAACACTGCTTGTGCCTTTCTTCAAGTATTCCCTGTTTTTCTGGGCGGTGGGTACAGTTTACCTTGTTGCGTCCGGCAGCGCGCCGGTAGCAGAGACCTTCTACTGCCTCCGTAACTTCTATGGCGGCTGTATCTGGAATCGTACGATCCAGGACTGGTTTCAGTGGGAATACTATCATCTTGGTAAACGCTATCTCTTCCTTGCGGATTTCTGGTTCCTCGTGATCATGATGCTTGCCAGCATCCTATTTTTACTCATCGTGGATCACGTCATCAAATCCAAAGGAAAAACAATCCTTACGGCCGCTATCCTGTTTGCTGTCACAGGCATTTTGCGTGCCTTTGCCATCGACCTTCCTTACAACCTGCAGATGGTTCCCTTCTGGACCGCGTTCATGGTGCTCGGCGCCTTTGCCGGAAATTATCATCTGTTTGAGAGCGAAAAGCTCTCCGGCGCGAAGGAATGGGTGCTTTCGATTCCGGCACTGGCAGGCGGTATAGTGATCGCTTTACTGCAGGCAGAAAATCGCGATATGTATCGCGGAAACTTTCCTCAGAATGAGGTTGTGAATATGCTGCTTTGCATTGCGGCGTCTCTTCTTACCATCTGGGGTCTTACCATTCTCTGCAAAAAAATCGAGCAGACCGGGATGCGCATCAAAGAACTGTCGTGGCTCGGATCCCATTCTCTGCTGATCTATCTCTATCATATGTTCTTCTTCTGGATCATCTGCATAATCGCAGGCCTCCCCACTCGCTACCCCGAGGAGCCCTCTGCCACTGTCGTCGCCCAAAGCGTCCTGATCCTGATCAGCGTCTCGGTGCTTTGCATCCTCAGATATGTGTTCGCGGATATCATCACGGGAAAGTATTCCAAAGATCCTTCCGTCTGGGGAAAAGGACGCTGGTTTGCCTGTGCGCTTGTCTTGGCCGCGATCGCCCTCGGCTGCGCATTCATGGGATACCGTGCCGCGGAGACAAACCTGACACCGAAAGAAGAACCCGAAAAAACCGCTGTACTTGAAATCACCCGGGAACGGTCCGCTCCAAAACACAGCGAAAGAGCCCTCCTGTAGGAAGGCTCTTACTCTTCATGCAGGATCCCGGTACCGTCTTGTATAAAGCCCACGCATTACAACCGCCACAATCCAGGAGATCAGTATGATCCCGGCAAAAATTCCGGATGTTATGGGAGCTCCCCATGAGGTAAAACCATACCAGTCATTCCCGTATGGCCATTCTCCCACACCATTGATCGCGATATTCAAAAGATATACCGTTCCATAAAGAAGAACCGGTATCGTGGCAAAGAAGGTATCCCGAAACGGAACTTTTCCCATCTTCTCAATGAAACAATAATCCGCCATCGCTACCAGCGGAATTACAAGATGATAAAGGAAATTTGATCCTGTATATAGTTTTTCAAAACCGAACATCGGTCCAAGGAAACATAAGACGGTGAGGAAAGTCACCATAACCGCTGCACCGGACATGAGCTTCAATCTGGAAAGAACGGTTGGAAGCCCGGGTTTTTCTTTGTTTTTGACTATCCAGATCAAAGCAGGCAATGATACCGCTCCGGCGAAAAAGTTGGAAAGCGTAGTAAAATACCTTAGATCTAACAGCCCTTCGCTGGGCAGCCGGCTGTCTTCCGGATGAAGCAGTGAATAAGCATATCCGAAAACCGTCATTACGAAGATCGCGAAATTAAAGATGATTGCAGGTATTTTCTTATTTCTCATAGGTACTGTTCGAGATTGCCCTATCCTCTTCTATAACTGATGCGAACAAATTCCGGGTCTGGCAAAAAATCGTTATTTTTATCAGCCTTCGTTCCCTTCTACAATCTGCAACGTAGATTCAAAATTATATTCATATTCCAGTTCCAATTCTTCCAAATACTGCTCTTTAGTCCTGTCCGTATATGAAGCATCTCCTTCTGCTTCGAAGAACGCATAATCATCAAGATACAGCACCTTCTTATCCGATGAAAGCGACTGGTATTCCTGGATTTCATAATTCATGAAGGCGTTCTCGTCCTTCCGCTCTTCTCTGGTCACAGACTGAATCAGCTTTCCGCTCTCATCAAATGAAGCCAGGATGATCCTGCTATCCATTTCATTCACATATTCCACCACATACAGATAATCGGAAGATGCAGGCTTGAAATAACCTTTATCCGAAGGATTATTAAGCATTGCCTCCACATCCTGGAGTGTCCTATCCCAAAATATGCAGCTGCTTCCTCAACCGACAATGTATATTTTTCGCTTAACGGCGCATTTTTTATATCCTCATCCATTAAACATGTCCCCCCTGCAATTCATTTCCAAACATTCAATAATTTCACTTGCTATTTCTGCCCGTATCCTATAGATCATCAATAGTCATTGCTCTTCCAATAAAAAAGGCAACATATAAATTGGCATGAACAAAGTCTGTCCATCATTAGAAATATCTTTCTGCGAAAAGATATAAGGCCTGGAAGTTATTTTAGAATATTTTTCGCAAAAAACATCAATAGACTTATGTGAAGTGGTTGCTGATGATTTTATCTCGATTGGAACTACTTTTTGTTTCTGCCCTATCAAAAAATCCATTTCATAATAATGCGTACTTCCATCCTTTAGCCATGTGTGATAGCACAGTTCTCTACCGGAAGCCGCAATCATCTGAGCAGCCACATTTTCATACAGATAACCCAGGTTAGCAGGCAACTTATCCGATAGTAGTTTTTCATATAGTATATTCTCTGCTACAGGTCTGTCAATAAACATAAGTGTTACAAATAGGCCTGTATCTGCAATATAGAGTTTATAACTGTCTAAGTCCTTTGTGCTGGATAAACTTATATCAGGCTTTGTTGTATTGTATGATACTAGTACTGTCTGAGAATCGATCACATCATACAATCTCTCCAAATCCCTCTTCTGAGTCTTTTTACCCGTAGCACTGGAAATTACATAACGCTTTTTATTCTGCGACAACTGTGAAGGCACATCCTTATATATTCTCGAAGAAAGACCTGAGGCATCTATTTTCCTAAAGTCATCCTCATAAAGCCGAATGATGTTTCGCTTAACTTCATCTATCTCTCTAAAACTCTTTTTTTCAAGATAAGCCTGTACAGCTTGGGGCATTCCGCCCACTGCCATGTACATTCTGAAGTCACGCATCAGTTTTCTGTTTACAGAATTACCAATCGGTGTCTTTTTGTCATAGAAATCTTTTAACAATCTATATGTTTCATTCCCAGTTGCCCACAAAAACTCCTCATAATCCAGCGGATACAATTTAAGTTTCATCTCTTCTGAAGGAATCAGAATATCCTTTACATTTTTCTTAATTGATATCAGAGATCCAGTCTCTATGTAATCATATCTTCCATCAGCTACCAGATACTTAATAGCCTGCCTTGCCCTAGGATATAGCTGAACCTCATCAAAAATAATAACTGAAGCTCTATTTATAAGCTGTATGCCTGTAATTGTCTGAAGCCTAAGAAAAAATCTGTCCAGATCCGCTATATCGTCAAAGCAGTCCTTGATATCCTTCGATGCTTCTGAAAAATCTATCAATATGTAGGATTTATATTCATTTTTGGCAAATTCCTCTACCAGAGTACTTTTCCCCACACGTCTGGCACCTTCCACAAGTATCGCATACCGTCCGGCATACTTGGTCTTCCATTCAAGCAACTTGCCATATAGTTTTCTTTTAAACACTGCCATTATGCACCTCCTGGCAAATACAAATCAAAAATATCCGTTCTGCCAAGATTATTATATGCATTTTTATCCGTTTTGCCAATATTTTCTTTCAGCTAATTATCCATTATACTTGGATATTTGGGGAGTAAAATATCTATTTTGCCAGGTTTTTGGCATCACATTTGTACCTGTCCCTCTATAAAGATATACGAAGGAAAATGGCAACAATATCTGAAAAATATTATGATATATGATAGTGCTCATGATAGAATAATACAAATCGGAGTTTGTCTAACTGATTTGCTAACTTTCCCTTATTTACAAGGCTTGTGAGCCTTTATATAGTGATTGGATTACGGTTTTCCCTTGTTTTTGCCCTTATGAGGTAGATACAAGGGAAACTTTTTTATCCGATTACTTTGTCCAAGAGTTTTGCACTGCTTTTCTTGGATTCTCTTGAACCGTGGGCGTATATGTTCATTGTGGTACTTACATCCGAGTGACCGAGCATTTCCTGCACATCCTTCGGCATGGCTCCGTTTGTCAGCATGTTTGTTGTGTAAGTGTGGCGGAGCATATGGAAGTGAAATCCTTCCAGTTCCGGTACATGCTTGGATGCTGACCTGCAGGCATCTGAGATGGTGGCAGGTGTTTCGAGGCTTCCGTCTTCCCGCTTACATACGAAGTCGATTTCCTGATAATCGGGTGGAATAATATCCTCACCGCTTAAATGGTAGAATTCGTAGTGGATGCGATTCTTTTCTTTGACTTCGCGGTAGTAATTGTGATGATACAGTTTGCCATAACGGAGTCTGTTTTTATGCTGTTCTTTCTTGGCTTTTTTCAGAATTTCGGTAAGTGTATCTCCGAAATCTACGATACGAACCTTTCCTCGTTTGGTTGGCCCGATCTCTGTGGTGTGCCTTGCTCCGTTGTATCGGATACTCCTGCGTACTGTGAGATACTGTTCATCCAGGTTGATGTCCTGCCAGGTAAGCCCCGCAACTTCTCCGATGCGAAGTCCTGTGAAGTATGCTATCTGAACCGGTAGGATGGCATCCTTGCTTCTTTTTCCTAAGAAATCTATGAGCTTTTGATATTCCTCAGGGGTCAGAGGCTTGGTAGTCTCCGGTGATTCATCGTCGTCCGCAAACAGTTCCGTATCAGTCACGTTGCTGTGTATCACCACATAATCCATTGGATTGAATGTTATGAGCTGCTTTGGAAATACTGCGAACCGGAATGCTCCGTGCAGTACCGCCGAGTAAGATCTCATATAGTTCTTGGAGAAGCCGTTTGATGTAAAATCGCCTTCGGTTCCTCCGAACACCAGCAGATCCATGAACTTTTGCAGGTGATCCGATGTGATTGTTTTTAGTTTCCGCTTGCTAATCGGATGCTTCTTGATTCTCTGGATAGTCTGGAGATAGTTTTCTACAGTGCCGTTGCTTAGTGACCCGGTCTTTAAGTCTTCCTCAGCCCACACATCAAGCAAATCGCCGAGTGTGGTGTTTTCTGCTTTGGCAATGAATTTCTTTTCTTCGTAGTCCTCCATTGCCTGTCTCAAGAGCTTTTCCGTTTCACTTTTGCTTTCAGTACCGGTGAACTCCTTCTGTACCAGATTTCCGCTTGCATCCTCGACATAGAAGCGGTAGTACCACTTTTTTCCTTTTTTTCTTACAGATCCTTTTGCCATAAACTGTGCTCCTTTCATTCACGAGGCAATCGGAACTGTTGAAATGCTTTTTACTATAAGATATCTGAATATGATTTATTCCTCGTCGCTGCCAAAGTCAGCCATGAGGTTGGCAAGTCTTTCCGATGCCTTCTCAGGGCTCTTTGAGTAGAGTCTTATCACATCCGCGATATCGTTATAGGCATTGATGGAACGAGTCACTTCTCTAAGGAACATGATCTCGTTGTATTCCTTTACGGAATCAATTCCCATTGCCTTGGCAATATCTTTATTTTGTTTATCATTCTTATAATTCGTACATCCGAATTTAAAAGAATCAAGGAACAGTTCATACTCCGAGAGTATGTATATGAGCAGGTCTTTGGAGAACGCGAACTGTTCATCTGACAGTTCTTCCTTATCGCTTACAGATAGTCTTCCCATAAGATCGCGGATTTGGAGATCACGCTTATCTGTGATGTCTGTTTCGTACTCATCGGTTTCACCTTTGAGCCATTCAACTGATACGTGGAGAGCATCAGCAAGTCCCTCAAGGATGAGTTTCTTGGTGTTGTCGATAGTACCTGCTTCATATCTTTGAATGGTGGATGTGTTTACATCCATCTTTTCTGCTATGTATTTCTGATGAAGGTTAAGCTCTGTACGTCTCTGCTTGATTCTGCTTCCTATCATCTTGCGTAAATCTTTATCTTTCATTTGTTTACGCCTCCTCTTTCGGTGTAAGTGTACCGCTTATCGTTACTTTTTTCTGTTATCAAAATCATATTATTCCTGACCGAAAATCCCTTTCCGTTTGGTACATCTGTACTGTATCACATAACAAAAGAAAATGCAATATGCAAATGTTTAAAACAATATGTATTTGCAATCTGCTTGACAGATTTTAAAACCTGCGATATATTCTGCTTAGAAAGAATTGCATAATGCAAATTGAAAGGAGGAATGAAAAATGCGTGAATCAAAGATGGCATATTCCATCGATGAAGCTGCAGAGTGTACTGGTATCGGGAGAAATACACTCCGTAAGTTGATCGAATGGAAGAAGCTTCCGGTACTGAAAGTTGGACGGAAACTTCTTATCAGAGCGGATACCATTGAGACCTTCATGGAACTGAATGAAGGGAACGACCTGCGCAATCAGAGTGAGGTAAAAGCTGTGTACAACTACTAAAGAAAGAGAGGAACAGAAAATGCCAAGAGCAGAAAAATCAACAATGGAACTAAAGAAGGATCTGGATAAGATCAGGGAACGATACGAACGTTCCTTAGAGAAGGACAATCGTAAGATTGCCGATCTCGTAAGGAAGTATTTCGGAGATGAACCTGATCTTAAGAAGCTCGATGCGTACTTTAGCAGAATCGCAAACGAATTTGCCGATACTGCGGCATCGAGCAGGGAAAGCACTGCCGGAAAGGGACAAGCTGTATCGAAGAAGGATGTATCTTCTTCGGAACAGTTTGTACCGGGAGACAGGGATGTCGACCATGATGAATAAACGAGTAAGGTACAGGATGTACCGAGGCGAAGATCATTCATCATCCGGCAGGGCTTTAACTGAGCCAAACGTCTTATGTTTGGCTCCTGCAGGGTCTCGGGGCAGCGCCCTGAGCAAGCTACCAAAATCTCATTTTGGTATAGCTTGCCTATACCAAAAAAGATTTTGGGTTCGGAAAGGCGGTGACTATGGCTAATTTTGAAAAATTCACAAGAGGTGATTACGGATTATTTGCCCATTGTGAAAGAAAAAAGGATGAGAACGGACAATATATAACCTTCGGGAATAAGCGTATTGATCCAACAAGAACGCACTTAAACTACAATATGTGTCCCGAAGGCGGGGAACAAAGGGAAAGACTCGAAGCAAGACTTTCTGATCCGAATGTGAAATGTATGAACCGTGCGGATGTGGTTGTTTATGGTAGCTGGTGTGTAACACTTCCTACACATGTTCCAATGGAGGATGAAAACGGGAACATTATCTATGAAGAAAGGGAAGTTCATCACAGAGACGGAACGGTTACTACAGAAACGGCACCGAGGTTAACAGAGATATATTATACGGACGAACAGACAAAACAGTTCTTTGAATTATCTTACAAGTTCTTATCAGAAAGATACGGGGAAAAGAACGTGATATCGGCATATGTACATATGGACGAGACTACTCCACATATGCACTTCCTCTTCATCCCCATAGTAGATGATAAAAAGTGGAACGAAAAGCATCCTGACAAGGAACCAAGGGTTAAGGTCTGCGCCAAGGAACTTATGAATATGACAGAAATGAATGTGTTCCATAGGGTACTGCAGGAATATATGGATCAGCATTCACAGAAGGGATTGTTTCCGGTACTTAACGGTACTACTATCGGGGGCAATCGCACTATAGCAGAGCTAAAAGCACAGAGTGCTATGGAGGAAGCCATAGAGGCTACAAGAAATGCAAAAGAGATAAAGGTAGCAGCAGATCAGTCTGTGATTGATGCGAATGAGCAGGTAAAGCAGGTACAAAGTGAGATCGTAAATATTCAGGAAGCAAAGCTGATTGCGGAAGAAGACACGGAAAAATGGCTTGAAGAATTAGAGAAAAAAGAATTCCCGGCAATAAAAGAACTTAAGGACGGATTGACAGACCTTGGGGCAGATAAAGATGATTACGACAGTATAATAGATTTTGCAAAAGCACTGGAGCATCCTGTTAAATCAAGCACTGGAAAAGTCTTTGTGGAGATACCGAATCCCGAAAAGACACTTCCGGTAATTAAGAAAGTGATGAAGAAATTGACATCGGTAATAGAAAAGACTAAGGAAATAGGAAGAAAGATCGCCGGACATGCAGAGCAGACAAGGGTATCACTTAGGGCAAAACTTGTCGAAGCACAGAAGGAAGCAAAGCGACATAATGAGGAAAGAAATCCTACGCACAAGAAAAACGATTTAAGTCGATAAATATATATACCATTCACTGCAAAAAAACGACCATTCACATCATCGGTAGCAGAAAACAGGATTTGGTATCCGATATAATAATAAAGTATACGCAGATGGAGGGATATCATGAGAATTGATATTTGTGATGATGAAAAAAGAATATGCGCCATCCTTGCCGAGAAAGTTGGAAAGATCTGTCCTGAGGCAGAGATTATGACATATACATCCGGAGAGGATTTGCTTAATGCGGATGATTTGCCGGATATCCTGTTGCTTGATATCAGAATGCCTGGGATGAGTGGTATGGATGTGGCAAAGATACTACGGGACAGGGATTGGAGAAAGATTCTGATCTTTATTACGGGTGAAGAAGACCAGGTGTTCAATTCATTTGATCTTCGTGCGTTCCACTTTCTTGTGAAGCCGGTGGCTGATGAGAAACTTAAGGAAGTGCTTGAAAATGCGGTAAAGGACTTGAAGAGATCGGGGGCAGAATCCTGTAAGCATGATAAATATATTGAAATCCAGTCCGGCACATCGCATATCAGGGTGAATCTGTCCCTGCTTTTATATGCGGAGGTATATGACCGAAAGACGATCCTTCACATGAAGAATGAAAGCATAGAGTATTACGGACAGTTATCAGTGCTTGAAAATCTTGTCGGGAAGGATTTCTACCGTATACATAGGTCTTATCTTGTAAATATGAAATATGTGGAGAGATATGACCGCACGTCAGTAACACTCACGGGTGGAGACAATATCCCTATATCAAGAAGGGAATATGACGGCTTCCTTAAAGCTTATCTGGAATACAGCCGCAGGGGGATTGATTCATGAGTATGGAAAGAATGTGGGATATAGCCAGTACGGTATCTGCCATAGCAGGACTGTTTGTCAGTGCGATCCTTGTTGCAAGGTTCTATGTCCCTTATATGATAAAAAAGAAGTCAGCAGTCCTGACAGGAACAGTATTCTTTGCAGTAATGACGGTTCTTTATCTGATACCGTTTTCCATGTCGGGCGTGGTGGCATATATTATCGGGATCATTGCAGTTTGTCTTACATCATTGCTTTGTGAAAGAAGAAACGTGCCTCAGAGGGTTTTTCTTTCAATGACGATATATATGTTCCTGTGGATATCCCAGGTGATCGCAGCTCTGCCTTGGAAGCTGATAAGTGGTCTTACCTTTATGAGAGAGATATCGGACAATCCGGGGAAGCAGTTTGTATGGTTTGTCATTGCCCTGGTCCTGCTTGTTGCGGTAGAAAATGCTTTGCTGTTTTTGGAGATATTTATTTCGGAAAAGATATATGCCAGGAAGAATGTGAGGATGGAGTGGAGGGAGCTGACATTGCTTGCCTCTCCCTATGTAGCTGTTATCGCCGGATATTGGATCAGTTCATTTCTTTCGGATGTATATGTGAACACTTCCGGGGAATATGTATGGAATAATTACCCGGTTTACGACGGGATCCGTGCGCTGTTTGGAGTGATAGCATTTCTGGCTGCTATTACGGTCATGTACTCTTATCAGCGTATGAAGCAGTCACAGGAGGATGCACTGCAGAATGCCCTTGTATCCAAGCAGGTGGAGGAACTGTCAGGACATGTGCATACGATAGAAGCACTGTATTCCGATATCCGAGGGATAAGACATGATACCAATAACCATATCATGGTTCTTGGGAATTTGCTTGACAAAGGCGAGACTGAGGAGGCGGCAAAATACCTTAATGAGTGGCAAAATGGATTCCCTATGCCGGAAATCAACGTAAAGACTGGGAATCCTGTCACGGATATCGTTATATCTGAAAAGATGCGAGAAGCTGAAGAAGCAGGCATATCTTTTACCCAGAATTTCCATTATCCGACAAGTGGGAAGGTGGAATCCATCGATATCGGTGTCATTTTGAATAATGCACTGTCCAATGCGATAAGGGCGGCATCAGGAAGCAAGGATCCGTATGTTGAAGTGAAGGCCTGGAAGAATAACAATGCCTATCTGATACAGGTAAAGAACAGTTTTGCCGGGAAACTTATGCTGGATCCCCAGATCGGGCTTCCAGAGACATCAAAGGATGATAAGGAAAGCCACGGTTATGGGCTTATGAATATGAAGCGGATCACTGAGAAATACTATGGTACCATTCAGCTGGAGCATGAAGGGAATATGGTGATCTTTACGGCTTTGATGATGATCCCAGGGTGAGATTTACCGTTCACATCAATAAACTTGCCGTTCACTACATAGGGGTTTATATCTGTTTTGCGGCTTCCGAAAAAGAGATTAGATAAGAATATCTATCCCGTCATAATTGAATGAAACGGATTTTATGATTGAAGAATAAAGGAGGACGATGGCATGCCTATGGAGATAACAAACCGTATCGACAGTTATTATAGTAATGGAATCAATGCTACCCAAGGCAGTGATCAGACTGAGAAGAGAACGGTTGAAAAAGAAAAAAGTAGCAAAGATAAGGTACAGGATTATTATGAGAGCTTATGTAAGAAATTCCCCGGCATTTCATTTAATACAAGTGGTGGAGAATTGAGATGTAGCTCAAACAAGGTTGTTGTAAACCTTTCCTATGACTGCCTTAAAAAGATGGCTAATGATCCGGAATTTGCGAAAAAGGTAGAGTGGAATTTATCTGGTGAGGTTGCTGCAAATTCTCAGGTGTATTCATTTGCGAAGCGTGATGGTGTTGAATTGGGAGGAAGGACTGTTACATACGATGCAGATGGGAACCGGCAGTCATCATGTGGAGGCATGAGAACTGCAAATAGTGTAAATAATGGTCAGAGTAAGCCAAGTAAGAGTCAATCAATAGAAGAGCGATTGAGAAAAAAACGGAAAGAAAAAGAAGAAGCTGAAGCCCGCATTGAAGAAAAGCGTAGAGAAAAGCAAGAGTTTGAAGAACGCATGGAAAAAAAGCGGAGTGAAAGGGAGGCTTACTTAGACCGTTTCAGCAATGTAAGCGGTAATCTTGGATCGTATCAAAGTGCCGACTTAGCACAAACTGTATCGTTCTTTGATGAGAATGCATAAAGCATAGGAAACGGATTTCCTATTTGCAAAGTCAAAGGAAGTGAGGATTAGTAATATGAGAATAAGCGGTTCCTATAATCAAAATACTGTAAATAACTCTGGAAGTACATCAAACAGAAAATTTACTACTGTGAAGGACTATTCAAATTATCTGACGCAGAAGTTCGGGTGCCTGACTCCAGGGAAGAGCGCTTCTGTGTCTGTCACAGGCGGACTGATGCGGAAGGCTATGTCAGATGAAAAAACAGGAGAATGGCTGGAAAGAGAATTGTCAAAAGTGCCGGATTATATTGAGGCCGCGCAGAAATCTTCCATAGCGCACGGTGGGACGCTTAAATCGGTTTCCATTGAGTTTGGAGAAGAATACAGCACAATGACAACGGTAGGTGTATTTGGGGATGAAGGAAGTACAGATCCGGAGATAGACAAGTGGCTGGAAAATATTAAAGAGAAAAGAGCAGAGCAAAAAGAAGCTGAGAAAAAACTTGAACAGAAGCAGCAAGAAAAAAAGACGGATGAGTCTTCATTTAACATGGAGTTTAGAGGAAAGGATTTGGAGGATCTGACAAATCAGTTCACGATGAAGCTGTCGGGAAAGATGACGCTGCTTTCTGGTGGTGCATTTGATTTAAGAGCATAAATCATAGGAAACGGATTTCCTATCAGCCAAGCTAAAGGAGGGCGTAAAAATGGCATTATCGAGTATTATGACTGGGGCACTTTTGTCAGCGAATACATCAAGGCAGATTGCACATGTTCAGCATGCGACCAAGAGACAGATGGATGGTCATGCCGGTGTACTTGACGCGGAAATAAAACTTGATTCCGCACGCGGCGGAGATGTGACGAAGAAAAAAGAGGAACTTGAAAAAACGCAAAAGAAATCAGCAGAACTTGCTGAAACAACTATAAACACATTGACCACGGCGAATGAGGATTTGCAGAAGGCATCCAAGGAAGATCTGGAAGCTCAAAGAGCTGAAAAGGCTGCTGAAAAGAAGAAGGCTGAGAAGGCTGCCGAGAAGAAGAAAGCCGAAAAAGAAGCAGCAGAAGAAAGAATCGAAAAGGCTAAAGTATCCACATCGGAGAGCGGTGAAGTATCTGATGAGGCTACAACGGTATCTACAGAGGGTACGGTGCTGGATGGCGCATCGGTTGATATTGTATCTTCCGGTATTACTGTAAGCACGGGATCTGTATCAGAACCAGCAGGAAATAATGTGGATGTGAAAGTGTGATATATTTTCATGCGCAAGGATGCGGAATTCTGATAAGGAGGTCGATTTCATGAGTAAGATTGGCGGATATACATCGTTTGATGTAGGTTTTAAGAAAAATATATATGAAAAGGCAAAGCCTGAGAATAAGCGGACGGATAAAAAGCCTGTTGAAAAATATGGCGCGGCTCAAAATGCAAATGTCAAGGACTTTTTTCTCTGGTATGGTAAGCACTTTTTTCCATCCGCGGTAAGGAGTTTTTTCTATCCACGGTAAGCACTTTTTTCAGTTTATGGTAAGCAGTTTTTTCCATGCTTTGGTAAGCACTTTTTTCG
>JAZOTN010000032.1:0-4534 GCA_045657665.1 Lachnospiraceae bacterium | reverse complement strand
GTCGGCATATTGCCCTGCAATCTCTTCAGCAACATCCATCAGTTTGCTGCCGATTCCCTTTCTCTGGTATTTTCCCAATACGCCAAAATCAACGATCTCTGGGAGCCCTTTTCCGCTGAATGCACCGCCCAGCCCTGTTAAATAGACATTCACATATCCGACAGGAAGTCCTTTATATACGGCTGTCAGTGAAACACATTTTCCCGCAGACTGATCCTGGAGACTTGCCAAATATTTGGAGATATCCGTATGCCAACCTTGTGCGATCTCTTCATCGGTAAAGACCCGGGCATCTGCTTCTTCCATGTTGCGTATTATCAGTTCATCATCCTCTTCTCCAACGATTTTGAAGCCAAAGCGCTCTGTATAAAATTTGATAATGCGTTCTTCCCTGCAGAAACGAAGGGAGCGGCCATCCCAGCATGCCCGCTCCCATGGTAAGATACATCAATACTGCTTCATTCTCCTGCCACCTGAAACAACGTTTTCAGAACCTCATCCGCTTTCATTTCCCGGATACCGTCCGGATCCGTCACCACACCCGTCGTGTCCCAGGAAAACAGTCCCGCATTTTCCGCCTCCGTGGAAAAATACAATCCCGGATCCCTCAGGACCGCTTCATATCGTTCATTCCACTCCGGGTAATACTCCGACATATACTTTTTCGCCAGCGCATAAGCCTCGCAGGAATCGCTGTCGCCCAAAGCACTGATCTGCACACCGCCTCCGGGCTGGCCGGACCGGCTTTCACTCGGCGTGGAATGCAGTATCACCACACTTCCGTCCGAACATTTGCCGAGACATATCCAAACGTGGCCTTTGATACTCATGATATCTCCGGGCCTGATATTTTCGGTCTCTGTGGACCAGGTTCCGTATCCCAGATCCTCTGCCAGCCATTTTGCGAACTTCGTGGAGCTGCCCACATAGCCTTCTTCGAGATCCGTCGTGTGGAAGGTATTGTATAAGACCCAGCCCAGATAGCCGGAGCAGTCTGCCCCTGCATAATAATATTCATTATATTCCCCGTATGGATAATAGCTGTTCGTCGGATCTTCACTTTTATAGTTATAATCCGTATCCTGTTCACGGAAAAACCTTACCCAGTCCGAAGGAACTCCGATGGTCCTGGACTGAACGGAGGAACCCTCGTCCTGCCAGTCCCAGCCGCCTCCATAAATGTACAGAGCCGTCCCGACCGGCATCAGCGCCGTCTCCAGGAAATTTTTGATCGTTGTTTCACCCGGCGTTCCCTGAACCACCGGGGTAAAAGAGATCTCCTCGGAAGGAAGCAGCTTTTCCGTAACCTCTTTTATGATACCGTCTTCTTCTTTAATAAGGTAAACACTGTTTTCCTTCAGCTGATTCTGGATCGGGTAATCCGTTCCGTTATCCACGGAATAACAGACCTCCTGATCATCGATCAGAAAACGGTAAAGAAAATGATCCCGGTTTTCTTTATTCGTTTCCGGTGCTCCGTACTCCTTTACCCCGAGATAGACTCCCGTGATCTCCTTGCTTTCCTGCGGGTCCTCCGCTTCGGTTTCCTCCGTTTTTGGATCCTCCGCTTCGGGCTCATCCGTCTTTTCGACAGCCTGTGCAGCTTCCGTCTCAATCCCGTATTCAGTTGTCTTTGTATCTGGTTCCTTCGTTTCCCCCGATTTCCCGGTGTTCTGACAGCCGGAAAACAGGAGAATTGCCGCAAGGATCCAGAGCATAGATTTCTTCTTCATGGGTTTTATTCTAGCATATTTCGGCTTGAAAGATACTCTTTTTTCCCCTTGATTTTGGTTGAACGACCCTCCAAATTTGGAGGGTGGTATTTGGGTATGCGTTTCTTCTTTTGAATTCGCATTTTCAAGCTTTTCTTTGATCTGATCTGTAGGTTTCATAGAAATACCCCCTCCCTATGAAAATATGTAGGCTGACAATAACTTCTCTATATCCGAAGGGATACTGCCATTCTGCCGGGATCCGGTATCTTTCAAGTCACAGCATCAGGGTCACCAGTATCACATCCCTTTATGATTGCGGTGTCGCTCCGACTAAGATCCAGGTGGCAGCCGGACATTCCGATATCCGGACCACAAACGGTTATTGCCGGTCTGAAATCTGTGACGAGATCGATCTTTCAGTATTAGAAAAAGCGCTGTAATATGCGAAGAAAGGGGAAATTACGGGGTTTATACCCTTTTATACCCCGTAAAAAAATGAAAAAGCCCGTATTTTCGGGCTTTTCAGAGAGCGGGTGATGGGAATCGAAGCGTAAACCAAAAACACTCTCAAACCCAGTAAGAAAGGAGGCTCCCGCGGTTCGTCATTACAATCGTTTAAACGCATTTTAAACAAAGGCAGTCACAAAAAATGGCTGTCTTTGTTCAATTAATCAATCAGAGAAAAGACTGGGGAGAGAACAGACAACGACTCTTTTTCTGATCAGGAAATACCCGGAGATCGCAACACAGACAGATTTCGATAACTTCTGATGAAATAAGATTCTGTAAGAATTGCCACATCCCGACATTTATCGTATAAATATATGTAAAGGGTATTTTGTCTACGGAGGATATGGCTATGAAACTTACAGGAAATCTTAAGAACCAGGTAGAAAAGGCTGAATCGAAAGAAGAAAAGAAGATCCTTATTGAAAAAGCCGGAATGGAACTGACCGACGACGAACTGAACATGGTTGCAGGTGGTACAGTAGTTGAGACTTTGGAGCCATTTATAAAGTCCGAAGAGTGTCCTGATTTTCAACTGCCTCCGGTCTACCGGCGCACACCAGGTCATCCTTAGGTATATTGATTGGTATGAAAAAAAGACACAATCATCACCAGAAGGGAGTATGTCTATGAAACTTGTAGGCGAATTGAAAAATAAGGTAGAGAAAACTGAAAATCTTGATGAAACAAAGAAAGTAATTGAAGAAGCTGGGATGCAGTTATCTGTCGAAGAGATGAATAATGTTGCCGGTGGGGGACAGCCTTTTGCTCCTCGTATAGCCCCTCGAGAACCTTGATCGTGAGTTTCGCCTGAGAAAGACACCGGTCTAAGATAGAACCACATATACAATGAAAGCATCACTTCGGGGGTGCTTTTTTCATGCCTTTCCGAATATAAACTTGCCGCCCTTATTCATCTGAGGCAAAGATCTTCTCCTCCACAAATCGAATTTGTCTGTCTGTAAATCCTGAAATCATTGTCCAACTGAGATCCTGTTACCCTCCACATCAAATTTGAATGATTTTGAATAGTTCTGGAATGGCCAGACTTCCACTGTTTTTTTCTCGTTATTGTAAATCGCACTGTATTGTGTCATAGAAATGCCGGCTGCATTTGTATAAGGATTTTGAGCCACACTCTGGAGGATTACCAAAGCCGTGGATTCCGGCATCCTGGTATAATACTCTTTTTTGTCTGTATCCCTATAACATTCCAACTGTCCCAGTATTGTAGCAAAACGATGATAACCATGACCGTAGCCGTAATGGTAATTCGTCGTCTTGTCTTCATCAGTCATTTTGACGGCTTCCTCCCTGAGTACACCGTTCCGGTAAGAATCCTCGATATCATCACTACCCAGGTAGAAGTTCGTGCAAATATCAGAAGGAATGACCTGAACATTACTATTCCGGCTCTCAATCACTACGCTGCGACCAGTTGCATCAGATACCATAAAATGACATTCCTGCCAATCTCCCGGTACAATAATGCCGGTTTCCGTTTTCTTTATGGCTTCATCAACATTTGCGCAGTCATCCAGCATATAACGCAGCAGCATGCTGGATCCCGCCGGGAATCTCCCAGGCTGATCTCCCTTTTTGATATCTACACGCTGAACGGATACGTAAAGTCCCTTTTCATTGATTCCATCCATACACTGATAGGGTAGAATATCCAACATGGAAACATCAAACCCTTTCTGGTCTGGCCCACCCTGCTTCAACAGCGGATTGCTTTCGTCGCACCAAACCGCATCGGCCACAGCGATTGATTCATACTTACCTTCCGGCTTGCAGTGAAGGACGATGTTCAACCCTGTAATGGTTTGGTCTTCTTCTGATACTCGATGTGCAATATCATAATTTCGACAGGTTATAGGCTCTCCTTCGACGTTATGGGTACAAAAAACCGAGCAACCAGGATCGATATAACCGATTTTTCTCATGGCGTTGATCACTTCCGAACCATAGTAGTCCTTTGTGTAATCCATGTAATACAGATAACCATCATCATCAAGCCGCGTCACGGCATCCTGCTTTTCGGGCTCGGATGCGCAGCCGGAAATAGAGATGACCATCAGCGTGATCACAATCAATGTTGTCAGGTAATAAACTTTTGAAATCAAAGCTGTTCTTTTTTTCATTTTCCTTTTGTCCTCCACAAATCCCGATTGAACAAAATCGCTGCGCGATGGCCTGCCTGGGCTGTGGCGCAGTTTTACTTTAGCGACAAATAAAAAGCAGTGGAAGTACTTTTCGTAATTCGGTATTGTTAAGTTACCACACAAAACAACTGAATACGGAAAGCCCCA
>JAZOTN010000031.1:0-25926 GCA_045657665.1 Lachnospiraceae bacterium | reverse complement strand
TGTCTTATGAAGGGCTGTAGGGTCCTTTCCTATGGACTCATCTCTCCGGTAAACATAACAATGTAGACACCCTGTACTTGCTCTGGTGCATCCATGCCACAGATTCCAGTTAAGTGCCAGCGGAGGCCGTGGATCATTGTGTTTTTCCTCAAAAAACGATAATTGCTCCATCATGAAAACCATCCAGTTAGATATGAATCACTCCACACTATCCCAAAGTCCCCATCAAAAATTGCTTTATCTTCCACATGAATTTCTGCCTCACTTCTTTTTCTTTGGTACAGGAAGTTCATCATACATTGCTTCAAAAAGCTCTTTCAGAAACTCCTTATTATCAACATCATCCACAAGCAGCATTTCTTTTGCCCCTTCATAGGGAAGCTCCAGATCAGCGTCAGGCATCTTGTCTACCGCTGCCTTTACGTTCTTTACAAGGAAACGGTCATCATAGATTCCACCAACGATCTTGCCGCGATAATATATGATGTATTCGCCCATCATGGCCTTATAGGTTATCTCATCCAGCCCGGAGAGCTGCTCCAATATGAAATCCAGGTACTCTTTAGTTGATGCCATCTGCTCTGTTCCTTCCTGCTTCTTCGTCATGCATGCTTCTTGTTTCCAAAACTGCGGAAAAAACCATTGAAATGACGAGCAACATGACCCGCATCAATGAGGAGGCGCTCTCCAGCAGCGAGATCTCAAATGAACTCGAAGCAGAGGTCGGGAAATTCAAGCTGAGCTGAGACCAAAGGAAGTTCTGTGAAGAGAGAGGGGACGGTTCTGTGTCGCATTTTAAAGCGACACAGACCCCTCCCCTCTCTCTTCTCGTCCCGTTAGTCTTCCGCGGATTCCTGCGGGATGAAGATACGCTCCTTGCTTGCATCCTTCGGCTGCGGGACAGCTTCTTCCGCCTCATGGCAGAACTGCTCCTGTGAGTTGACAAGCACCTTTCCGCGTTTATCGACCTTGAAATAGGTTCCGTCGCTGCCGAGGATATTCGCTTTGACATTATCGGCAAGCTCTGTTTCCAGAATGTGCTTCGCTTTCTCTTTCAGTTCAGGACGCTCCACAGGGAAAATGATCTCCACACGGCGGTCCAGATTGCGCGGCATCCAGTCCGCGCTTCCCATATAGATCTCTTCCGTTCCGAGGTTGTGGAAATAAAAGATGCGGCTGTGCTCCAGGAAATTCCCGACGATGGAGCGTACCCGGATGTGCTCGGAAATGCCCGGAATCCCGGTACGGAGACAGCAGATCCCCCGGATGATGAGGTCAATCTCAACACCCGCCGCACTTGCCTCATAAAGCTTTGCTATGATCTCCCGGTCGCAGAGCGAATTCATTTTGGCAATGATGCGCGCCTCTTTTCCGTTCTTCGCATGCCTTGTCTCCCGCTCGATAAGCTTTAAAAATTTGTTCCGAAGCCAGATCGGTGCCACTGCCAGCTTGTTCCAGCTCATCGGCTCGGAATATCCGGAAAGCATGTTAAAGACCGCCGTTGCATCCTCGCCGATCTCCTCCGCACAGGTGAAGATCCCGCAGTCGGTATAGAGCTTTGCCGTGGAATCGTTATAATTTCCGGTACCGAGATGCACGTAACGGCGGATTCCTTCTTCTTCTCTCCTGACGACAAGCGCGATCTTGCTGTGGGTCTTTAAGCCCACAAGTCCGTAGATCACGTGGCATCCTGCTTTCTCCAGCATCTTCGCCCAGACGATATTGTTTTCCTCATCGAATCTCGCTTTCAGCTCAACGAGAACCGTGACCTGTTTCCCGTTTTCCGCCGCCTGTGCAAGGCTCTTTATGATCGGCGAATTGCCGCTGACCCGGTAAAGGGTCTGCTTGATGGCAAGTACATCCGGGTCGATAGACGCCCGATGGATGAATTCCACCACCGGATCAAATGTCTGGTACGGGTGATGAAGAAAAATATCCCCTTTCCGGATACATTCAAAAATATCCGCTCCCGCCGGGATTTCCGGAACAACCTGTGGAGTATACTTGGGATAACGCTCTCCGTCATATCCGGGAAGGCCGTACAGCTTCATCAGGAATGTCAGATCGATCGGTCCGTTGATCCGGTAGACCGCCCCGTCATTTCCGATCTCCAGCTGCTTTTTCAGAAAATTGAGGACCTTCTTATCAACGGAATCCTCGACCTCCAGACGGATAACTTCGCCCCACTGCCGCATTTTGAGCTGCTTCTGGATCTCCTTCAGAAGATCCGATGCTTCATCCTCATCGATCGAAAGATCTGCATTCCGCATGATACGGTATGGGAAAGCCGACTTCACATCATAGTTCGAGAAAAGCTTTGCGATATTCCGTTCAATGATCTGCTCCAGCAGAATGAAAGCATGCTTCTGCTCCTCCTCGCACGGGATCTCCACAAGCCTCGGGAGAACGGAAGGCACCTGCACGGTCGCGTATTCCGTCTCGCCTTTTCCGGTCCCACCGAGCGCAATACCGGGTTTCCTTTTCAAAAGCGCCACGATGTTCAGCGTTTTGTTCCGGATCAGCGGGAACGGCCTCGACGCATCTACTGCCATAGGCGTCAGCACCGGATAGATGTTCTTTTCAAAATACCGATCGACATATTTTGCCTGTGCTTCGGAAAGATCTTCATGCTGATCGTAAACATAAATACCGTTCTTATGCATCAAAGGAAGGAGCGACCGGTTATACGTGGCGTACTGGCTTTCCACCAGTTCGCTCGTCGCTGCGTTGATCGCATCGATCTGCTCTGTCGCCGTCATACCGGCAATGTCGGCCTTCTTGTAGTCCGCATGTACCATATCCATAAGCGATGCAACGCGAACCATAAAAAACTCGTCCAGATTGGAGCTCGTGATGCTCGTAAATTTAAGCCTTTCCAGAAGCGGGATCGACTTGTCTTTTGCCTCGGCAAGCACCCGCTCGTTGAATTTCAGCCAGGATAATTCCCTGTTCTCATAGTAGGACGGATTTAAAAAATCGCTCATAATGCCTTTCCTCCGTTTGTTACAGCATTCTCTTTTCCCGGATCACCGGGCGGATACTGTAGATCTCTTCAAATTCATCTGCTTTATTCTCAAACACCATCTTCTCCAGAATGATCTCGTCCGCAGTGGTTACGGTTACCACAAGCTGACGGTCCTTTACCACCGCTCTGAGATCCGAGATCTTCTGCTGATGGCTCCGATCAAGTGCATTGGCAAGCCGCAGGATCTGGCAGATCTTCCCGACTTTCAGATAGCTTTCCTCTGCCAGTTTGTCCGCCAGCTCCTCATAAGGCGGGAGGTCCTGAACATTATAAAGAACGCTGCATGCTATGATCTCCCTCTCCTCATGCGTCAGTCCAATGATCTCGGATGCCATGATGATCTCGTAAGAGCATTCCGCCGCCGTCACGGAACTGATGTATTTTCCGCAGTCATGGAGAATCGAAGCAATCTCAAGAAGGAGTTTATCACGCTTAGTCAGTCCCCCCGTCTTCCTTAAACCATCAAATAGATTATCACAGATCATCAGCTGCGCCTTGACGTGCGGCGAATAGCTTTCATAGCGCTTTGCCATATAGATTGCCGCAGACCTTACATCCCGGTCAAAATCATGAGGGCTTGCGATCATCTTGTTTTTCTGCGCATATTCGCAGGCAATGCCGTCGTTGATCGAGCATCCAGGTATCCAGACAGTATCCGCGCAAAGAGTCTCCGCCGTCTGTTTCACCAGAAGGAGTGCCGGCAAAAGAAGCGTATCGTTTTCATCGTAAAGATCCAGTTCCTCCACGATCCTCTCTCTGCTGTATGTAGAGATCTTTCCGAGAAACTTCTGAAAGGTTTCGATCGGCACCACCGTGTCGTCCTTTTTCTTAAGGATCCTCTTCATCAGGTTTGAGCAGTAATCCCCGATCAGAATCATGTTTTTGATCCGACGGTTCTTCATGTACATACTCTGGAAAACCTGCATCTCCTTATCCACCAGTTCGCAGATCTGCTGACGGTAGCTTGCGATCGTCTCGCCCGAAAACACAGACAGCTTTTCCCGGAGACGTACGGTTCCGAGGATCAGGTGCTGCGTCGTGACTACCTCGCCGTTATCAAACAGCGTGATCTGGAGACTCGCACCGCCGATATCCACGACAGCTGCCCCCTCTTTCGTATAACTTTCAAAATCAGGAAGGCTCGCCACGGCGCGGTAACTCATGAAACGCTGCTCCGAATTGCTGAGGATCGTGACGGAAAGTCCGGTCCGGTTTTTGATCAGTCCGAGCAAAAAGAGCTTATTGGATGCATCCTGCAGGAACGGGCCGGCAAATGCACGCGAATCCTGTACCTGATAACCCTCCATGATCCGGACGAACTCTTCGAGAATCCCGCAGAGCTCGTTCATGGTTTCCGCAGATACCGCGTTGTCTCGGAAAGTGTCCTTTCCAAGATCGATCCGTCGCCTGATAAGATCGATCTTGCGTATCTTTTTCCGGTTTGCAAGTTCGAAGATCTTCATCGAAATCTCATAGGTTCCGATATAGATTGCCGCAAAGGTTGTAATCTTATCCGCCATGCTTTCGTATCTCCTTCTTACCGATCCCCTGATACATAAAACGAATGAAATAAAAAACGCCATACATCACATAACAGAAGTATATCATGTACCGCGTTTTTTGAGAATCATTTTTATTGACATAAAGAGGCCTGGAAAGTGGCGTCTTTCAGTCTCCCTTCAGAGAAATTCTCGTAAAATACTCCTCGTCGTTCTCATGATCGATCCGTGCGCCGTTTTTGATCTGTACCCGAAGGCTCGCCGGATTATCCTTGTTGACAGAAAGATACGCCTCCTCAATCCCCATCTCTTTTGCCTTCTTCAGCACAAGCTGAAGGCCTGCCGTTGCGTATCCCTTCCCCCGATACTTTTTGGACATGCAGTAGCCGATATGCCCTGGGCCCTCCCGAAGGAAATCATTGAGGCAGTGACGGAGGTTGAAAACACCTACATAAGTCCCTTCATCCGCAAGGACAAAGGTCGTGTCCGGAACAAAACCGTCCGGAAGCTCCTTCCCGAGCGACCAGTTCCTCTTTTTTTCAATCCACTCGAGGAACTGATCATAATCGTATCCGTAGACATTATTGACATAGCCGTTCTCATTTTCCGGGAACGTC
The DNA here is from genome assembly GCA_045657665.1 of Lachnospiraceae bacterium. Taxonomy (GTDB): domain Bacteria; phylum Bacillota; class Clostridia; order Lachnospirales; family Lachnospiraceae; genus RUG12461. Next base: position 20,785 of record JAZOTN010000031.1, on the reverse strand, counting down.
ATATACAGCTCATAGGTTTTTTGATAATCCGAATCCTGTACGCGAATCAGTTCCATCTTTTGTTCTCCCTGTTCATAAAGATCCTGCTATGTGCGGAGCACGCATTCGCCATCCGTCTTCTACCCGGGCAAGCCGATCGCAAGCCCGATCGACCGCACCAGAAACGCCACCACCCAGGCGATGCCACACTGCCACAGCACCACTCCGATGGCCCAGCCGGCTCCCATCTCTCTCTTGATCGACGCGATTGCCGCAACACAGGGCGTATAAAGCAGACTGAACACCAGCATGGTGACGGCGCCAAGCACCGAAAGCGCGCCGGCGATCCCCTGCCCTGTATAAAGCACCTGCATGACAGAAACAACGCTCTCTTTTGCGATAAATCCGCTGATCAGGGACGTGCAGATCCTCCAGTCCCCGAGTCCGAGCGGTTTAAACAGCGGCACCAGAAGACCAGCGATACGCGCGAGGATACTGTCGCCGGAATCGGCCGTAAGCTGCAGATGCAGATCGAAACTCTTTAAGAACCATACTATGATGGTCGCAATCATGATAATGGAAAACGCCCTCTGAAGAAAATCCTTTGATTTTTCCCAAAGCAGCTGTAATACGTTTCGCGGACTCGGAAGGCGGTAATTCGGAAGCTCCATGACAAACGGCACAGCTTCCCCTTTAAAGACCGTGCGCTTCGCAAAAAGCGCCATCAGGATCCCGATAAGGATCCCGAGCACATAAAGCCCCGTCATCACAAGACCGCCTTTTCCCGGGAAAAACACACTGACAAAGAAGGCGTAGATCGGTACCTTTGCCGAGCAGCTCATGAAGGGAGTCATTAAAATCGTCATTTTTCTGTCACGATCACTGGGAAGGGTCCTTGTTGACATCACGGCCGGAACGGTGCAGCCGAAGCCGATCAGCATCGGCACAATGCTGCGCCCCGAAAGACCGATTCTCCTGAGGAGCTTGTCCATCACAAAGGCTACGCGTGCGATATAGCCGCTGTCCTCAAGAATCGACAGAAAAAAGAACAGCGTCACGATGATCGGAAGAAAACTGAGAACACTTCCGACGCCTTCAAAGATGCCGCCGATAATGAGCCCGTGAAGCACATCATTAAAATGCGCGGCAGTCATTGCAGCATCCGCAAGATTTGTCAGATACCCGATCAGCTGCTCCAGAAGTCCCTGGAAAAAAGCACCGATTACATTGAATGTCAGAAAAAAGACCACCGCCATGATCCCGATAAAAAACGGGATCGCCGTGAACCGGCCGGTCAGGATCCGGTCGATCCTCTTGCTTCGAAGGTGTTCTTTGCTCTCCTGCGGCTTTGTCATGCAGCGGCTGCACACCTTTTCGATGAAGGAAAACCGCATCTCTGCGATGGCAGCACTCCGGTCCAGTCCGCTCTCTTTCTCCATCTGTAGAATGATATGCTCTACCGTCTCTTTTTCGTTCTGATCAAGCTCAAGGCGTTCCAATACAAGCGGATCACCTTCCGCAACTTTGCTGGCAGAAAACCGAAGCGGCAAATGCGCTCTCTCCGCGTGATCCTCGATCAGGTGCATGATCGCATGCATGCATTTATGGATCGCACCGCCTCTTTCTTCTTTCGAGCAGAAATCCTGCCGGAGCGGTCTTTCCTGATAGGATGCAATATGGATCGCATGCGAAACCAGCTCGTCCACGCCTTCGTTTTTTGCTGCAGCGATGGCAACTACGGGAACGCCCAGCATCTCCTCCATCGCGTTGACGTCAACACCGCCGCCGTTTCCCGTCAGCTCATCCATCATGTTAAGAGCGACCACCATAGGAACATTCATCTCCAGCAACTGCATTGTGAGATACAGATTCCGTTCCAGGTTCGTCACATCCACGATATTGATGATCGCCGCCGGCTTTTCCTCGAGCACAAAATCCCTGGAGACCAGCTCTTCACTGGAATAGGGCGACATCGAGTAGATTCCCGGCAGATCCGTGATCCTCGTGTTCTGATGTCCCCTGATTGTGCCGTCCTTTCGATCCACGGTCACACCCGGAAAATTACCGACATGCTGCCTGGATCCGGTCAGCTGGTTAAACAGCGTTGTCTTTCCGCTGTTTTGATTCCCGACCAGAGCAAAAGTAAGGGTCGTCCCCTCCGGGAGCGGATCTCCGCTTCCCTTCGGATGGTATTTACCGGTTTCTCCGAGTCCCGGGTGTTTTGGCTCTTTTTGCTTCGGCTTTTTTTCCTTTTGCTCCTCTTCAAAGGAAACCGGCTCCACCTCGATCAGCTCAGCCTCTGAAAGCCGGAGTGTCAGGTTATATCCCCGGAGCCTCAGCTCCATCGGGTCGCCCATCGGTGCCAGCTTCACAACAGAAACGCGGCAGCCCTGAATCATACCCATGTCAAGGAAATGCTGACGCAATGCACCTTCTCCGCCGACGCTTATGATCCGTCCGCTTTCTCCGATTTTCAGATCGCTGAGAGTCAAGATCCCGCCTCCCTGTTCTTTCCATACTTTCCTGAAGAGAGGAGCGACGTCACAAACTGCGTGGCCGTTCTGCCGGATAGTCCTCCATGCGAAAGCTCCCAGCGTTTCGCTTCAAGAAGGAGCTCCTCCTCCGGCATTTTTATTCCTTCCTTCTTTGCAAGTGCAAGAACGATCTGCTCATACTCTTCCATCTCCGGCGCGCCGAAGTAGATTGAAACACCAAACCTCGCCACAAGAGACAGCTTTTCCTGCACCGTAGCATTGCGGTGGATATCATCATCCTGTTCACTGCGGTCCGTAAAGCGTTCGCGTATCAGGTGCCTTCTGTTGCTCGTTGCATAGATCAGCACATTCTCGGGTTTTTGCATCAGTCCGCCTTCGATCACGGCCTTTAAATATTTATACTCGATTTCAAATTCCTCAAAGGACAGATCATCCATGTAAAGGATGAAACGGTAATTCCTGTCCTTTAAGATCCCGATCAGTTCATTGATATCCTGGAACTGGTGCTTATAGATCTCAATGAGCCGGAGTCCCTCCTCAAAATACCGGTTTGCGATCGCCTTGATCGATGAAGATTTCCCCGTACCTGCATCTCCGTACAGTATACAATTGTTTGCCGGAAGCCCCTTTACAAAAGCCTCCGTATTGTCGATGAGCTTTTGCTTCGCATCCTCGTAGCCCACCAGATCGGAAAGCTGCACATGCTGGATCCGCATGATCGGGCAGATGGAAAGCTCACCTTCCTTTTCACGGGTAATGCGGAACGCCTTATGCAGCCCGATCGCCCCAACCCCGTACTGTGCATAAAACGTCGTAACAGCTTTTTTGAACTGCTTCACATCCTTTGCCTTTGAAAGCTCCATAGACAGCTTCTCGATCCGGTCCCGGATCCTCCTGTTAAAGACAAGTCCGTTTTCATCCGCGCTGTGGTAATTTGTCAGCACATCCACCGAATCCGCCGAAAGTTCATCTGAAAGGCGGCCGAGGTCAAAACAGAAAAACTCACGGATAACCGCAAAGTCATGAAGAGCCAGGTCATTGACGCTTCCCTCCGGCTCCCCGCGTCTTTCGGCAGCAAGACTGTACGCGTTCTCATCCCGGATCAGCGCGATCGTGATCAGTCCCTGCCAGAGATTCCCGGAAAGGCCATGCTGCTGTCCTTCGCGGATAAGGCTTCGGATGCATCGGTAATAGATCTTTCTCTTTTCTTCTTTTTCCTCATCAAGAAGGGTCTCTCCGCTGCTGATGAGTGCGATCAGTGAAGAGAGCTCGCTTAAGGTTTCATTCGACTTTCCGTCGCCGGAAAAGATGCGGTACAGAAAAAGTGATTCTTTGTCCATTCTATCCTCCGATAGTGTTCCGGTATTCCTAATAATTCCCCAGAATCTTCAGCCTGTTCGTTTCCTCGTTCAGACCTTTCAGTGCATTCTCGACTGCAGAATCTTTCAGGTTCCCTTCGATGTCAATAAAGAACCGGTATTCCCATTTTCTCTCCTTGATGGGACGTGACTCGATCCGGTTCATGTTGATCCCGTTGAAAATAAAATGAGAAAGCACGCGGTAGAGGGATCCGCTTTCATGCGGGATCTCAAAGGAGATGGAAATCTTTCCGGAATCCTCCACATAGATCTTATCTCTTGAAACCACAAGAAACCGGGTAGAGTTTGAGCGGACATCCTGGATCCCGCGCTTTAAAATTTTAAGGCCGTAAAGATCCGCCGTCAGTGCGCTCGCGATCGCAGCCTGGTCCCTGATCCCGTCATCCGCCACCTTTTTCGCAGCAACTGCGGTGTTTTTTAAGGAGATCCGTTCCATATTGCGATGCTCCTCAAGAAAAGATCCGCACTGCATCAGCGCCTGGGGATGGGAAAACACCTGACGGATCTCACTGAGAGGAATCTCTTCCGTCGCAAGAAGGCAGTGCTCGATCGGAATGATCTGTTCCCCGACGATCGCCACATCATATTCTGCGATCAGGTCATAATTCTCCGATACGATCCCTGCCGAGGAATTCTCAAAAGGAAGAACCGCATAATCCGCTTTCCCGGACGTGATCTCTTCCATGGCATCCCGCCAGGTTTCCACATGGTACGTTTCGACGTCTTTCCCGAAAAAAGCGTAGAGTGCCGCTTCCGCGTAAGCACCGTGTTCCCCCTGAAAGACCGTCCTGATATTCTCACGCGGTAGCGATGGCACCTTTCTGAACGGGATCTCCTCCGCCAGTCCACGCTCCGAAAGCATCTGATACTGTCTTTTCCTGCTGATGGACATGATCTGGGAAAACAGTTCCACAGCTCCCTTTTGGTTGAAATCACTGTGTGTCAGTGCCGCAACCTTCTCCAGCTTCTCGTTTTCCCGGGCACGATCCAGCACCGGCTTTCCTTCGGAGATCTTATATGCAGCAACCTCCTCCGCAATTTTCATCCGTTTTTCGAACAGCGAAACGATCTCGCTGTCAACTTCATCAATCCGTTTTCTATAGTTTGTCAAATCACTCATGTCCACTATATTACCTCAAAGCAAATCGCTTGGCAATTCCACTATAAGTGGGATATAATATGGTTAAAGGGGCATGGAACCATTTGCCCCTCAAATAATTCCATGGAGGGCATCCGCTATGAAGGATTCCGTCAAGGTATTTCTAGGTTTTGGGATCGCAGCGGCACTCATCGCCGCATTCTTCCTGACAAGAGCGTATCTCACCCGGACGATCTTTAATGAAGGCCCCGCCAAGGGCAATACAGGAAGCAATCTTTACAACAACGGCCTCTTCGCCGCCAGCGACAACAAGCTTTATTTTGCCAATCCTGATGATGACTTCCGTCTGTATGTCGCCGATTCAAACGGCTCCAATCCGAAAAAATTGTCCGATGACATCCCCTGCTACATTAATGTGGACGACCACTATATCTACTACTGCCGGAGTTCAGGTTCCGACACCTCCCAGTTTTCTTTTCTGCATGTCGATACCAACAGCCTCTGCCGGATGAATAAAGATGGCGGCAAGGTCACGATCCTGGATCACGATCCGGATCTTTACGCCTCGCTTGTCGGCAACTATATCTACTACATTCATTATGACAAATCCGATGCGTCCACACTCTACCGGACGGGAATCGACGGAAAAGGCACGGAGCAGGTGGACAAAACACCTCTGATCGCAGTCTGCTCGGACGGAACAAACCTTTATTACAGCGGCATGACTACGGATTTTTCCATCTACCGCATGAACGGTGAAACAATGAACCGCACTCAGATCTCGCCTTATAATTCCTATCGGGTCGTGGTCGACAACAGCTATGCCTACTACATGGATGTCATGAACGGATATGCACTGGCAAGGACAAACCTGGCAGATCAGAGTACGGAAATACTCACAACCGACCGCGTCGACTGTTTTCTCGTAGACGGTGATACGGTGATCTATCAGAAGAATTCAAAAACAGAGCCGGCGCTGATGCGGATTGTCGTTGGAAGCGAGAATCCGCCGGAGAAGATCGCGGACGGGAACTACCACTCGCTCAACTCCGCTTACGGTATGCTCTACTTTATGGCCTATGACAATGATTTCGTCATCTACCGTACCACGCTTACGCCGGGAGGCGTCGTCGGGGAATTCCATCCCGGGAGAGAGGCAGGGTAGTATGGCACAGGGAGAAAAAACATATGTTGATAACGTTCCGGGGTATTATACCAGATCAAACAGTGATAACTGATTCGATTCCGGAAGATCCCCGAAGAGCCCGAGCGTCTGCATCTTTTCAATCAGCGTCGTACTTGCCTTCGTACGCACGCGGAAATCATCCCGCGACAGAAACGGTCCGTTCTTCGCCGCTTCCTCGACCTGCGCCGCCACCTGCTCTCCCATTCCTTCAATGGAGATAAACGACGGCATCAGTTTCCCGTCAATAATCTGGAAATGCTTTGCTTTCGCCCGGTAAAGATCGATCGGCTGAAAATCGAATCCCCTCGCATACATCTCCTGCACCATCCGCATATCCGAGTATTCCTTCTGCTCCTTCGCGCTCATCTTTTTATTATCTTTCTTGAGTTCCGAATCTTTCCGCCGGTACTCCGCGATATGGTACTCCAGCCGTTCCTTTCCCTGACACATCAGTTCATAGGAAAAACCGTCTGCGCGGATGGAAAAATACGCCGCATAATAGGCAAGCGGATAATACACCTTGCAGTACGCAATGCGCCATGCCATCATGACGTATGCCGCCGCGTGTGCCTTCGGGAACATGTACTCGATCTTCTCGCAGGACCAGATATACCAGTCCGGTACATTATGCGCCTTCATATCTGCCTGCCACTGCTCCCAGGTGGAAGGATCCACCTTCCCTTTCGCAACCTTGCCTTTCCGAACCGCCTCCATGATGTTGAAGGATTCCGCCGGTTCCAGCCCCATGCCGATGAGATAGGTCATGATATCATCACGTGTGCAGATGGCTGTGGAGATTGTCGCCTGTCCGTTTTTGATGAGTTCCTGGGCATTCCCGTGCCAGACATTTGTCCCGTGGGAAAGCCCCGAAATACGGACAAGATCGGAAAACTCCTTCGGCTTTGTATCGAGGAGCATGCTGATCGCATTGTCGGTTCCGAATTCCGGGATCCCCATTGCCCCGAGCGGGCAGCCGAGAATATCTTCCGGTTTTACGGAAAGCGCTTCCGTGTTCTGAAAGATCGACATAACTGCCGGATCATCCAGAGGGATCTCCTGCGCATTCAGTCCCGTCAGATCCTCCAGCATACGGATCATCGTCGGATCATCATGTCCCAGAATATCCAGCTTCAGCAGATTGTGGTCGATGGAATGGTACTCAAAATGCGTGGTGACGATATCTGTCGTCATATCATTTGCAGGTCTCTGGATTGGCGTAAACGAATAGATTTCCTCTCCGTTCGGAAGGACAACGATTCCTCCCGGATGCTGGCCGGTGGATTTTCGGATCCCGACGCACCCCTGAACGATCCGGTCGATCTCGCAGTTCCGTTTGTGCTGTCCGTGCTCCTCGAAATAATTCTTGACGTATCCGAACGCTGTCTTATCGGCAAGGCCGGTGATCGTGCCGGCGCGGTAGGTCTGCTCATGGCCGAAGATCACTTCGGTATAGGCATGTGCTTTGGACTGGTAATCTCCGGAGAAATTGAGATCGATATCCGGTTCCTTGTCCCCCTTGAATCCGAGGAACGTTTCAAACGGGATATCAAAACCATCCTTCGAAAGAGGCTCTCCGCAGACCGGGCATAGCTTATCCGGCATATCGCAGCCACTCCTCCCGTCATACGCTTTCACCTCCGGCGAATCGAAATCCGAATAATGGCATTTTTTGCAATAATAATGCGCATGCAGCGGATTGACCTCCGTGATGCCGGCCATCGTTGCCGCAAGGGAAGAACCAACGGATCCTCTTGATCCCACCAGATAACCGTCCTCATTGGATTTCCAGACCAGCTTCTGGGCAATGATATACATGACGGCATATCCGTTTCCGATAATCGAATTCAGTTCCCTCGAAAGCCGCTCCTCCACGACTTCCGGGAGCTCCTCGCCATACATCTCATGAGCCTTTGTATAGCAGATCTTCCGGAGCAGCTCATCGGAGTTTTCAATCACCGGTGGGCACTTGTCCGGTCTGACCGGTGCGATCCTGTCGCAAAGGTCCGCGATCAGGTTGGTGTTTTCGATCACAACCTCCCTCGCCTTTTCCCTGCCGAGATAGGAAAACTCCTCCAGCATCTCCTCCGTTGTATGGAGATATAGCGGCGGCTGTCTGTCCGCATCCTCAAAGCCGTTTCCTGCCAGAATGATCCGGCGGTAGATCTCATCCTCGGGATTCAGAAAATGTACATCGCAGGTCGCAACCACCGGCTTATGAAACTCCTCACCGAGCGAAACGATCTTCCGGTTCAGATCGCGGATGTCCTCTTCCGAGGCGACATCGTATTCCCTGCTTTCGATCATGAAAAGATTGTTCCCGACCGGCTGGATCTCCAGATAATCATAATACTTGACCAGACGGATGATCTCTTCCTCCGGCCTTTTTTTTGCGATCGCCTGATAGAGCTCCCCCGCCTCGCAGGCGGAACCGAGGAGCAGTCCCTCCCTGTATTTTTCCAGTTCACTTTTCGGAATGAGGGGGTGTCTGTGGAAAAAACGGATATGTGAATCCGAAACCAGGCGATAAAGGTTTACCCGCCCCACATCATTTGTCGCAAGAATGATCGCGTGATGGGACCGCAGCTTCTTTACCCGGTCCTCTGAAAGCCGCGCACTTTCATTGACTTGATCAAGCCGCTCAATGCCACGCGCTTTCAACATCCCGATAAAACGCACAAAGATGTCCGCCGTACACGCCGCATCATCCACGGCACGGTGATGATGAAGGAGCTCCGCTCCCACCGCCTTTGCAACCGTATCCAGACGGAACCTGCTGAGCTGGGGCAAAAGAAACTGCGCAAGCGTCATCGTGTCCGCAACTGTAAACTCACAGGGAATCGACAGATCCCTGCAGTTTTTTTCAATAAAGCTCATGTCAAAGTCCGCGTTGTGCGCAACCATGATCGCTCCGCAGCAAAACTCCATAAAACGCGGAAGGATCACGCTGATCTCGGGCGCATCCACCACCATCGCATCATTGATGCTCGTGAGTTCTTCGATCTCATAGGGGATCGGCACTTTGGGATTTATGAATTCGGAAAAACGATCCGTGATCTCTCCGTTTTCCACCTTGACCGCACCGATCTCAATGATACGGTTTGCTTCCGGAGAAAACCCGGTTGTCTCCAGATCAAAGACAACGAAAGTATCATCCAGCGACTGGCCTTTTTCGTTTCGTATGATGTCCTTCAGATCATCTACGAGGTATGCCTCCACGCCGTAAATCAGCTTCAGATCCGATCCCTTCGGGATGGCATGATTGGCAATGGGGAATGCCTGCACCACTCCGTGATCCGTGATGGCAAGTGCCTTATGTCCGAATGCGGCGGCCTGGGCAATAATCGATTCCACAGAGGAAACACCGTCCATGTCACTCATCTTGGTATGACAATGAAGCTCCACGCGTTTCTCCGGACTGTTATCTACCCGCTGCGATGTGAAATCCGGAATCCTTTTGATACCGCGGATCGATCCAATCGTAAGCTCATGATCAAATTTATCAATCGTGGTCACGCCTGCGACCTTGATAAAGGTTCCGGGAGAAAGTGCCTTAAGAAGCTCCGGGGCCTCGTCATCCGTATGAACGAACAACTTGATGACGATCGTATCCGTAAAATCCGTCATTGTAACGATCACAATCGTCCTGTCGTTCCGGATGTCCCGGCTGTCTGTCATCAGGATCTTTCCGCGGATTATGACCTCGCCGGTTCCGTCCATCGTTTCGGAGATTGGGATCGTTTCTCCGTCAAAATCACGCCCGTAGAGCACATTCGGATCGCTGGACCGCCGCATCGGTTTCCTGCTGCCGTTTCGCTTCGTCTCCTTTTTCCCCGGGAGCTTTTCCGTTTCTTCCGGCTGCTTCTTTGTTTCCTCCGTCAGCTTTTCTGTTTTTGTTGTCTCTTTCTGCTCCGGCAGATACGCTTTCTTTTCCTTTTCCGGGTTCTTCCTGCCGGCATCCTCAATCGTCGCGATCCGCGGTTCAATCATCAGCTTCAGTCCGCAGCGTTCGCATACGATCTTTTCCAGAATATCAACCAGTTCTTCCCCACGTTCCTTTGTGATGATCGTATCCGGGAGGGTTAAGATCAGATGATCCGGCCGGTCAAACTCCATGTGTGCGGTGTGATAAGCGTTCGAAAGCAAAATGCTGTAATGTAAAAGCTCTGTCTCGATGCTTTCCCCGTACATGGAAAAAAGCGCTTCCGGTGTATACTGCTTCGAAAGCTGATAGCGTTCATAAATCTTTACACAAAGTCCTGTTTTCGGGAACAGCTGGTTTGCGATTTCTTCCTCCAGCCGAAAGAAATTCGTCCGGTGCACAAGATGATGACCGGACAAATAGATTCGAAGAAGCTTTCCGTCCGAGGATTCCGTGATCCGTTCCACCTGCATCCCGGAAAGGAGCTTTTCCATCTGCGGATTCACTTGTAAGGTCGGAAACACCTCAAAAAACGGTTTACTCATAATGATTTCTTGATCAGTTTTAAGATTTCTTCTTTCAGTTCGGGCAAAAGCCTTTCCTCCGGAACCTTGCGGAGGATCTCTCCGTGGCGGATGATAAGACCTTCGCCTTTTCCTCCGGCGATCCCGATATCCGCTTCTGCCGCTTCTCCCGGGCCGTTTACAATGCATCCCATAACGGCCACCTTGAGCGTCCCCTCCAGATCCTGCTCGAGGGGGGCTACCATATCGGTCACCCGGTTGGCGAGTCCGATCAGATCGATGGAGGTTCGCCCGCAGGTCGGACAGGAAACCACTTCGATTCCGCCTTTCCGAAGTCCGAGGGCACGCAGGATCAGCTTTGCGGACCGTATCTCCTCTACGGGTGCTCCTGTCAGCGAAACACGGATCGTATCGCCGATCCCCTGCGAAAGGATGAGCGACAGTCCGACAGCCGATTTGATATTGCCTGATGTGATCGTGCCCGCTTCCGTAATCCCGACATGAAGCGGATGATCCGTTTTCTCCGCGATCAGCTCATGCGCCCGGACACACATCAGAACATCACTCGATTTGATGCTGATGACAAGATTGTCATAGCCCATATCCTCAATGAGATGCACCTTATCAAGTGCACTCTCCACCAGTCCTTCCGCCGTAACGCCCTCGTATTTTGCGACGATCTCCTTTTCGAGAGACCCGCTGTTGACGCCGACACGGATCGGTACCGACCGTTCCCTTGCGGCCTCAATGACCGCACGGATCCGTTCCTGTCCGCCGATGTTCCCGGGATTGATACGGATTTTGTCCGCACCATTTTCAATGGCGCGGATCGCAAGCCGGTAATCAAAATGAATATCCGCAACGAGCGGGATTTGGATCTCTTTCTTGATCGAAGCGATCGCATCCGCCGCTTCCTCTGTCGGAACCGCGCAGCGTATGATGTCGCATCCGGCCTCTGTCAGTTCCCGGATCTGACGCACGGTTTCTCTTGCGTCCTCCGTTTTTGTATTTGTCATGGACTGGATCAGAATCGGCGATTCTCCGCCGATCACTTTCGAACCGATCCTGACCTCTTTTGTTTTCCTGCGCTCTGAAATCATATATTCTCCCTTATATGCCCATCACGATCTTCCGGATATCATTTCCCATGATGACCACCATCAGTCCGATCAGAAAGACCATTCCGATCAGATTGATCATGCCTTCCTTTTCGATAGGGATCCGTTTTCGCCGGATCATTTCGATGATCGTCAGGATCAGTCTTCCCCCGTCAAGTCCCGGGATTGGAAGCAGATTCATCACTCCGAGGTTGGCGGACAAAAGGATGGAGATGTTGATCATGTTCACCGCAACCGAAAAGGCTCCGCCGGAGGCCTTGCTGGCCGTATAGGTGTCTCCGATCACCTTTACGACTCCGACCGGTCCCGCCAGATCATTTAAGCTCACCTGTCCCGTAAACAGCATTCGAAGGCTTTCGATCACGGACCAGATCCAGTATTCCACCTCATATCCCGCATACTGGATCATTTGCAGGAAATTCGCCTTCTCGTAGGTGATTGCGTACTGAACGCCGAACTTATACCTCTGATCTTCCTCATCATACTGTGGTGAAAGTGTTGTCTCATACCGGACTCCGTCACGCTCATAGGTGAAGCGGACATCCTCCTTCGAGTGCAGCAGCAGATATAGGGACATTTCATGCGTAAAATGTATGTTCTTATGATTCAGTTTTACGATCGTATCCCCTTCCCGAAGTCCTGCCTCCTCAGCCGGGAACCCCTCCGAAACACCCGTCAGGTTCGGATGATCAATACCGATCATGCCGATCAGCACGATGGAAAGAAGAAACGCAAGAATAAAGTTGAAGCCCGGCCCCGCTAAGACGATAAGGAACCTTTGCCAGGCTTTTTTCTTGTGAAATGCTCTCGGATTGTCGCTCTCTCCGTCTTCTCCCTCCATGGCACAAGCACCGCCGAAGGGAAGCAATCGTATGGAGAAAAGGGTCTCTCCCCGTTTCACGCCAAATAGTTTGGGCCCGAGTCCAAGCATGAATTCATTGACCTGTACGTCACATTTCTTCGCCACAATATAGTGCCCGAACTCGTGAAAGATCACCAAGCCGCAGAAAATCAGAATTGCCAGCACTATTCCCATTACCGCCACCTGCTTTCCAGTAATTCATATGTTTCCGCCTCAGTCTTAAGGATCTCCTCCACCGTCGGATTATCGCGGAATACACAGCTTTCCATGGCCAGACGTATCATCTCATAGATCGTCAGAAACGGTATCTCTCCGGCAAGGAAACGCGCAACCGCATACTCGTTGGCGGCATTCAGTGCCGTCGGAATATTCCCGCCGCGCCGGATCGCTTCGTACGCCAAATCCAGTCCCTGAAAAGTCTCGCGGTCGGGCCTTTCAAAACGGATTTCGGAGATCCGGTAAAAATCAAGACGCTCCCCGGAAAGCGGGCGGCGATCAGGATAATAAAGTGCATACTGGATCGGGAGCCGCATATCCGGTGTCCCGAGCTGAGCGATCACGGCTCCGTCCTCATATTCCACCATGGAATGAATGATGCTCTGAGGCTGAAGTACCACAGCAATATTCTCCGGTTCAACCCCAAAAAGCCACTTCGCCTCAATGACCTCAAGGCCTTTATTGACCATGGACGCGGAGTCCACCGTGATCTTCGCCCCCATGCTCCAGTTTGGATGCTTCAAAGCGTCTTCCGCCTTTACGTCCTTCAGATCACTTTGCTTTTTCCCTCGGAAGGGGCCGCCGGAAGCCGTCAGCAGGATCTTTGCGATACGATTTCCCTTATTCCCCTGCAGTGACTGAAAGATGGCACTATGCTCACTGTCCACCGGCAGGATCTTTACATTCTTATCCTTCGCAAGCGGCATGATAAGGTGCCCCGCTGTTACAAGCGTTTCTTTATTTGCAAGTGCAATGTCTTTCCCCGCGTTGATCGCCGCGATGGTGGGACGGATTCCGAGCATGCCGACGATCGCCGTCACGAGAATTTCCGAAGAGGGTTCCTCCGCGACCTCAATCAGTCCTTCAATCCCGCATGTAATACGGATCCCGGAAAGATCCTTTATCCGTTCCTTCAGATCCTTCGCCGCTTCTTCATCTCCGACGGAAACAAGCGACGGATGAAATTCCCTGATCTGTTTTTCAAACAGTTCAAGATTCCTGCCGCAGGACATTGCCGTAACAGTAAGGTCTCCCTGCTCTTTCACCACACTGAGCGTCTGTGTACCAATCGACCCGGTTGATCCGAGTATTGCTATCTTTTTCATGCCATCTCCTGCAAAAACATGACGGCAAGATAATAAACCGCCGGAGCCGTAAAGATCACGCTGTCAAAACGATCCAGTATCCCGCCGTGTCCCGGGATCAGCTTCCCGTAGTCTTTGATGTCGTAGTTTCTTTTAACCGCGGATGCGGCAAGATCGCCGATCATGGAAACAACCGCCCCCGCCGCTCCGATGATTGCAAAAGCAACGATCTGCGTGGTGGTCAGCGCCATCACATCCCGAAATACAATTCCATAGATCAGCGTGAGAACAGCCGCTCCGATAATGCCTCCAACAGCCCCCTCCCAGGTCTTTTTGGGAGAAAGGACCGGAGCCATCTTATGCTTCCCGAAAAGCATGCCGACGCAGTAGGCACAGGTATCCGAGCCCCAGGATGCAAGAAAGATCAGCCAGACCAGATAGCTCCCGCTTTTCATATATACTCCGGTCGACTCCAGAAAAAACACACTCTCTCTGGTGCGGTAAATATACGAAAGCAGCACCGCAACATAGAAGAAACCGAAAAATACGCCTATGATCTGCTCCGTGCGATATGCCGGATATGTGAACACATAGATTGCCAGAACCAGGATCAGAAGAACGACTGAAATCACGAGAATAAACCACTCTATCCTGTCCGATGCGAAAAAAAGAAGAACATAATAAGCAGCCGCAGCGAAATATCCTACGAACCCGACCGCCTTTTTGTTCACCCCGAATACACGGTAGAATTCCATAAGTCCGATCAGCGCGATCAAAAGACTCCCGGCAAGAAGAATGATCCCGCCTGGAATGATCAGTGCAAGCATCGCCGCAACAAGGATGATCCCGCTGATGAGTCTGGTTTTAAACATTACTCCTCCTCCGTTTCCAGCGCTCCGAATCTTCGATGCCGGTGGTCATATTCCTCAACCGCTTTTCTAAGCTCATCCGGCGTGAACGCCGGCCACGGAACCTCAGTAAAATAGAATTCACTGTATGCGAGCTGCCAAAGCAGATAATTGGATAGTCTCTGCTCCCCGCTGGTGCGGATCAGAAGATCCGGATCCGGGATCCCTTTTGTATCCAGATAAGATGAAAAGACCTGTTCATTCAGTTCCTCCGGTTTCATCTTTCCATCCGCCGCGTCGCGCGCAAGCCTTCTCATGGCGCGCAGCATCTCATCCCGGCTGCCGTAATTGATCGCAAGGATCAGGTGCATCCGGGTATTGTTTCTGGAGCCTTCCTCCAGACTTTCAATCTGTTCAACAAGATCCTTTGAAAGCGCACTCCGGTCACCGATCACGGTCACCGGCATATTCTCTTCTTCCGCGATCCTCTCGCACCGTTTCAGATATTGCAGTATGATCTGCATGATCAGCTGCACCTCTGATTTCGGCCGGTTCCAGTTCTCGGTGGAAAACGCATACATGGTCAGGTATTTGATACCGAGATCGTTCGCTGCGCGGCAGATGACTTCCACGTTCTCTGCCCCGGCTTTATGTCCGAAAGTCCTCGGTTTCCCCTGCGCCTTTGCCCATCTCCCGTTTCCGTCCAGGATCAGCGCCACATGGTTCGGTACATTCATCCTCTGTCTCCTGATATACATAAGGAGGGCGAAGCGAAAAACGCTTTCTCCCTCCTCGTTAAGATCATAGTTCGTCCGATGCCACTATCAGACCGTCATCACTTCTTTGGTCTTTTCTTCTACGGCCTTATCTACCTCTGCGATGTACTTGTCCGTGAGCTTCTGTGCTGCATCCTCAAGATCCTTTACTTCATCCTCGCTGATGCCGTCTGCCTTGCCGAGTTTCTTGAAGTTCTCGACCGCGTCACGGCGGATATTCCTGACCGCAACCTTAGCATTCTCACCTTTTTTCTTGACATCCTTGGAAAGCTCTTTACGTCGTTCCTCTGTCAGTTCCGGAAAAACCAGACGAATCATCTTTCCGTCATTTGTCGGGTTGATCCCGATCTCGGAAGTCTGGATTGCACGTTCGATCTCTTTTACCATGTTCGGTTCCCAGGGCGAGATCTGAATCATTCTCGGCTCCGGTACCGATACATTTGCAACCTGCTGGATCGGAGTCGGCGTGCCGTAATAGTCGACGCGGATCTTATCCAATACATGCGGATTGGCACGTCCTGCCCGAATACTGGAAAATTCATCGCCAAGACTCGCCATGGTCTTTTTCATTTTCTCTTCATACGGTAAAAGCCTCTCATCCATCCCTCTTCTCCTTTGAATCTGATTATTCTGCCGTTACAACCGTACCGGAAAGCTCCCCTGTCACAGCCTTCACGATGCCGTTCGTTTCGCTCAGTGCAAACACAATCAGCGGCATGCGGTTCTCCTGTGCCAGGATCGCCGCGGTCATATCAACCACCTTGAGACCTTTTTCTATCACCTCGGAAAGGGAGATTCGGTCAAACTTCTTAGCGCTCGGATTTTCCTTTGGATCACTGTCGTAGACACCATCCACTGCCTTCGCGAGATAAATCCCCTCTGCTTCGATCTCAACTGCGCGGAGTACGGTGGCGGTATCTGTGGAAAAGTACGGGTGTCCCGTCCCTCCCGCAAAAAACACGACCATTCCGCGATCAAAATACTTATTTGCCCGGTCTTTGGAAAACAGCTTAGTAAAAGAGCCGCACTCAAACGGTGTCAGCACCGCAGTCCTCATCCCCGCTGAGCGAAAGATCTCGGACACATAGATGCAGTTCATGATGGTTGCGAGCATACCGATCTGATCCGCCTTGGTGCGGTCGATCGCATCACTCTGCCGGCCGCGCCAGAAATTGCCGCCGCCGATCACGATCCCGACTTCGATCCCTTTTTCCACAAGGGTCTTTACCTGATCTGCAACTATTTTGCAAGTCTGTTCATCAAATCCGGTTTTCTTTTCTCCCGCGAGCGCTTCACCGCTCAGCTTTAAGAGAATCCTTTTCATCCCTGTTTTCCGAAGAGACCGTCTACATCGATCTCCGCATATGCCTGTGAGCAGAAGCCCTCGATCACAGCGCCGTTATTGATCTGTACGGAGCGTGACTTAATATTTCCGACAACAACTGCCGAGGTATCCACAACAACAGGACCATGAACATCGATATCACCCTTGATCGCGCCTGCGATCACTGCGGAATTCGCGCTGACATTTCCGATGATCACGGAGCCGAGTCCGATCTTGACGGTTCCGTTGCTTACGATCTCGCCCTGTACATGCGCCGAATCCACAAAGACCTCTTCCGCACTGCTGTTCCCGACAACCGCAGCACCATCACCGGTGATGGTCAGCTTTCCGCGGCACTTGAGATCGCCGCTGATCTGTCCACTGATATCCAAAGATCCGATAGACTCAATATCGCCATGGATCACAGTTCCAGCAGTAATGATCGTGGTCTCGTCAGAAGCAACCGGTCTTTCCTCCTGTACCGGCGGAACTGCCGTGAAAGAAAGCGGTGTGTTCTGCGCGGGAGCCGTCCCGGTAGTCTTGGAGAAATCCATTGTTCCCTTCGTTGTTTCCGGCTCCACAGGCTTCTCAAAAAGTCCGCCGATATCGGAAAGATCGGATTCCTGGTTGTCGCTCGTAAAGGTATCTACAACCAGATCCTCGTCCTTTTCCTCCTCAGGAGCTGGCTCTCCGCCGGGCATCATCTCATCCATTGCTGCGGAAAAATCATCTTTGAAATCCTTAAAAAAACTCATCTCTCTACCTCCCTGGGTTATGCGTTTTATAATTCTTCGTCATTTTCATTTTGTGCCGTTTCTTCAGGCTCATCGGGTTCTTCCTCAAGAACCGCGTATTGGATCGGCACGGTATTCTCATCGATCGGAAGTATCTCCGCTCCGATCGCCTGAAGTCTTTCAATCAGCGCCGGAAGCGCCTCTACTGTCGTTTCTTTCGCATCGGAATCATGGAGCAATACAACCGATGTTTTGTATTTTACGACATCATCCAGCACGTTATCAACGATCGCGTCCTTCGTGTAGGCCTGCGTTGTCGCATCACCGCTGGAAACATTCCAGTCGAAGTATGTAACGTCCTGATCATTCAGATAAGAGATGAATTCTCCCATATCCGTATTACTGACCTGATTGCTGCTGCTCCCCGGAAACCGGTAAAACTCCGGTTTCGTGCCGGTAAGCTCTTCCAGATAATCCCGAAGATACAGGAAGTCCGCCTTGAAATCATCCAGCGAATTATAGATCGTACTGTACTGGTGCGAATAACTGTGCATCCCAAGGGTATGTCCGTCTTCTACGATCCGTTTATACGCTTCCTGAGACGCTTCATCCTCACGACCGACCACGAAAAACGTTGCCTTTACGCCGTACTGATCCAGAATATCCAGAATCTCTTCTGTATTTCCGCTGGGGCCGTCGTCGAAAGTCAGATAAACCTTGAGTTCGTCTCCGGGCTCGGCCAGATTGCTCTCATCCAGCGCGGCAATCTCTACCGTCGGACTGGATGCCGAAGTCGCCTCCTGTGATTCTGCCTCCGTGCTGAACGCTACCTGTTCTTCCTCCGGTGCTTCGGGAACAGGCAGATCGACCATCTCGATCTGATTCGATGCCAGGATGCTGACCTGGTGCTGAAGCTGTAAGACACGGATCAGCAGGAAAACCAGAAGAACACTTACGACCAGGATCCAGCAGAAAAGGAACGTCACAATCCCCTTTTTCATGCGGTTGATCCGCTTTCGCCGCTCCAACTGTGCTGTCAGGTTATTGTCATCAGCCATTTGCAATTCTCCGTTTTCATTTGTGAAGCAGTCAATATTATAGCATATTTTTCTTTAAATTTCATCAAAAAAAAGGGAACATTATCCAAATATTTCGATAATGCCCCCCTGCATTATTATGCGTTCATCTGTGCAGCAACCTCTGCCGCAAAATCCTCATTCTTCTTCTCAAGACCTTCACCGGTCTCAAAACGCACAAAACGCTTTACGGAAAGCTTGCTGCCAAGATCCTTGCTGACCTGCTCGAGGTACTTTGCAACAGTCTGCTTTCCATCCTCTGCCTTGACATACACCTGATCCATCAGGCAGATCTCCTTGAGCTCCTTGGAAACACGTCCCTCGATCATGCCGTTGATAACCTTCTCCGGCTTCTGGGATTCCTTTGGATCGTTCATAATCTGAGCCTTCAGAATCTCTTTCTCATGATTGATATACTCGTCGGAAACCTCGCTCCGGTCTACATACTTCGGATTCAAAGCCGCAACCTGCATCGCAAGATTGGTCAGTGCTTCCTTTACCTGTTCGGATACATTGTCGGTCTCGCCCTCAACGATAACGCCGATACGTCCGCCGCCGTGAACGTATGACACGACGCAGCCGTGAGAAGCTGTTACTTTCTCGAATCGGCGGATCTTCAGGTTCTCCCCGATCACGGCGATCTTCTCTACCAGTGCCTCGGAAACGGTCTTTCCGGAATCCTCGATCCACTTCTCCGCAAGAAACGCATCCAGATCTGCAGCTGTCGTATCTGCTGCCTGCTTTGCAACAGACTGTACAAAGTTCTGGAAAGTTTCGTTCTTTGCAACAAAGTCTGTCTCGGAGTTGACTTCCACAACCGCAGCTGTCTGATCATCCTTCAGGTAAACCGTGGAAAGTCCCTCTGCAGCAATCCTGCTTGCTTTCTTCTCTGCCTTTGCCTGTCCGTTCTTTCTTAAAAACTCTACCGCTTCGTCCATGTTGCCGCCGGTCTCATTCAACGCCTTCTTGCAGTCCATCATACCGGCTCCGGTCAGTTCACGAAGCTCTTTTACCATACTGGCTGTAATTTCCATTTCCTGTTTCCTCCATATAATAACAACACATCCCAGGGATGCCGTTACTTCTCTTTTACGCTTCTGCTTCCTCTGCCGGCGCTTCTTCCGCTTCTTCGCCCGCTTCCTCACGTGCAGCGATCTCTTCCAGTCCCTGCTTTGCCTCTACAACAGCGTCTGCCATTGTGGAAACGATCAGCTTCACTGCACGGATCGCGTCGTCATTTCCCGGGATCACATAGTCCAGTTCCTCCGGGTCGCAGTTGGAATCCGAGATTCCGATCAACGGAATGCCGAGAGCATGCGCTTCCTGTACACAGATACGCTCCTTCTTCGGATCCACGATAAAGATCGCATCCGGAAGACGCTTCATTTCCTTGATGCCGCCCAGGTTTTTCTGGAGTTTTTCCATCTCCTTGCGAAGCTTGATGACTTCTTTCTTCGGAAGCACCTCAAATGTGCCGTCGCTTTCCATTCTTTCAATGGCTTTCAGACGATCGATACGGCTGCGGATTGTCTTGAAGTTGGTAAGCATACCACCAAGCCAGCGCTCGTTAACATAATACATTCCGCAGCGCTCTGCCTCAGCCTTTACCGCATCCTGTGCCTGTTTTTTCGTTCCGACAAAAAGAACCGTGCCGCCGTCAGCCGTTACATCAAATACGGCCTTGTAGGCCTCATCCACCATACCGACAGTCTTCTGAAGGTCGATGATGTGGATCCCGTTACGCTCTGTGTAGATGTACGGAGCCATCTTGGGGTTCCACCTTCTGGTCTGGTGTCCAAAGTGAACACCTGCTTCCAGCAGCTGCTTCATTGAAATTACACTCATGTTTCTTCCTCCTTGAGTTTTCTCTTCCATGTGCTTCGTGCCCGGAAACCGGAAAAACCGGAACTCTGCGGGAATCCACACATGTGACTATTTGTTCCTGCCGCAAAACGGCTTTTTTATATTAGCATAAAAAAAAACTGTATGCAAGGAAAACCATACAGTTTTTCTTATGTTTATCCGGTAATTTTTCAAAATAAACGCAACAATGTGTTGCGTTAAGTCTGACGGAAAAGGTGTTGCGTTTAGTTTGAATAATATGTGAAGCAAATTTACGAGATATTACGGAAAATCGTTGCCATTCTCTCCAAATCATCGTATAA
>JAZOTN010000030.1:0-314414 GCA_045657665.1 Lachnospiraceae bacterium | reverse complement strand
TCCATTACCAGCTGCCAATACTCTATGCGCTCCTCCCTCGTCATGTCATCAGTAATCATAATATAAAAGTCCCCCTTCTGTTTTTATTAAGTATAGTCGTGAAATGGAGACTTGTATCTATATATGTTTAGTACTATTTACTTTTTTTGTAAAAGCTGATAGCATACATATAACAGGAGGAGCGAACAATGAGCAGGCAAAACGGTTTCGGACGGTTCATATACAGAGAAAGAAGGCGGATGGGAATGACTCAGGCAGAGCTGGCGAAAAGGATAGGCGTTTCCAAATCGGCGGTGGCCAAGTGGGAAACGGACGGAGGTCTTCCGGATCGGGACAATCTCAAAGCACTTGCAGAGATTCTGCATGTATCTGTGGACGAGCTGCATCGCGTGATTGAAGGACGGCCGGAAACAGAACCGGAAATCAACATTACCCGGGACGTTATCGCAGCATTGGAAGCAAATGGCTACAGAGTCGTTCCGGGAAGAGAACAGGAAAACGAGGGAAAGGAGGATTAAGAAGATGTCGATTCGGTTTGTTGCTGTAAAATGCCCGGAATGCAGGGCGGATCTTTCCATAGAGGAAGGACGGGAATACGCATTCTGCTCATACTGCGGGACAAAGGTCATCATGACAAATGAAAATGAGCATATCTTTCACAAGATAGATGATGCGGAGGTAAAGCAGGCCGAAACGGATCGGATCGTAAAGCTTCGGATGCTTGAACTGGAAGAGAAGTCCGATGAATCCAGAAAAAAATTGCTCATGCTCTGGTTTGTGGCAACGGCAGCCCTGCTGATCATGGGGATAATCGGTTTCTCGACAGGGAATATCGGTTTGATGATGTGTATGATGTTTGCCATGCCGGTAGGAGCATGTGCTGCAGCCGGTCTCCTTGACAAAAAGAAGAAAAAAAGCAGGATCATAACCGGACAGAATGAAACCGCGATCACCGAGGCAATGGAGAGATACAGGGAGAAGAATTACAACAATATTCTGGCGATGTTTCGGGGAGCGGGTTTTACAAACGTTACAGCAGTTCCGATGAATGATCTTTCGATTTTTGCCCGGAATAAAAACGGCCTGGTCGACTCGGTTTCCATCAACGGAAACACGGATTTTGAAGAAGGGGATATCTTTTCGAAGGATGCAAATGTATTGATCACATATCACAGCAGATGAAAGGAGTTAATAAACTATGAAGAGAGCAGCAGCAACTATCCTGATTGGAATGATGGCGGTGTCCATGACCGCCTGTGGCGGTTCAAAGCCGAACACAGGAAGCAGTGATTCCTCCAGAGTAGAGAAAATCAGAGAGGAAGACAAAGCAAAAAATGAAGCAACATCAACTTCGGAGAAACAGGACTCTTTTTCCCTCAAAGCTTCTCCCGATAAGTATACGCAGTACGTGGATAAATATATCGGGCTGAATGCTGCAAACGTGGGCTATACTTCCATGGGCGGGGAGCGTCTGATCGAGATTGGGTCAGGACATCTTAAGATTACTTATGTGACGCCTGATGGTTCTTATGTGGGGCCGGAGGATGAAGAACGTCTTAAAGACTATGTGGTGGTTGATCAGTCTATTGAGCCGAATACGGAAGTGCAGCTCACTTTTGAAACAGACAGCAGCGGCAAGGAATTTGATGGTCTTGTGGAGCATCAGAGCTATTCAAAGATTGATCTTTTAGTAAAAAAGGTCGGGAGCGATGACCCGAACATTACGTTGACGCAGATTGATCCGTCTCCGGACAAATATACCTATTATATACAGGATTATGTCGGAAAGAATCTCGGAAGTGTCGGTTACCTTTCTCTTGGAGGAGGCTATATGGACGCATACGGACCGGGTGTGATCGAACTGAAACCGGTTGCAGAGGACGGGAGCTTTATCGACGTGTCCGATGAAACAATCCTTCAACAATATGTCGTCACCGGACAGAATGTGGCTGCAAATTCTGAGATGAAGTATACATTTGATGTAGACAGTGACGGAAATGAATACTCAAACCTTGTTGACACAAAGACTTATGATTCCATAACTCTAAACGTTGCGTCTGTCACCGGCGAGCCGGTTGTCTCAAAAAAAGAAACAGAAGCGGATGAAGAGGACAAACAGGAAGAGGATGTAGAAGAGACAGATGACAAGAATCAAGAATCGAGCAGCACGGATTCGGCGGAGTACAAGGCTATTTATGATGAATACGAGAAAAAACTGAAAGATAAAACAAAGGAACTGATCGAAGAGTATAAATCAGAGTCTTCGGGGCTATCGATTGACAAAAAAGCAGAGCTTGTGAGCAAAAAAACGGAAAAGCTGGCAGAATTGAGCACAGAAGGAGTGGAAAAAATGGCGGGGCTCAATCTTCTCGGAGGAGCGGACGGCTACATGGAATGGTCAGGTAAACTCTATGATGTATATATGGAGCAATCGGAGGCTTTGATGGATGAATATATGAATACGGCTTTTCAGTAATGCGGATCAGATATGGCGGCAGGAAACTGCCGCCAAGCTTTAAAACTGGCAGGAGACACAGAACCGTCCCCTGGCTCCTTTGTTCCCTTACCGGTAATTGCCGTTCTTTATTCTGTAAGTATACAACAGAAAAGCTTTTAAAACAACAACAGTGGAGCGATTCATCTATTCGCAAAAGAATAGTTTAACGAATAAATAGCGCCATAAACATCATAATATGGTAGAATGTGCCCCATGCTGTAAATGAAGCCATTTGTCCTTTTTTTACTTGTCAGACATGTCAGAATCCGTTCTTACTTCTTTCTTCAATTTTTTCTTTTCTTCCAGTTTCGTCAACAGATCATCCATCAGGAAACTCACGATCGCAGCCACCGGAATTGCAAGAAGCATTCCCCTTACGCCCATGATACGTCCACCGATGATAACCGAAGCAAAAACAAGGACCGGGGAAACCCCGAGTGCACTTCCGAACAGCTTTGGCTTTAAGATATATCCATCCACTGCATGAATCACAGCCATAACGAGGAGGAAAATCAGCGCCTTCATCGGATCATTCAAAAGCAGGAAAAATACACCGATCGCACTGCCGATAATCGGACCGAAGGTCGGGATCAGGTTCATGAGTCCCATAACCGATGCGATCAACGCCACAAAAGGCATTTTGCCTATCAGCATAAGGATTGCGCAGGCAGTTCCTACAAACAGAGCGTCCACCAGCTGCGCGATAATATAACGGGTCAGGATCATATGCGTACGATGTACGGTTTTGCTGAAACCCGAGTATTTGTTTTCCGGCAGAACAGCGGAGAAGAATCTTTTCGTTGCTGCAAGGATCCTTGCTTTATCAATCAGAAAATAGATCGACAGGACAAAACCCATAGTGATCGTTGCGATCCGGTCTCCCGCATCCATTGAGATCTTTAGAAGCTGATCTGTATTATTGCGGATCCATTTCGGGATATTTTCACTAAGATCCGCAAGCCAGTCGTTGATCGGAGAAAAATCGATCCCGGTTGTTGCGGAAAGCTGTTTAAAAAAACCTTCGATCTCTTCCTGGTATAGATCGATACTGTTGATCATTTCCGTAATGCTTTCAACAAGCTGCGGTGTCACCATCAGGAGGAAAAACATCACTATGGCAAGCGCCAACAGAACCGACAGAATAATCGCAAGGATATGTGAAATTGTCTCCGGGATCTTTTTAAAAGGTTTCTTTTCAAGGAAATTGACAAGAGGGTTCAGGACATAGGCAAAAGCGGCACCTGCGACGACCGGGGCAAGGATTTTAAGAAGTGCGCTGAGTCCGTAAAACAATGCAATAAGTCCCGCGATCGTTCCGATGACGATAAGGGCAATATATGCTCCGAAACGGGCTTTGTCTTTTTTACTTTTTTCCTTCATAAAAAACCACCTTTTTACCTTGTGATTCTTACATTAACGGTGCGATAAACTTCATCACGGGACCGAGGACTTTATACTTGAACTTTTCGTGCTTAATGCTCTCTTCGGTTACCATGCGGCACTTCGCAAGCGTCTTTTCAAAGTCCTCTTCTATCTCTCCGATACAGGAGGTTTTATAGAGGTATGCCGCACATTCAAAATGATGATAAAGACTGCGGTAATCCATATTGATGGTGCCAACCACTGCTTTTATATCATCGCTGACGACGACCTTAGCGTGTACAAAACCTGGTGTATATTCATAAATCTTTACACCGGCGCGAACAAGCCCTCTATAATGGGACTTTGCAAGGGAATACGCTGCGGTCTTATCCGGAATCCCCGGAAGGATCAACTTGACATCCACACCTCTTTGCGCCGCGAATTTGAGGGACGTTTCCAGCTCTCCGTCCAGGATCAGATAGGGAGTCATTACATGCACATAATCATTGGCACGGTTTAAGATATCCATGTAGACAGCTTCTCCCACCTTATAATCATCCAGAGGACAGTCTCCATAGGGAATCACATAACCGCTCGGATTTTCCGGGACATACTTCGGATCCTCAAGACAGGGTGAGAATGAAACGTCCTTCTCCGTAGTGTTCCACATTTGAAGAAACAGAAGCGAAAAACTTCTTGCGGCATCTCCCTTTAACATCACGGCAGTATCTTTCCAGTGCCCGAACCGCTCGATCCGATTGATGTATTCATCCGCCAGGTTCACGCCTCCAGTAAAAGCCACTTTCCCGTCTATGACCAGAATCTTCCGATGATCGCGGTAATTGTAATGAGAAGAAAGCACGGGGACGATAGGCGCAAATGATTTCGCCTTGATCCCTTCCTTACGGAGCAGCTTCCAATATGAAGCCGGAAGCGTCGACATTTCGCACATCCCGTCGTACATCACGCGCACATCCACGCCGGCCTTCGCTTTTCTCATCAGGATCTCAAGGATCTTTCCCCACATGTAACCTTCTTCCACAATGAAGTATTCCATGAAGATAAAGCGCTCTGCCTTCTCAAGCTCTTCCAGCATGGCTTTGAATTTGTCTTCGCCCAGAGGGAAAAAGCGTGTCTCAGTATTTTTGTAAACCGGATAACAGCCGGATTTATTAAGGTACTCTGCAATCGCATCTGTGCCGCCACCATCAGCTCTTAGTTCTTCCAGAACTCCTTCCTGCTGTGGAATCGCAGTCTTCGTCTGATCGATCAGGGATTTTACACGCTTTGTCTCCAGCCGGTGTCCGAAATTCATCTGCGTATACCAGAGCAAAAGTGCTCCGAGAAGCGGAAAGACCGAAATGATCAACATCCAGGTTAGTTTGGCGGAGTTGTCAATCTCGCTGGAAAACAGATAGAGCACCATGACAAGGGAGAACACGATTGAGACGAGCATAAAGATATGCATGTACTGATGTAGCCATGCAAAAAACAGGACATATACAGAAATTTGCAGCACGAGGATCAGCGCGATGATAAAAAACCGGCTGAAGATCAGCGCAAGGATTCCTTTTCTCTTTGGTTTTGCGAGTCGGACAATCTTTTCTTCATCCATACCGTAACTCCTCTCCCATTACGAAATGCCCCGTGGTAATTAAAATAAGGGAGCCTGACTTAAGATCGGCCCCCTTTCTTTGTTGCATAAACATATCAGCCAAACTGGCTGTTGTAAAGCGTTGCGTACTTTCCACCGAGTTTCATGAGTGTATCATGATCACCGACTTCCTTAATGTCTCCGTTTTCCATGTAAAGGATCACATTGGCATCACGGATAGTGCTGAGACGATGTGCGATCACGAAGCTGGTACGTCCTTTCATAAGGGTCGCCATTGCATCCTGGATCACCTGCTCGGTATGAGCATCGACGTTACTTGTAGCCTCATCCAGGATCATGATCTCAGGATTCGCGATAATGGCACGCGCAATCGTAAGGAGCTGTCGCTGCCCTTGTGAAATGTTTTCAGCGCCTTTACTGAGCATCATATTGTAACCGTCCGGCATCGTCTTGATGAAAGCATCTGCACAAACGGATTTTGCCGCGTTTACCACCTCTTCGTCAGTGACCTCGCGCTCCGTTGAATATTTCAGGTTATCCTTGATCGTTCCCTCAAAAAGCCAGGTGTCCTGCAGCACCATTCCGAAATGTTTCCGAAGCTCATGCCGCGTCATATCCTTTGTATTAACACCATCCACCCAGATCTCTCCGCCGTTTATCTCGTAAAAACGCATCAGGAGGTTGATAAGGGTTGTTTTCCCGGCACCTGTCGGACCGACGATGGCGATCTTCTGCCCCGGCTCCACATGGACATTGACATCCGTCATCAGGAGTTTATCCGGAAGATATCCAAACTGCACATGTTTGAATTCTACCGCGCCGTCTGTCACTTCAGGCGTTTTCCCGTCTTCCGGATCCGGAATCTCTTCCTCCGCATCCAGGAGTTCAAAGACACGCTCTCCTGCCGCCATGGCTGCAGAGATCTGGCCGGCCATCTGCGCAAACGTCGTAAAGGGCTGCTGGAAGTTCTTGATATACTGCAGTGCGGACTGTACATTACCGATGGTCATGGTGCCGCCCAGGGCGCAGGTGCAGCCGATCAAAGCTGCCACTCCATACCCCACGTTGTTCACCATCTGCGTCAGCGGCATCATTGCGCCGGAGTATTTCTCCGCTTTTTTTGCTTTCTCAAAAAGCTTTACGTTGAGGCTGTCGAACTTCTCAATGGCTTTCTTCTGATAATTGAAGGAGGACACTACATTCTGTCCGTCATACATCTCCTCCACATATCCGTTCAGATCACCAAGAAGGTTCTGCTGCGCTGAGAAGTTTTTCCCACTGACCTTCATCACGGCGCCGGAAGAAAGAAGCGTTGCCGGAATCATCGCCACCGCGATCAAAAACAGCCACGGATTGATAGAAAGCAGCATAATCATGATCCCGACCAGCATGACGATCTGTGTCAACGCCATATATAGATTCTTGCCAAACATGGTGTTGATGGCATCCACATCATTCGTGATCACCGAAAGGATCTCTCCGTTGGTACGGGTGTCGTAATAATCCAGCTTCATCCGGTGCATCTTTTTATCGATCTCAGCGCGGAGATTTCTTACCATAAAGGCAGAAACCCTTGCCAGCGTGGAATTCGCAACCATGCAGAATATCCATGCCAGCAGATATACGATAACAAGGAGGTTGATGATCCATACCATGCAGCCAACTTTTCCGATGGGTTTTCCGGCAACCATAGTATAGACGGTGTCCGCAATCGGCGAGCCATCTGCCGCGTATTCCACTACCCACTTCTGATCTGCGATTCCATTTGTGAGGATAGTCGTAATCTCACCGAGGATCCACGGCGCCAGCACCGTAAAGACCGTTCCGATCACCGCCGTGATCACGGCACGCACCATTTTTCCTTTGAAATTTCCCAGATAGGATAGAAGACGTTTAAGCACACGCAATTTCATTTTTCACGACCTCCTCTCCCAACTGAATTTCTGCAATTTCACGATAAAGATTGCAGTTCTTCAGGAGTTCCTTATGGGTGCCCATGCCGACAACTTCCCCGTTGTCCACAACAAGGATCCGGGTGGCATCCAGGATCGTGCTGACGCGCTGCGCAATCACGATCATTGTGGCATCGCCCATGCTCTCCTTCAGGTTCTGACGCAACTCCTTATCTGTTTTCATATCCAACGCGGAAAAGCTGTCATCAAAGATGAACACCTCCGCTTTCTTCATGACGGCTCTGGCGATAGCCATTCTCTGCCGCTGACCGCCCGAAAGATTCGTGCCGCCCTGAGCAATGGTCGCGTGATACACGCCGTCTTTTTTATCAACAAACTCGGAAGCGCAGGCAATCCGCACCGCTTCTGCCCATTCCGCCTCGGTTCCGTTTTCATTTCCGAAATTCAGATTGGATGCGATATCGCCGGAAAATAGAACGTTTTTCTGCGGCACATAGCCGATGAGATCTCTGAGATGTGTTAATTGATAGTCCTTGACATTAACACCGTCAACAAGAACCTCTCCGAACAGAGTGTCGTAAAGCCTTGGAATTAGCTTTACGATACTGGATTTGCCGCATCCCGTCCGCCCGATAATCGCCGTTGTTTCACCCGGCCCGGATTTAAAGCTGATTCCTCTTACCACTGGTTCATCCGCATTCGGATAAGCGAAGGTAACATTTCGGAATTCCACGGTTCCTTTGCAGGTCTGCTTCGGTTCTTCCTTTTCCGGATCTTTGATGGAAACCTCGGTGTCAAGGACTTCTCCGATCCGCTTCATGCAGGCATAAGCATCCGGGAACAGGCTCACCACATACGCCATCATGATGATGCCGAGGAGAATCATGTTGATATACTGGGTCGCCGATACCAGAACACCGACATCCATCCCACGGAAGATCACAAAGCCGGTACCGACAGCCATGACCGCAACCGTAGTAAAACCGAACAACATATTGACCACCGGAAACAGCGCCGTGGAAACATTCACCTGTTTTCTGGATAGCTCCGCCGTCTCCTCATTTGTTTCGCCGAAACGATCGATCTCATGCTTCTGCTTATTAAACGCGCGAATCACGCGCACACCTTCCAGAGTTTCCAGAAACAGCTGGTTGATGCTGTCGATCTTTTTCCGAAGTTTCACCGAAGAGCGGCTCGCACCGATAATCAGGGCGGTAGCGACAATTAACAGTACGGGAATCGCAATGGCAAGCACCATGGAAATTTCGCCGGCTGTTGCAATTGAAAGGATCAGTCCGATGACCGCCATCGCAGGAGCCATGAGGCCGATACGAAACAACATCGAGAAGAACGTCTGTATCGTCGTAACATCTGTCGTACTCCTTGCGATCAAAGAAGCCGTCCCGAATTTATCGATCTCAGCGGCGGAAAATCCTTGTACCTTATGAAAGATTTCCTTCCTGATATCTGCGGAAAACTTTGTTGTAACAGATGCGGAAATGTTTGTTGAGATCACATTCATGAGACATGCAAATAGGGCCAGCACGATCATGGAAATCCCGATTACGATGATAAGCTGCTGGTTGTTTCCCGACACACCCCCATCAATCATCTGGGATAACAATGACGGAATCAACATCTGCGCAAGAGCAGAGATCAGCATAAAAAGCACGAGAGCCACCACCTGCTTGACGCTGAGATGAATCCGCTTGAAAATCGCCTTCATTTCTTCTCTCCTTCCTGATGTATTACTTATATTAATGTGAGCACCATGATATATCGCGTCCACTCAAACATTTTGCCACCGCATCACGCTGTTGTCAATATGAACGATGCCCGTAATACGCGTGGTTTTGCTGTTTTGACTTCTTTTTTTTTCTATGATAAATTCATAATTATGAAAAAAAAGGGAAAGAAACACCACTGTAATAAAGAACTCTTTGAGTCGGAAGTGAAGGAACTCCTTAAAAATCCAGAAGTCAGGCGTATGTCTGAGTTTACGATGCATCGTGGGAAATCAACTCTAGAGCATGTCCTTGCCGTTGCAAAAACAAGTTTCCGGATAGCAGACCGCCTCGGCCTTGACATCGATGAAAAGGCTCTTGCAAGAGGTGCGATCCTTCATGATTTATATCTCTATACTTTTTTTGATTCTGACATCAGCGCCTTCCGTCACGGTATCGGGCATCCGGAAACGGCATTGCAGAATGCCCGTAAAATAGTGAACCTTACCGAAAAGGAAGAAAACATCATCCGAAGCCATATGTGGCCTCTGACACCCTTCCACCCTCCCCGTTCCAAAGAGGCGTTTCTTGTCATGCTGGCAGATAAAATCTGCGCGACAAAAGAGGTGCTTTCTCCTTAAACCCGTTATTCCGTCACGGAAAGTACAAAAAGGCAGGCTGCCGATTCCCTCGGCAGGGTTCGTAATGTCTCCCGCATGATCTCATAATCAGGATTGCCGTTCTTGATTCCGTGGTATAAACAGCCGACAAGATAAAGGGAGCCTTTTTCCTTTTGAAGTCTTCTTACCAGCTTG
The DNA here is from genome assembly GCA_045657665.1 of Lachnospiraceae bacterium. Taxonomy (GTDB): domain Bacteria; phylum Bacillota; class Clostridia; order Lachnospirales; family Lachnospiraceae; genus RUG12461. Next base: position 304,488 of record JAZOTN010000030.1, on the reverse strand, counting down.
CGGAAAGACGAAGGCAGACCTGATGAAAATACACTTCTGTCGGGATAGGCCTCGGCACGCCCCACCTTATTGACAACCTCGTCTGTAAGCTCTTTCATATCCCAGATCCGCTCAAGACTGAGACCGCAGATTTCCGCTGCGATCTCCGCACCCCGGATAAAATAGTCCTCTTTTCTGACCGCGCGACCTCTTGCGTACTGTTCAAGAAGTCGATAGACCTGATAGTATTCACGTGTTCTCTTGTTTTTCGCTTTCGCATAAAGGTTCACATCTGCCTGTCCCATCGCACACCATTGATTAAAGCGCTCAATGTTGGTATCGAACCCGTTCAGGCTTTCCGGACGGAAACTGTAAACATAACCCTTGTATCTTCCGAAAGAACGCATCGCATCCCGATAACCCATCTCAACATTTTTACGAATCTTCTCCGGATCAAAGGAAAGAATTCCGCCCAGGTCCTCACTTGGCGTGATATAAGTGATATAGGGCCGGCTTTCGTATGCAGGATGCTGGGGCTCCTGATGAAGATCTACTACAACAAGCTCGCCTGCACCCATAGAAATACACAGATCGATCGGCAGATTATCGTGGTACATTCCGTCTATGTAGTATTCATCTCCGATCTGATGCATGGGAAAGATGGGGTACACGGAAGACGAGGCTATGATATAATCCCGGATCATTCCCTTCGGTATTTCTTCTTTGCGCAGCAAAAAGGGCTTCCGGTCACGGCTCCGGACCGTTACAAGACCGTAGTCCACAGGAGATTTCCGGATGGTTTCCTCATCGATGTTTGTCTGGATGAATTCAGGGAAGGGAGAATTATCCACAGCTCCGACCCCGACCTGTTCGCGCATGTATTTCTCTGGCGAGAAGAGTCTCTTGAAAAGTTCTATTAACGAGCTCTGCTTGGTCGGCGCTGTATTAAGAAGATCACCGGCTTTCATGTTAAGCCACATTGCTTCACAGCGCTCATAATCCTGCATGCACATAAGTGCTCCGTTAATCGAGCCTATGGAAGTCCCCGTGACGACTTGATAGTCCATGCCAAGCTCTCTCATGGCACGCCAGACACCGACTTCGTAAGCACCTTTCGTGCCGCCTCCGCTTAAGACAACTCCGCGTTTCATGCGTCTGCCTCCTTTCCGGAGATCTCACCTGTCGACGAAGAGATCGCCCCAACGGAAAATGAAGAAACGATCGTCCGGATTCCGGATACGATCATTGCGATCGCGAGAATAATCGCAGACGTATAAAGAGCCCACATGGGCTGTATGATCATAAGCAGTCCGACTCCGATCATGATACCGCCAAATATCATGGAAAGAACGGAACCCGGAGCCTGAACACCAAGTTCAACGGTAGTCATCGCCCGGCGGTAGACGACGGCGCCGATGATATCAAAGATACCGGCTACGATCATCCAGATGCCCAGGATCACCATGATCAGCGTTACGGTCACAAGCTCAAAAGAACCGCCGATGAATATCGCCGCGCCCGCACAGCAAGCGACGATCGAACCTCCCAGTGACCACTTGTTTGAAGTACCGGTCTTTCGGCTTGAGGTCCAGCCGATCAGAGACGCAGCTCCATAGATCAAAAGCGAAAGTCCGCAGTAATAAATGATGGCCTTCTCAGCAAGAAGCGCGATGATTCCGAGAATGACAAGTCCCACACCGCAGAAAAGCATCAGTAGTTTTTTGATTTTTTCATTCATGGATAGATTCCTCTTAAGGTATTTTGATCGTAAAGGTTATCGTTTGATCCTCTTGCTGCCTGGAACAATGGCCTGCTGCGGGCAAACAAGCAGGCAAAGATGACAGCCGACACATTTTTGACCGTTGAGCTGCGGGCGTCTTTCTTCATCCAGCGTGATTGCCTGATGACCGCCGTCCTTGCAGGACAGCGAGCACCGACCACAGCCGATGCAGCGTTCCCTGATAAATTTCGGGAAAAGAACGGTGTCACGTTCCAATGTATCGGTCGTCTCGCTCAGCGTATCCAGACCAAGCCCGGTCAGATCTTTTACATTCTTAAAGCCTTTCTCCGCAATATAGAGATGAAGTCCCTCTTTCAAGTCGTCGATGATCCTGTAGCCATACTGCATGACCGCGGTCGTGACCTGCAGGGATCCGCCACCCATCAGAAAAAACTCCAGAGCATCCTGCCAGGTTTCGATTCCGCCCATGGCGGAAATGTGCATGCCATTGAGTGCAGGATTCAGCCCGAGTTCCGCAACAAAACGCAGCGCTATAGGCTTTACGGCATTACCGCTGTATCCGCCGACCGCACTGTGTCCGTGTACGGCAGGTGCCGCGATAAAGGTGTGAATATTGACTCCGGTGATGGATTTGATCGTATTGATGGCTGATAGCCCGTCTGCTCCGCCTCTCTTTGCAGCTTCAGCTGCCTCGCTCATGGACGCAACATTCGGAGTCAGCTTTGCAAGGATGGGAATATGACAGGCTCTTTTTGCTGCTGCTGTATATCTCTCCACAAGCTCCGGTATCTGACCGATATCACTGCCAAGTCCCTGTTCCGACATATTCGGGCACGAGAAGTTAAGCTCTACGGCATCCGCCCCGTTCTCCTCACAACGTCGTGCGAGTTCACCCCATTCTTCTTCGGTTTGCCCCATGATCGAAGCAAGAATGACCTTGCCTGGATAGTTCTGTTTCAGTTTGCGGAAGATCTCCATGTTCTCCGCAACGCTGTGATCGGATAACTGCTCGATGTTTTTAAACCCGATCAGAGCACCGTCGTTTCCAGTGAGTGCAGAGTAACGCGGAGACGCCTCGTGAATGTCCAGAGAACAGATTGTTTTAAAACATACACCGGCCCAGCCTGCTTCAAACGCCCGGGCGCACATGTCGTAAGTGCTTGCCACGACAGATGATGACAAAAGGAACGGATTTTCAAGCGGAATCCCGCAGAGATCACATTTAAGAAGAGATTCATCTTCCGGGAGAGATGTTTCGCATGCCGGCTTTACCTGATAATAAAGACGATTGATGAGATCCTTGATGGGTACTTCTCCAGCCCTTACGCATTTTCTCTCGCAGGGAGCCGTGCAGGTAATACAGGGATTCTTTTCCGGAAGCCGCATGGCAGCAGATTGCTCATTTGAGAACCAGATGCTGCGAAGAAATCCGGACGGATCAAGATTAGAACATGCCTTGTCACAGGGAGCATCCGCGCAAAGCGCGCAGCGGATCATATCCGACCGGCTGATGAGTTGTTTGTCGTGAAGCATAGGCACCTCCTGGTTTTGGGGAATTATAAGAATGATGTGAAATTGTCAGCCCATAGTGAGTTCTTTGTAATGTATGATCATATCCACGCACCCGTCTATGCCGAGCTTGCCGCTGTCAAGAGACAGATGATATCCTTTTGCCTGTCCCCATTTTTTACTCGTATAATAATTATAGTAGCTGGCGCGCTGCTTGTCGTTTTTCTGGCAGAGTTCTTTTGCTTTCTGTTCAGTGAGATTGAGAGTTGCGAAATGATGCATGACATGATCGACTTTGAACGCCTCGTCCGCATGGATGAATACACTGATCAGATCTTTTCGTTCCGCAAGCGCATAATCCGCACAGCGCCCGACAATGATACAGGACTCGCGTTCAGCGATGGCTTTGATTGCCTCAAATTGTGCGAGAAACACTTTGTGGTTGAGCGGCATATCAAGGAAAGGCGCGGTGGCAAAGCCGCTGATGGAATAGGTGTCCATCACAAGAGAATAAAGGAAGCTGCTCGTGGGCTTCTCATCCTGATGCTCAAAGATCTCCTCGCAAAAACCACTTTCTTTTGCCGCGTGAGAAAGGAGCTCCTTATCATAGCATTTGACCCCGAGCTTTTCGCCAAGCGCAACCCCGATATCCTTTCCCGCGCTTCCGAATTCTCTTCCGATTGTAATAACGAAATGATTATCATCCATAATAAAACCTCCGTACAATTATGTTCTATATTATAATGCATTTCGGAAGGTTTGTAAAAGTTCTGTAAAGTAATCCGGAAGCGGTGCGCTGATCTCAAGATATTCATGTGTTTCCGGATGCAGGAATCCGATCGTCATCGCATGAAGCGTCTGACCGGTCAGTCCATGCCCGTTCTTCTCCCCGCCATAAACGGTGTCTCCGTAAACCGGATGCCCGATATGCGCGCTATGTACACGAATCTGATGCGTTCTGCCTGTTTCCAGACGAAATTCGACGTAACAGGTGTTTTGGAATCGTTCCAGCACGCGGTAATGGGTCAGTGCATATCTGGCACTGCCGCTATGCATATCCGCCTCGGAAAGGACGGCCATTTTCTTACGGTCTCTCCTGCTCCTTCCGATCGGTGCTTCTATACTTCCCTCATCCTCCGGCATCTGTCCGCAAACGATCGCCTGATAGATACGGTGCACGGAATGGACTTTGATCTGTTCTCCGATGAACTGATGCGCCTCGTCCGTCTTGCAGACAATGAGCGACCCGGTGGTATCCTTGTCGATCCTGTGCACGATACCCGGACGGATCTCTCCGTTGATCCCGGAAAGAGATCCTCTGCAATGGAACAGAACTGCGTTGACAAGCGTGCCGGAAAGATGTCCAGGAGCAGGATGGACGACCATACCTTTTGGCTTGTTCACGACTAAAAGTGTATGATCTTCATATAAGATATCAAGCGGGATATCCTCCGGCAAAACGCCGGTGTCTTCGGGACTTGGGAAACGGATGCCGATCGAATCACCCTCACGTAGAGAGGAACCTGTTTTATGTGCCTCCTCTTGATTGATGAAAACATTCCCCTGTCTGATCAGCTTCTGAAAATAAGATCTGGTCTTCTCGGGATAAAGTGCTGTCAGAAAGCGGTCAAGGCGCTCTCCGTCTTCCTCAATCGGGACTTCAAATTCAGTGACTTCATTCAGATTTGTCATCATCGGAAACAGTACCTTCTGCCTCTTTTTTCTTCTTCCCCGGGAACAGTTCATCATAGAGCGATCCGCGGAAGATTACGCTGCAAATGAATATTATCGCACCAAACACCACATAAATATCCGCAATATTGAAAATTGGGAAGTTAATTAGAACAAAATATAAGAAATCGATCACATAATGATGAAAAAGACGGTCGATAAAGTTTCCGGCGGCGCCGGCAAGCAACAGGATCACTACAATACGGATGATCCTGTATTTTTTTTCGGATGGAATTCGAAATGCAATGTATATTAAAAATGCGCAAAAAGCAGTTGTTAAAATTAAAACAAGAATTAAAAACATGCCGCTGAATTGTTTTCCGAAGTTGAATGCGGCAAATGGATTTTCATAATAGTAAAATTGAAAAACTCCGTCGATCACTGTGATCGGATCGCGTCCTTTTAGATTGGAAGAAACTATCAATTTCGAAATTTGATCGATCGCAATTAATGCGATTGCAATCAAAATAATTTTAATTCCTGATTTAATTTGAGGATTCCGTGATTTTGACGAATTCATGGTTTTTTTACTCCTTGAAATAATTTTTAGTCAATTTATATCGTTTTCAGAAATCATCTATATTGAATTTATACATTCAATTGATTAGTCTCCTATTTACCGGTTTTTTGATGAATATTGGTTTTTTTACACTATGACAATTCAGGTGTGAATTTGGTCCTGTCAGAAAACATTGCGAATTGAATACGCATATTTTTACCGCTTAAAATCATAAATAAATGATTCTTTTCAATAGACTCAAACGTACTTTTCGAAGGAAATTCGGACTCTTCCCTTTCGGGTTTCTCCCGTCTCATTGTTAAAAATAAATTTACCAAAACCCCGAATAGAGACCGTTTTGCCCGGAAGTACTTCTTTGGTCACATATGTGGTTTGAAACCCGTCCACAAAAACTAATCCTGATTTAATAAGTTCCTGTGACTTATTTCTGCCCTCTCCTGTCATGGCAGAAATAACCGTATCCAAACGGTTGGAGGATACTGTTGCACTCATGGAAACTGTTTTCCGATGCGGCACATTGTATTCATGCGTATTTTCGCCATACACGACCGTTTTTCGTATCAGGCGAAGATTCTCCCGTAAATATTCCGAAATCGTCTTATTCGCAAAAATATAGATTTCGTTCTCCGAGAGGAATAAATCACCGATCTTCTCTCTCCCAAATCCAAGTCCCATTACCGCTCCGAGTACATCCCGGTGTGTCAGATCCTCGGCGTAGCGGCGGTTTTGCGGGCGAAATACAAGTGCTTCGATCGGATAGAACGATGCTTTCTCACGGGTGTTTTGCGGCATAGAAAAAGCGTCAGGTAGAAACGATGCCATCTGACGCTCTGCTTCTTCATATCCGCCGAACAAACCATAGGCTCCGCTCAGCTTCTTTTCCAATTGTTTTAAGGTACTGATCTCGTACAGGGTAAGAAAATCCGAAAAGACGGGGTGATTCCTTTCATAAGCCTGTCTGGAAAGATCCAAAAACCGCTTTTCGGTAAACTCATCTTTGTCCATGAGACCTGTTATTTGGCTCTTGCCATGACATCAAAGGAATCCAGAATCTCCTGGAAATCACCCGAAATATCAACTCCGCGGGGTGTCAGCACGAAGATGTAATTGGACACCTTCTGGAAGTTTCCGGAGATCGCGAATGTTGCTCCGCTGACAAAATCAATGATTCTCTGTGCGATGTCGATATTCAATCCCTCCACGTTCAGGACGACTGTCCTGTTGAGAAGGAGTGTTTCCGTAATCTCCCTGGCATCTTCAAATGTTGTCGGTTTAAAGACACATACTTCCATACCTGCTGCATTTCCTTTCCTGCCGTGCTGGATCGGCGTGATCTTCGGCGTAAGCTTGGGGGCGGATTGCTTCACCGGTTCCGGCTCGTCATAGATATCGTCATCCTCATCCCTGTTCTTGCGGGAGAAAAGCCCTTTGCGTGAACGCTTGCCCCTTTCTTCCTCTTCGTCATCATAATCATCGTAAAGATCGTCATACTCTTCATCCTCATCATCCGGATTCAGCCGCATGATATTCAAAAATCCATCTACGAGACCCATTTTCATATCTCCTTATCGTTCTGTTTACTTTTTTCAAACGATGGGACGTCTTATGATTTCAAGATGATCAGGAAGCCGCGTAATTACGCGCTCCGAAGATTCCGGTACCAACACGGACCATCGTTGCGCCCTCTTCTATGGCCACTTCGTAATCGCCCGTCATGCCCATGGAGAGAACACCCATAGATACATTATCAATGTTTTTGTTTTTGATGTCAACAGCTAATTGCCGTATTTTGCGGAAATAATCGCGATTTTCTTCCGGATCTACAACATATGGTGCTATCGTCATGAGTCCTTTTATCCGTATATTGGGAAGCTCTGCAATCTCCCGGACGAGCTGCTCCGTCTCATCCGGTCGTACTCCGAACTTGCTCTCTTCTCCTGCAATATTTACTTCGATCAGTACAGGCATCTCCATTTTCCGTTTCATCGCCTGGATGTTGATCTCTTCCGCCAGCCGATAGCTGTCTACGGAATGAATGAGCGCCGCGTGTTCGATGACCTGACGGACTTTATTGCGCTGCAGATGGCCGATGAGATGCCATTTGATATCCTCGGGGAGTTCGGTTGTTTTGGAGCAAAGCTCCTGTACTTTGTTTTCCCCGAAAGTACGAACGCCGAGGTCATAAATCTCCCGGATATCGCTGACCGGCTTGGTTTTACTGACGGCGATCAGCGTCACTTCCGAACGGTCACGTCCGGCTCTTTGGCAGGCCGAGCTTATATTTTTTTCCACCTGTTTCAGATTTTCTTTTAACATGTTTTTTTCCTCCTCAGTTCACCAGTTCCCCTTCCGTGACTTCGCTCCCGTCAAGTGCGATATGGTCGTAAAGGGAGATCCCGTAAGGTGTACCAGTCTTGACAATCGTGTATTCCGCATTCTGAAACAGCGGTTCGATCTGCTTGAATACGGCGTAGCCTTTATTCACGTTATAAACCCCGGAGAGTTCTGCTGTCTCGCCGAGTGTATAAATCTCTCCTGACATCGGATCCTTTACTCTCGTTCCTGCGCCGAGTGTCTCCTCGTCTATGTAATAGGTCGTTTCGGTTTCGTAATAGAGTTCCGTCGGCGTAAAAACAGGGTCTGAATCCTCTTCTTCCGAAGGAAGGGCGAGTACACCGAAATCTGAACTGTCGCCTCCCTGCATGAAATACTGTTTCGGCACCACAAAGAATTCCTTTGTTGTGATAGCACTCCCGGGGATCTTGAGGCCCGTCTCCTCCTCCAGCATCAGTTCAATCTCCGTAAAACGGTCGTTTGCATACCGGATCATGGAATTGTTGAGTGAAAGAATGAGATATCGGAGTCCGTCGATCTCCCGGAAGGAAACGGTGGCGTTAACCGTCTTGTTGTCGGAAAGGAACCGGATCGGAAGAACCGTTTTCTCGGCAATGGCGGCAAACACAGAATCATCGATCGGGATCACGATATTCCAGTCTTCGTTGGTAAGCAGCTTATAGATAGGAGTCCCCGGTGTAACGGTAGTCGCTGTTTTGAGGTTTGATTTATCATAATTGAGCTCATTGAGCATTTCCGGGGTAAAGGTGTCAACGGTTACATCCTCGTATCCGTCCACATAATAAACGGCGACCCCGTCTTCTGCAGCCGTAACCACATGAAAAACACCATCCCCGACAGGCGCCATACCGCTTTTCGTTACCTCTTCAAGCGCAGCAACATTCAGCGCCTCCATGATCTCTGATTCAACCGTGTCCTTAAAGTCATATACACGGAAGAACGCAGCACTGTTATACGAGGTGGTATAATCACGGATGGTGTCGGTAATCGCCGCGGTCGCTTCGGAACCGAGTTTAATATCCCCCGACGCAGTCTGATTGATAAGATCAGAAATGCTGCCGCTCTCATCGATGGAGCAGATCAGTGTTTTCACGCTTGCCTTGGAGGCGTCCTTGAGGTAATAATTGATCTCTCCGCCGAAGTCGGTATAGAACACATCCTCGTCGCGGAGCAGAAGCCCCTGATAGTTATTGCTTTCGGCAATCGTCCCATATTCCACTTCATAGACCGAGATATGATTGGTTGTAAGATACGCAAAAAGGTGGTACATCATGTAGATCAGGATGACCACGAAAATCACGATTCCGATATTGATACGGGGAGCTTTTGGATATTTGATTACTTTGTTATCGGCTGCCATAATGAAAATAAAAAAAGAGTTTCGCTTGCGAAACTTTCGCGCCGAGCGCGGATGCTTTAGCATCATCTACAACTCGCGCGAGTGCGCATCCATAGCGGAGCACTTTTTTACTTCATAGGAATTTTGCGAAGCAATTTCCTATGAAGTGAAAAAGGGGATGCTTTCTTAAGCACCCCCTCGGTTCTCTTCTTAGAGTGAAACGATCAACCGTGCCTTAGCACATTCCGGCAGCTTGTCTGCTGCGCAGGAGATACTGAGCACAAACTTGATATTATATTTTTCGCTGATCACATCGAGCTTTTCGATCGCCGGTGTCAAATCGTCTGCCGTCACATTTGCGATGGTCAGAAAGCTGTCGAGATACATTTCCTCGAGATCGTTATCCTGTGAAGCAATCCCGCAGATAAATCCGAGGAACTCATCGCAGTTCGTAAGCGGGTAATCCGCAACATTGATCAGTCGCACCTTGTTGCTGAGTTCATACATGTGTTTTTGGCTCTTATCCAAAAATACGATGTTTCCGGGTACCGTCTTGACGGCCTCCGCCACCTTCTCCAGAAGATGTCTGGTCTTTCCTTTTCCCTGTTCTCCCGCAATGATCTCAATCATAAGCGCAACCTCCATGTGAGTTTTTTTACAATTTTTATTATAATATACACATTCGAGAAAAACAACCGTAAATCAAACCTAATTCGCGAATCCGCCCATCATTTCATCCATGAGCAGATACAGGTTTGAACGTCCGTCCGCATGGAACACAGTGGACACCTCAAGATCCCCAGCCATGTTCTGGATCAGATTTACAAGACAGTATCCTGCGGCCTGTGTTGTACCAGTTTTTCCGCCAAGCACCGTGACGCCGTCAGGTGCTGTCTGCTTTCCGACGAGATACGGGTTTGTCGTCCTCCATTCTTTGGAAACCGGTTCCCCGGCAGCGTTCTTGTAGCTTGCTTCATGCAGATCCGTAGTAATGATATCATAAAACGTTTCGTTTTTAACGGCCTGATTCATGATCAGGTACATGTCGTAAACGGTGGTGTAATGATCTTCATTGGGAAGTCCGTTCGGATTGACGAAATGAGAATTTGTGGCTCCAAAGGAATTGGCAACGCTGTTCATGATCATGGCAAACCCTTCCTCGCTACCGCCGAGATGCTCCGCTATTGCGATCGCCGCATCGTTTCCGCTCCTGAGGATCATTCCGTAGCAAAGCTCCCTCAGTGAGATTTGATCTCCTGCTGCAAGATCGCAGGTGGAGGAGTCGGAAGGCTGGTCCACCGCGTGTTCACTGACAGTCACGATATCATCCAGATTCCCTTGTGTTACCGCGATGTATAGTGTCAGAACTTTTGTCGTACTCGCCGGGTAAAGACGGTTATGCACATTGTATGCGTAACGAACATCATTTGTATTGAGATCAAAAAGGCCTGCTCCTCCGGAAATCTCCGCATGAGTACCGGAAACATCTGTATTTTCGAGCCCAATGACACAAAGATCAGAAGTAAAGGTTTTTTCTCCCGAGCCGCCCGCAGCGGAACGGAAGCCGTAATATGCACCGGAAAATTCCGGATAAGGCGAATTTACAGGCTCATCTTTCGAACCGCACCCGGCTGCAAGTAAAAGGAGCAAACCGGTAAGGGCGATCAGAAACCGCTTATTTATACATTTCACGCCACTCTAAGTCTCCTCTGTCCAGAGATTTGATCAGAAGCTCCGCAGTCGCAAGATTTGTTGCAAGCGGAATATTATGCATGTCGCAGATCCGAACGATGCTTGATACATCCGGCTCGTGGCTTTTCGGAGAAAGAGGCTCTCTGAGGAAGATCACAAGGTCGATCTCGTTGTGTTCGATCTGTGCGGAAAGCTGCTCAGCCCCACCCAGATGACCGGCCAGGAATTTGTGTATCGACAGATTGGCAACTTCCTCGATCAGCCTGCCGGTGGTTCCGGTAGCATAGAGGTTGTTCTTGCTGAGGATCCCGCGATAAGCAATGCAAAAATTCTGCATGAGTTTTTTCTTGGAATCATGCGCGATCAATCCGATGTTCATGTAATTATTTCCCCCTTTATATCTTCTCCCGATAAGATGTAATTAAAGTCACATCAGCGCGGTTTTATTCTGCTTCATGAGTCCTTTTGGATATTTTATCTGTGTTCAGTATTTTCTGGGCTGCATACCCACATTCAGGACGAGCCCGATCCCCAGGAATAACGTCACTAGCGATGTCAGACCATAACTGACAAACGGCAGCGGAAGCCCCGTATTCGGGAGCAGTCCTGTCGTTACGCCGATGTTCATAAAGCTCTGGAATCCGACCAGCGCTGCCATCCCCCCACAAATCAGCCTCCCGGCAAGGTCTTTTGCTTTCCGGGCCATCAGAATGCATTCCAAAGTGATCAGGAAAAGCAAAATGATGATAATGGCGCTGCCGATAAAACCGAGCTCCTCTCCCACGATCGCAAAAATAAAGTCGGTCTGGGGTTCCGGAATAAAATTTCCGTTTTTTACAGAGGTCACATCGGTGTTGTAAAGCCCTTTTCCGATAAGCTGTCCCGAGCCTATGGCCGTGATGGAATTCAGCTGCTGCATCGCGACATCCGGGTAATCCTCCGGATGGAGCCAAGCCTGTATACGAAGCCACTGGAAGTGCTCTATGATATGCTGGTCCGGCTGGAGAACAAGACTCAGAAGGATCATCACCGTCGGAACGGTAATCGCGAGCACAGCCAAGATTATTTTATAACTTAATCCGGCAATAAACAAGAGTGCAGTAAAAATTAAAAAGGTCACGATCGTTGTGGAGAGATCCGGCTGCCTCACAACAAGCACGAGCGGAATCCCTGCAAGGATCAGCGATGCGCCGATGATACGCACTGTATTGACTGTTTCCGAGTGTCTCATAAAAAACCAGGCAAAAAACAGGATCAAAAGGATCTTTCCAAGCTCCGACGGCTGAAAACGTATCCCTGCGATCTCTACCCATCTGCGGGCATTGTTGCTGTCATGTCCGAAAAAATGCACCATTACAAGCAACACGATATTGAGGATATAAAACAGCCATCCGAATCGTACAAGAAACGAATAATCAATGAGTGAAACACCAGCCATCACAACAAGTCCGATGACAAGGCCGAGCAGCTGTCTGGACTGATAATCCTCATTCGCGCTTCCGATCACGGCAATCCCGATCGCTGTCAGGATCACAACATAGGCAACCAGTCTGAAATTGTAGTTTTTGATGTGGTAACGCTTGAAAAAGCTTTTTTTACCGCGGTCATTCATATTCATAAGGTTTGATGCTCACCATGCCCTCTTCCATACGGGCTATCTGAGGCTCCGGTTTTTTCTTTCTGGATCGCAGAGAGGAAAAGAACCCGCTCTCCTCTTCCTGTTTCGCGCAGACCACCGAACCGATCCTTAGGCTTTCCGGGCAGAGGTGCAGCGCAAATACAAAGGCATCCTCATGATGATTGGCTCCTGCCCAGACGTTTCCTTCAATGGTTCCGAGCACAGTAATACTGCCGTTGCTCGTAACGGTTGCACCTTTTTCCACATTTCCGTAAATCACAAGGTTCTGCTCGGAAATCAGCATCTCTCCCGACGCAATATTACCGGCACGGATCTCGGCCTCGTTTTCGCGGAATGGATCTTCCGGCGGCTCTTCCTTTGCCAACGCACTTTCCGTCTTCTGCTTTAAGATCTCCTCCCGTATCTCGTCCTCCGCGACAATACAGATCACATGTGTGGTGGTCTTTTCATTGATCGTGCTGACGATCTTATTCTCTTCCTCCTCAGTCAGAACACGGCCTTCAAAAGAGATCGCAAAACTGGCATCACGGAAGAATTTCTCAGATTCCGTAAACTTATCCAAGATTTTCTGCAGAAGCGCATCAAAATCCATTTCCGGGTCCAGATGAAGCTGGATACCGTAACGGTTACTCTTCATGATCACTGCTTCGCTCATATTAATTCAGCCTCCTAGTCTGTGACTGTATTTGTTGTGGTAATGGTTTCTGCCTGCCCCGAAAGCAGTTCTTCTTCGTCCGAGAATCCGAAATAATACCGGAGGATCCTTGATGTCACCTCAGCCGCGTTCGCACTGGAATATCCATAAGCGATACGAGTGGCGATCGAGACCTTCGGAACTGTTGCTCCGGAACCATCGTAAGGTGCATAGCATACAAAAAGCGCATGGTTCGGTCTGGTCGCAATCTGCTGTGCTGTACCGGTTTTTCCGGCTACCGTGATCGGAAAATCCACGAAAGCATCGGATTCTTCCACGACCATGGCATTGCCTCTCTGGATCGCACTCCAGGTCGTATCCGAGATATTGTCCATACGGTTACGGATCTTCGGAGAATAGGTTTCTATCTCATTGCCATCGGGATCGTAGAGTTTTCCGAGAAGCGTCAGATCATAGACCGTACCTCGGTTCGCGAGCGCCATGATGTATCGCCCGAGATGAACCGTGGCGTAGTTGTTGTCTGACTGCCCGATAGCGGCTGTCACAGGGTATTCGGTGGCAATGTGGGGTTCGCTCTCCGGGATCTCTATCCCTGTCTTGTTCCCGAGCCCATACTCTTCGGCATATTTCGCAATACGGCTGATACCGAGCTCATCGCGAAAGGTGACATATCCGTTTGCCAGACGATATCCTACCTCGTAGAAAAAGTAGTTACAGGAATCCCGGATTGCTTCGGAAACATTGATTTTTCCATGTGTCGTATGGAAGGAATTCCAGATCCAGCAGGCCGGCCCGTTTGCTACGTTTTCATAGACACCCTTGTCTTCGATTATCTCCTCCGGGTCGATCACGCCCTCCGTCAGTCCGGCAGTCGCGGTAACCATCTTGAAGGTGGAACCGGGAGCCGTTTCTTCCTGCGTCGCATGATTATAAAGCGGCAGGGACTTGTCGTCCTGAAGAAGCTGGTAATACGCGGCATCCAGATTGTTTGCCAGCCGGTTGTTGTCGTATCCGGGATAAGATACCAGCGCAAGGAGTTCACCGTTCTGCGGATTTGTGATCACGCAGGAACCAGAGCATGGGTCGAGCGCCAGTTGTGCCGGTGTGATCTCGAGATTTTTCACCTTCGTACGAAGGAACTCAAAGGAGCTCATCTGTCCCCCCGAGAGCATCGCATAATCCGGATCACCGAGCGGAAGCACCTCCTGATCGTAAAGTGTCAGACAAAGCGTGACGGGCGAGATCATATCCTGGTCGATCACATACTTATATACTTTCTTTGCGAATGTATGATCCGTGTTTAACGTATCTATGATATAACGCACCAGATTATCATAGATCTCTGTGGAATCCGAGTATTTTTCATTTAAATCGAACTGCGTGATATCGATCCAGTTCTTCTCGATCGCATATTTGAGATACTCCTCCAGGCTTATCTCCCTTGCCCGCCATGCCAGGAATACTTCATCGGTCTTATCAATCTCGTCCGTCAGCAGAATATTCTGATTCTGTAGCATGGTCACTACATAGTTCAGGTAATCCCGAAGTTCTTCATCGAGCTGGTTAAAGGGCGCCGGGTTATCGGCAAGAAGTGCCCTCTCGATCTCATCGAGTGCGGTCTGTTTTTTCTGAAGAAATGCCTGTTCGATCTCCTTTTCATTCGTTGAGGCATCTGCAGCCGCATAATGATCGATATCCAGAACGTTATTGTTGATCAGCGCATAATACACATCATAGATCGGTATCATGATATCGGAGGCGCTTCCGCCGCTGCCCGCGTTATACTCACGGATATTTGCGATCTTTGAATATACGATGCCGGCGATCTCCTGCTCCAGAAGATCATATACGGCCTTCTGGAGGTCCATATCGATCGAAAGGTAAAGATCATCCCCTGCTACCGGTTCTTTCGTTTCAATCGTTTCCGAGACTTTCCCAAGGTTATCGACGTAAAGGAGCTCATACCCCTTTTCCCCCTTGAGATAGGAATCCATAACCTGTTCGATCCCAGCTTTTCCAACCGTATCCGTAAGTGCATACTGATCGTTCTCCTGCGAGTATTTTTCATACTCAGCCTCATCAATCTTTCCGGTATAACCAATGATATGGCTGAAATACTTGCTCTCTGCATATTTCCGGATCGTACTGCTCTCCACCGTTACGCCCTGCAGCCGGTATCCGTTTTCACTGACATAAGCAAGCGTCTTGTCACTGACATCGGTTGCGATATCGGTCAGGATATATTTCTGATAGCTGTTCCTTGACATCGCGTACCGGAGCACAACAATCTCATAGAGCGTCTGCGGATCATAGAGTTCGCTGTCCACGGAAAAACGGGATTTCCCAGCCAGATAGTCAATGACCTGATTAGCTTCTGCCGTAGAGGGATCATAGCCGAGCTTCCGGTCATATACAAGGTCATCTACGCTGCTCTTTCCGTATACATCGGCGAGGAAACGCTTGCGCGAGGCACCTTCCTGTGTGAATACATAGGTATCCCCCTGCTTTGCAATGCCGAAGTCATTCTGGATCTTGTCGCCGTTCTGATGGAGGACGCCGATCATCTCAGCAAGCTCAGCGTTCAGCTTCTCGTTTTTCTCCGCAGTCGTATCATACGAACCGTTGTCTTCGATTCGCACCGTGTAGGCAAGCTTGTTATATGCGAGGAGGTTCCCGTTCCGGTCGTAGATATTTCCTCTTGTGCTGTCGAGGACACGCTCTTTTTTGATCTTCAGCGTATAATTTTCCTGATAGGATTCCCCTCGCACGATCTGAAGGTAAAAAAGCCGGTGCAATATCAGGATCGTAAGAACGACCATCACGGCGGCGAGTACGATCAGCCTGGATTTGAAAATACGTCCGAAGAATTCCTTGATTAGCTCAGACAAATTTTGCCGCGCTCCTTTTTTCTATCGCTTCCAGTTTCTGGTTGATCTTCAATATCACAAAATAAAGAACCAATGTTACGAGTATCGTATAGATCAGCTCCGGCAACATGATGTGAATGAAAAAATAGGGGAGATTGAACTGCCCCCTCATGACAAACATCAGTACATAAATAATCATGTTGCATACAAGGTCACTGGCACTGATCAGAAGCATCGGAAGCTTTACATCATCAGGGTAGAAGAATTTTTTGAACATACCGTTCACATAACCGATGTATACATAGATCAGCGCGTAAATGCCGAGATAACTCCCGTAGAAGATATCGATGAGAAGACCGCAGAAAAGGCCGACAAAAAGACCTTCTTTACGCCCCCTCATGAATCCGAAAGAAGCGGTCACCACGATCAGCAGGTTCGGGCTGATGGATGCGAAGGAAAGCGCTTTGAATATCGTGCTCTGCAGAAGAAAGCAGATGATGATGATGGCCGCGATCGTGAGCTTCCGGTGCATATCAGTCCTCCAGTCCGGAAGTGTCCTTGACGGTTTTGATCACAAGGACTTCCTGCAGATGTTCAAAATCCACTACCGGTTTTACCGTCCCGGATTTTGTCAGATGATTCGCGTCATACTGAAGACTCTCTATGTAACCGATCAGGATCCCCGGAACATATTTGCTGCTCACGGTGCTCGTCACGACGGCATCCCCGACTTTTACCTCATCATCGTCGTCCTGGAGTTTGTCCAGGGAAAGCACCTGCTGCTCCTTGAGTAACACAAGATCCCCGTTTACGATGCAGAGATCCGATGTGGAGAGGATCATTCCGCTGACCTGGCTGATATCATCAATGATCGAGCGGGCTTTCGCGTAATTCGGCCCGACCGCCGTAATGATCCCGACTAACCCGTCGTCGGCGATCACATTCATATCCACTTTGATCCCGTCTTTTTCGCCTTTATCGATCAGGAAAGTGGAAAACCAGTTTCCGGTGTCCTTTCCGATCACATGAGCTGCGACTTTTTCGTATTCGGGATACTTCTCATCCAGTTCGAGGAGTTTCCTGTAATTCTCCACATCATACTGTTCCAGCTTGATCTCGCTCAGTTCCTCGGAAAGCTCGTTCACCTGTTTTTTGAGAACTTCATTTTCCGCCTGTACTTCTTTTAATGTCTCGAAATTAGAGATCCGTTCGGAAATGAGAGTCCCGATATGATTGATCCCTTTTTGCATCGGCACAAAAACATACCCGGCTGCCGCTTTTAACGGGCCGCCGGACAGACCGAGGGTGAAACTCAAAAGGATTACCACGATAAGGGAAACCGTAACGATAAGAAGCACATACCGGGAAGGCAGTGCGGCTTTACTTTTTTTCTTATAAAGTCGTCTTTTCATGAACGCTGTCTGTTACTCCAGAATGCGCGATTTCTTGCTGTATGCAAGATGACGGTGTTTTTCGTCTGAAACGATCTTAACAAGGCCTCTCGCGGCAGTTTCTTCCGGGAAATCGGTCGTATTGACCTGGATCCCGGTGATCTTTGTGAATAAGGTGTCGAGATCCCGGATCTGGGAGCCGCCGCCGGTGATGTAAATGCCGTCGCGGATGATATCCCTCGCCAGCTCCGGCGGTGTCCTCTCAAGGATCATCTTGATCGAGTTGCAGATGGAATTGAGATCGCCGCGGATGGCTTCGTTGACTGCATCCGCTCCCACTTCCATTTCAACGGGAAGTCCCGAAACGAGATTCCTTCCGACCACAACCATGGAATCCTCATTGCCGCCGATACCCGACGCCAGCTTTTCCTTTAATGCCATGGCCGTCTTCTGGCCGATGACAAGGCTGTAATTTTTTTTGATGTAGTTGCGGATAGAATCATCGATACGGTTGCCTCCGAAATCCAGAAGGCTGCTGATAACAAGACCGCCGAGCGAGATTACCGAGATCTCCGTTGTATCAGCGCCAAAGTCCACTACCATGATACCGGTAGGCTCATTGACATCAAGTCCAAGACCGACAGCATCCGCGATAGGCTTTTTACAGAGCAATACGAGCTTGCTCTTAAGGCTGCTTTTATAGAAAATGTCAAAAAAGGCACGCTCCTCCACTTCCGTAATATCTGCCGGAACCGCTACCACAAATTCGGCGCCTCGTACCTTTCCCTTGGTATTTCTTTCCAGAAACTCATACAGCATCGTCTGCATGAAATTGTAATCCGCGATCACGCCCTTGTTGATCGGAAACATGATCGATATTTCCTCCGGAACTTTCTCATACATTTCGTATGCCTTGTCCCCGTAGGCATAGAGACGGTCTTTGCCTTTGATGGCAACGGTGTTTTTTTCGTTAAAGACCTTCCCAAGGGATTTGGAATAGATTTTCAGATTTCTCGTGCCGAGGTCGACACCGAATACATTGTTTCCCACGAAGCCTATCCTCCTTCAAACGACTCGTCCGTATCAAATCATATTATCACAAATAACCGCGTTCTACCAGACCTTTCTCATATAACTTCTGAACGGAAAGAAGGATTCCCGCCCTGGCATGTTCATAGGTAAGCCCGCCCTGAAAATATACAGCATAGGGCTCTCTTAAGGGGCCGTCTGCGGAAAGTTCAATGGATGCGCCCTGATGAAACGCGCCGGCAGCCATGATAACAGGGCTGTCATATCCGGGCATGTCCCATGGTTCAGGCATGACAAAGCTTTCCACGGGAGCTGCCGACTGTATCCCTTCACAGAATGCGATGAGACGCTCTGGAGTCCCGAGCGTAACAGCCTGAATGATGTCATACCGTTCCTCCGCTGCCTTCGGGTGGGCGTGGAACCCCAGCCGTTCATAAAGATCCGCAGCAAAAACCGCACCCTTTAAAGCCGATGCAGTTACAACAGGTGACAGGAAAAAACCCTGGAACATGTCCCGCATCATTCCGAGATTCGCACCGACTTCTTTTCCGAGGCCCGGAGCCGTGAGCCGGTATGCTGCGTTTTCAATGCATTCCTTTTTCCCTGCGATATAGCCTCCGGAGGGGCAAAGCCCTCCGCCGGGATTCTTGATAAGCGACCCGACGATCATGTCCGCTCCGACTTCCGATGGTTCGATACGCTCCGTAAACTCTCCATAGCAGTTGTCCACCATGATCACAAGGTCATCCTTCAGAGTTCTGAGAAACGAGATCAGTTCGCCGATGCGTTCCACGGAAAGTGTCGGTCGTACTGCATAGCCTTTTGAACGCTGAATGGTAACGAGCTTTGTTTTATTGCTGACTGCTTTTTTTATCCCGTCAAAGTCAAAGGACCCATCCGGCAGAAGCTCTGTCTCGTTGTAGCTCACACCATATTCCGCAAGGGAACCTTTAGACGGGCGGATGCCGATCACTTCTTCCAGTGTGTCATATGGCCGCCCAACCGGAGAATAGATCTCATCCCCAGGCCTTACGTTTGACATGAGCGCAAGTGCGAGTGCATGTGTCCCGCAGGTGATCTGCGGGCGGACAAGCGCATCTTCCGTACGGAAGCAGCTTGCGTAGACCTTTTCCAGGGTTTCCCTTCCCATGTCGTCATAACCGTATCCGCTTGTTGCCGTAAAGCATTCCGAACTGACACGGTTTTCCTGCATTGCCGAAAGGACCTTGAGCTGGTTATACTCCGCTGTTTTATCAAATGCAAGAAAACGGTCCCTTAGCCGTTTTTCTGATTCTCTGCCAAACCGAAGCACCTTCTCTGAGATGCCGATCTTCTGATACATTTCTTTCATATGCTGTTCTTCCGTCATGACAGGATCTCCTTTTCTCTCAGAACGGATACCATTTTCCGGACCACTTCGTCGGTAAGCGGATACTCATCACGGTCGATCCAGATCACATCTCTCTCACGCCTCATCCAGGTGAGCTGTCTTTTCGCGTAATGACGACTTTCGGTCTTGATCTTTTGAACGGCTTCGTCCCTTGTTATTTCTCCGTCAAAATACTCCATCATTTCATGATAGCCGATGCCCTGCATCGAAACCATGTCTTTATGAAATCCTTTCCCGGCAAGGGAACGCACCTCTTCTTCAAGACCGGCATCGATCATGGCATCCACCCGGTCATTGATCCGCTGATAGAGCTTCTTTCGGTCCATGGTCAGGCAGAAATAAGCCGCGTTATAGGCAGCCTCCTTATCATGTTCCTCCGCATTGTGTGCAGATATCTTATCACCGGAAAAATGCAGGAACTCGAGTGCCCGGATAACACGTTTTGTGTTGTTCGGATGAATCAGGTCTGCCGCCTCAGGATCCTCTTGCTTAAGCTGCTCATAAAGGCGGTCTCCTCCGCCTTCGCCTGCGATACGCATAAGCCCCTCGCGGTAAGTACTGTCATCCGGCTGGGACTTGAAATCGATGTCATAAAGAAGCGCCTGAATGTAAAACCCGGTACCTCCGCAGATGATCGGGATGCGTTCCATTTCATAGATCTCCTCGATCGCTTTTTTCGCGAGCTGCTGAAAACGGACCACATGAAATTCCTCATCCGGCGGGAGGATATCTACCAGATAATGCGGTATTCCCTGCATTTCTTTCGGTTTGATCTTTGCGGTACCGATATCAAGACCGCGATACACCTGCATGGAATCCGCGGATATCACGGCGCCTTCAATTTCTTTTGCCAGCGCGATCGCTATTTCGCTTTTCCCGACAGCCGTCGGCCCTGCAATGATCACGAGCGGATTATTTGTTCCTGTCATGTCACGATCCTCTTGAATTTTCGTTCCAGTTCGTATCTGCTCATGGAGATTGTGGTCGGTCTCCCGTGCGGGCAGTGATAAGGGTTCTCAAGGCTCAGCATTTCATCAAGGAGCGAGCGGAATTCCGCTTCCGAGATCTCATCCCCGCCTTTGATGGCAGCCTTGCAGGACATGGTGGCAATCTTCAGATAGAGCTCCTCGGTGTCCCGGATCCTGCCGTTTTCCGCAAGATCATCAAGCATTTCGAGAAACAGCCGTTTTTCATCCAGCCCGTAGGTATCTGCGGGCACTGCCGTCATGGCGTACTCGTTTCCTCCGAAATGGGAAAACTCATAGCCTATGGAGCAAAAATCATCCATGTATTCCTTCAGGATATTTTCCTCCGTTAGCGAAAGTGTCAGGATCTGAGGCGGGGAGATCTGTTGGGAGAGGGCTTCTTTTTCACGTTTCCGTTTCATGAGCCGTTCAAAAATGACCTTTTCATGTGCAGCATGCTGGTCAATGAGATAAAGCTTCTCCTCCATCTCGATGATCCAGTAGGTACGGAATGCCTGTCCAAGAATCTTGTATGATGGAGCTGCTTTTTCGCTGAAAAAAGGCAGGGTTTCCTGGCGCGGCTCCTCTCGCACCTCGTATTTCGGTTCATAAGGCGAATCCAAACGCACATATTGTTTTACCGCTTCGAGCCGTTTTGTTTCAAAAGGCTCCGGTGCGACCGGGAGACTCTCTTTTTTTTCAGAAACGGTTTCTTTTGCCCTTTTTTCAGCGAGGGGTACTTCCGGTATCAGCTCCTTTTCCAGAAGCTTTTCCGAAAGAACGTCCTTAACGAACTCATAGACGTTCTCCGGTCCTTTAAAACGGAGTTCAAGCTTTTGCGGATGTACATTCACATCGACTTCTTCTCCGTTCACGGAAAAGGAAAGCACGGTAAACGGATACTGATGCTGCATGAGATAACTCCGGTAGGCGTCCTCGATCCCTTTGCTGATGAGATTGCTTTTTACATACCGCCCGTTCACAAAATAGTTTTCGTAATTCCGGTTTCCTCTTGTGACTACCGGCTTCCCGATATAGCCTTTGATCTTCATGAATCCGTTTTCTGCTTCGACCGGGATCAGCTGGGATGCCACCTCCCTGCCGAAAATATGATAGATAAGGTCTTTCTCTTTCGCGTTTCCCGCAGTCTGGAGCCTTATCTGCCCGTTACTGATGAACTGAAAAGCAATATCCGGATGGGAAAGTGCAATCCGCTCCATCAGAGAGCTGCAATAACCCGCTTCGGTTTTTTCGGTTTTTAAAAACTTCCTTCTCGCAGGGATCTGCGAAAAAAGCCCTCGTATGAGGAATGTGCTGCCATCCGGCGCGCCGATCTCTTCCAGCGTGCCCTCCGAAGAATTTGCGATCCGGTATCTTGTTCCGAGAAGCGCTTCTCTGGTCTTTGTGATCAGTTCAACATCGGCGACGGCCGCTATACTGGGAAGTGCTTCGCCTCGGAATCCGAGAGACTTTATATCAAGCAGATCCTGAAGGCTTTGGATCTTACTGGTTGCATGAGAAAGAAAGGCGGTTTCCACCTCTTTTGCAGGAATCCCGCAGCCATTATCCGTCACACGGATCATCGTGACCCCGCCATCTTCGATTTCCACAGTGATCCTGGTCGCTTTCGCGTCAATGGCATTTTCGACAAGCTCCTTTACAACGGACATCGGCCGTTCGATCACTTCTCCGGCCGCGATCTGGTTGACCGTTTCCGGATCAAGCACACGTATTTCAGGCATTTTATCTCCTTACCAACGATTTTTGCATTTGCTCTGCAGCTCATAAAGCTTGTTCATGGCCTCCATAGGCGTCATCTCCGTAACCGGAAGGGTCTCCAGTTCCCGGATGATATCATCATTGGAAGTGGTGTCAAAGAGCGACATCTGCATCATCTCGAGTTCTTCCGGTTCCTGTCGTTTTTCCGGGATCACATCAATCTTTGCAGCAACATTGGTGATGTCATTTTCAGCGAGTTCGGAAACAATCTCCTTTGCACGACTCGTGACCGCATCCGGCACGCCTGCAAGATGTGCCACCTGTATACCGTAGCTTTTATCGGCACCTCCTGGTACGATCTTTCGAAGAAAAACGATGTCATCACCTTTTTCTTTTACCGCAATGCAGTAATTATTGACGCCCTCGATCTTTCCTTCCAGTTCCGTCAGTTCATGGTAATGTGTGGCAAACAGCGTTTTTGCTCCGAGAATGCTGAGGTTGCTGATATACTCCACCACGGCCCAGGCAATGGAAAGTCCGTCAAATGTACTGGTTCCGCGGCCAATCTCATCAAGGATCAGCAGCGAATCCTTTGTCGCGTTCCGAAGGATATTTGCGACCTCCGTCATCTCTACCATAAACGTACTCTGTCCGCTCGCAAGATCATCAGAAGCACCGACTCTGGTGAAAATGCGGTCTACGATCCCGATATCAGCGCTGTCCGCCGGAACAAAGCTCCCGATCTGCGCCATGAGGACGATCAGCGCCGTCTGACGCATATAGGTCGATTTCCCGGCCATATTGGGGCCGGTGATGATCGAAACACGTTTTCCCAAGTTGTCAAGATAGGTGTCATTCGGGATAAAAAGCTCATTCGGGATCATCTTTTCCACAACCGGATGACGCCCTCCTTTGATATCAATCCGTCCCTCACTATTAATGGATGGACGGATGTAACGATTCTGTTCGGCAACAAGTGCTAAAGAGGCAAAGGCATCGAGCATGGCAACTGCCTTTGCAGTTTCCTGGATCCTGACCACTTCGCCGGCGATCTGCGCGCGTATTTCAGAGAACAATTCGTATTCCAGTGAAACAAGACGGTCTTCCGCCCCGAGGATCGTATCTTCCATTTCCTTCAGTTCCGGTGTGATAAAGCGCTCCGCGTTTGTCAGCGTCTGCTTTCTCGTATAAGTATCGGGAACTTTGTCGAGAAAAGAATTCGTGACCTCGATATAATAACCGAACACCTTGTTGTAGCGGATCCGAAGGCTCTTAATTCCGGTATTTTCCCGCTCTTTTTCCTCAAGCTCGGCAACCCACTTTTTGCCGTCGGTCTTTGCGCTTCGGAGACGATCCACTTCAGCGTGAAATCCCTCCTTCAAAAGTCCGCCGTCACGAAGGCTCACCGGTGCATCCTCCGAAATGGAGCGTTCTATGAGATCAAAAAGATCCGTAAGCGGGTCGGTCTGCGCATTTAGTCCGACGAGAAGATCTGATGAGAAATCTGCGAGCAGAGTTTTAATGGGCGGAAGCATCGCGATGGAATTCTTGAAAGCGATCAGATCTCTCGCATTGGCAGTGCCATATACGATCCTTGCGATCAGTCGTTCAAGATCGTAGATCGGATTCAGGTATTCTCTAAGTTCGTCTCTTGTTATTAAGTTCTGATTTAATTCCTCCAGAACGTCTTGACGTGCCGAAATCTCATCCTTTTTGATCAGAGGCTGCTCGATCATACTCCGCAGCTTCCTCGCCCCCATGGCAGTTTTAGTCCTATCGAGCACCCATAGTAGAGACCCCTTCTTTTCTTTCTCCCGAAGCGTTTCCGTCAGCTCAAGATTCCTTCTTGTGCTGCTGTCGATCATGAGGAAACCTCCCGTACGGTATGGCCTTATTCCCGTGATCTGCGCAAGGTCGGTTTTTTGCGTTTCCCGGAGATACCGAAGCATTGCTCCGGCCGCAACACAACCGCAGGGATAATCCTTTAATCCGAGGCCGTCAATCGTTTGCACCGAAAAATGATCCCTGATCTCCCGTTTTGCTAGCTCGTCGGAGAAATAGTCGGGCGAAAGAGTGGAAACCGTGGCATGAAGCCGGTCTCTCAGTTCATCCATCGCGATCCCACTGATCTCAAAGGACTCATTTACAATAAGTTCCGCCGGCTGGAAGCGGTTTGCCTCATCCATCATCCGTTTGGCATCATCCACGTCGGTCACGAAAAAATCACCGGTGGAGATGTCGGAAACACCGATGCCGTACTTTTCATCGAGATACACAACGCACATCAGATAATGGTTCCTGGTCTCATCCATGGCAGCCGGATCGAGGTTCGTACCAGGAGTCACGATCCGGATCACTTCGCGCTTCACAAGCCCTTTCGCAAGCTTCGGGTCTTCCACCTGCTCACAGATCGCTACTTTATATCCTTTTTTTACAAGTCTTGAGATATAAGTATCTGCTGCATGAAAAGGAACTCCGCACATCGGTGCCCGCTCCTTCATGCCGCAGTTTTTTCCGGTCAGTGTCAGTTCAAGCTCCGAAGATACGGTTTTTGCATCTTCAAAGAACATCTCGTAAAAATCCCCGAGACGGTAGAAAAGAATGCAGTCTTCATATTCTTTCTTTGTCAGCAGGTATTGCTGCATCATGGGTGTGACTTCTTCCATGATCTCCTGCATACTCATCGCATCCATAACGATTATTCCTGATTCCCTTTGTAGATATATTGCAGTGCGATCTTCTCCGCCTGGCGTATTCCGTCAATGGCGGCGGAGAGAATTCCCCCCGCGTATCCTGCACCCTCTCCAGCCGGATAAAGCCCTTTTACGGAAGATTGTCCGGTATGATCTCTTACGATCCGGACAGGCGACGAGGTTCGGCTCTCAATACCGGAAAGGATCGTATCTTCACGGTCAAATCCACTGATCTTTTTCCCGAAATCCTCCATCCCTGCAAGAAACGCGTCTGAAACAAACTCCGGCAAAAGATCTCTCAGATTCCCGAAAGCATGCTCTCCCATTGCGGCAGTCTCATAATCACCGAAGTAATGAGACTCCCTGTTATGCTTGAAATCCGTAAGGAGCTGCTGCGGGATTCGTCCGCTGCAGAGTGTATATGCCATGCGTTCCAGCTTTTCCTGATAGTAAACACCTGCCAGTGGATCCGATGATCCGTAATCGGAAGGATCTGTCTGTACTACAACGGCGCTGTTTGCATTTTTCCCATCACGCATGGCATAACTCATTCCGTTAACGCATAATCCGAAAAGCTCAGACGAAGCATTCACAACAAATCCTCCGGGACACATACAGAAGGAATAAACGCCCCGTCCTGATCCACTCTGAAAAGTCAGTTTATAGGGTGCCGCCGGAAGGATTCCATGATCCGTAAAGCCATATTGTGCCAGATCGATCATCTCCTGCGGGTGCTCCACGCGAAGCCCGATCGCAAACGGTTTCTGCTCCATCATGATCCCGCTGTCCCTTAGCATCCGGAAAGTGTCTCTTGCGCTGTGTCCGATCGCAAGAACTGCAATGTCTGTTTCAATGGTATCCCCGTTTTTCAGAACAACACCGAAAAGCCTGCCGTTTTCGATCAAAAGAGAGGTCACGGAGACCTGAAACATAACGGTTCCGCCGAGCTCTATGATGCGTTTTCGAAGGTTTTTCAATACGGTAAACAGCCCGTCTGTTCCGATATGGGGTCTTGCATCGATCAGAATGTCCGGATCCGCCCCCATTTTCACAAACAGTTCCAGCACCTCACGATTTCGTCCTTCTCTGTCGTAAACAGAGGTGTTCAGCTTTCCGTCCGAAAAGGTTCCGGCTCCTCCCTCACCAAACTGCGCATTTGCATCGGGATTGAAAATACCTTCTTTCCAGAAACGGCGCACCGCTTCCCTCCGTTCCTCCAGCGCGCATCCGCGTTCAAGAAGGATCGGCCTGTATCCATGCAGCGCCAGTTCATATGATGCGAGAAGACCGGCAGGGCCGCTTCCGATCACAACGGGACGTTTTGTCAGAACCGTTGTCCCTGGTTTTGGAAAATGATATCTGACAGGATCCGTATGGCAAAGATGTGAAAACCGTTTCAGAATAGGTTTTTCCTTTGCTACTTCAACATCCACTGTCAGAACATAATGGATGTCCTGTTTTTTCCTGGCGTCGATCGACCGGCGCACGATCCGGAATGAGCGCAATTCTTCTTCTTCGATTTGTAGCTCGTTAAGAATCGCGCTTTTCAGAGCCGCATCATCATATTTTAAATCTAATTTTAATTCTTTTATCTGGATCATTTTGCTTTTTTCGCGGCATTTTTTCCGGCAACGGCTCCGCTGCTCCATGCCCATTGCAGATTATATCCGCCGCATGGTCCGTCAATATCCAGCACTTCTCCGCAGAAAAAGAGGTTTGGAACAAGTTTTGACTCCATCGTTTCCGGAAATACGTAGTCTGTGTCCACTCCGCCGGCCGTAACCTGTGCCTGTTCCTCACGGTACATTCCGTTTATCGTCACCGTGAAAGCAAGGATTTGGCTTGCGATCCGACGGATCTCATCTTTGCGAATCTCTCGCGCCGGCTGATCCTTTACGCCTGCTTCCCTTAAGATCACCTGACAGAGCTTATGCGGCAGAGATCCCGAAAGAAGCTCCGATATCTTTCTGTGATGTCCGGAAAACAATCTCTCATAAAAAGCACAAAGGCCTTCTTGGTCCTTTTGGCCGGGCAGAAACGAGATCCGTACCTTTACGGAGTGTTTCTCTCTCAATGCTGTTGCCGCAAAACGGCTAAGCTGAAAAACCGGTATCCCGGAAATACCGTAGTCCGTCAATTGCAGTTCGCCGCTTTCTCTCTCGCTCTCCCTTCCGTCGATCAAAAGAGTAAGGTCCGCATCTGCACGAATTCCTGCAATTTCTTTAAAAAAGGCTCCCTCTGCCTTCATTTGGAGGAGTGACGGCACAACATCTTTGACTGGTTGCGAAAAAGAATCAAGATATAGAAGACCACTTCCGTCACTTCCGGTTCGTTTATGAGTGCTTCCGCCGGTAGCAATCACTACGGAACGCCCCCTGATCTCCCCTTGTTTCGTATCCAGAAGGAATCCCGTGGCAGATTTTGTGATTTTTTTAATCCCGATTTCATAATTGATCTCAACGCCGAGTTTATCACATTCCGAGACCAACGCATTACGTACTCCTACTGCCTCTCTGTTTTGAGGATAAAGATACCCGTTTCTGGAACGGAGAAGGATTCCGATGCTTTCAAAAAAAGCCCTTGTCTCTTCTTTCCCAAATGAGGAAAGTGCAGCCTCTGCAAATTCCGGATGTGATCCCCGAAAGTAAGCGGGATTCATGTCTTCGTTTGAGAGATTGCACTTTCCGTTTCCGGTGAGAAGCAGCTTTTTCCCTGCGGATTCCTTATGCTCAAGAATCCTCACAGACGCACCTTCTCTCGCAGCATGTATCGCCGCCGTAAGGCCGGACGCTCCGGCTCCGATCACGATGACATCGCTGGCGTCCCTAATCATCGATCCCTGCATCAAAATCCTCCTGTATTCCGGGGGTGTTCATACGGACCGGTTTCTCATCATCTTCGTCCGGCCGGATCACTTCCACGGGAGGCTCATCCACATCTATCTCTTCAGGCGGTTCAGACTTCTCCGGAACTATTTCCTCACCTTTTTCGGATCTCCGGATACGGCTATAAAGGAACAGTGTTCCGATAAGACTTACAATTCCGTCAATTAATAATACGACCTGGCTGAAGACCTCGAGTTTTTCCGAATCCCCGAACGGATTCAAAAGCGCAAGAGTTGCCAGTACACCAAATACGATGGCTATCATAAGCCAGATGATCCATGAATCGTCTTTGAGAAACTTCAGATCCAGCGCATTCTGCAGCTTTAATACCGCCGCAACCAGAAGCAGCGCTCCGATCAATGTCAGAAGGTACGCTGACAGCGCCTGCGCCTTGACCAGACCGATCGCTCCGAAAAGAAGCAGTACTGTGCCAAGTGAAAAACCGTAACGTTGAGTGTTTTTATAAGACTCTGTCATAAAATAGCGCACAATGAAAATGATCCCGAGAGCAATCGCGATACCATCCAGCACATAACAAAGGTGGAGCGGCGTTAACGTCGGGATAAAAATGAGAAGCGCGCCAAGAAGGATAAACGCCAGTGCAAGTCCAATGGGAAACCATGAAATACGAGTTTTTTTAATCTCCTCTTTCCTGACGGGTTCTTCCGGAATCTCATCTTTTTTCTTTCCGAACATATTCTCCTCCTTTACATCAGATGAAGCTTCTTCGCAAATGCAACGAGCAGTTCTCCCTTCGGGAGCTTACGCAGATCTGTCTCCGACACTCCCCGGATGAGCAGCAGCACAATAAAGTAAATAAAAATGCCGGCCAGGATCGCAACGATGGAAGAAACCGCATTCCCGAAAACGATCCGTACCAGCTTATAAATCCCGAAGATCGCTCCGCCCATGACGGCAGAAGCCGCGAGCGGCTTTATGAAAACGCTGACTGCACGTATGCCGCATCCGGCATATCGCTTTATTGCAAGCTGGTTCAGCACACACATCAGCAGCGCATAGAAAGCCGTGGCATAGATCACCGCATAAATGCCGAGATCAAATACATAAAGCAAAAGATACAAAAGGGCAATATGTGCCCCCAGCGAAACTATCGCATTAAAGACCGGCACGCGCATACGGTTGATGCCCTGCAGGATGCCGTTTGAAAGCGTGGAAAGCGAATAAAAAACAACGGAAATGCATCCCACCTGCATCATCCGTGCCGCGATCTCCGACGTGTCGTTAAAAAGCAGCTCCATGATCGGCGAAGCGAGTACGCCCAGTCCGACCGCACAGGGAATGGCGATCAGCATGGCCAGTCTCGTTCCCGCATTGATCTGTGTCTGCATCCGCTTATGATCCTCTTTCGCATGCGATGCCGACAAGGCAGGCACACTGGAGGCTGCAAGCGCAGAAGCGATGGAAATAGGTACGTTGATAAGGAGCCTGTATTTTCCGGAATACTTTCCCCATACGCTGTCGAGATCAAGCTGCGTATATCCCATGGCAACAGATACTTTTTTGAAAATACCGACATCTATGATAGCGCTGACATTGTAGATCGTGGTGGAAAGGAGAACCGGCACGATGGTCAGGATCAAAAGATGGATGATCTCGCCGTATCCTTCCATTTGTATACTCCGGTCTCTCTTCATCTGACGTTTCAGGAGGATCCGGTACAAAAGAAAGATAATGACGATAAAGATAAAAGCGATGATGGCGCCGGAAAGTGTTCCGAGCGTCCCTCCCGCGGCGCCGTATGCGCTGCCGTATTTCTCCGGGTCTCCGAGAACCCTTCCGAGTCTGGAACCGTACTGAAACAGAAAATACGAGGCAGCAACACTGACGACCGCATTTATGATTTGTTCGATGATCTGGCTGACGGCACTCGGAACCATCGTCCCAAGTCCCTGGAAAAAGCCACGCATAACACCCATCAGTGCAACTACCAGCAGACAGGGTGCAAGGAGCTTTAAGGAAAAATAACTGAGCGGCGTCTGCAAAAAACGCGTGATCGGGCCGGCAAAAAACCATACAATAAGTCCCGCGGCACTACCTGTCAATAGCGCAAAAAGGAATGCCCCTCGCAAAAAGCGATAGGCATTCTTTCTCTGTCCTTTTGCCATTCTTGCTGACACAAGCTTGCTGACGGCGAGCGGGAGGCTATAGGAGGATACCAGGAGAAGGATACTGTAGATCTCGAATGAGATCCCGTAGTAGCTCATCCCGACATCTCCTATGATCCTCTGCATGGGAATCCGGTAGACGAGACCTATGACCCTGCTGATGATCGAGGCTACGGCCAGAATGGATCCCTGCAGCAGAAAGCTTGTGCTGCTTTTTTTGTTGCCGCTCATTTAGAGTCCTTTTTTTCAGCCTTTGTATTCGTCTTCCGATGCGTAGAATTTGGTCGGGCGTGAATCATAGGAATCATAATCCGGAAGCACGATGTTGATCCATGTCGTTCCGGCATTTACCGTGATCTCATCACCGTTTTCATCGTAGTAATGCGTGATCTCTCCGTCCGTATCAGAGCCTTCTTTTACCCAGTTGATCTTGATCGCTTTTCCCTCAGTTGCATACCAGCCGGTACCACGTCCGGAAAGCTTGATG
Source organism: Lachnospiraceae bacterium (assembly GCA_045657665.1). Taxonomy (GTDB): domain Bacteria; phylum Bacillota; class Clostridia; order Lachnospirales; family Lachnospiraceae; genus RUG12461. The sequence continues at coordinate 273,776 of JAZOTN010000030.1, read as the reverse complement.
TTTTTGTACTTATGAGAGTCGTAATCGGAATCAATACCGCTGTAGATCTCGTAAGTGCAGTCCTGAATGATGATATTTTTCGCGGTAATCGGCTCACCGTAAAGTTCATCCATCTGTTTGGTACCCTTCTGATATGCGGTATAAAGACCGGAACCCTCATCATATACGAAATAACGCTTTTTGTCTGTAAATCCACCAGGTACAACAACGACTGCATCTTCCGCATCCGAGAAATCATCAAGTGTATAGGTGGAATTCGGATTGGAAACAAAGTTGAAATGCTCCGGCAGATCACTGTCGGTATTCAGTTCGTATTTGTACTTGTCACCGTATTTTTCGATTGCATCCTTGATCTTGTTTGTTGCAACGACCACGCTGTGAACGGAAGCTCTTCCGGATTCACGGGAAAAGATATCCATCGCCGGAGAATTGTCGCGGATCTGGTTCGGATAGGAAGCACTGCCGCCCATACCGTCCATGTCATATCCCTTCATGGTGGCAAGTGTCGGAACCGCAAACAGGGAAAGTCCCCAGTGTCCGTAATTCGCCTGATATTCTTTGGAAGCAGCCGCGTAGTAAGAACGGCAGGAACGTACCGTTCCGATCTTGTCTACTCCCTCATAATCCTGCCAGATACCCATCATACGGGTGATATTGCTCTCTGCAAGAGCTTCATAAATGATATCCGCGCGCGAAAGTCCGTAAAACGGAAGGTCACCTTCACCATTCTCGATCATGCAGGCAAACGGGCGCTGCTCCGAAGTGGTTTCATCGATCCATTCTCCTGTAAGTTTATTCACTGCCATTCCGTCCGGAATCTCAGCGGTTTCTTCAACTTCAACCACCTCGACTTCTTCCTCTTCCGGCGCCTCGCTCTCTTCCACGTTCACGATGACCGCGTCAAGCGTCTCAGTGGGTTCCGTCACCTCAGGTTCTTTTTCCCCGCATCCGACAGCACCAATGCAGAGCGCTGCGGCAAGAAAAGCTGCAAATACTCTTTTTTTCATGATAGTCTCTCCTCTTCTTTTTGATTTATCGTTCTATATGTAATCTCGTCAGGATCTGCTCCTGCCTGGAAAACATTTGTCGTTCTTCTTCTTCCGTCTCGTGGTCATAGCCCAGGAGATGAAGAAGACTGTGTACGAGAAGAAATGCATATTCTCTCTTCTCGCTATGGCCGTAGGCCCTGGCCTGACTTTTAACGTGTGCTTCGGAAATGACGATATCTCCAAGCATCACCTCCCCGGTATCCGGATTAAAATGCTCATCTCCGGGGATAATTCCTGAATAATCAGCAGGTTTTTCATATTCTACGAGCGGAAATGACAACACATCCGTTGAACGGTCGATATCGCGGAACTCGCGATTCAGTCGTCTGATCCCCTCCTCGGAAACGATCCCGAGAGAGATCTCCGCATCAAACGGAAACTCTTCCGCCTTGAGTCCCTCTTCCAAAACCTCTTTGGCAAGGGCTTCAGGAGAAAAATCTAATGCAGGTTTCATTTCTTCATCGTAAAGAAGCGTCATTACAGATCATCTCCTCTGACGAGAAATTCCCGGATCTGCAGATACGAATTGATGCTGAGTCCGGATTTATCATAGAGCCCCGAGCTGGAAAGCTCGTTTAATGTCTGGTAGATCACGATCTCCCGGTTCCAGGTACTCTTTGCCGTTTCCTCACGAAGATGCTCAAAACGGGAAACCAGCTGGTTTACCAGATTTACAACGGCGGATTCCGGGCTGCTGATCGGTCTCTCCTGACCGTTGTATTCCGCCAGGATTTTGATCACGTCCTGTGGAAAACAGTTGAGCTGAGCCAGCGTCACACCATTTTCAACCACCGGTTCCCCTCCGAGGATCCCGAGACGATAATAAAAGCCACCGGCTGCCGCGATGTCGGCTCTAAGTCCGGCCACAACAGCACATTTCGCAGACAGAAGCGAAACCGTTTTCGCATGTTGATAATCTGCCGGAGAAAAAGAACGGATCTCCTGAACCAGCGGATAGGACTCTGAAATAATGTCCTTCAAGCTCCGTTCATCCCTTGTGACCACTCTGCGATTCATTTTATCAAATAACAGAATGAAAAGCAAATCCGTCACAAGACCTGTCGCAACCCCATAAATAATGACCTTGAAGTTGAGCTGTCCCGCCGGAATATAGGAAAAAATGCAGGGCAGCGCAACCGAAATGCAAAACACGATAAAAGAAAGCGGAGCCCGCTGCTTTTCTGTTTCATAGAAAGGAACCAAGACCCCTCCAGCAATGATGAGCAGCATATAACAGGCAAGTTCATACACCGATGCAGAGATATTGAAGCAATAAAATGCCGCGAAAAACTCGCAGAGCACGATCCCTGTTTCTCCGGAGGACATCTTTGCCATAAAGAATGCAAACAGCATAAACGGAAACGTATAATGCGGGAGAAATGCATATACGCAGAGCGCTGCCGTCATGATCAGTGAAATCACCATCAACGCGAAATAGCTCTCGGATGGATTCTCAGCAATCTTTCCACGTATCCGCCTGCTGACGCAGAGCAGAAACAAAAGAAGCGCCATGCACAACGTCAGAAAAGCATTGATAATCAGTCGTTCAAATCCGTATGTAAACTTGAGATAAAACAGGACCGACAGAACCAAAAAGCAGCCAATAATCAGCAGTAGATTCCGTACTCTCTGGCCTGCGAATTTTTTCTCCGGAATCATGAATGTTCCCTCGTACGTTTCTTTTTTGCAGATTCATAATCGTCATAGGCTTTCACGATGCGCTGCACAAGCGGGTGTCTTACGACATCAGCGCTGTTTAGTTCTGCCATGGCGATCCCTTCAACGTTTTTTAAGATCTTGACTGCTTCGTCGAGGCCGGACTTCGTGCCGGGGAGCAGGTCCTTCTGCGACCGGTCACCTGTGATAACGGCTTTTGATCCGAATCCTATCCTTGTCAAAAACATCTTCATCTGTGCTGGGGTCGTATTCTGTGCCTCGTCCAGAATGATATAGGCATTATCAAGCGTCCGCCCGCGCATATAGGCAAGCGGTGCCACTTCGATCAGCCCCTTTTCCATATTACGTTGGAAGCTCTCTGCTCCCATGATCTGATAAAGCGCGTCATAAAGCGGCCTTAAGTAAGGATCTACCTTACTCTGCATATCTCCCGGCAGAAAACCGAGTTTTTCTCCGGCTTCGATCGCCGGTCTTGTGAGTACGATCCTCCCGACTTCCTCGTTTTTGAAAGCTGTGATCGCCATAGCCATGGCAAGATAGGTTTTTCCGGTACCGGCAGGTCCGATACCGAAAACGATCATATGATCCCGGATCGCCTTCACATAAGCTTTCTGTCCGAGTGTTTTCGGGGAAACCGGTTTGCCGTTTATGGTGTGACAGATGATCTCACCGTCGATCTCCTGTATTCGCTTCTCTTCTCCCCTTTCGGCGAGATTTAAGATATAATCAACGTTCTGTTCCGTAATGACCGTTCCTTTCTCCGACAGGCGCAGGAGCTCCGAAAAAACGCTTGAAGCGCTGCTGATCCCCTGCTTAGAACCGAGAAGCTTGATATGGTCATCACGTATGACCACATCCACCTGAAATGTTCTCTCGATCTTTTTTACGTAGTTATCAAATTGTCCGAAAACGTTTTCGATATGCCGTGAAGGGATATCGATGGATATTTCTGTACCAGTCAAGGATAATCCTCTTTTCCAATAATTACAAACGTGAATACTCACAAAACCGCTTTATTTGTGATAAGGTTCATTGTGCAGAATTCTCATGGCACGGTAAAGCTGCTCAGAAAGGATCACACGCATCATCTGGTGCGGGAACGTGAAATCCGAAAACGAAAGCGCAAGATCCGCGCAGCAGATCACCTCATTCGATAACCCGAGAGACCCGCCGATCAAAAAGATCACATGGCTCCATCCTTCCGAAAAAAGGCTTCCCAGCTTATTCGCAAAAGTTACGGAGTCAAACCGTTTTCCGCTGATTACAAGCGCGATCACATAGGCACTTTGTGTCTCAAGGTACTTAAGGAGCGGCTTTCCTTCTTTTTCACGGATCAGGTCTTCTTCATGAGCCGATGCGTTTTCCGGGGTTTTTTCATCCGGGAATTCGAGTATCTCAAGCTCTCCGTACCTTAAGAAACGTTTCCGGTATTCGGAAAGTGCCTCCTTCCAGTACACCTCTTTCAGCTTTCCGATGCATGCTACCGTGATCCTCATGGCAGGCTGTCCACAAGAAGATACGCAAACTGAGCGCTTTCGCCTGTCTTTCCGTGATCGGAAATATAAACGACGGTCACCACATATTGTCCCGGTGCCGGAAGAATGATGGATCTTTCATAAGGGATCGATCGTTCGGTGGGTGATGTACCGTCCAGTGTATAGTAGGCACTGTAACCTTCCGGAACCTCGAGAGAAAGAACCTGCTGTCCCACATACACGCCGCTCGGCAGACTGACCTTCGGAGCCTCAGGCTCCGGATACTCGATGACATACTCCGCTTCCACCGAATCACTGAAGAGGTTGATCGAGTTTTGTGCAACTGCCTTGAGGAGATATCGTCCCTCCCCTTCAAATGAAATGACATCTGTATAGATGAGACCGCTTGTTGCCGGGTCGGATCCGTCCGTCGTGTAATAAATGATCTCATCATCGTTTGCGAGGATCGTTATGGAGAGATCCTCCTCATAGGTTCCGGAGCTCTTGCTGAAACGAGGCTCAGGCACCTCAAATTCTTCGAGATACTTTTTCACGCCGGGATCTTCGGATAGTTCAGAAAGACTACGGATCTTTTCAAACTCGTTCTCGGTCTCGTAAAGATGAACCAGCTGTTCAAAATAACGCTGCTGTGTTGGATCAAGTTCGATCAGAGATTTATAGATGCTCTCGGCTGCTGCAGGCTCCCCGAGGTTTTCATAGCAAAGCGCGAGATAATTCATAGCTTCGGGATCATCTTCTTTTTGTGAAAGCGCTTTGTCAAAATGCGCAACCGCCATCTCGAAATCCTGTGATTCAAAACAGCGCAATGCTTCCTGCATCTGATATTCGTAGGAATCATCTTCCGTATTCCTGGAAAGAACGTACCGTGTCGCAAATACAGTGATAAGAATAATAAGCGCAGCAACAACCGCTCCGCCGATCACAATGTTTCTGCGATATCGCCGAATAAAAGCGGAAGGATCCTGCGCAACGGGCTTTTTCTTTTTCTGTGCTTTTCCCGTCGTATCGCCGGTATCCTCTGAAAGGCCTATGTAGGAATCGATAATATCGTTTTCCAGATTGTATTCCGATACAAATTGGATCTCTGCCCCGCAGACGTTACAGAAAAAACTGCCGGCAGGAACCTCCGATCCGCATTTCTCACATATCATTGATACTCATCCGTTCATTTCCAAATAGTTTTCGAGGTCTTCGGTCGTCATCAATATCTCACGGGGCTTTGTTCCGGCTTCCGGCCCGACAACACCCGCTTCCTGAAGCTGGTCCATGATCCTTGCAGCGCGGTTGAAACCGATCTTGAAATGCCGCTGAAGCATACCGATGGATGCTTTTTCCTTGTCGACAATAAGTCTGGCGGAATCCAGAAAATACTCGTCCCTCCCGTCATCATCCCCGGCGTCGGGCGACATGGCATTGTTCGAAGAACTGCCGGCTGCATTTGCCACCTTTTCTTCCATTTCGGAATCATAGGCTGTCACACCGTTCTTCTCTTTGATAAAGGCAACAACTTCCGCTACTTCCTTATCGGTAACAAAAGCTCCCTGTACACGGAGCGGCTTCGGAAGCCCCTGCGGATAGAACAGCATATCACCTTTTCCAAGAAGCTTTTCTGCGCCGACCATATCAAGGATCGTCCTGGAGTCCACACCGGATGTAACGGCAAAAGCGATACGGCTTGGCATATTGGCTTTGATAAGACCCGTGATGACATTGACGGACGGACGCTGTGTCGCAATGACAAGATGAATCCCGCAGGCTCTTGCGAGCTGGGCCAGTCGGCAGATCGCATCTTCCACATCACCCGGAGCCACCATCATCAGATCCGCAAGCTCATCCACGATCACAACAATCTGAGGCATCTTCTGCGGTTTTTCTTCATCCGGAATATCCTTCAGGTTCTCTACCTTCTGGTTGTACTCCTCAATCTTGCGCACCTGATATTGTGCAAATTTCTGATAACGGTCCGTCATCTCCTGAACGGCCCAGTTCAACGCCCCTGCCGCTTTTTTCGGTTCCGTCACGACGGGGATCAGAAGATGCGGAATGCCGTTGTATACGGACAGCTCCACAACCTTCGGATCGATCATGATGAGCTTCACATCCTCCGGATCCGCCCGGTAAAGAATACTCATGATGATCGTATTGATACAAACGGATTTTCCGGATCCTGTCGCCCCTGCGATGAGAACATGCGGCATTTTTGCGATATCCGCAACTATCACCTTTCCGCCGATATCTTTTCCTGCGCCAAACGCAATATTGCTTTTGATGTTTTTGAATTCAGCGGATTCCACCAGATCACGGAACATGACCGGAACGCTCTCCCGATTTGGCACCTCAATCCCAACCGCTGCTTTTCCAGGGATCGGCGCTTCAATACGGATATCCGCGGCTGCAAGGTTGAGCTTGATATCGTCCGCAAGACCGACGATCCGGCTGACCTTCACTCCCATTTCAGGCTGAAGTTCATAGCGCGTAACGGAAGGGCCGCAGGAGACATCGGTGACCTTTGCACTGACACCGAAGGTTGAGAGAACTTCCTGCAGTTTTTCCGCAGTTTCCCTGAGATAGCTTTCCGTATCTCCGCTTTTCTTTGTATTTCCTTTGGAAAGAAGCGATACAGGCGGGAAGACATATTTGTGCTTTCTTGGATTCGTACGGGGGATGGGAGCCGGTGCAACCGGCGCATTTTCGGCCTGACTTTGCTGCACCGCGCCATGGCCAGTCAGTTCCTCCATCTCCGCTTCACGCACCATATTTCCGACTTCTTCCGAAAAATCGGTAAGCCCGGCATCACTTTCCGTATCCGTTTCATTTTCCGGAAATCCAGTATCCAGAGGAGCTTCGTCTTCTGCTGCATGATGAATGACGATCTGCTGCATGGCATCCGTTTCCGGCAGGATCTCCTCGATTTCTCCTGCGCCGTTCGGGCGTACTCTTGCTTTTCTTCTTGGCGCGGTTTCTTCGAAGTCTTCCTCTGAAATCGACGTGATCTCATCCGTCAGTTTTTCTGCGTCCGGTTTTTTCAGCTCCGTATTGAGCGAAACACCGGAAGCCGCCTTGTTCTCCATGCGGAGCTGACGCTTCGCTTCTCTTGCCGCCCGCATATTCTCACGATGGATGGTTGCATTTTCTGCAGCAGCATCATAAACCTTTTTCGAGCTTTTTTTGATACCGGAGAGTGCCGAACGCCCCGTAAAGAGAACCGCCGTAATGATCAGTGCGGCGAACGTCACGACATATGCACCAACCTTTCCGATCGTCGTGCAGAAAATGATCGTTACGATCCCGCCGAGAAATCCTCCTCCGTGTTTGTGTTCAAACCCATCGAGAAAAGCCGGCCAGGGCGCATAGATCTCGGTCTTATTAGTGATCAGCTGGATTAGCCCGCAGAAAAAGAGCACAAATATACCCGCGGAAACGAGCTTCACGACAGCTGCCCGTTCACCGCGATTGACAAGACCGAAAGTAATCGCAAGGAATAAAAGGATCGGGAAAATGTAGGCAATCACGCCAAAAATCCCGAAGAAGAGCTTGCTGATGGCATTTCCTACTTTTCCGATCAGTCCGAAATTTGAAAGGAAAAGCAGCACCGAAACAGCAAGCGTGACCCATATGGTCACTTCTCCCCGAAAAGACTGTGCCGGTTCGGATGCCTGATTGGATTTTTTTCTATGTGTTGAAGAAGATCTTTTTTTTGCAGTCATATATTTATCTTTCAGATCAGAAAATAGCCAATGACTGAGGCTGCCCCGATGGCAAAGCAATAGATCGCAAACGGCAGGAATTTTTTCCTCCTGACGATCCTCAGCATCAGCTTAATGCTGATATAGCCGACAACAGCGGCAACCGCTGTTCCGACGATATAGCAAAACACATCGCTTCCGGAAATTGCGGCTTTATCAATGTCCGAAAGCTCAAACACAAGCGATCCCAGTATGGCCGGGATCGAGAGAATGAACGAAAACTTCACCGCATAGTTTCTCTGGAATCCGGAAAACAGGCAGGCGGTAATCGTCGAACCGGATCTGGAAATCCCGGGAAGCGTCGCTACGCCCTGTGCAATCCCGATGAGAAACGCATTCGGATAACTTGTCTTTTTGGGAGTCTTATCCCCGTCCGGAAGGCGATCTGCAAGCAACAGGATCAGTCCCGTGATGATAAGACAGATCCCGGGGAAAATAAGGATCTTCCCCGCTTTTTCCACAAGGTCGGAATCGAAGACACCAATGATACCGGTCGGGATCGTCGCGACGATCACCAGAAGATCCATTTTGCGGTAGGTGTTGTTTACCACCTTCTTTTTCCCGCGGAAAAGGTCGCCGATCATGAGGAACAGCTCTTTGATCATCATCCAGATGTCTTTATAGAAGCAAAGAAACACGGCAATAAGTGTGCCGATATGGAGAAGTACATCAAAAAGGAGACCGGGCGATTCCACCCCGAACAGGATCTGAAAAATCGCAAGATGCCCCGAGGAACTCACCGGAAGGAATTCCGTAAGCCCCTGAATGATGCCCATGATCACTGCATATAAAAAACTCATTTAGTTTCCCGTGCCTTCTTCGATCTTGTCTCCGATCAGATAATTGTAGAGATCCTCGTATTTCACGCGTGAATTGCCCCAGGAGAAATCCTTGTTCATTCCGCGTTCCACCATCTTATTCCACTTTACTTTTTTATCAAAAAATACACTCTTTGCATAGTTGATGATCCGCAGCATTTCATCCGCATTGTAGTTCGCAAAGGAGAAACCGTCGCCTTTGTTTTCGTACTCGTTAAACGGCTCAACGGTATCCTTAAGCCCGCCCGTTTCCCGCACGATCGGAACCGTCCCGTAACGGAACGAGATCAGCTGCGTAAGTCCGCACGGTTCAAACCGCGATGGCATAAGGAACGCATCCGCCGCTCCATAGAGTTTGTGTGCAAGATCGTCGGAGTAACAGATATTTGCGGATACATGATCCGGATACTTCCATGCATAATGACGGAACATGTTTTCATAACGTTCCTCTCCCGTTCCGATGACGACGAGCTGTGTGAACTCATCCACAAGCTGCTCCATAACATAAGCAATAAGATCCAGTCCCTTCTGATCCGTCAGTCGGCTGATCAGTCCGATCATCATCTTCCGTTTGTCTACAACAAGACCCAGCTGCTCCTGCAGGCGCTCTTTATTCTTCGCTTTTTTCTTGCGGAAGTCTTCGACACTGTAGTTCGTAAACAGCTTCGGATCGGTCGCGGGATTGTAAACCCCGTAATCAATACCATTGATGATACCCATCATGTCAAAATGCCTGGAGCCGAGAAGCCCGTCCAGTCCTTCTCCGTAAAACGGCGTCTGGATCTCATTCGCATAGGTGCTGCTGACAGTCGTGATATAATCCGCATAAGCGAGTCCGCCCTTTAACATATTGGCGTCCTTATGGAACTCGAGCTTGTCGGGTGTAAAAAGATAATCGGAAAGGCCCGAAACACCCTTCATCATCTTCTTATCCCATACGCCCTGAAATTTCAGGTTGTGGATCGTCATCATGGTCTTGATGCCCCAGTAGAACATATTCCCCTGAAACTCATTTTTGAGATAAACGGGTATGAGTCCCGTCTCCCAATCATGGCAATGGATGATATCCGGGCGGAAATCGATGATCGGCAGTACGGAAAGCACCGCTTTATCAAAAAAGCAGAATTTTTCGATGTCGAATTTGATATCCCCGTATGGAACAATGCAGTTGAAGTATTCCTGATTGTCGATGAAATAGTACGTGATCCCGTCAAGCACATAACGGAAAATCCCGACATATTTATTCTGCGTGTCCGGCCCGACGGAAAGATAGAAATTCGTCATATATTCGAACTGATTGCGGTATTTTTCATCAATGCAGGAATAATAGGGAATGATCACACGGACATCCCAGTAACGCTTGTCAAATTCTTTGGGCAGCGCACCGCAAACATCCGCAAGACCGCCTGTTTTGATAAATGGTACACATTCTGATGCCGCAAATAGGATTCGTTTCATAGGTCTCCTCCGTTACTCGTTCCAGTTATGGTAAACCTCCTGAACATCATCATCCTCGTCCAGGAAATCCAGTATGCGCTGGATGTTTGTGATGTCGGCTTCTTCAGCAAGATCCACGTAATTCTGCGGGATCATGGAAACCTCGGCGGATACCATAGGTATTCCGGCATCTAGAAGCGCCTTATGAACGTCAGGAAAAGCACCGGGATCCGTCAGGATCTCAAAGCTGTCCTCTTCCTCGGAAAAATCATCAGCGCCGGCATCCAGTGCAAGCATCATAAGGTCATCGGCCTCCATGGAACATTCGGAGCGGTCCACGATGATCTGCCCTTTTTCATCGAACATATAGGAAACACAGCCCTGTGTGCCGATATTTCCCTGTCCTTTTGAAAAACAGTTGCGTACATTCGCCGCCGTGCGATTCTTATTATCCGTCAGACATTTTACAATGATCGCCGTTCCGCCGGGGCCGTAGCCTTCATAGGTGCAGGTTTCATAATTTACCCCGCCGCCCTCTCCGGCAGCCTTTTTGATGCCGCGCTCGATCGTATCATTCGGCATGTTGTTAGCTTTTGCTTTCTGAATAACGGTGGCAAGGCGGAAATTATTTGCGGGATCGGGGCCGCCCTCTTTAACGGCGACTGCAATCTCGCGGCCGATCATGGTAAAGATCTTGCCTTTTGCCGCGTCATTTTTTTCTTTTTTATGCTTGATATTGGCAAACTTTGAATGTCCTGACATAACGTCTCCTCTCCGGAACAAATATCTTCGGATCACTTCCTTGTGACCCAACTTTGATTTTATCATTTTTCCATTTCCAGTACAAGAGCGCATGGAATGGCTTTCGGAAAACGCTGGTTTAATCGTTCTTTTCTCAGATCGTTTCTCTCACGGAAATCCGCTGACCGTCAAGGAAGAAAATCCTGGGCACACGCTTCCCAATATCGCATGCCAGCTCATAATTGAACCGCTCCGATAGTTCTCCGAGTTCTTCCATTGTGATCGTCAGTTCTCCCTGAGAGCCAAGCAGCCTCACTTCATCTCCTACGTTAACGTCAGGGATTCCAGTAACATCAACCATAAACTGATCCATACAGACACGTCCGACAATCGGAGCTTTTTCCCCGTGTAAAAGAACATATCCCCGATTGGAAAGACTTCTCGGATACCCGTCTCCGTATCCGACAGGAATTGTCGCGATACGCTGTGTGCCGTGTACTGTATAGGTGCCTCCATAGCTTATCGTCCGGCCCTCCGTCAGTTCTTTCACGTGGGAAACATGGCTTGTCAGAGACATGACCGGCTTCATCGGGAGGCGCTCTGCGTCCATCTCTCCGGAAGGAAGGAGCCCATAGAGCGTTATCCCGGCTCGTACAGCATCAAAAGACGCTTCCGGAAGTTCCATGATCGCGGCACTGTTGGCGCAGTGCTTCATTGGGATGGAAAGGCCTCTTTCCTCCAAAAGAGAGATCATCTTCAAAAATGCATCAATCTGGGCTCTTGCGGAGGATTTATCCGTTTCGTCCGCCCGGGCAAAATGCGTAAAGATCCCTTCGATCCGGAGATTCGGATACGAAGCAATGCGAACCGCCGTATCCGCATCCTTTTCCGACACCTGCAGCCCGATACGGCTCATTCCGGTGTCCACCGCAAGATGCACGTTGATGATCCTGCCCTTATGCCCTGCCGCAGCGGAAAGACCTGCCGCGGATTCTTCTGTAAAAACAGCCGGGATCAGATCATGATCGATAATCAGTTCATAGTTCTCTTCAAAAGAATACCCGAGAATAAGGATCGGTTTTTGGATCCCGGCGTTTCGGAGAGAAACGCCTTCTTCCGCAGTCGCAACAGCAAATCCGAATAAATAAGGGAGACTCTCGATCTCCTCAGCGATCTCCGCGGCGCCGTGCCCGTATCCGTCCGTTTTGACCACAGCAAAAAACGACGCTCCATCCGGAACGATCTTTCTCATATTTTCCAGGTTGTATCGAACAGCGGACAGATCGATCTCCGCCCGTACACGCATATATTCCTTCAATGAAGCACCTCGCAAAGGCTTTCCAAAATATCTGATGCCATCATGGAACGTTCTCCAATCCTTTTCGCCGCATGATCCCCCGCGCGCCCGTGAAGGTAAACCCCAAGCGGCGCAGCAAGTTCAGCGGAAAGCCCTGTCCCGATCAGCCCCAGTATCATGCCGCTTAGCACATCGCCGCTTCCCCCTGTTGCCATACCGTGATTTCCGCTTGTATTCAGGTAAACATTACCGTAGGGAACCGCTGTCACTGTCCGGCTGTCTTTAAGCACCACAATAACATTATATTCATTGGCAAAATCCATTGCCCGGCTGATCCGTTCTTCTTTGAGATAGATCGGCGCATCGCCTGTAAGGCGCGACATTTCACCCATATGCGGCGTCAGGATCATGTCCGTATGCGGCCGCTTTAAAAGCTCCGGCTCTTTTGACAGCAAATTCAGCGCATCCGCATCCATTACAAGCGGTACGGACACAGCAGAAAGCGTTGCCTTCAGTATTCTCCCGGAAACAGATGAAGTCCCAAGCCCCGGCCCAATCAGCACTGCATCGGCCCAGTGAAGAGACTGAAGAAGTTCCTTTTCCTCAAACCGGTCACTACGGTATGTGACGAGAACTGCTTCGGGAAGGGTCTCCTGAAGAACCGTTCTGTTCTCCTCAGGCGCGAAGATTCGTACAAGGCCTGCCCCCATCCTGTATGCAGCCTTCGCAGCAAACAAAGAGGCTCCGCACATTCCGGGTGATCCCGCGATAACAAGAAGTTTTCCGTAATCACCTTTATGGGAATCGTTACTGCGGTTCGGAAGAAGCGAAAGCTCCTCATCGGTCAGAGTCATGACCTTCGGCTTCATTCCAAGGAAACTCTTTTCGGTGATCCCGATGTCTGCACATACGACTTCCCCGCATAGGTCCGCTCCGGGATAAAGGATATGTCCGAGCTTCCGGAACGCAAACGTCACCGTCAGATCCGCGCGAAACGCAACGCCGAGAATCTTCCCGTGATCCGATGAAATACCGGAAGGGATATCCACTGCAATGCGATAGGAATGCCATTTGTTTACGGTTTCAAAAAGTGTAAGAAGCTCTCCTTCAATCTCACGGGAAAGACCTGTTCCGAAAACAGCATCGATCACGATGGACGGTTCGATCTCCGGAAGCGTCTCCGTTTCCCTGACACCGTATTTACGGCAGATTGAAAGCTGCTTCTCGCAGAGTGTCCCCTTTTTCGGCGTCCCTGTCATAAAAAATGAAACATCGACTTTTCTTTCAGCGAGGATCCTTGCCACAGCAAGCCCGTCGCCTCCGTTATTTCCGGTTCCAGCCAGAATAAACACAGTGTCGTTTTCTTTCATGCGACGCACGGTCTCATCTGCAACCGAAAGAGCCGCGCGTTCCATCAGCACGGCTTCCGGGATCCCGAATTCACGGGAGGTATTCTCATCGCAGATTTTCATTTCCTTTGCGCCAAGAAGATATTCCAAATCACTTACTCTCCTCTTCCGGTTTTGTTGACTGATAGGAAAGATCCAGATCGGTGTTCTGCAGGTCGAAGATATTCGTCGCCTGCGGTCCGAAAACATCATGCATATAGGCATACATCTGTCTCGTGTTGATCTCTCGGTTCTGTTTCTTGACAACATTCACCTTCAGATCATGACGAACCTGCTTGATCCAGGCCGTGATCTCATTGATCTTCTCGGTATTGACCCGGAAATTTTCATAACAGTAGTTTGCTGTCATCTCCATTAGATCATCGTTCACATCGCGGATCCGGTTCGGCAGGTCCAGAAGCTCGTCTTCCAGGACATCCAGTTTTTCGTTCGCTTCGTCGATCAGCCGCTTTTTATCCTGGACGTCAGCCTCATGTTCATCCCCCGAGCCATCCATCCCGGCGACAATGTCATCCATCAGATTCTGCTTGACCTTTTTATAGTCCTTAATATCCTGCTTCAGGTGTGCTTCCCGTTTAACAAGCTCATCCAGTTCTTTCTCTTTTTCAACGATATCCGCGGGTTTTCCGTTCACAAGAAACAGCTGGTGCCATTTCTGGTCAAGGATCAAAACCGGTACCTTTGCGGCTTTAATAAGCGTTTTAAAGTCTTTTTCCGCCATGGTTTATTCCATGCCTTTCTGATGATGTCTCTGCATCTGATAGGAAAGCTGCATCAGACTGTCTGATAAATGAACGTTCTCGACCACTGTATTCTCCATCTCAAGATCCACGTGGGCAAAATTCCAGATGGAGCGTATCCCGATGTCATAAAGAAGCTTCGCGACGGATTTCGCCGCTTCTTTTGGGAGTGTCAGGGCTGCAATATCGATCTCATGCTCTTTCGCAAACGCAGGAAGTTCTCCGATATCCATAACGGGAATGCCCTTCACGGACGTACCGACAACATCCCTGTCTACATCGAAAAGCCCAGTGATCTGAAATCCGAGGCGTGGGAAATCTTCATAATTGGCGATCGCCTGCCCGAGATGCCCCGCTCCGATAAGAATCACACGATGTACCCGGTCTATCCCGAGGATCCGTCCGATCTCGTGATATAACTGGTCCACATGATATCCGTAGCCCTGATGCCCGAAGCCTCCGAAATTATTGAGATCCTGACGGATCTGAGACGCCGTTACATTCATCCTCTCGGAAAGCTCTCCTGAGCTGATCCGTTCGACGCCTTCATCCAGCAGTTCTCCGAGAAATCGGTAATACCGCGGCAAGCGCCTTATCACCGCCTGTGAAATATCTTTCAAATGACAACCTCCGGTTATCGATCAGGAAAGCATTTTGTGCGAAATTCACGCGCCGAGTGTTTTCTCAAGTTCCGTGCGAATGGCTTTTATAAACCCTTCGCTGTTTAAAACAATCGGATCCTTGAGTTCCGTGATCAATGCCAGATCTTTTGTCATCCGGCCGGACTCAATCACCGAAAGAGATGCAGCTTCAAGCGCGTCTGCATAACGGACAAGTGCTTCATTATGATCAAGCTCTCCTCTCTTCCGGAACGCTCCGCTCCACGCAAAGATCGTTGCCACGGAGTTCGTGCTCGTTTCCTCGCCCGCAAGATGTTTATAATAATGACGCTGCACTGTCCCGTGAGCTGCCTCGTACTCATAGTATCCCTGAGGCGAAACCAGAACCGAGGTCATCATCGCAAGACTCCCGCAGGCGGAGCTGATCATATCACTCATCACATCGCCGTCATAATTCTTGCATGCCCAGATAAAGCCGCCTTTCGATTTCATGACACGCGCCACCGCATCGTCAATGAGTGTGTAAAAATAAGTGATTCCGGCTTTTTCAAAACGTTCTTTGTATTCTTTTTCAAAGATATCAGCAAAGATATCCTTGAAGGTATGGTCATACTTCTTGCTGATCGTATCTTTCGTCGCAAACCAGAGTTCTTCCTTCCGGTCCAGAGCAAACTCAAAACAGCTTCTCGCAAAGCTCTCGATCGAACCGCAGAGATTATGCTGCCCCTGAATGACACCGGGGCCTTTGAATTCATGAATGAGTTCCCGTCTTTCCGTACCATCCGCAGCGGTAAAAACGATCTCTGCCTTTCCCGGGCCATCCACCTTCATCTCCGTGGCTTTATAGACATCACCATAAGCATGACGCGCGATCGTGATCGGCTTTTCCCAGCTTCTTACATTCGGTGTGATCCCTTTCACCTGGATCGGTGTCCGGAATACGGTTCCATCAAGAATCGCGCGTATCGTCCCGTTCGGGCTCTTCCACATTTCTTTCAGCTTGTACTCTTCCACACGCGCCGCATTCGGCGTGATCGTCGCACATTTGACCGCCACTCCGTACTTTTTGGTCGCTTCCGCAGAATCAATCGTGACCTGGTCATTTGTTTCATCGCGATGCTTCAGCCCGAGATCATAATACTCACTTTTCAGATCCACAAAAGGAAGGATCAACTCATCCTTGATCATCTGCCAGAGGATCCTTGTCATTTCATCGCCGTCCATCTCCACCAGCGGCGTCTGCATTGAGATTTTTTCCATAAAAAGCTCCTTCCTACTTCACAACAAAATTCAAGATTTTACCAGGTACGTAGATTTCCTTCACAAGGGTTCCTCCGTCCAGATACTTCCTTACGACGGGATCTTCTTTCGCGAGGTTTAGCGCCTCGTCCTTCCCGCAATCCGCAGGAAGTGTCACAGTAGCACGAACCTTGCCGTTCACCTGCACACCGATCTCGATCACGGCATCTTTTGTCTTTGCCTCGTCATACTGTGGCCAGGGCGCGATAGCAAGAAGGCCTTCTCCGCCGAGTTCCTCGTAGATTTCCTCGCAAAGATGCGGTGCAAACGGCGAGAGCAGTTTTATAAACGCCATCAGATCGTCCTTTGTGATCTCTCCGGCTTTCGAGAACTCATTGATCAGTGTCATAAGCGCTGCGATCGCGGTATTGAACTTCATGCTTTCAATGTCTTCCGTGACCTTTTTGATCGTCTTATGCACCTTAGTCTCGATCGCCTTGTCCTCATCAGATGCGTTTGCGATCTCGGGGAGAGATGCAACGCGCTCAAGGAACCGCTTGCATCCCTTAACCGCATCATCGTTCCATGGTGCCGCAGCCTGATAATCTCCCATGAAAAGGACATAGGTACGGAGTGTATCCGCGCCGTAATCCTCAACGATATCAAGAGGATCCACAACGTTCCCCTTGCTCTTGCTCATTTTTTCGCCGTCCGATCCAAGGATCAGGCCCTGATAAGACCGCTTCGCATATGGTTCCGGAGTATTCACTTCCCCGATGTCATAGAGAAAATGATGCCAGAATCTGGAATAGAGTAGATGACGTGTCACATGTTCCATTCCACCGTTGTACCAGTCCACGGGCATCCAGTATTTGATCTTTTCCTTATCCGCAAAGGCCTTATCATTGTGTGGATCCACAAAGCGAAGGAAGTACCAGGACGACCCTGCCCACTGAGGCATCGTATCTGTTTCCCGTTTGGCATCCCCTCCGCATTTCGGGCATTTGCAGTTTACGAATGAAGGCAGCTTTGCAAGCGGAGACTGTCCGTCCGTCCCGGGCTCAAAGTTCTCGACCGGCGGAAGTGTCAGCGGAAGTTCCTCATAAGGAACGCCAACCGTACCACACTTCTCGCAGTGGATCAGCGGAATCGGTTCCCCCCAGTATCTCTGGCGGTTAAACGCCCAATCCTTCATCTTGTACTGAATCCCTTTATGTCCAAGCTTCTTTTCCTCAAGGAATTTCAGCATTGCGGCAATGGAATCCTTTTTATTATCGTATTGGTTCAGGAAATCTGAATTGACCATCCTGCCGTCGCCTGTATATGCTTCTTCCGAGATGTCACCGCCCTCGATCACCTCGATGATATCTACACCGAATTTTCTGGCAAATTCATAATCTCTCTGGTCATGTGCCGGCACTGCCATGATCGCACCCGTGCCGTACCCCATCATGACATAATCCGCGATAAAGACCGGGATTTCCTTCCCGCTGACCGGATTGACCGCCGAGATACCGGACAGCTTCACGCCGGTCTTATCTTTCACGAGCTGTGTCCGTTCAAATTCCGTCTTCTTCGCGCAGTCACTGCGATATCTTTCCACTTCATTCCAGTTGGTGATCCTGTCCTTATACTGATCCAGGAGCGGATGCTCAGGAGCCATAACCATAAAGGTCACACCGAACAGCGTGTCACAGCGGGTCGTATAGATCTCAAGCTTCTCTCCGATCTCCTTCAGTTCAAAATTCACAAACGCGCCCGTGGATTTTCCGATCCAGCTGACTTCCTGCTGTTTGATGCTTTCCGGATAATCCACTGTCTCAAGCCCGTCGAGAAGTTTGTCGGCATATTCGGTAATCTTCAGATACCAGACATCCTTCGGGAGCTGCACAACATCGCTTCCGCATACATCGCATTTCCCTCCCTGAGAATCTTCATTGGAAAGGACAACCTTGCAGTGCGGGCAGTAATTCACAAGCGTTTTTGCACGGAACACCAGTCCTTTTTCAAAGAGTTTTAAAAAGATCCACTGTGTCCACTTGTAATAATCCGGAAGGGAGGTACTGATCTCCCTCGTCCAATCGAAGGAAAAGCCAACCGCTTTCATCTGGTCTTTGAATTTTTCCACATTTTTCACAGTGATATCATGCGGATGCGTATTCGTTTTGATCGCATAATTCTCTGCCGGAAGCCCGAAAGAATCAAACCCGATCGGAAACAGAACATTGTATCCCTGCATCCTTCGTTTTCTCGCAATCACCTCGATGGATGAATAGGCTTTGATATGTCCGACGTGCATCCCCGCGCCACTCGGATACGGAAATTCCACAAGTCCGTAAAATTTCGGCTTATCCGAAAAATCCTGCGCCTCAAAAACGCGTTCTCGTTCCCATCTTTGCTGCCATTTCTGTTCGATTTTCCTGAAATTGTATCTCATGAACCGTTCCTCCAGAACCTTATCTTTTTTATCAAAAACACTTCTAACAGTATAGAACAATTCAGGGAAGAGAATCAAGTTCTATTGTTAAAACCTTATCTAGCGGCGCACGGCTTTTCCCAAAGCCGTCAGTTCCTTTATAATACTTCTGTGCTGCGGATTCAAAAAAAACGAGAAGGCGTCCTGCATCCATGCAGATTTCTTCCGAACAGGGCGGCATTTCAAGAACCAGATCCGGTTTACCAGCGTTCCGTGCAAGCTCTGCGAGATTTGCATAGCGTTTTAGATACGATGAATTTCTCCGGCCGTAAGAAGTGCTGAAATAGACCTGGCCATTTTCGGTAAAAGCAAGGCCCTGTACCAGTGGCGGGATCGGATAGACATTTTCTTCGAGAAGAACGCCGTCTTTATAACGGTATCCCTTCATCTCGGAAAGGAAAAGGAGCTGAAAAGTCGCTACATAAAGACGCCCGTTGTAGTATGTAATACAGGAAGGGCTGTTGTTTACCGGATAAAGATCCGCCTCCTCTGAAATATCGACAAACTGCCTTGACGCACTTCGTCCGACCGCCTGAAGATATGGATACGGGATCCTCTGCAGCAGATTCTGCTCGTAATGACAGATCCAGAGGTTCTCCCCGTCAAAAGCAATCCCGCCAAGATGAGATCCGGGGTAAAGGCCAAGAGTCGCAAGATATTCTTTTGTCCGGGCATCAAAAAGGAATAGACAGCCGGGTCTGTCTTTTTTTTCGTTATAGGAACTGGTCACCAGATAATCGCCGGCGATGCAGATCCCCTGCGGGATAATACTCGTATCCGGAATCCGGTTTGCGGCAAGATCATCCTGGAGACTACCAGGCATTCCCGGAATAAAAAGATCTTCAATGAACCCGAAGCCGACCTCGCTGAGGGGAATTCTCTCGTCATCGTCTTGAAACCGTCTGCACTGATAATCATAATCATTGACTGTTTCAATGCAATTGATCTCACTGAAAAAAGCCGGCGTTTCGGCATGCACCGGTTGGATCAAAACGATTGTCATCCACACCGTCAAAACCGAAAACGCCAGCTTTTTCATGAATCCTGTTGCTTCTCCTCAAAAAGTATTGAAGTTTATTCCTCACTCTTGTCCAGTTCAGCCGCTCTTTCTTCGATCTGCTTCTGCTGGATCTCCTGTGGTGCCTGCTCGTAACGAGCAAATTCGTAGGAATAAGTGCCGCCGCCTCCCGTCATGCTGCGAAGCGTGGTACCGTATCCGTAGAGTTCAAGCTGAGGAATCTCTGCTGTGATCTCCGTAATGCCTGTCTCTACCGGGTTCATGCCGAGTACCCTTGCACGGCGCTTGTTGAGGTCACCCATGACATCGCCGGTCTTACTGTCATCCACAACAACTTTAAGAGTCACGATGGGTTCAAGAAGAACCGGATTTGCATCCATAAAGCCTTTTTTGAATGCCTGAGAAGCTGCCACCTTGAATGCCATTTCGGAAGAATCTACCGGATGGAAAGATCCGTCATAAAGCACTGCTTTGACACCTACAACCGGATATGCTGCCAGCGGTCCCTTTTGAACGGCTTCCTGAATACCTTTTTCCACGGCCGGGAAATAGTTCTTCGGAACAGCGCCGCCAACAACCGTCTGCTCAAAGGTGTAGGAAGTCTCGAGATCTCCGGACGGCTCAAACGTCATCTTGACATGTCCATACTGCCCGTGTCCGCCGGACTGCTTTTTATACTTGTATTCCACATCAGATTTCTTGCGAAGTGTCTCGCGGAACGCGGTCTTCGGCTTTGAAAGTTCGATCTCGATCTTGTAGCGATTGACCAGTTTGCTCGCCACGACCTCCAGATGCTGATCGCCCATGCCGTAAAGCACTGTCTGCCCGTTCTCGCTGTCATTAACCGCCTTCAGCGTCAGATCCTCCTGCATCATTTTCTGAAGGGATGTGCTGACTTTGTCTTCATCACCTTTATTCTTTGCGCGGTACCTCATGCAGGTATAAGGCTGCGGCATCTGTGCGCGGATATAAGCAATCGGGTTTGCCTTGGTGGAAAGGGAATCCGTGGTCTCCGTCACCTGAAGCTTCGCGAGAGCGCCGATATCACCTGCATGAAGCTCCTTGACCTCTTCTGTCTTGGAACCGTTCATGACGTAAAGCTTCCCGACACGTTCCTCTGCATCCTTATGATAATTAAACAGCGTATCATCGGTTTTAAGGACACCGGTATTCACTTTGATCAGCGAATATTTACCGATGAAAGGATCTACGATCGTCTTGAACACATAGGCTGATTTCGGCTTTGAGAAATCATAGTCCGCTTCATAGACCTCGTTCGTCTTTGCATTGATGCCCGCAAGTTTTCTCTTATCCGGGCTCGGAAGGTACTTCACGATATCGACAAGGAGGGTATACATGCCTCTGGCGAGAGTGTTTGAGCCCATCAGCACCGGCATGATGCTGCATTCCGCGACATTTACGCGGAGCGCCTGACGGATCTCGTCCTCCGAAAACTCTTCGCCGCCGAAATACCTGTCCATAAATTCCTCACTGGTTTCCGCGACGGATTCCATCAGCGCATCACGGCAGATCGAAAGGTTTTCCTTGGAATAATCCGGCATATCCACCTTCTCGATGGTACCTTTATCCGTCCATTTCTTCGCCTGCTGCTGGATGACATTGACATATCCGGTGAATTCTCCGTTTTCACGGATCGGCAGATGGAACGGAGCGATCTTCTTGCCGTAAAGTGCCTGCAGATCTTCCACGACCTGTCGGTAGCTTGCTTCATCGATATCCATATCCGTTACGAAAAAGATCCTTGGAAGCTTATATTTTTCACAGAGATCCCATGCTTTCTTAGTGCCTACTTCAATACCGTTTTTTCCGGAAACGACGATGATCGCAGCATCCGCAACACTCGCCGCCTCACAGGCTTCACCTGCAAAGTCAAAATACCCCGGTGCATCGAGGAAATTAATCTTCGTTTCCTCCCAAATGATAGGCACTACCGTCGTATTAATGGAAAAATGGCGTTTCTGCTCTTCCTTGTCAAAGTCACTGATCGTATTTCCGTCTGTAACCTTGCCCATACGGCTTGTCTGCCCCGCCAGAAAAGCCATCGCCTCCAGAAGGCTCGTTTTCCCTGCTCCTCCGTGACCAAGAAGAACGACATTCCGGATCTTGTCTGTGGTAAAAACATTCATGTGATTTCCCTCCGATACATATAAAAAAGATATTTCTATTATACGAAAGAAGTGATTATGGTGCAATATCTATAAGAATCTTTTTCAAGAAAATATGTTTATGTGCATTTTACACAAAGATCAGTCATCGCATAAAGAACTCAGATCATCAAAAAAAGCAGGGTATGAAATGGAAACGCACTCAGCGCCCTTGATCTCAACTGGTTTCTCTGCCGCAAGACCTGCAACGGAAAACGCCATGGCAATCCTGTGATCGGAAACGGAATCAACCGTTCCTCCCTTCACACCCCCGCCCTGTATCCGCATTCCGTCCGGGAGCGCCTCAGCATGAACACCGATGGCCCGAAGTCCTGATACCACAGACGTGATCCTGTCCGATTCTTTGACCCGGAGCTCCGATGCATCAGAGATCACTGTCTCTCCCTCAGCAAATGCTGCCATGACTGCGATCATCGGGATCTCATCGATCAGCGTCGGGATCAGTTCTCCGCCGATCCTGGTTCCTTTGAGCATCGCATTTTTTACCAGCAGATCGCAGACTTCCTCGCCGGATACTTCCCTTATATTGAGACGGGTAATATTTCCGCCCATGGCCTCGGCCACCTTAAGAATCCCGTCGCGGCTCGGATTGATCCCCACGTTTTTCAGAAGGACCTCCGAGGAATCCGTAAGCAGCGCTGCGGCGATAAAATAGGCTGCCGAACTGATATCGCCCGGAACGGCGATCTCCATGCCGCAAAGCCTCGGTTCCGGCAGGATCACGGCAGTAGTTCCGCTAGTCCTGACATCGGCTCCGAATGCTCTCAGCATCCGCTCCGTATGGTCTCTTGACAATGCCGGCTCTTTTACCTGCGTCTCCCCGTCCGCGTATAACCCGGCAAGGAGCACGGCCGATTTCACCTGGGCAGAAGCGACCGGTGAATCATAGCTGATCCCTCTAAGCGATCTTCCGTGTATTCTAAGCGGCGCGGTTTCTTTCCCGTCAGCCCCGGAAATATCCGCTCCCATCATTGTAAGAGGCTTTATGATACGTCCCATGGGGCGTCGTCTTATGGATGCATCCCCATCGAGCACCGAGTCAAACGCCTGTCCGGAAAGGATCCCGGACATAAGCCGCATCGTGGTGCCCGAATTCCCGACATCAAGTATCCCTTGCGGAGCAGAAAGACCGTGCAAGCCTTTTCCCTCCACCGTTACGTGACTTCCGGAAATACTGATGGAAATCCCGAGTTTTCTGAAACAGTCGATCGTGGAAAGGCAGTCGGCCCCCGGAAGAAACCCCTCAATCTCTGTAGTTCCTTCGGCAATCGCGCCAAACATCACGGCACGGTGTGAGATGGATTTATCTCCCGGCACCTCTACTATTCCATTCATTTTTTTAACCGGATGAATGATCATAAAAATCCTCGCTTGTCAACGGAGATAAACAGTATAACCGTATCCCTTCAAGATCTCCGCTGCATTCTTCAACGATTCGTCATCATAGAATTCGATATGAAGGACACCGTCTTCAAACTCACGATTGTGGACGATGCCGATATTCTTTAGATTAATCCGCCGTATAGCCAGAATCGCAGTCGTCAGTGCGATCTGCCCTTCAGAATCCTTTAGATCCATAAACAGCTCATAGCAAAGCCGGCGGCCGGCTCTGATCGTAAAGGAATCGCGGTAATTTTTCGCATCTTCAAAAAAAGTACGGATCTCTTCCCCGTCTGAGCGGCTGATAAGGTCTCTTGCTTCGGAAAGCTCCCGTATATAAAGATCCAGAAGGTGTATCACCTCTTCCCTGTTTTCAAGACAAATACTCTCCCACATTTCCGGCGATGAGGAAGCGATCCTTGTGATGTCTCGAAACCCCCCGGCTGCAATATGCTTCAGAAGTTCGTTCTTATCATCCGATTTTCGGACCAGATTCACAAGACCTGATGCCATCACGTGCGGAAGATGGCTGATCGCCGCAACCGCACGGTCATGCTCTTTCGGCTCAAGGATCATCGGGATGCTGCCGAGAGATGCTATGAGCTCCTTAAACGAACTGACTTTTTCTTCCGGCACATCTGCTCCCGGTGTCAAAAGATAGTAAGCGTTTTCAAGGAGCAGCGGCGCGGAATTGGAAAACCCGGTCTTCTCAGAGCCGGTCATAGGATGTCCGCCGATAAAGCGGGAATTAAGCTTAAGGCGTTCTGCTTCCCGGTGGATCGTTCCCTTGACACTCCCAACATCCGTAAGGATCGTCTCCTCCCCTGTGGATTTCCCGATCAGGGGAAGATATTCGATATTTTTTCCGACCGGCGCGCATAAAAAAAGAATGTCTGCCCCACGAAATTCCTCCGGGGACAGAAAATCCTCGTTTTCGATCACGCCTTCCGCATAGGCCTGCCGTATGGTTGATGCATGTCCGCTGGTCGCGAGAATCCGGACATCCGGATATTTATCTTTGAGTGCCCTTGCGATAGAGCCGCCGATCAGGCCTAATCCGTAAAAACCAACTGTATGTATCATGGTACCCTCTTATAACCCGAGCATCTTTTCCAGATCATTTTGCGCTTTGGAAAGACCCACATCGACGCTTTCATTCCCTGCAATGATCTCACCCATCTCTGTTCCAAGGATCGTATAGAAATCACTCCACTCCTCCATAATGGGCCTGTATACACCGCCCTCCAGGGCTTCGCAGACCGCGCGATATTGAGGGAATTCAGCAAGTATCTCTTTATCCTGAAGCGAAGAATAACGGCATGGGACGCCGCCGCCCTTTACCGTAGACTTCTGTACCTCGGGATCCATGAGATAAGTAAGGAGCTCGGCCGCCAGTTCCTTGTGGGGGGAGTTTTCCGGTATCCCGATTGTCCAGATACCGTAAACATTTGCATTGTACGCAGGGCTGTCATCTGTTTTCTTCCCGGTGAGCGCCACATAATCCGCAGAAGAATCCCCCGTGGGTGTATACCACCCGGGCCAGCCGATCCCCATGACTGCCGCGCGGTTGGCGATTGCCATGATCAGATCTTCTTTTTTTTCGGCCTTTCCGGTTGCGATCAGTTTGAGATACAGCTCCATCGCCTCGTGAAATTCCGGCGTATCAACAGTCGGATGGTTTTCCTCATCAACTACCCATCCTCCACAGGAAAGAAGGATCGGGAGAAAGTCCACTACGATGTTGTTCGGTGTATCCCCGCGGTACATGAAGCCCTCGTTTCTTCCAGCCTTTGTCTTCTCGCAGATCTCATAAATATCTTGTAGGGATTCGATGCTTTCCGCATCATATCCGGCCTCTTTTAAAAGCGCCTTGTTGAATAAAAGGACGGTGACATTCCCATAATACGGCGCAAGATAAACCCTGCCGTCATGGAAGCAGACTTCCGTGGTCGCCGGAATGATGTCATCATCCAGCTCATACCCGAGTCCGGAAAGATCGGCAAGAACGCCTCCCGCCGTGTACTGTGCCATCCAGGAACCGTCCACCATACAAAGATCATAGGCACCGGCCTCCCGGCCTGCATCCTCTAACACCATGGAATGCAGGTCTTCCTCGGAAAGTTCAAGAACCTCACAGAAGATCCCGTGTTCCTCTTCAAATTTCGGAAGGCAGTTTATAATGACATCCGAATAAATGCCGCTGCGAAGAGCAAGCGTCATCGTCGGGAGGTGATCCTTATTTTCTCTTTTTCCTGTGCTGCCGCATGCTGTGGCAAAAAGGATCCCCGCCATAAGAAGCGCAGTAAGACTTCTCAGTATTCTCTTTGAAGTGGTTTTTACTGATGTTGTTCTTTCCATGCGTAGAGCTTATCCAGAAGATCTCCGTAAGTATTTGCATTACTGGTGATAACGGAAGCAGTTGCATCCGCAAACGGCTGAAGCTCCGGGTAGTTGATCTTCATACCGTTCGCTTCCAGTTCGTTGGCAAGCGATTCCGTCTGTTCCTTGTTGCTGGCCCTGTCGGACTCCGCAGAAGAAAGCGCTGCTTCCTGAACAATCTTCTGCTGTGTTTGCGAAAGCTTCGCCCACGTTTTCTCGGAAATGGTAAAACACATTCCCGAATATATATGGTTGGTTACAGACAGGTAATCCTGTACTTCGTAAAGCTTGTTGTTATAGATGACCGGGATTGGATTCTCCTGCGCGTCATAAACGCCGTTCCTGAGTGCCGCATATAGTTCCGAGAAAGGAAGAGGCTGCGGATTTGCACCCAGAGCCGACATCGTAGCCATAATGACGGGGTTCTCCGGAGTACGGATAAGAAGTCCCTTCATATCGTCCGGTGATTCAATGGGGTGTACCGAATTTGTCACACAACGAAAGCCGTTGCAGTAATGCGCAAGAACTCTCATATTGTTATCGAGAAGGAGTCTTTCGGCTTCTGCTTCCACATCACTGTCCATAAACTCCCATGCTGTATCAAAATCATCAAAAAGGAACGGCAGAGCCGAGATCCCCATCTTTGACTCGTAAGTGGCAAAATTCGAAGCATCCGAAATGACAATATCGATCTTTCCGGAACCGACGGCAAGCGCATCGATCATTTCCGCATCTCCTCCAAGCTGTCCGGAAGGATAGATCACGGCAGAAACCGCACCGTTTGTCTTTTCCCGGATCTCATCCGCGAACTGCGCAGCTGCAACGTTTCTCGGGTCGGTCTCAGCCGTTGACACACCGATCTTAAGAACGATCTCACTGTTGGCAGGCGTACTCGCTGTTGCTCCACAACCGGCAAACATGGTGACCAGTAATGCCGAAACGAAAATGATTGAAAATGTTTTTTTCATGTTCAAAATCCTCCCTAAATATTGAGTGCTTTATTCTCACGGAAGTTTTCCTGCAGATAGGACTTCATCCGTTTCCTGACAATCTCCGCACAATGCTCAAACCTTTCTGACGGAATTGAGCAGAAAATCTCCACCAGTTCGGGATCCAGCTGTGCTCCGGCAGCCATTTTAACGATCACAATGGATTCCTCATGAGTTCTTTTCGCTTTATAGGATCTCGCCATAAAAACAGCAGAATAGGTATCCGCAACCGCAATGATGCGTGCTGCCAGAGGGATCTCATCCCCCTTCAGATGATGATACCCGTTTCCATCCATCCGTTCATGATGATAAAGGATCCAATCGGAAACCGCATCAAAACTCTGGATCGGCTTTAAGATCTCCACTCCGATCTCCGGATGGCGTTTCATGGATATCCACTCTTCTCCTTCCAGTTTTCCAGGCTTATTCAGGATCTTTCCCGGGATCCCGAGCTTGCCGAGGTCATGAAAAAGCGCGGCAAACCGCAGGTTTTCCTCGTTGATCTGAGCTCTGTAATGGATCGGAAGGTTATCATACAGCATCATTGTAAGGTAACACACATGAAGCGAATGCCCGTCCAGATTGGAGTCTCCCGCATCCAGGATACCGACCAGCGCTTCCGATATTTCTTTTGTCCGTACCTTGACGCTGGAGGAGAGATGTACACTGAAGTAAAGCAGGAATGTCACCAGCGCACTCGTACCGAGCAGCAGCGCCCCGATCAGCGGAGAATAAAACGATTTCGTGCTGATCCACCAGAAAAAGATGCAGATGAATACCAATACCGACTCCAGAATGACAGCAAGAATACGGTCACTTTTATTGCTGCCGAGAACATCCTGCTTGATATGAAACATGTATATGCAGATACACACGTTGATGAGCATTAGGATAAAACCGAGAATGATCATGAAGCGACTCCTTCCTGCGCTGTTATTTCGCTGAAGGTAATGCGGTTCTTTCCTGCACGTTTCGAAGCATACAGGGCATCATCCGCCCGATTGTATATTTTGTCTATGTCGTGATCTTCCGATCCGATCTCTACAACGCCAAAAGAAGCCTCGATCCCCTTAAGTTCCCCGAAAGTGACCTTGTTGAGACGTGAAAGCATCTGAGCGAGCAGGTCGTTGAGCCGCTCCTTCTTTTCGGCACCTCGCAGAAAGATCACGAATTCATCCCCGCCAAGTCTCCCTGCAAAACTTAATTGTTCCCTGATCACCTTTTCCGGAAATGACCATTTCTCGGAAAGATCGATCTCGAGGGTTTCAAGGATCGTCTGACCTGCGATCTGGATCGCCTTGTCTCCCATCTGATGACCAAGCCTGTCATTGATCTGTTTGAATCCGTCCAGATCAAGAAGACACACTGCCATATATTCATCATGCGGTCCATGAAGGACTTCTCCGGCAAGTGTAAAGAATCTGCCGCGGTTCAAAAGAGATGTCAATGCATCAAAGCTGGACTTGATTTCGAGTTCCTGCTGAATCATCACATTTTTCTGATAGGTCTCAAATTGCTGCATGCGGGTCCGCTGGAATGCAAAGTGAAGCGTCAGTGCAAGGCTGAGGAAGATCAGCGTGTTATAAAAATCCTGATAAAAAATGGAGAGGGCTTTGATCTGATAAGAAAAAATAAGAAAGATCACGGACGACGCCAGAAGGATCACCGAGATCGTAAGCATCTGATCGATGAACGAAACACCGATCAAAACGATCAGCACAGGAAACATCAATGCAGCCATATAAGGCTGCGCATTTGAGGAAAGGGTCCCGAAACTGATCAGAACCGCAAATTCGCACACAACAAAGAGACGGACATATTGAACGGAAAAGCGTTTTGCCAAATGAAGCACAAACTCCATTGCCAGAGCGATGAGCATAAACGTGAGGTGAAAAGTAAAATTCGACGGATCCACCCCGAATACATTGAGTAGAGAGAACACAATAAACATCGTATTGAGCAGGAGAAACCATACATTGACATACTCCAGGTGTCTGCGGTTCGTGGAGCGGATCAGATCCGCACACCGGATATAGGTTTCCTTATCATAACCGTAATAATTCAGGCTTCTACGATTCATGGAAGTTCTCCCCTGTTTGCCACCCCAAAAAGATCAGACTTCGTTGAAGATCTGATAGATATCAATCTTCAGCGCATCTGTATCACTGAGTCCGATAAACTCACAGCCGTATTTATTTCTGCCATCTGCAAGTTTTTCGGCCCGTACGATCTCGATCACGGCATCTATGACCTCTTTGGTCCAGATCTGAATCCGTGTATCATAATAAGTACCGATCGCCATTTCGTGGTCTGTGATAAAAGAAATACCTGACCTTGAAATGTCACCGACATTTACATGAAAAAAACGGAGCGTTGTAATGCCGTCCTGGTCGATCCTCTCCAGCTGGATCGCGACGTCAAGCTCCAGACGTTTGTGTTTTCTTTTTTCTTCCATAACTCCCCTCCGCAATACATAACTATTTTACCGCAAATGCATTGTCGATGCAATCAGATAATGAGCATCGCATCACCAAAGCTGAAAAAGCGATATCTCTCATCTACAGCCTTTTGATATGCGGCAAGTACATTTTCCCTGCCGGCAAGCGCTGACACCAGCATGATCAGCGTGGATTCCGGAAGATGAAAGTTCGTGATCAGGCCATCAATCACCCGGAACGAATACCCGGGATATATAAAAATGTCTGTCCAGCCTTTTTTTTCTGTCAGCTTTCCGTTTTCATCTGCAGCGGATTCGAGGGTCCTCGTTGATGTCGTTCCGACGGCAATGATACGGTGCCCCTCTTCCTTTGCCCGGTTGATCAATTCCGCAGCCTCTTTACCGATCTCATAGTATTCTGTATGCATTTCATGATCCTCGATCTTTTCAGCCTTAACAGGTCGAAACGTCCCAAGTCCGACGTGAAGCGTGATTTCAGCGATTGAAATGCCGTTATCCCGGATTGAAGACAGCAGTTCCTTTGTAAAATGCAAACCAGCGGTCGGAGCTGCTGCGCTCCCGTCTTTTTTCGCGTAAACGGTCTGGTACCGCTCTCTGTCATGAAGCTCATGTGTGATATATGGCGGAAGCGGCATCTGCCCCAGTGTGTCAAGAAGCTCTTCAAAAACACCCTCAAAGGCGAATTCCACAATTCTGTTGCCATCAGGAAGCACCTTCATGATCTTTCCGGTAAGAAGCCCGTTCCCGAAGCTCACCTCCGCTCCTTCCCGCAGCTTTTTCCCGGGACGTACGAGCGTTTCCCAGGACTTGATCGACTGTCTCTTAAGAAGAAGAATCTCAACGACAGCTCCTGTGTCTTTCTTTTCACCGAGAAGCCTTGCCGGAAGAACCCGCGTATTATTAAGAACAAGGCAGTCCCCGGGATTAAGATATGATATGATATCACGAAAAGAGCGGTGGGTGACTCCGCCGCTCTCTTTATCCAGCACCATTAATCTTGATGCGCTTCGGTCCGGAAGTGGATCCTGTGCGATAAGCTCCTCCGGAAGCTCATAATAAAAATCAGATGTATTCATGTGCCTTTTATGTCCTCAATGTGATTCCCATCCCGGAGAGTTCTTTCATGATACGGTCCATCGCACCGACGACCTCATCTTCTTCAAGCGTTTTCTCCTGCCCTCGGAATGTCAGGGAATAAGATACCGACTTAAAACCCTCGTCAATCTGTGCCCCTTCATACACATCAAAGAGTGTAAGACTCTCAAAATGTGTTCCTGCTTTGGTGCGTATCCGCTCCTCGATATCACCTACCGGGATGGTTTTCGGTACCACAAGCGAGATATCTCTTGTCACAGCAGGAAAATTCGAAACCGGATGATATTTCTTCTCGACATTCTTACTCTGTGAAAGCACCACCGGGAGATCGAGCACGGCAACCGTCACACGTTCTCTGATATCATAGGCCTTTGTCACAAGCGGATGAAGCTCACCGATAAAGCCGATCCTCTGCTCCTGATACAGGATATCCGCTTTCCGACCGGGATGGAGATACGGACGCTCCAGATCCTTCATCTCGGAAGTAAACCGCGGAAGAGCCGTAAGGCCTGCCTCCTCGAGGAATTCAAGTACAACTCCCTTGAGATCAAAGAAGCCTCCTTCGCCATACATACCAAGCGTGAACTGCATCCTCTCATCGGGAAGAGCGTCGGTGACAGGGAGTGACTCCGGAAGATATATATTCGCAAGCTCATAAAGCCGGACATTTTTGTTGCGCCGGTTTGCATTGGTGCTAAGACTCGTGAGCATTCCGTTCAGAGATATCGTCCGCATGATCGAAAAATCCTCGCCGAGAGGATTGATGATCGGCACCGCCTGCCGGATAGCCGCATCCTGATACTCTCCCGTTTCAGAAGGGATCAAAAGCTTATCAAACACCTTCGGGCTTTCGAAAGAATAGTTCATGATCTGGGAAAATCCGTTGTATTCCGCAACATTTCGTGCGATACGCTCCAGCTTCATCATCGCCGTGCGTCCGCCGGAAACCATCTCACCTGCGGGCAGCGTCACGGGTATCTTGTCATAGCCGTAAAAACGCGCCACCTCTTCCGCAACATCCGCAGCCGAAAGAAGATCCTGTCTCCATGCCGGGCAGATCACTTCACCTTTTTCGTCATCAAGGCGGATCTCAAGCCTCTTGAGATAAGAGACCATAACGTCACGAGGGATCTCTGTGCCGAGGAACCGGTTAATCCAGTCCGCATCAAACGGAATATGATGTTCGGAGAGTCCTCCCGCATATACATCCACAACACCGCCGACCACCTCGCCGCAGCCCAGTTCTTCCACAAGCTGGCATGCCCGGTTCATGGCAAGCAGCGCGTTGTCCGGATCCAGTCCTTTTTCAAACTTCGAGGAAGCATCCGTGCGAAGTCCGATCTTTTTGCTGGAAAGACGGATATTGGTTCCGTCAAAGTTTGCCGCCTCAAACAAAACTGTTTTGACATTATCGGTGATCATGGAGTTTTCCCCTCCCATGATGCCGCCGAGCGCAACAGCTTTTTCTCCGTCGCAGATCGTCAGGATGGAATCGGTAAGCGTCCTTTCCTGTCCGTCCAGCGTTACAAATTTCTGTCCGTTCTCTGCACGCTTCACAACAATCTTTTTCCCTGCGATCGTATCCAGATCGAAGGCATGCATCGGCTGCCCGAATTCTTCCATGACGTAATTTGTGATATCAACGTAATTATTGATCGGACGGATACCGTGAGCACGAAGACGCTGCTTCATCCACTCCGGAGACGGTCCGATCTTCACGTTTTTTACGACTCTTGCACAATACCTTTTGCAGAGTGCGGGATCCTTCACTTCAACGGAAATAAAGTCCTTCACATCTTCCTGATTCCCGGTTTCCTTTACAACGGGCGGACAGAAATCCTTTTCAAAAGTAGCCGCGGCCTCTCTTGCAATTCCGATGACCGAAAAGCAGTCCACTCGGTTGCTCGTGATCTCATATTCCACAACGGCATCATTCATCCCGAAAAGTGCAATCGCATCTGCACCGACTTTGGTATCTTCCGGGAGAATATAGATGCCATCCTCTGGTGCTTCGGGGAACATATTGCGGTCACTTCCCAGCTCTTCGATGGAGCACATCATTCCGGCAGACTCCACGCCGCGTAGCTTTCCTTTCTTGATCTTAATGCCGCCTGGTGTCTTCACGCCGTCATGTCCACCGGCGACTCTTCCGCCGTCAAGCACGACCGGAACCTTCTGTCCTTCCTTTACGTTTTTCGCTCCGGTGACGATCTGAACAACTTCCGTTCCGATATTTACCTGGCACACAACAAGCCTGTCTGCGTCAGGATGCGGAGTGATCTTTTCAATCTGCCCGACCACGATCTTTTCTAGATCCTGATCCATCATCGTCACGCCTTCCACTTTGGAACCGGAAAGCGTCATCGCATCACGGTATTCCTGCGGCGATACATCAAGCCCCGGAACAAGGTCTTTGATCCAATTTAGTGATGTTACCATTCCTTTTTATCCTTTCAGAACTGATTTAAAAACCGAATATCGTTTTCGTAGAGAAGACGCATATCGTCGATCTCGTATTTGAGAAGCGTGATCCGCTCCAGACCGATCCCGAAGGCAAAGCCCGAATATTCATCCGGATCAATGCCGCTCATTTTGAGCACCTTCGGATGCACCATACCACAGCCGAGGATCTCAATCCAGCCTTCTCCCTTGCAAAATCGGCATCCCTTTCCGCCGCATTTAAAACAGCTGACATCCATTTCCGCAGAGGGCTCCGTAAACGGGAAGTGATGCGGACGGAATTTCACCTTCGTATCTTCACCGAAAAGCTCTCGCGCGAACTCTGCCAGTGTTCCTTTAAGATCCGCAAAAGTAATATTCTTATCGATCACCATTCCTTCAATCTGGTGGAACGAAGGCGAATGGGTGGCATCCACTTCATCCGAACGGAATACGCGCCCCGGTGCGATCATGCGAATGGGGAGCCTCCCTTTTTCCATGACTCGCACCTGCACGGGAGAAGTCTGTGTACGAAGAAGGATCCGGTCGTTGATATAAAAGGTATCCTGTTCGTCCCTTGCCGGATGGTTTGAAGGGATATTCAGTGCTTCGAAGTTGTAGTAATCGAATTCGATCTCCGGTCCGGATGCCACCTCATAACCCATTCCGAGGAAAATCTCTTCCACCTGATCCTGTACGATCTTGTTCGGGTGGGAATGCCCCACGGGATTTCTTTTCGCAGGAAGCGTGACATCTATGATCTCGTCCTTCAGCCGGAGCTCCATCGCTGCGTTTTCAAGGCGCGTCTTCGTCTCTTCCAGTTTTTTCTCGATCATATTCCGCGTATCGTTGAGGAGCTCTCCGAATGCCGGGCGCTCTTCGGGCGGGATATCTTTCATTCCCTTTAGAAGAGTCGTCAATTCGCCTTTTTTCCCGAGAACGGAAACACGGATCTCGTTCAGTTTTTCAAGGTCTTCACTCTTTGCGATACGGTCGATGGCTTTTGACCGGATTTCCTCGAGTTTTTCTTTTATCATAGCTGACTCCTTACAGACATGAAGACGCTTACGAAAGCGTCCGTTACATAACAATCCGGGATGCCGTTTCCTGCTTTTTTGACTCCTAGCGCAAAGCCAGGTGGGTGACCGCAGCCGCACTTCTGCCTTCCACTGAAATCATTTGAGGCCTGACATCCGTGCGGGCATAATAGGTATCCCGTTTAAAGTAGATGTAGGTTCAAAACAAGCAAGAGTATCGAACATCCCAGATTTTCTATCTTCTATTTTACCTTTTCGGCTCCATTTCCACAAGCGTTAATTCGCCAAAAACTGGAAGATCTTTTCCAGATTCTCCGGCTGGTAATATACCGTGTCGGTGTGGGTTGCTCCGTCAAACAGTTCCAGATGAATCCGCTCTGCGGGAAGGATCGTCTGCAGTTCACGCGCAAAATGCGTGGATTCTGCATATGGCACGTTGGTATCCGCCGTTCCGTGAGAGATCCATACCTTTATGTCAAATCCCGGAGGAAGCTGATCCACATAAGTGCCCCACCAGCTCTTATTTGCTCTTGTAAGATCCGTATTCATGTCAAAGCCGAGAAAAGCCGTTTCAAAATTGATCAGCGATGTATCCTGCTGTGGAGAAATACCGACCTCCTGATAATATTCATTGGTTGCCGTGAATTTGAGCGGTGCAAAATAATCAACAAGTGCCTGTACGTTGCTGACATAACCCTCATAATCTGTAACATCTCCGGAAAGCTCTGGCACATTGGAGGTCAGCGCTGTCATAGCAGCAAGATATCCTCCCGCAGATGCCCCCCACACAACAATGCGATCGGGATCAAACTGATACTGATCCGCATTCGCTTTGATAAAGCGGATGAGTCCCTTGATATCCGATACTGCTCCGGGAAAAGTCGCTTCATCATAACCGCGGTATTCGGCATTGACGGCTGCATAGCCATGTGCGATCGCCGCATCGATCACCGGCTGCATCTCAGGATCACTCTTATCTCCGAGGACAAAGCCGCCGCCATGGATCACGACGATCACGGGGAATTTCCCGTCTCCTTCCGGGATCTTGATATCGCAGACCTGTGAGGGCGACTGGGATGCATAGGCAACATTATCATATTCCTTCTGCACTGCCGTCGCGTTTTTTGCCGCTTCCTCGACTGCAGCAGCCAATTCTTCGTCCGGCTCTGCATCCTTCGGGACAAACGTCATGGTTTCATCTGCCTCCGCTTCAGAAGCCAGTGCCGCGGCATCCTGATTGATCTCCATGATCGCCGCAGCTTCTTCCGAAGAAAGCGTGACGGACATATCATCACTGTTCACACTGCACCCTGTCATGAGCAGCATGGATGCCGCCAGGATCATACTGATCGTTTTTTTCATATTCATCACATTTCTCCTCTTATCCGCAAAAGGGGAGACGCCAGTATAGCTTCTCCCCTTCCCCGTTTCAGTTATTTCAACATTTCGAATCTTAAAGCTTCGGACCTGCGGATACAAGCGCCTTGCCCGCATCGTTACCTTCATACTTCTTGAAGTTCTTCGTGAAACGCTCTGCCAGATCTTTTGCTTTTGCTTCCCAATCAGATGCATTCGCATAGGTATCTCTCGGATCAAGGATCGCCGGA
Source organism: Lachnospiraceae bacterium (assembly GCA_045657665.1). Lineage (GTDB taxonomy): Bacteria > Bacillota > Clostridia > Lachnospirales > Lachnospiraceae > RUG12461. The sequence goes on along the minus strand of JAZOTN010000030.1, from coordinate 238,443 downwards.
TCCACACCGGGAAGACTCGTCGGAACTTCAAAATCAAAGATCGGGATCTTCTTGGTCTCTGCCTTCAGCACATCGCCATTTAAGATCGCGTCAATGATACCACGGGTATCCTTAATGGAAATACGTTTTCCGGTGCCGTTCCATCCGGTGTTGACAAGATATGCCTTTGCGCCGGACTTCTGCATCTTCTTCACAAGCTCCTCACCGTACTTCGTGGGATGAAGCTCCAGGAAAGCCTGTCCGAAGCATGCGGAGAAAGTCGGGGTCGGCTCCGTGATACCGCGCTCCGTACCTGCAAGCTTTGCGGTAAATCCGGAAAGGAAATAGTACTGTGTCTGTTCCGGCGTCAGGATCGAAACCGGAGGAAGAACGCCAAATGCATCCGCAGAAAGGAAGATCACGTTCTTAGCAGCCGGGCCGGAAGAGGTCTCATGTACATTCAGCACGATGTTCTTAATATGATTGATCGGATAGGAAACACGGGTGTTTTCGGTAACGCTCTTGTCTGCGAAATCGATCTTTCCGCCGCCGTCTACCGTAACGTTCTCAAGGAGTGCATCACGGCGGATCGCATTGTAGATATCGGGCTCGGAATCCTTGTCCAGATTGATGACCTTTGCATAACATCCGCCTTCGAAGTTGAAGACGCCGTTGTCATCCCAGCCATGCTCGTCATCACCGATGAGGAGACGCTTCGGATCCGTGGAGAGCGTGGTCTTTCCGGTTCCGGAAAGTCCGAAGAAGATAGCCGTGTTCTTACCGTCCATATCGGTATTCGCGGAGCAGTGCATGGATGCCATGCCCTTAAGCGGCAGGTAGTAGTTCATCATGGAGAACATACCCTTCTTCATTTCACCGCCGTACCAGGTGTTGATAATGACCTGCTCGCGGCTTGTGATATTGAACGCCACGCAGGTTTCGGAATTGAGTCCGAGTGCCTTATAGTCGTCCACCTTCGCAAGGGAGGCATTATAAACAACAAAATCCGGCTTAAAATCAGCAAGTTCCGCCTCTGTCGGCTGGATGAACATGTTCTTGATGAAATGTGCCTGCCATGCCACTTCCATAATGAAACGAACTGCCATACGACTGTCCTTGTTTGCACCGCAGAACGCATCCATAACGAAAAGGCGTTTGTTGCAGAGCTCGTTCTTTGCGATCTCCTTTACCTTTTCCCAGACTTCCTCGCTCATCTCATGGTTGTCATTCGGATATTCCGGTGTGTTCCACCAAACCGTATCCTTTGAGTTCTCATCCATGACAATGTACTTATCTTTCGGGGAACGGCCCGTGTATACACCTGTCATAACGTTAACCGCATCCAGTTCCGTGTTAACGCCCTTTTCATAACCGGTCAGCTCCGGCTTCATCTCCTCCTCATAAAGGAACTCATAGGAAGGATTGTGTACGATCTCAGTCGTACCCGTAATGCCATACTGTGTTAAATCAATTGCACCCATCTCATTACCCCTTTTCTTTTGAATTTATTTTAAAAAGCTAACTACTATGATACTCTGCGTGATAAGACTTTGTCAATGAACTTTTGACCCGCCGGGCTTTTTATGATAAAATGGCTTTGTTCGCTGTGAAAATCAAAAAAGGAGTACGTATCATGTCTGAAAATCCCTACTCTGAACTCACACCGGAAATCGAAGAATTTGCCTCACTTTGTAAAAACGCATCTTCAATCGACCCGGAATTATATACAAAATACGATGTCAAACGCGGCCTTCGTGATGTGAACGGCCGTGGTGTGCTTGTCGGGCTCACCGAGATCTCTGACGTCAATGCAAGCTATCTGGATGAACACGGAAATCAGATCCCGAAGGCCGGTGAGCTTTTCTACCGCGGCTATGATGTCAAGGATCTGGTCAGCGGAATCCCGGATAGCAGCCATTTCGGATACGAGGAGTGTGCCTATCTCCTGATGACGGGCAAGCTTCCCAGCAAAAAGGAGCTTGATGATTTTTCCGCGCTTCTCGGAAATTACCGTTCTCTTCCGACAGGATTTGTCCGTGATATCATCATGAAGGCTCCGAGCCGCGACATGATGAACACGCTTGCGAGAAGCGTACTCACGCTATACTCCTATGACGAATACGATGATGATATCTCCATCCCGAACGTCACCCGGCAGTGTCTGCAGCTCGTCGCGCTTTTCCCGCTGCTTTCCGTATACGGCTACCAGGCATACAAGCATTATCATGACGGGGACAGCCTTTTTATCCATCCGCCGAGAGCCGATAAAAGCACTGCGGAAACGATCCTTTATCTTCTCCGTCCAGACGGCAACTATACGCCCCTTGAAGCGAAGCTCCTCGACATTGCACTGATCCTTCATGCAGATCACGGCGGAGGAAACAACTCCACATTTACGACGCATCTGGTCAGCTCATCCGGAACCGATACATATTCCTGCATTGCTGCAGCGATCGGTTCCTTAAAAGGACCCCGTCACGGCGGCGCCAATCTGAAGGTCGTCAGGATGTTTGATGATCTGGAAAAAAGAGTATCCGACTGGTCGGACGACGAAGCAGTCGAACGTTACCTGAGAGGACTTCTTCATAAAGAAGAATTCGATCATGCCGGTCTTATCTATGGTATGGGACATGCGGTCTACTCTTACTCCGATCCCCGTGCACAGATTTTTGAAACGTTTGTTGAACGGCTTTCTGAGGAAAAAGGTCTTCAGAAAGAATTTGAACTCTACAAAACTGTGGAACGGATCGCTCCGAAGATCATTGCAGAGGAAAGAAAGATCTATAAAGGTGTCAGTCCGAACATTGATTTCTTCAGCGGACTCTGTTACAAAATGCTGGGGCTTCCCGAGCAACTCTTCACACCGATCTTCGCGATCGCCAGGATCGCTGGCTGGAGCGCCCATCGCATTGATGAGATCTCCACAAACGGAAAGATCATGCGTCCCGCTTACAAATATGTGGGAACCCATAAAGACTATATACCGATGGATGAGAGATGAAGATAATATTACAGCTGGCGCATTAGCGACATGCGGCATAGCCGCATGTGCGATTTGCACAGAAGTCCCCGCGGACATGCTAGCATGTCCGGCCGGACCTTTGTGCAAATTCCGCATGGCACCCATGTGCCATGTAGACTAATGCGCCAACTGTTTATTCTAATACATATATTTCTTCTTTGCGTTAATCAAGCTCCTGAAAAACCAAATCATGACCACGAAAAAGATAATGATCCCGATGATGTTTCCCATAGCAGCCCCGGGCAGATCCGGAAGAAAATCGGTAAGCAGTCCGTATGCGCCATACAGCATGATAACCCCTGCAAACAACATCATCTTCCCGTAAACCTCTTTAATAAACTCCTTCTGATTAGTAATCTTTTGTATCTCCGATTCCGGCACGATCAGTTTGCTGACCTTCCCGGTGTTTTTCATCTTCTGTCCCGAAAACAGCATGTACGCTCCGAAAACCAGCAGCAGAATGTCAAACAGCGTCAGCATATCAAAATGTTCCATGAAGATCCTTCCTTTCAAACAGCAGTTCTTTACAGGAACTCACGTTAACATATATTCTTCTCTTTTTCAAGGACGAAGAAACCGTTGTTTTTTCCGGCGTTCTATTGTATGATAAATATATCTGACGAAAGGAATGGAGAACATTATGAAACTCGCAGATGCAAAAATTCTGATCGGTGACGATTCAATCCTTGCAAGGAAACAACTAAAGGACGTTGTAAACTCTTTCGGAGGACAGACGATCTTTGAAGCAAGCAACGGTGAAGATGCAGTAAAGCTTGCTCTGGAGCACAAGCCGGATCTCATTTTCCTTGATCTTGTGATGCCTGTAAAAGACGGTATTACCGCTATACAGGAGATCAAGGCCTCTCTTCCGGATGCGGACATCGTTGTTGTTTCTTCGGTCGGAACGCAGGCACAACTTCGTAATGCTCTGGAATCCGGCGCAAATGATTTTGTTCAGAAGCCGTTCAATATATCACTCATCAAATCGATCATCACATCAAGATTCGAAGGGAGATAAAACATGTACACTCAGTTTTTCGGGAATTTCCTTCTTAACAACAAGATTGTTAATCCGGATCAGCTTCTGGAGCTTATGGCGCAGCAGAACAAGTCCCACATCAAGGTTGGTACTCTTGCCATCCATGCCGGATATATGACTGCAGATGAAGTGGACTCCATCGTGATCATGCAGACACATGAAGACAAAATGTTCGGCGAACTTGCGGTCGAAATGGGTTATCTTACTCCCGGACAGCTCGAATCCCTTGTCGGAAAGCAGATCCCGGACTATCTTGTACTCGGTCAGCTCCTTGTGGAAAAAGGATATGTGACCAATTCCGAATTTGAGAATCTTCTTCTCAAATATCAGTCCGAAAACGAGATCCTCTCTCTTGAACAACGCAGCAACCAGAAAAACAATGTGTTCAAGATCATTATGAATTATTGCGGGAACACAAAGGAATCCATCAGCGAAACCTCTGCAAATTTCCTGAATCTCTTTTTCAACAATCTCATCCGATTCATCGGAGATGATTTTACGGTATTAAATCTCCAGAAAGCGGAAACGCTGGACGGTCGTCATACGGTATCCCAGGAGATCACCGGCAACACCCGGTACAGTCTACTTCTTGACATGGAAGAAAGCGCTGCGATCAAGTTTGCGAACCGCTATGCACATGACAATTTCGAAAGCTACGGTGACGAGGCAAATGAGTTTATCTGCGCTTCCCTTGAAGATTTCCTGAATCTTCATAACGGACTGTTCCTTGTTAATCTCTCCAACGAAGGAACGGAGGGTCTTACTCTTCAGCCGCCAGTCACCAGGATTGACGAAACCGTGACGCTTGCAGAGAATTCCTATCTGCTCCCGATCATGTTCCCCTTCGGAACGGTGCATCTCATCTTTTCCGTAAAAGAAAACGCATAAAAAACACAGCCCGAAAGGGCTGTGTTTTTTTGCCATGAAATACCATCAAGCATTTTTCGTAAGAAACTGCCGTACCATCTCCGGCATTTCATGAACTGCGCATACCTTGTCATGTATGATTGCGGCATCGCGAATCTCTTCCACCGCTCCCGGGACCGGGACACCAGACAGTCTGGACAATTCATCCGCCATTGCAAAATCATCCGTCTCAGAATTATCAGGTGCGATAGCCCTCATCACGCTTCCGGTGAATTTATAAGGACTTGCTGTAGAAGCGATTACTGTCACCGTATCACGGTCTCCCGTTTCTTCCACATATTTCCGGTAAACGTTCGACGCAACCGCTGTATGCGGATCAATGACATAGGCAGCATTCTCGTATACCCTGCGGATCTCTTCCAGAGTTTCCTCCTCGGTTGCAAATCCCCCGTAAAAATCGGAAAGCTTTTCTTTCATCTCCGAAGCGATCTCATAGCTTCCGCCCTCTGATAGCGCTTTCATATACTCCGCATTCTTTGCGGCATCGTTGCCGGCGATCCTGAAGATCAAACGCTCCAGATTGCTGGAAACCAGAATATCCATCGACGGTGAACTTGTCACATAAAACTCTCTGTTTTTGTCATATTTCCCGCTGCCGAAGAAATCATAAAGAACCTTATTGGCGTTGGATGCACAAATCAGTTTCCTTACCGGCACCCCCATCTGCTTTGCATAATATGCAGCAAGGATATTTCCGAAATTGCCGGTCGGCACCGTGACATTGATCTTTTCATCCGGAGCAATGCATCCGTTCTTCAGGAGCTTCGCATATGCATAAACATAATAGACGATCTGGGGCACAAGGCGTCCGATATTGATGGAATTTGCCGAAGAAAACTGGAAGCCTTTCTCCGCAAGCTCTTTCGCAAACTCCCTGTCATGGAAGATCTTCTTTACTCCTGTCTGCGCCTCGTCAAAGTTTCCTTCAATTCCGATCACGCAGGTGTTTTTCCCTTTCTCCGTCACCATCTGTTTTTCCTGGATCGGGCTTACGCCATTCTTTGGATAAAAAACCACGATCCGTGTCCCGGGAACATCGGAAAAACCGGCCAGTGCTGCTTTCCCGGTGTCTCCGGAGGTAGCTGTCAGAATAACGATCTCATTCTCCACGTTGTTCTTCCTCGCCGAAGTAAGGAGCAGATGCGGCAGGATCGAAAGCGCCATATCCTTAAAGGCAATGGTCTTCCCATGAAATAGTTCGAGAAAATACCGGCCATCCGCCTCAGCAAGCGGCGCAATCTCTTCGCAGTCGAACTTCTCATCATACGCCTTTGCGATGCAGCTTTTCAGTTCTTCTTCCGTAAAGTCCGTGAGATATTCCTTCATGATCTCATAGGCAAGTTCCTGATAAGTGAGATCCTTAAGCTCCTCCATGGTTCTCGGAAGCGTCGGGATATGATCCGGCACAAACAATCCTCCATCATCCGCAAGTCCTTTTAAAACTGCCTCTGATGCGGTTGCCGTAAGTTCGCTCCTTGTACTTTGATAGATGACTTCTTTCATGTTACTGACTCCTCTTATGATCGTCATGCATGACATGATCGATTTTGCAGACGATTATGGTATAATAGATTTATGTTACCCGGCGTTTATCCATCCAGACAAAAAAACGGCACCGAATACTACAGGGCAAGCCTCACCTGCCGCAGAAAACACATCAGTCTCGGAAGCTATGACTCGGAGGAAAAGGCTCACCGCGCCTATCGGGAAGCACGCGCCATTCTCGCGGAAGCTAAGCGGCGGGTTGAGGATTATAGTGCCTCCGAATTTCTTCTGCCCTTTGAAAAGGTAGTCTCGCTCCTGAACTTTCGTGACAACGGCCTGTATTTTAAAACACCGATCTATCTGAGGGCAAACTATTTTGAATACTATCTGACCTCCGAGATTGTATTGAAATTCGACATCGACGATCTCTTCTTTTATTCAAGCCACAAGATCCAGAAACGCGGAAATCACCTTTTCGTCAGCGAATACGGCATGCAGACGGGGATCCTGACCCGGTACGGGATCAAAGGCTATGCGATCGCAGGAATTGATTATCTCTTTGCAAACGGAGATCCGACAGACTATCGCTATTCCAATATCCTGATCCAAAATGCCTATTACGGCGTCGAATCCGTGACTGAGGGAACCGCGCCCCGTTTCCGCGCAAAGATCCACATCAACGGAAATTATCTTATCGGAACCTACCGCACTAGGGAAGAAGCTGCCATTGCCTATAACAAAGCCGTGGATCTTGCAAAAACCGCTGGGATCGGGAAGGCTTTCCGCCAGAATTTCATTGAATCCCTTTCCGCAAAAGAGTATGCGGCAATCTATACCGAACTGCCCGTTTCCAAAAAATATCTGGACTATCTGAAAACGTTCCGTTGAAAGCGGATCTCCTACTTGCTGTTAATGTAGCTGACGAGTCCGCCTTCTTTGATCAGCTGCTGCATAAAGGGCGGAAATGCCTGTCCCTGAAACTCTGTGCCTTTGGTTAGGTCACGGATGATTCCGCTGTCAAAATCCACTTCCACGGTATCTCCAGCATCAATGGTCCTTGCCGCCTCCGCACATTCGATGATAGGAAGACCGATATTGATGGCATTGCGGTAAAAGATCCGCGCAAAGGTTTCCGCGATCACGCAACTGATACCGCTTGCCTTGATGGCAATCGGTGCATGCTCCCTTGACGAACCACAGCCGAAATTCTTTGTCGCGACCATAATGTCACCCTTTTTAACACTTGAAACAAAGCTCTTGTCAATATCTTCCATGCAATGCTGTGCCAGTTCTTCCGGCACCGAGGTGTTCAGATATCTTGCCGGAATGATCACGTCTGTATCGACATTGTCTCCGTATTTAAATACTGTTCCTTTTGCCTGCATCTGATCCTCCTCCTTTTACATCACGCTGCGCGGATCCGTCAATTTGCCGGTGAGTGCGGAAGCAGCCGCAACCGCAGGGCTCGCCAGATAGATCTCGGAATCAACATGTCCCATCCTTCCGACAAAGTTCCGGTTTGTCGTGGATACGCATTTCTCTCCTGCTGCAAGGATCCCCATATATCCGCCGAGGCACGGCCCGCATGTGGGTGTGCTGACAACAGCGCCTGCTTCGATAAACGTTTTTATCAGCCCTTCCTCAAGAGCATGCAGATAGATCTGCTGCGTGCCCGGGATGATGATGACGCGAAGACCTTTTTTTACCTTTTTCCCTTTCAGGATCTCCGCTGCGGTCCTAAGGTCATCCATTCTCCCGTTCGTACAGGATCCGATCACCACCTGATCGATCGTAATATCTCCGATCGTATCAAAGGTATGGGTGTTCTCCGGCAGATGCGGGAATGAAACCGTGGGAGTAAGTTTTGAAAGATCGATCGTGATCTCCCGCTCATACTCGGCATCCGGATCCGCCGCGGTTGCTTCATAAGGACGGCTCACATGCTCATCAAGATATGATTTTGTGATCTCATCCACTGGGAAAATCCCGTTCTTGGCGCCGGCCTCGATCGCCATATTCGCGATCGTAAAACGGTCATCCATGGAAAGACTTGCAATCCCGTCTCCGGCAAACTCCAATGATTGATAAAGGGCACCGTCGACTCCGATCTCACCGATGAGATGAAGGATTACATCCTTCCCACTGACCCATTCAGACAGCTTCCCGGTCAAAGTAACTTTTATCGCGGAGGGAACCTTGAACCACGCTTTGCCGGTTGCCATGCCCGCTGCCATATCCGTACTGCCGACACCCGTTGAAAAAGCGCCGAGAGCGCCGTAAGTACAGGTATGCGAATCCGCTCCGATGATCACATCTCCGGGCGCTGCAAGTCCTTTTTCGGGCAGGAGCGCGTGCTCAATGCCCATTTCTCCGACATCGAAATAATTCGTGATCTCATGCTTTGCAGCAAATTCACGGACACATTTACAGTGCTCGGCGGATTTGATATCCTTGTTCGGAACAAAATGATCCATCACAAGTGCGATCTTATCTTTATGAAAGACACCGTCTGTCTTCATTTTTTCCATTTCGTGAATGGCAACCGGCGATGTGATATCATTGCCGAGTACCAGAGAAAGATCCGCTTCGATCAGCTGCCCCTTTGTCACTTCGGGGAGATTGGCATGCTTTGCGAGGATCTTCTGCGTCATTGTCATTCCCATGGGTATTCTCCTTCTTTGTTCTTTTTAAGAAAAACAGCGCTCCTTTCAAAGGAGCGCCGCCTTCCCTGATAAACAATTATTTCTTGTTTACGAGATCCTTGAGAGCCTTGCCCGGTTTGAATGCCGGTACAGTAGCTGCTGCAATCTTGATCTCTTTTCCGGTCTGCGGATTGCGACCTTTTCTTGCTGCTCTCTTTCTGGTCTCGAAAGTACCGAAGCCGACAAGCTGAATCTTGTCTTTCTTCTTAAGTGTCTTTCCTACAACATCCGTAAAAGCGTTGACTGCCTTCTCAGCATCTTTCTTGGAAAGACCAGACTCTTTTGCGATTGCAGCGACTAATTCTGTTTTGTTCATCAAAATTTCCTCCCCTGAGTTAATTAATTTGCAACATTATGGTAACACTCTTCTTTCGGAAAATCTACCATAAAATCGCATTTTTTCTATGTTTTTTATACATAAGAGTTGTTACGGCGCGGTTTTTAATTATTGATCAGCTTATCATCCTCATTATTCCAGCTGTAGAGTTTGCGGATCTCTTCGCCGACTTTCTCTGCCGGATGCTCGGAAGCAAGCTTTCTCATTGCCTGGAAATGCACCTGCTTTCCTGCCGGAGACATATCCAGAAGGAATTCTTTTGCAAAAGATCCGTCCTGAATATCGGAAAGGATCTTCTTCATGGTCTTCTTGGTCTCTTCCGTAATGATCTTCGGCCCGGTCACATAATCTCCGTATTCTGCCGTATTGGAGATTGAATAACGCATTCCTGCAAACCCGGACTGATAAATGAGATCCACAATGAGCTTCATCTCATGAATACATTCAAAGTATGCATTTCTCGGATCATATCCTGCTTCAACAAGTGTTTCAAATCCTGCCTGCATCAGTGCGCACACACCGCCGCAAAGCACAGCCTGCTCTCCGAAGAGGTCTGTTTCCGTCTCGGTGCGGAAGGTCGTCTCAAGGAGTCCTGCCCTTGCCCCGCCGATACCGGCTCCATAAGCCAGAGCCTTCTCAAGTGCTTTTCCTGTCGCATCCTGATATACGGCTACAAGGCACGGCGTTCCCTTTCCTGCCTGATACTCGGAACGAACGGTATGTCCCGGAGCCTTCGGCGCAATCATGGTAACGTCCACATCCTTCGGGGGTACTATGCAGCCAAAATGGATGTTGAAGCCATGCGCAAACATCAGCATGTTTCCTGCGGAAAGATTCGGCTCGATATCGTTCTTATAGAGTTCCGCCTGCTTTTCATCATTGATCAGGATCATAATGATATCCGCCTGCTTTGCCGCTTCTGCTGCCGTAAACACATTGAAGCCCTGCTCCTCTGCTCTCTTCCAGGAACGGCTTCCTTCATAAAGGCCGATGATCACATCGCATCCGGACTCCTTCAGGTTCAGCGCATGTGCATGTCCCTGGCTTCCGTATCCGATGATCGCGATCTTCTTCCCGCTCAGTACGGAAAGATCACAGTCCTGCTGATAGTAAATCTTTGCATCCATTTTTTTAATCTCCTCCTTATATAAGTTGCTCTAAATAGATATCATGTCCTCAGTGCCGCGCGAAAGGGCTGTTAATCCGGTACGCGCAAACTCCAGAATCTCATAATCTGAAAGCAGCGTCAGAAAAGCATCCAGCTTGTCCTGGTGTCCCGTCAGTTCCACAACCATTGCCTCCTTCGTCGTGGAAACGATCCTGCCGTGATAAATCTCCGTCACGTTCATGACCTGCTGGCGCTCGGTATTTGAGGCCCGTACCTTGACAAGGATCAGCTCCCTGCATACAGACGACCGGTCTTTCAGCTTTTTAATGTGCTTTACGTCTTCGAGCTTTGAAACCTGTTTTTCGATCTGTTCAAGGATCTGCTCGTCACCGCTTGTCACAATGGTCATCCGTGTGTATCTGGGATCAGCCGTAGGACCGGTCGAAATACTGTCAATATTGTATCCGCGGCGGCTGAAAAGCCCGGAAACATGGCTCAGAACACCCGGATTGTTTTCCACGATGATGGATAAAATCTGCTGCTTCATGAGGCTTATATTATCACATTCGAAAAATTATTGTCAATCCATGTGGTCAGTGCGTTAACGATCGCCTCCACATAAGCTCCCGCATTGGAATAGGCGTTTTCAAAATCGGACGGAACGGAAAGATACGCGACCTCCAGCAGATACGACTCCGGTACGCAATTGCTGTTCCGGTACAGATTTTCCCCGTAATAGGGATTCCGCCCGTCGATATAAGCACCTGTCCAGATGCCTCCTGTCTCCCGGATCATGAACAGATAATCCGTATCCGTAGTGATGGTTCCGTATGGCTCAAAATTATTTTTCCAGGCTTTGGAATCAATGTCAGAGATCTGCTGATCCGTATAGGTCTTCACATAAACGCCGTCATCAACCTTATAAGATTTCTGGTTCGAATACACCGCACCGGCCTCTGCGACAACCGTATCTGCGATCAGGGAAGCAAGCGAAGGATCATCTTTCCCGCTGCAATAAATCTCAAATCCGCCCTTCGTGGCTTCCTTATTACTGTTAAAATGAATACTGATACAATACTTGGCTTTCGATGCACAGGCAATGTTGACGCGCCCGTCGGGGTCATACATGGAATAAGCCATATCCTTGTCGTCCGCTTCCGTTCCATCCCTCGTGACAAGCACCTTGTATCCGAGAGATGTCAGCTTGACGAAAAGTCCCTCCGCATATTTCAGCGTCAGTTCCTTTTCCGTTGTCACTTTATTGGACGCACCGGTATCCTTCCCGCCATGTCCCGGATCCAGGACGATATCAAACACCTCCGCAGGAAGTGGTGCTTCCTTTTTTTCATATGCGAGATACTGTTGTCCCGTTGTCGGATCGGCCGCAAAAGAGATTGTCACCTCATCGTTTTTCCCGTTCTTTGTCAGTGTATAATAATCGATCGGCTGCATCCCGGAACCGTCAGCGAGCGTAAAGCGTTCCGATGTGCCGTCTGAATATGTGGCATTGATAAGCCCCGTATAAGTTCCTTCCGCCATCAGATCGAGCGCGATACCGCTGTTCAATGTATCGGAGGCCCGGAACAGAACGATTCCCGAATCTCCGTCAACAGAAAACGTCATTGGATAGGAATGAACGGTCTTAATGACTTCTTCCGTTTCACTTCCTGCAGCATAGTTTTCGTCCGTTTCGTTATCCGTCACCTCTTCTGCCAGTTCGACCTCTGCCTCTCCGCTTCCGTCCACCGGGATCATCTTCGTCTCATAAGCATCATGAAGTTCTAAAGAAAGAGCGGAAACGGTTTTCCCCGCAGATGGCGTGAACATACCGTTTAGTTGCAGCCAGACACCATAGGTCCCGTATTCGGTGACCGTCACGCCCTGGCCATCCCAGTCGTTGAGGCCGATGAATTCAGTCACCTCCACCATCTCGGGCTCATTTGAAATATCAAAGGGATTTCCATGAAAGCCTTTCTTGACAAGATGTACAACAAAGAGAACCGTCAGGACGATGAGCAGAGCAAATACGGAAAGGATGATCGCTCTCGCGATCCTGCGGCGCCTTCTCCGCTTTCTTCGCAGGGCAAGACGTCTTCTTCGCTCCGCTTCCGTCATCGGCCGGCCTGTACTGGGCCTTCTTTCATAGGACTGCCTTGCAGAGGACTGTCTCGCAGAGGAAGAACGCGTAGTTGTACTCCGCGATGTCTGGGAACGTGAGGATGTGCTCCGCGCAGACTGAGAATGGGCAGATGTATTACGCGCAGAAGAATACTGGGATGAGGACCGGTGCGAAGAAGATGTACTTCCGGAGCGGCCGGATGACGGTCGTCTTCCGGTATTTCTCTGTCCGGAAGCTCTCCGCGGTGTTTCAGATGGTATGTAGATCGTCTTCTTTTCCATACGTCCTCAGGTCATTTACTATCGAAATTATACGTGATCCGTATAGAATCAGAATACCATTCCCGTAAAGGAAACGCAATGCGATCAATGTTTTTTTACAACGACATTCTGCTCTTTATAAATGGAATCGGGAGCGATCACTCCACGAACTCTGGAAACCGGATAGATATTGCTGTTTCTTCCGATCACGGTGCCTGGATTCAGCACACTGTTACAGCCCACTTCAACATAGTCTCCGAGCATGGCGCCGAATTTCTTTAGCCCTGTCTCAATCTCCTCGCTTCCGTTCTTCACCACCACCAGGGTTTTATCCGATTTCACGTTCGACGTGATCGAGCCCGCTCCCATGTGCGAACGAAAACCGAGGATCGAGTCCCCGACATAATTATAATGAGGAACCTGTACTTTATTAAATAACACAACGTTTTTCAGTTCGGTCGAATTTCCGACCACTGCACCTTTCCCGACGATCGCGCTGCCCCTGATAAAAGCACAGTGCCTGATCTCAGCTTCCTCATCAATGATGAGCGGCGCACCAAGATAAGCAGACGGAAATACTTTAGCATTCCTTGCCACCCAGACATTCTCTTCTCTCTCTTCAAATATCGCCGGATCCAGCGTCGGTCCAAACTTCAGGATGAAGTCTTTAATTTTCGCGAGCGCTTCCCAGGGATATTTAAGGCCCATAAACAGTTCCGCTGCGATCGTTTCATTAAGATCATAAAGCTGCTCAATGGTAATGTTTTCCATGATGTTCCCCCTTTACCTGATATTGGAACGGATCCTTCGCCTGATCTCAGGCGAATAATCGCTTCCTTTTATCGTATCAATGTATTTTCTGACATATTTTTCAAGGATCTGCCTGTATTCCCCGGCGCTGATCTCTCCTTTTTCCACCTGAGAGAGTCCCTTCTCCCAGCTGGCTGTCATTTCCGGATTCAGCATGGACGGAAGCGTCAGAACCACTACTTCATAGATCATTTCCCCGAGAAGACTCGGCGTCAGCACCTGTGTCTTCTTGTTCAGTGAAAGATATCCGATCTTCACAAGTTTTTCGATAATCCCGGCTCTCGTCGCGGAGGTACCGATCCCTGCTCCTTTGATCTGTGCACGCAGTTCTTCATCCTCAATGAGCTGCCCTGCGTTTTCCATGGCAAGCACCATGGAACCGGATGTATATCGCTTGGGCGGAGATGTTTTTCCTGTTTTTGTATGAAAGCCGAGAGCCTGGACATGATCTCCCTTTTTCAGAGACTCGATCAAAGCGAGAAGGGCTGCCGGATCCGTTCCCGTTTCTTCCTCGTCCTCATCTTTTTCTTCTTCAGACTCCTCCGCCTTTGTGTTTTCCTTTCCTGGTTTTGCGATCTCAAAGAATCCCGGTTCCATCAGAACCTTTGTGTTTGTAAAAAAACGTTCCGATCCGACCAGAACCGTAATAGCCGCCTTCCGGAAAACTGCAGGCGGATAAAAGATAGAAAGGAAGCGCCGGACTATGAGATCAAATACTCTTTTTTCGAGTGCAGAAAGACCGCCGACCCCGGAAAGGACGCCCGTCGGAATGATGGCGTAGTGATCCGTTACCTTTTTATCGTCTACATACTGTGTTTTGGGAAGTCCTCTATAAAGCCCCTCATTCAGGATCTTCTGTGCAAATGTTGCAGCAGGCTCGTATTTCCCGAGTCCTCTGATATTCTTTTCGATCTCCTTTGCAATGGCGGTAGTGAGCACTCTTGCATCGGTTCTCGGATAGGTCGTCAGCTTTTTTTCATAAAGGCTCTGTGCCGCAGCAAGTGCCTGATCCGGACTGATCTTAAACCGTTTGCTGCACTCTGCCTGAAGCTCCGCCAGGTTAAAAAGAAGCGGCGGCTTTTTCTTCTCCTGCGTCTTCTGAAGAGAAAGGATTTCGCCTTCCGGAATGCCGCCGAGAGATCTGATCATCTCGTTCGCGTCATCTTCGGAGAGGAATCCACTGTCTTTATAGAGCTTCTGCGAGGCGAAATACACCGATCCTTCCACGGCCTTGAATTCTCCGGAAAAGCGGCCGTCTCCGGAAGCAAAATCACCGATAACCCGATAGAATACCGTTTCCTGAAAGATACGGATCTCACGTTCTCTGCGCACCACCATCCCAAGCACACATGTCATGACACGTCCGATGGCGATCGCTGCATATTTCTTGGTCTTTGCCTCCTGATTGATCATCCTGCCGTATTTCACGGACAGGGCCCTGGAAAAATTGATCCCCATGGCATAATCCTCGATCGCGCGCATGATCCCCGCATCAGCAAGATTGTCATAGGCCTCGATGGGTTTCGCCTCACGTATCCCACGAAGGATCTCTTCCTCCGTACAGGAATCGATCCAAACCCTTTTTTCAAGAATTCCTTTCCGAACGCCTCCGAAATTGCGGATCAGCTGAATGATCACCTCTCCCTCGCGACCTGAGTCGCCAGCGTAAAGGATCGTATCAATATCCTCGCGATGCATCAGTGTATGTACGGTATCATACTGGCTTTTCACGCCCGAGATCACTGCGTACCGATAGTTATCAGGCAAAAATGGAAGATCTTCCATCTTCCATTTTGCATACTTCTCATCATATTTTTCGGGATAACTCATTTCGATCAGATGACCGACACACCACGTGATAGCATAAGTCTCATCTTCGATCCACCCGTTCCGGTTTCCTTTTACATGAAGAATCGAGGCATAATCACGCGCGACAGAAGGCTTTTCCGTGATAATCAGGGTTTTTGACATCTTTTACAGCTCATTCATGTCGATGAGAACAATCGTAGAATCCTTCTCCGCCATCGCGGAAAGCTCCATGTCAAAGCCCCTTGCGGAGAACAGATATAGATAATCGGCGCTGACATGCGCCAGTTTCATGCGGTCCTTTAATTCGTCCACCATCTTTGCGGAGATCTGCGCACCCGTCCAGCTGCAAAGCGAAACAATGCTGTTGCGGGCATGGTTCTGGGCAATGATATCGATGTTGCCCTTCTTTCCGATCCAGGTGCCCATCTTCGCAACCTTGATGGGAAGCTTGCCGATCTGGTTGAGGAGATCGAGGTATTCGCTGCACACATCGATAAAGTAACGGGTAAGATATCCGTCCAGCTCTTTCTCGATATATTTTTCATAGAACTTTGCCGGTTCCATCGTATAAAGCTCGGAAAGATGCGGATAGATAAAATGGAACCAGAAATTGACAAAGGTGTTGCTGATCCGGTAAACACCCTTTTTGGTATTCTCCCAGCCGCCGGTCTCAAAGGAAACCACCTTCTCGATGACTTCGAATTCCATCAGGTTTTTCATATATACACTGATCTTGGCACGGGAAAAACCGGTGTCAAGGAACAGGTCATTCAGCTTGTTGTTGCCTGACGCAAGGGAGCAGAGGATCGTCTGATAGACCGCGAGTTCACGAAGCTCCGATGCAATGTAATCTTCTGCCGCACCGAACAGGAATCCGTCCGGAGAAAGAATATGACGGATCACATTCTCTTTTATCGTAGCGGTACCGTCCCACCGGCGGATATACTCCGGGACGCCGCCAACAATGCCGTAGATCTGCACACATTCACTCGTGGAGTATTTCGGGAAATTACGCACAACATCCAGGAAAGAATAATCCTTGAGCAGAATCCGACCGTCAAACTGCTTCTCAAACTGATTCGGAAGAAGCGGCACATCCTTATTTACCCAGACAAGGGAAGAGGTTGCCAGAATGATCAGCACCGGTCCCGGATAATACTGTTTTTTCTTGAGTTTCAGGATATGCGTAAGGAATTCCTCATCTTTCTTCACGAGATACTGGAATTCATCAATGACAAGAACCAGCTTATCCCCGTTGCCGCTGCGGATGCGGTTAAAGAATTCCTCATAAGTATAGTCCGCAAGCGTCACATGATAATCTGCCTCCACCTTTTTGCCGAGCAGCTCCTTCTGCTGCTTCTCGGACGCATTTGCACTGCGATAATAAAAGAACGGCTTATTTTTTGCAAACGAAAGAAGAAGGTCCTCCTTCTCCGAACCGTCGCGCCCGTACAGAAGAAGCATCTGGCTCCCTTCCTCGGCGTAATACTTATCCAGTTCCTGAACTTCTGTCTTTCTTGTGATCATTTCTATAACTACCCCTCTGATTTTTGTGCCCCTTTTTATGTTAAGATTTGTGACACACCAGCGAAATAATATCACAATTTAAGTTAATTTACAATGTAAAAATCCGAAAAAAAATATGTTTTTTATACAAAAGAATCGCCGATTTCTCGGCGATTCCAGATGTTGTAGGAAGGGTTTGCCATGACCACAAAAAGCTGTAATCAAAACTTAACTTTTCCGTAACAAACGGTCGAAAAATTTTGATTTATTTTTTCGAAATATACCCTTTTGCTTTTAACAGTTCGGCAGAAAGCAAAGCTCCACCGGCTGCACCGCGAAGGGTATTGTGTGAAAGACCGACAAACTTGTAATCATAAATGGTATCTTCTCTTAAACGACCGACAGAAATACCCATCCCGCGCTCAAAGTCCACATCCAGCGAGATCTGCGGACGGTTGTCATCTTCCAGATATTGTATGAACTGCTTCGGTGCCGAAGGAAGGTTCAGCTCCTGTGGTTCACCGCGGAAACTCCGAAGCTTTTCAATGAGCTCATCTTTTGAAGGTTTTTTCCGGAATTTCACAAACGCCGCTGCCGTATGCCCGTTTAAGATCGGCACACGGATACACTGGCAGGTGATGACCGGCTCTTTGACCGATACGATCTCTCCGTTCTCAATATGTCCCCAGATACGGAGCGGTTCTTTTTCAGACTTTTCTTCTTCCCCGTTAATGAACGGAATGATGTTGCCTTCCATTTCCGGCCAGTCACGGAATGTTTTTCCTGCTCCGGAAATCGCCTGATACGTTGTTACCGCCACTTCATATGGCTCATACTCAAGCCATGCACTGAGAGCGGGTGCATACGACTGGATGGAGCAGTTCGGCTTTACGGCAATGAAGCCGTTTTGGGTTCCGAGCCGCTTTTTCTGATATTCAATGATATCGAAATGATCTGCATTGATCTCCGGAACCACCATCGGAACGTCTGGAGTCCAGCGATGTGCACTGTTATTGGAAACAACGGGCGTTTCTGCTTTCGCGTATTCTTCTTCAATCGCACGAATCTCATCCTTGCTCATATCTACGGCACTGAAAACAAAATCCACATCCGCAGCCACCTGCTTTACCTCGTTGACATTACGGACAACGAGCTTTTTTACCGCCTCCGGCATGGGCGCCGTCATTTTCCAGCGGTCTCCCACCGCTTCTTCATATGTTTTTCCGGCACTCCTCGGGCTTGCAGCGATTACTGCCACCTCAAACCAGGGATGTTCCTCAAGAAGCGAGACAAATCTCTGTCCGACCATTCCTGTGCCGCCGAGCACACCTACCTTCAGTTTTTCCATAATGGTTCCTCCTCTCATTCAGCTTCTATTTGAGCGTACTGACCCTCTCTGAAAAAGATTTCGTATATTGTAGCCGATTCCTTCTAACTTGGCAAGCCATGTCTCATTTCCCCAAATATTCACGGCACTCCGCAATCTCCTTTTTCATCGCCTCGTTCCCGGGTGCTCCGTCCGTGTTTCTCGCATCCACACAGGTTCTTAAGTTGATCGCATCAAATACATCTTCTTCAAATACGTCGGAAAACTCCTTCAGCTCCGCAAGTGAAAGATCATCGATCGCTATACCCTTTTCAATGCAGCTGAGCACCAGCCTCCCGATGAACCCGTGCGCATCACGGAAAGGCACACCTTTCTTCACCAGATAATCTGCCGCATCCGTCGCGTTCGTAAACCCGAGTGAGGCGCTTTTTCTCATCACTTCCTCACGGAACGTTATGGTACCGAGCATCCCGTCAAAAAGGGAAATACATCCCGATGCGGTGTCCATCGCATCAAAAGAAAGCTCTTTATCCTCCTGCATGTCCTTATTATATGCAAGCGGAATCCCCTTCATTGTCACAAGGAGTGACGTCAGCGCACCGTAAACACGTCCGGTTTTCCCTCGCACGAGCTCCGCGATATCCGGGTTCTTTTTTTGCGGCATAATGGAACTCCCGGTACTGAAGGCATCATCGATCTCAACAAATCCGTATTCATTGGAGTTCCACAAAATGATCTCTTCCGAAAACCTGGAAAGATGCATCATGATCATGGAAAGTGCAGCCAGATACTCGATCAGATAGTCGCGGTCCGAAACAGAATCCATACTGTTGCGTGTCGGGGCAATAAAACCAAGCTCTTTTGCCACCATTTCCCGGTTGAGCGGGTAAGTAGTCCCAGCAAGAGCACCTGCCCCCAGAGGGCAATAGTTCATCCGTTTCCGGATGTCTGAGAGCCTCTCCCGGTCACGCCTCAGCATCTCAAAGTATGCGCCGAGATGATGCGCGAGCGTCACGGGCTGGGCTTTCTGGAGATGTGTAAAGCCCGGCATGATCGTATCCGTATGTTTTTCCATAATGGAAAGAAGCGTATTCAGAAGGTGGAACAGCTTCTGATCCGTCTCATCCAGATGCTTTCTAACATAAAGGCGCATATCCAGCGCAACCTGATCGTTACGGCTCCGTCCGGTATGGAGCTTCTTTCCTGTCTCTCCGATCCTGTCGATCAGAGTTGCCTCTGTGAAGCTGTGAATGTCTTCATATTCATCGGAGATCTGCAGCGCCCCTGCCTTGATGTCATCCAACATCTTTTTGAGTGCCGATATGATCGACTCAGCTTCCTCTTTTGTCAGGATTCCCTGCTCTCCAAGCATCCTTGCATGTGCAACGCTCCCAAGGATATCCTCCTCATAGAGACGCTTGTCAAAGGAAATAGAGGCATTGAAATCATATACCGCCTTTTCTGTTTCTTTTTCGAATCTTCCACCCCAGAGTGTTGCCATATCCTGTTTACTGCGCATCGCCCCTGCTCCGCGCTTCCTCCTTCTTTTGTTTTTCCCGTTCGCGGAAAGAATAAATACATCCGCAATAATCCTGCCGGTACATCCCGTATTCTTTTGAGATCTCACAGGATCTCCTGTATCCGTTCTTCTTTTTGAAGTCACTGGTGAGATACCGGACACCCGCAGAGAGTGCGATCTCTTCGCCGATCTCATTCAGTTTTGCCGCGTTTTTCATGGGGCTTATGGAAAGTGTCGTCGTAAAGTAATCAAATCCGCCCGCTTTCGCTCTTTCCGCCGTTTTCTCAAGCCTCAGCCGGTAACATTTAAAGCACCGTTCCGACCCTTCTCCCAGATCTTCCATTCCCTTTATCGTATCATAAAACAGGTCTTTTTCATACGAACCCGCCAGAAATGTTATCTCACACTCTGACGGGAAGCGCCGGATAAACTCCTGCTGTTCCTTCACACGGTGTGCATATTCTTCGTCCGGATAAATGTTGGGATTATAATAAAAAACAGTTATATCGAAATACCGTATTAGGCATTCCAGCACATAACTGCTACAGGGCGCGCAGCAGCTGTGCAGTAACAGCCGCGGCATTTGCGCCATCCCGGAAACCGTTTCCAGTTCCCGTTCCATTTCCGCCTGATAGTTCCGGATGTTCATTCCGTCTGTTTTTTCCGGGAACGTTCTTCCCTGCGAAGAAGATAATGAAAAGCAAGAACAAAACAGAAATAGACGACAGATCCGAGTATCAGAAATACCACGTTCTTTGTGGCTACACCGAGAATCACTTCCGCGGCCACCACCCCAACATGGAGATAAAGCGGTGCCTTATGCATGAAAAACGCCATGGCTGCTTCGACCAAAATGATGAGAATCGCAAAAAGGGCCGGTACATGAAGTACGGTGATGGACAGGATTCCTGTCGCACACGCCGCAAGAATTGCAGTAATAACGGCAAGCCATTTTTTGTTGATCGATTTCATGTTTGCTCCCCCTCCGAACGCCAAATAGCATTCTCCCTGAAAAAGGTCCTTTAACAGAAAGAGACTTCCACTCCGAAGTCTCTGATCCTTTCGCTGAAGCCGATGGCCGGACTCGAACCGGCGACCCACGCATTACGAATGCGTTGCTCTACCAACTGAGCCACATCGGCAAATCACAATGCTTTCTCATTATAGGAGATAGCTTTCGTTTTTGCAATCCTTTTTTTGAAAAATTACGTTGCTTTTTGAAAATGTCCGTGCTATAATTCCGTTTGTCCGCATCGGACATTTCTGACATTCTTTTATCTTTTTGTTTCCCGTAACTTTATTCAAAAAAACAAGGAGATATCTGATATGAATTATTCCGACTTTTTATCAACAGTCGTTTTTTTAGTGCGGCAGCAGCTCCCCGACGGAACTGAGCCGGCTTTGCACACCGTCCTTAAAAACAACGACACAAAACTTGACGCCCTTACCATCCGAAAGGACGGCTCTTCGGTCGCTCCGACGATCTATCTGCAAAGCTGCTATGATTCTTACTGCGCCGGCAGGGATCTAAGCGATATTGTCCGCGAGATCCTTTCGGTCTATGAGAACAGTCTTCCGGAGGAAGTGCCGGATCTGACATTTTTTACGGACTATTCCAAAGTAAAAGAAAAGCTTGCCTTGAAACTCATCAATTATGAGCGGAACCGGGCACTCCTTCAGGATGTCCCTTACCGTCCGTTTCTCGATCTTGCCGTGGTCTGCTACTGCCTTCTCAGCGAGTCCGAAGAGGGAAATGCGACCGTGCTGATCAAAAACGCGCACCTGAAAACCTGGGGGATTGAAAAAGACACCCTGTTTCAGGATGCCTCAAAAAATGCCCCGGAGCTTCTCTCTTCCGAGATCCTGGATATGCAGAGTATCTTAAAAGATGTTTTTGATGCTGACGACATTACTCCGAGCGGCCGTCTTTTCGTGCTCTCCAACCGGCTGCGGCTGAACGGCGCCAGCTGTCTTCTTTATGACGATGTACTTCGGGAGTTTTCCGACGAAACAAAGTCTGGCTTTTATGTCCTCCCAAGCAGCATCCATGAAGTCATCCTGATGCCGGAAAAAGAAAGGACTGCCTCCGAAGAAGCGCTGACACGCATGATCACAGAGATCAACCGTTCCGAGGTCCCCGAGACTGACGTACTTTCGGATCATGCCTACTATTACGACAGATCCATGCACCGCATCTACAGTCTCTGATAAAGCTGCTCATATTGTTCCGCGGATGCCCCCCATGAGAAATCCTCCCGCATCAGATGGCGTATCAGGATCTCCCAGTCCTTTGGGTGTTCGCGGAATATCTTGAGCGCATAGGAAAGCGTCCCGTACATTTCATGCGCGTTGTAGTTGCGGAATGAAAACCCCGTGCCGGTCCCGTCGTACTCATTATACGGCTGTACGGTATCAATAAGTCCTCCCGTCTCTCTCACAACAGGCACACATCCATAACGCATACAGATCAGCTGCGAAAGCCCGCAGGGTTCAAAGAGCGAAGGCATAAGAAACGCGTCTGCGCCTGCGTATATCATATGTGCCTCTTCCTCCGAATAGCCGATCGTGACCGCAAGGCGTCCAGGGTATCGATCCGCAAAATAACGGAGCATTTCTTCGTATTTCCCTTCGCCTGTCCCGAGAAATACAAACTGAAAATCACCGCTTGATAGCATCTCTTCTAACATATAAGAGATCAGGTCAAAACCCTTCTGGTCCGTCATGCGGCTGACCATCCCCACCAGAAAGAGATTTCGATTTACAGAAAACTCACACTTCTGCTGCATATAGAGTTTGTTTTCCTCTTTCTTCCGGAACAGTTCCGGATCGGAAAGGGTATACTTCCTGTGTATATATGGATCCGTTTCCGGATTATACTTTCTTGTATCAATCCCGTTCAGGATGCCGATGAGCCGGTCTCCGCGGCTCAGGAGCAGGCCGTCCATGCCTTCGCCTCCCTCCGGACTGCAGATTTCTCTGGCATAGGTCGGGCTTACAGTTGTCACATAATCCGAATACAGGATGCCGCCCTTCATGCAGTTGCCTTCTCCGTAAAACTCCAGATATTCAGATGTAAAGAGCCATTCCGGCAGTCCAGTCATATCCTGCATACCACGAAGGTGCCACCGTCCCTGAAATTTGAGATTGTGAATGGTAAACACTGTCCGGATATCCTTCATCAGGGGATCGCCGGTGTATACCGTGCGCAGATATACCGGGATCAGCGCGGTCTGCCAGTCATGACAATGGATGATGTCAGGTTTAAAATCCGCCATATACGGAATCGCTTCCAGTACCGCTTTCGAAAAGTAGGAGAACTTTTCCATATCCTCATGGATCAGATGATAGGGCTGGGATCCTCCGAAATAAAATTCATTATCAATAAAGTAATAAACGATTCCATGGTATTCCGTCTTAAAAAGGCCGGCATATTGGCGTCTCCATCCAAGATCCACGTAAAAATGACAAACAAAGCTGAGCGATGGAAGCCATTTTGCATCCATGCAGGTATATTTTGGAAGGATTACCCTCGCATCAATCTTTTCCTGATCGTAATAAGAAGGCAGCGCTCCAACCACATCGGCAAGTCCGCCTGTTTTCATATAGGGTACCGCTTCGGAAGCAGCCAAAAGTACTCTCTTCATGTCTCATCCCCCAATGCCTGTTTTTTCTTTTCGACCGCAAGAGCTCTCATCTCCCTCGCATTATTCACCGCAGCATCCGTGATAAGCACTCCGCCGAGAAGTCTTGAAAGCTCCAGAACGCATTCTTCCTCATCAATCCTCCGAATGGTGCTGATAGTTTCTCCGCCATCCGCTTTCTTTTCGATCAGATAATGGCAATCTGCCATCGCGGCGATCTGCGGCAGATGCGTGATGCAGATTGTCTGATGGTGACGTGAGATCAAAAAGAGTTTTTCCGAAACCGCCTGCGCAGTCCTCCCGCTGATCCCGGCATCAATCTCATCAAAAATGAGTGTTCCAATCTGATCCTGTCCGGCCAGTACGGTCTTAAGCGCCAGCATGATACGGCTGAGCTCTCCGCCGGACGCGATATTTGATAAAGGCCTTACTTCTTCTCCCGGGTTCAGGGAGATCAGGAAACGGGCATCATCCATCCCGTCCGGTGCAAAGTCATCTTTTTCCTTCAGTTCCACTTCAAACCGGACATCCAGAAAATGCAGCCCCATAAGTGCGTTCACGATCTCCCCGGAAAGCTTTTCTGCACCCTCTTTTCTCGCACCGGTCAGCTTTCTTCCGACCTTTCCAAGCTGTTCCTTCGCCTGATCAAGCTGTTTTGCGGTTTTTTCACGATATTCGGACAGATCGGAAAGGATCCGGATCCGTTCCTCTTTCTCCTCCAGAGCCTTCTCTACTTCACGTATGGAGGCGCCATATTTATCCTTCAGCCGGTTGATCTCCGTAAGACGGCTCTCTGTCTTTCGAAATGTTTCTTCATCAAAATCCGCATCGGACAGATACCTTGCACATTCATGTGCCGCATCAGAAAGGAGCCCGTCAATCTCCGTCAGTTCTCCTTCGATCGAAGATAGTTTTTCATCATATTCCGAAACCTGCCGGATCTCGGAAACGGCACGTCCGACTGCTTCCGCGGCATTCCTGTCTCCGTCGGAAAGGAGCGACGTGATGCGTCCCATCACTTCATAGATCTTTTTCCCGTTGGAAAGACGGCGATACGTTTTTTCAAGCTCTTCGTCCTCTCCCTCGCTAAGATTTGCTTCACGGATCTCCTCTGCTTCAAACTCGAGTAAGGAAAGCTCTCTTTTTCTGCTCTCTTCATCAATGGAAGCCTTGGAGAGTTCTTCCTTTAGCTGCCTGTACACGCGGTATTGTTCCGTATAGGTTTGCTTGAGATGATTTACTGCAACGCCGAGATAGGCATCCAGAATAGCCAGATGTGTTTTCTCCCGTAGCAGGGACTGATGTTCATGCTGGCCATGGACATCGATAAGGAGCGCCGCCGCTTCTCTGAGCTTTGATGCTGTCACAGTTTCGGAATTGATCCTGGCGACGCTTTTCCCCGGAGTCACCTTTCTCGTCAGGATCACCGTATGATCTTCGGGCTCGATTTCAAGCTCCCGTAATTCACGCTCCGTCATTTCATCTACAGAAAAGATCAGTTCAACAAGCGCGTCCTCCCCTTCGCGGAGCAGCTCCCTTGGAACTTTTTCACCGAGTGCCAGACTGATGGAACCGATAATGATCGATTTCCCCGCGCCGGTTTCTCCGGTCAGAATATTCAGCCCCTCTCCGAAGTCGATCTCGGCTTCGTCGATAAGTGCCAGGTTTTTAATGTGTACCGTTTGCAGCATTGTTTTTTATCGGTCAGGATAACGTCTGCATCTTTCTCTGCAGGATCTCCAGAAAGCTACGTTTACTGAGTTTCAAAATCTTGGTATTGGACTCCGAGCGGGAGATCCGTACCTCATCTCCGGGAAGCAGCATAAGCTCCTCCGTCGCATCAAAGCTGATCCGGATCTCTGATTTATGCGTCCCCGAAAGCGCTATACTGATCTCTGCCGCCTCGTCAAACACGATGCTTCGGTTATTAAGATCGTGACTGTTGATCGGCGTCAGCAGGATCATGCGTGCCATCGGATCGATGATCGGTCCCCCCGCAGACATACTGTAGGCCGTGGAACCCGTCGGCGTTGCGGCAATCACTCCATCCGCCGAATAATCATTCAAGTATTTGCCGTTGACCGATACCCGGTACGCAGCAATGCAAAGGGAGCCCGCGCGATGGATCACGATGTCGTTGAGAGCTGCCGCACGTTTTACGGACTTGCCATCACGGAACACTTCTCCCGTCAGCATCATCCGCTCTTCCACCATTGTTGTTCCGGAAAAGAGTTGATCGATCCCTGAGAACACCGTATCTTCTTCAAGCTCACAAAGATATCCGATCTTCCCCATATTGATCCCGATGAGCGGTATGGAGAGAGAAAGAGTGTCTCTGGCCGCTTTTATCAGTGTCCCGTCTCCGCCCTGCACCAGAATACATTCTGTATCGGATGGAATTGCCGAAAGGAGCTCCTCCCTGTAGTGCGGCAGGAATCCGTCCATCCGTAAAAAATCACAGATCCCGCCTTTATCCCGGATATAGTTACAGATCTTTTCCGCGGATGAAAAATCCGGGTCTTTTAATTGGTTCGTGATCAGAAAAAAACGTTTCATCGTTTATGTGTCCAGCTCCTCATGTGCTTTCTTTACGACTCTCAGGATATCCTCCTCTGCGATACCGCTTTCTCCCTGTCCGGCTTTTATGTATATCAGATACTCGATGTTTCCCTCCGGCCCTTTAATGGGGCTATAGGATAGGCCTTTTATGAAAAACCCGGTTTCCTCGGCAAACGTAAGAATTTTGCCGATCACCTCTTCATGCACCGAGCTCTCCCTGACGACTCCTTTTTTCCCGACCTTTTCCCTTCCGGCTTCAAACTGCGGCTTGATGAGACAGACCATCTCTCCATCCTGATGAAGCAGCTCCTTCGCCGGCTCCAACACCTTGGTGAGTGAAATAAAGGAAACATCCACGGATGCAAAGTCAACGATCTCTCCGATATCCGGCGGCGTCACATAACGGATATTGGTTTTTTCCATGCAGACAACCCGCTCATCTGTCCGAAGCTTCCATGCGAACTGTCCGTATCCGACATCGATGGCAAACACCTTCCGCGCGCCATTCTGGAGCATACAGTCCGTGAAACCGCCTGTGGATGCCCCGATGTCCATGCATACTTTTCCCTGGAGATCCAGTGAAAACTCTTTGATCGCCTTTTCCAGTTTTAATCCGCCCCGGCTGACATAGGGAAGCGCCCTGCCCTTCAACGTTATCTCTGACTTTTCAGGATCAAAAAGGTCTCCCGGCTTTGTTTCCCTCTCCCCATTGACAAAAACGTGTCCCTCCAGGATCTCCGTTTTCGCTTTTTCCCGGGAAGGGGCATGCCCTCCGGCGACTAGCAGAACATCAAGACGTTGCTTCGCCATATAATTCACTCCGGATCCGGCTGACAATGGTTTCCGCGTCGATCCCGGTCTCCTTTTTCAGAATATCGGGATTCCCATGCTCAACATATACATCGTTGATAGCGATGTTCAGCATTTGATAAGGAAGCCGCTCTTTCGTTACGAATTCAGTCACATGCTCTCCGAAGCCGCCCGACAGTACATTTTCCTCCATTGTAACAAGGAATTTATGATCGCCGGAAAGTTCCCGGAGCATTTCCTCATCAAAAGGCTTCGCAAAACGGGCATTGACAAGTGTACTCGGATGTCCTAGTTCCTTCAGCTTTTCATGCACGGTCACCGCCACGCTGACCATGCTGCCGTATGCAAAAAGAACTGTTTCTGTTTCCCGGAAGATCATCTCGCTCTTTCCGTATTCGATCTTTGCCCTTTGATCCTTTAAGCCGTCATACGCTGTCCCCCGCGGGTAACGGATCGCAATGGGTCTTTCAAAATCAAGGGCAAACTTAAGCATATCCGAAAGCTCCCATTTGTTTTTCGGAGCCATCATTGTCATCCCCGGGATGGTGTTGAGATATGAAATATCAAAGATCCCCTGATGAGTTTCACCGTCGCTTCCGACGAGACCCGCACGGTCAATCGCAAATATCACATGCAGATCCTGCAGACAGACGTCATGGAGGATCTGATCATACGCTCTCTGTAAAAACGAGGAATACACCGCCACCACAGGAATCAGTCCGGTGACGGAGAGCCCTGCCGCAAAAGTGACGGCATGTGCTTCCGCGATCCCCACATCAAAAAACCGTTCCGGGAATAGATTACGGAAGCGTTTCAAACCCGTTCCGTCAGCCATGGCTGCAGTGATCGCAACCACATCGGATCTCCTGTCTCCGATCTTTCGCATGACAGTGGAAAAGATATCCGTATAATCCGCTTTCGATCTCGGCGCTTTCGGCAGCCCCGTGTCAATGTTAAAGGGACCCGTACCGTGAAACCTTGCCGGATGACGCTCCGCAGGCGGAAAACCTTTTCCTTTTTGTGTCAGAACATGTACAAGAACCGGTCCATCGATCTTTTTCGCCTCTTTAAAAACGCGCACCATCGTCGGGACGTCGTGACCGTCAATGGGTCCCAGGTATATGATCCCCATATTTTCAAAATACATGCCGGAAACAAAATTGGACTTGATACCGTTCTTGGCACGGGAAATCTGCTCAACGATACGGTCGCCGTAGACGGGGATGCTTCCGAGTGCATCTTTGACGCCGGATTTCAGTCCCCGGTAAAAGTCAGCTGTCCGGATACGCGATAAGTATTTCGATAATCCGCCGACATTTTCGGAGATTGACATTTTGTTGTCATTCAAAATGATGATGAAATTTTTTTTCAGTTTTGACGCGTTGTTCATGGCTTCATAAGCCATGCCGCCGGTCATGGAACCGTCACCGATGACGGAAACAACAGAATAATCTTCGCCCGTCAGCTCCCTTGCAGCTGCAAATCCTAGTCCTGCTGAAATGGAAGTGGAACTGTGACCGGTATCGAACGCATCGCTCTGACTTTCCTTTCGTTTCGGGAAGCCACTCATGCCGCCGTATTTCCGAAGCTCATCAAACTGGTTTTTCCGTCCTGTCAGGATCTTGTGCGTATAAGACTGGTGACCTACATCCCAGATGATCTTGTCATCGGGCAGGTCAAACGCGAGATGAAGCGCCACGGTCAGCTCAACAGCGCCAAGGTTGGACGCAAGATGACCCCCCGTCTCTGAGATCTTTTCCAGCAGAAAATCCCGGATCTCCTCACAAAGCTCCGGAATGTCCGATGGATCTAGTTTCTTGATATCATTTTCCTTTTGGATCTTTTCTAAAAACATTTTTTCTATGATCGCCTCAGCTCTCCCGATCGACGAGCGAAGTCAGGAGTTCTGTCAAAAAGGCCTTATCTCCCGGCAATGTGTTGAGGTTTTGGATCGCACGATCTGTCAGTTCCTTCACATCACAGGAAGCTTTTTCAATCCCTTCAAAAGAAACGTATGTCGCCTTGGCATTTTTTTCATCACTTCCCACAGGCTTCCCGAGTTTTTCCAAAGTAGATGTGGCATCCAGGATATCGTCCCGGATCTGGAATGCGATCCCGATATCCCTTGCAACTGATTCGATCGTACCAAGGCTCTTTTCGTTCGCCCCTGCAAGGAGTGCTCCGATCATCATAGATGCTTCGAGAAGCGCACTCGTTTTCAGGCGATAAACAAAATCGATCTGTTCCCTCGTGATCTCCCCGGTATTATCTGTTTCCACGTCAACCGTCTGCCCACCGATCATTCCGTAAATACCGCTTTTCCGATATAAAAGCGCAACGGCTGCCGCTACACGGTTCGGCTCCGCTCCCGGGATCAGAAACGCCTTCATCACCGTTTCCACCGAATAGTTAAGAAGCGCATCACCCGAAAGGATCCCGATCGCTTCCCCGTATTTCTTATGTGTTGCTTCGCGGCCGCGGCGGTAGTCGTCATCATCCATCGCCGGAAGATCATCATGAATGAGTGAATACGTATGGATCATCTCGATCGCGGCAAGAAACGGCTCGATCACCTTTCCGTCGCCTCCGAACAGCCGGTAAGTAAGAAGCATCATGATCGGTCGGAGTCGTTTCCCGCCTGCTCCGATGCTGTAATTCATGGCTGAGATGCAATTGCTCTGCATACCTTCTTCTTTGGGAAGATACTGCGTAATGATCCGATCTATCTGATCCGTAAATTGTTTTTTTCCTTCTTCAAATGTCATCGGACATTTCCTCCAGACTTCCGTCCTCTCTGAGGAGAAGCATACGTTTTTCCACGTCTTCCATGGATTTCTGGCATTCCCTCACTTTTTTCACGCCGGATTCATAGAGATGAAATGCCTCCTCGAGTGGAAGATCTTCATCAGAAAGTCTTTGCACAATATCCTCAAGCTCCGAAAGCCCCTCTTCAAGGCTGACAGGCTGCACATCTCCGGGAGCAGCATCACGGTTAAGTTTCGTTACTGTTTCCATATTCCACCTCGATCACCTCTGCTTGAAAACGACCATCCTTCATTCGGACTGAGAGGGTTTCGCCGCGTGAGACATCTCTCACGGATTTCTTTGCTCTCCCGTCAGCGCCTTCCAGATAGGCATATCCCCCGGACAGCCGAAGAAGCGGCGACCGGTTCTCAAGACTCTCTGCAAGAAGTGCAAGCCGATGTTTTCGTTCCGTGAGAAGCGCCTGAAATGCTCCCGACAGTTTCTCCGTCTGATTCCTCAGGCGTTCCTTTTTTAGACGGAGCATTGCTTCCGGCGAAAGTGCCATCAAGCGCTCCAGCAGTGCTTTCAGCCTCTTCTTTTCAGCGGAAAACCTCTGGTTCCAGATCCGCTCCAGCTCACCGTAACGCTGCTCCAGATACATCCGCTCCGCGTTCACATCAAACACCGCCAGTTCCGCGGCAGCAGAAGGTGTCGGTGCACGTTGATCTGCCGCGTAGTCAGTGAGCATCGTATCTGTTTCGTGCCCAACCGCGGAGATCACAGGTGTTTCGCATTCGAACACAGCACGCACGACCGGTTCCTCATTGAACGCAAAGAGATCCTCAAAGGAACCTCCGCCACGTCCTACGATAAGGACATCAAGCCCCATGGCATCCAGCCTCTTAATGCCGCTCACAATAGAGGTGACCGCTCCCTCTCCCTGCACGATCGCAGGACAAAGGATCAGCTGAACATATGGGTTCCTTCTTGCTGCAATATTCCGGATATCCTGAATGGCTGCCCCCGTCTTCGCCGTGACGATCCCGATCCTTTTTGCATACCTTGGGATCGGTTTCTTATACTCCTGGGCAAACATCCCCATCTCGGAAAGTTCTGCCTTCAGCTGCTCATATCTTCGGAAAAGATCCCCCTGTCCGTCAGGCGCGATCTCTCTCGCATAGAGCTGGTATTTCCCGTCCCTTTCATAAACCTCGATGCTGCCGGTCACGATAGCGCGGTCTCCGTTTTTCATCGGAAACAGAAGCCCCTTGCGGCTCCCCTGAAACATTACCGCAGCGATCTGAGCGGACGCGTCCTTCAGAGTAAAATAAATGTGTCCGGAGGTATGATACTTGACATTGCTGACCTCACCGCTGACACTGATCTTTTTCATCATGAAATCCTGGGAAAACAGATTTTTGATGTAGGACGTGATCTGTCCCACAGAATACACATTTTTGTTCATCTGTCCTTATTCAGGCAAATTTCGCCAGGATCCCGTTCACAAACGCCGGCGAGTTATCCGATCCATACTTTTTTGCCAGCTCCACCGCTTCGTTGATGGCGACGCCCGTCGGGACCTCCGGATCAAACCGGATCTCGTAGACAGCAAGCCGGAGTACCGTCAGCTCCACCTTTCCCATACGGGTCGTTTTCCATCCTTCCGTTCTCTCATTAATCTCTTCGTCAATCTCCGGGAGCTTCGTAAGGATCTCCTCATATCTGGCTCCGACGGCCTGCAGATCTTCCTTGTCTTCATTCTCCGAAAGGAAAAGCTGTTCCTGTTCTTTTTTCCCGTCTGTATCATAAAAATCCGCGCGGAACAAAAGCTCAAATGTTTTTTCCCGCATGAATCGCCTGGTCATTGTTTTTCCTTTCGAATCCGAAAATTTCGATTTACTTGAAAAAGGAGGATGCCGCACTGATGGCATCCCCTTGGCAGCTTTGATATCGCGCAAAGTGAAGGAATGATCTCCTCCGCTTTATTTTTCCTGAGACTTCATATCCACGGCGGCGATCTTGACATTTAACGCCGCAACGGATAATCCCGTCATGGTCTCTACGGCTGTTTTCACCCGCTCCTGCACCTTCTCGGAAACCTCAGGGATACTGTAGCCATAAGAAATATTGAGCGCCAGATAGATTTCCACGGAATCCTCCGAGATCTCGATACGAACGCCCTTGGAAAGGTTTTTCATACCGAGTTTGCTGACAAGTTCATTCGTAATATTGCCCGCCATGGAACTGACTCCGTCCACTTCCGTCGCGGCAAGTCCGGCAATGATCGCGATCACCTCGTCCGCGACCTTGACCTCTCCGATTTCACTCTCTTTGATCTTTACCGATCTCCTGTCCTCTGCCATGATCAGTCTCTCCTCTTTTCCCTAAGATTTTTTTATTATACCATATCGAAAAAACCGTTTCAATGAAAACGACTGCCGCTCCTTCTGTTCCCGCTTCAGTTCAAGAAGGATGGCTTCCTTCGTACATTTTTGAAAGATCAGCTTGCGGTCCGAAAGACATTCCGGGCATCTGTCATCACGATTCCGGTTCAATCTTCCGCAGGTGCAAAGCCACCCGTCGTTCCTTTTTTCCGCATAGCAGATTGCATGATCCGAATACTTTTTAAGGCATTCCATCTGATCTCTTTCCTTTTGCTTTGCCTCATCAAATGTTTGGTAAAAATAGATTTTTTTATGAGGTTTCTGCTTTTCTCCGATCCTTCCGTCCGCAAAGACCACCTCCAGGACCTCGGTTTCAATGCCGCACGGGATCCCATCGACTTCGCACCGGAATTCCGTGACCATACGCATCGCCGCTTCCAGAGACAGATTGCTTATGTTGATCTCATCCTTTTCTTTTCCGTTGACCGGAAGGATCTTCCCCTCCAGATCCCGGGCAGAAAGAGAAATCCTGACGTCACGGATGGGGATCGCGGAAATATTGGACATATCGATCAGACAGCGCAGTCCGTTCCCCTGCAGTCGGACCCCGATATCATTGATGCGGATATAAGCATGATAATCCACCATTCCTTCACGTTTCAGCATGATGTCCCCCTGTCATGGAGAGCAGTTCTTCTTCGGTGATGACCGGAACGCCAAGCTCTTTTGCTTTTGTCAGTTTACTGCCGGCAGCCTCTCCGGCTACCACATAGCTCGTTTTTTTACTGACAGATCCTGAGCTCTTACCACCGTTCTTTTCAATCAGCTCCTGAACTTCTTTCCTTCCGAGCGTCTTCAGTGTTCCCGTAACGACTATGGTGAGTCCTTTCAGCGCATCTCCTGTTTCATCAGAAGCCGCATCCAGATTCACCCCCGACTCCTCCAGTCTTTTCAACAACGCAAGGTTTTCCGGATCATGGAAAAATGCGATGATATTCTGTGCCGTCACCTCTCCTATATCAGGTATCTCCGTGAGTTTCTCAAAATCCGCGTCCGGGATCTCCGTAATGGAGCCGAAATGCTTCATGATCTCCTTTGCGGATGCGCGTCCGATCCCCCGGATCGCAAGGCCTGTCAGAACCTGATATGCCTCTCTGTTTTTGGACTCTTCGATCGCGTCAAGGATCTTGTCCGTGTTTTTTTCACGTCCAGTGATCCCTGATGCGACCAGCTCGTCCCGGCATTCCCTGAGATGGTAGATATCGGATATATCCTTCAGATAACCGTTCTCTACAAGGTCACTGACGATCGTCGAGCCGAGAGAGCGTATATCCATGGCATCCTTTCCGGCAAAATAGCCGATGGTACGTTTCCTCTGAGCCGGGCAGAGCGGGTTCTCACAGCAGATATCCGGCGTTCCCTCCTCCCGTTTCAAAGGATGCCCGCATTTCGGACATTCCTTCGGCGGCTGATATGGGGTCTTCGCCTTCTCGGTCACGGAAACGATCGCAGGTATGATCTCGCCCTGCTTCCGGCATACGGCACGGCATCCAACGCCAATCCCCATGCTATGAATGAAATCAATGTTATGAAGCGTCACCCTCTGCACATTTGTGCCGCAAAGACGGACAGGCGATGCGAATCTGCCGCGGAACGTGAGTTTCCCGGTCCGTCCGACATCGACTTCGATCTCCTCGATCACGACTTCCTTTTCCTCCGGAGGATATTTGTATGCGATATGGCCTGCCGAGTATTTGCTCCCGTTCGGAAAATCAGCGCGGTAGGAAGTCTGGTTGATCTTTACGACCGCTCCATCGATATCGTAAGGATATGTTCCCCGCTCCTCCCCGATCTCATCGATCGCCTTTATGACCTCATCCTCCGTAAAGCACAGCTTGTGCGGAGCCACCGCGATATCAGCTTCGGAAAGCCGGTCCAATGCAGCTGAATGATCTTCTAGGAGATCGGATGCTTCCCCGTTGGCATCCTGAACATTAAAAACAAACATGGCAAGATCCCTGTCTCGGGTGATGGAAGGATCAAGCTGCCGAAGACTTCCTGCTGCAAGATTTCTCGGATTTGCAGCCGTCCGTTTCCCGAGGGTTTCCTGCTGCTCGTTATATCGTTCGAAGGCTTCGTGCGTCATATACACCTCGCCGCGGAGCTCCAGGTACCCGCCGATCGGGATCTTCCTCTTTACATCTCTTATCTCATATGCGTTCAGAGTAACATCTTCCCCGGAGAGGCCATCCCCCCTCGTTTCCGCCAGAGTCAGATTCCCGTCCTGATAGCGGAGCGTCATGGAGAGTCCGTCGATCTTATGCTCTACGGAAAAAGCAGCATCCGGGTGAAGCGCTTTCACTTCCCGAATCCACGCAACAACATCTTCTTTTTCGAAAAGATCCTGGATTGAAAGCATCGGTACGCGATGCTGCACCGTTACGCCCGCTTCGCGCTTTGCTTTCCCGCCGATCTTCTGCGATGGAGAATCCTGCGTGATCCACTCGGGATGCGCCTTCTCGGCTTCTTTCAGCCGCAACATCAACTGATCATATTCATAGTCTGAGATCTCGGGCGTATCCTGATTGTAATAGAGATCCATATGATGATCGATCTCACGCTTTAACGCTTCGTATGCTTCCCTTGTTTCACTCATGGTCTGTTTCCTTTAGCGTCAGGCTCTCACGAAGCCTTTTCTCTTCCTCTTCCGTAAGTTCGCGCAACTCTCCAGGTTTCATTTCGCCAAGAAGAATATTTTCGATCCGGATTCTTTTCAGGCGGATAACTCTGTAGCCCAGTTCTTTGCACATCCTTCTGATCTGACGGTTTAAGCCCTGTGTCAGAATGATCGAAAACGAATCATCCGTTAGTTTATTCACCCTGCATTTTCTCGTCGCTGTATCCAGCTCGGGAAGGTAAACGCCGTTTCGCATAGCCTCCAGAAAATCACTTGTGATTCCGTGATCCACCCTTACGACATATTCCTTCTCATGCTCATTTTTCCCCTTCATCAGCGACTGATTCAGATCTCCGTCATCCGAAAGGAGAATGAGTCCCTCGGAGTCCTTATCGAGCCGCCCGAGATAAGTCACACGTCTCGGATAGCGGATCGCATCGATGATGTTATCCGGTTCTCTTTTGTCTTCCGTCACGACAATCCCGACCGGTTTATAATACGCAAGTACCACTTTCCTTTCGACGGGTCTTACTGCATTCCCGTCAAAGCAGACTTTATCCCCGTCCGAAACGTCCGTTCCTATCAGAGCGGTCTTTCCGTTGATCGTAATACGTCCTGAATCTATTAGCCGGTCTGCTTCCCTTCTGGAGCATACTCCGGCCGAACTTAAATATCGGTTGATTCGCATGGCATTAATGCATTATCTCTCCATGATATGAAGAAAAGCGGGGGCGTATCCGCCCCCACCTCTGATCATCACTGCAACAGATCCGTCCGAATAAATCCTGTCTTTCCGTTCCATTCCACCTTGGTCCAGCCGGAATCGAGATTTTCGACCACCGTCACCTGCTCACCCGCATAGACCGTTCCGACCTTGCTTGCATCCTGACTTGCATCCGACCGGATATTGAGTGTATCGCTCACTGTGAGCGTTCCCTTGGAAGGGCCTCCTCCGGTGGTTGCAGCCGGAGGCGTATCCGTTGTCGTTGTCTCTTCATTCCCGGTCGTGTCTGTCGTTGTCGTTGTCGTATCCGCAGCCGGAGCCGCCGCATCCGGTGAACCGTCATCCTTCAGCTTCAGGTAATCACTCAGAATATAACCGCTCTTACCTCCGCCGTAGATCACGTTGTACCATCCGTTTCCATTATCCTGAACGAGTGCAACCTCTGTTCCTTCATCAATGGTATCCAGAAGGTTTGCTCCGGTATCTGCGCCGTCTCTGACATTCACCCTGCTTGTGGTGACAAGGATCAGCGTAGTGTCCACAACACCTTCTTCCTCTGTTTCCGTTTCTGTTTCGGCAGGAGCCTCCTCGGCTTCCGCTGTCTGATTGAGCGCCTGTGCCCAGGTGGCATAGGCATCCTTGATCTCGGTGTTTACAAGACGGTTCAGGTTTTCATCCGAGTTGATTGCAGCTTCATACTGAGCCTGTACGTCATTCTGAAGTGCCACAACATCATCCTGGGATTCAAAAGATTCGATCAGCGCGTCAATTGCAGGATCCGTAGGCTGCTCATGCGTCAGGGAATTGTACTGACTGTAAAGATTGTTGATATAGTATTCTCCGTTCTCGTCCGTCTGTACATAGAAGAAATCAAGTCCCGGAGCCAGTGTGTCAACACCGTCGAATTTGATCTCCAGATAAACGCTCACGAGGCGGTCACCTTCCGAGAGCCCCTGCTTTGTGTAGCATGCAAGATTCTCATAGCTGTCTACATACGAAGTGTACATCTGAATAAAGCTTTTCTCACTGTCGCTGATTGGCTTCGCAACGGTTTCAAGCCCTGTGATGTCGGAATTGGCATAGTAAGTATAATATTTACCGATCAGTTCATTGATCTTCTGGTCAGAATCAACGCTGTAGGATTCCCCGCCGTTATTTCCCGACGTCTTTACATCGGGGGCATTCTTGCTTGAAGCAGCAGAGGTATTCTCCGGTGAGACAAACTTTACAACAAGGAGTACCAAAACAACAAAGAGCGCCGCTGCGCAGATGTACCGCCCATAGTGCTTTAATATCACCTTGATGGCAGTAACGATTTTATTTCCATTCATAAATATCCTCCGAAATCATGCGGTGAAAGTCATAAGTATGCTGTCGCATTAGTCACATGGCACGTACGTGCCATGCGGAATTTGCACAAAGGTTCGCGCGGACGCGCTAGCACGTCCGGCCGAACTTCTGTGCAAATCGCACATGCGGCTCTGCCGCATGTCGCTAATGCGACATTCCCTCCAAAAAATCAAAAACTGCAACCGGCGGGAATCGAACCCACATTACAGGAGTCGGAGTCCTGCGTTCTATCCGTTAGACTACGGTTGCATACGAATCACATCTTATCAAAATTCCTTGAAAAAATCAAGCTTCTCATGCGCTTCGGTCATACTGTGGAAAACATAGTCCGAAATAGAACGGATCTCGTCATCGGGTTCCATAAGATCCACAACCATCACCGCACAGCTATTCGCTGCATGCGCCGCACGGATACCGTTGAAACTGTCCTCAAACACATAGCATTCCTCAGGCAGCACACCGATCTTTTTTGCCGCTTTCAGGAATATCTCAGGATCCGGCTTTGTGCGCGTCACTTCATCACCGCTCACTACGGCATCAAAATATGAAAGCAGACCGTTCCTCTCCAGATTCTTTTTCACCTGTTCGTGGTAAGTACTGCTGGCGACAGCTAATCCGGCGCCCCTGTCCCGAAAAGCCTTCAGGATCTCCGGTACACCCGGCTTGATCGGAAGCGGCAATTCCTGTTTGAGCGCCATCCGGCTATACACTTCATCCGCCACGCGTTCCGGATCATCTGTATGATAATACTCCCGGATCGCCCTGAAGACCGCATCCTTCGCCGCGCCGGAAACCGCAAGCGTAAATTCATAAGGAAGCGCTTCACCCATCTCCGCGGCTACCTCCCTCCAGGTCTCCTGATAAAGCTTTTCCGTATCGAAAAGGATCCCGTCCATGTCAAAAATCGCACCGCGCATGGTCATTCCTCGTATTTATGAATATACACACAGTTCGGATGGTTGATCTTGATCGGTTTTGCCTCCATTAGAATGTATGCATTATTGTAATCAATCCGGAACGTTGTGATCTCATTCGTATCGTTATTCAGGCACATGAAGAACTTGTTGTTCGGATAAATGGAAAGCACCTTCGGATAATCACCGCTGATGTAATTCTCTGCAAACGGAACGAGCTGTCCGCTTTCCTTGTCAATCTTGAATACGGTCGCGCAGTTGATACCGGCATTCGTCACGATCATATACTCCCCGTCGCGGCTGATCTCCATACCGGAAGCAGCACAAACACCCTGATCATCCTTTTCGGCCGTAGACTTCACGGACTGTACTTTTTCAAACACCGGAAGCTTCCCATCATACTCATAGGTGAATACCTCAACCGTATTGGTGATCTCACAGAGCACATACGCAAACTTTCCGTCACGGCTGAAACGGATCATCCTCGGCCCCGACTCCATATCAAGCCGCAGCGCATCCACAAGGATCAGCTTCCCTTTTTCAAAATCCGGCTCATAAATCTTGACCTGATCGATCCCGCTGTCAACCGCACAAAGGAATTGCTGATCCGGGCTCATCTTAACGCAGGTCACATGGGGAAGGAAATTCCTTGCAGCTACGCTCCGTCCCATGCCCTTATGGAAAATGCCGTCCGCAATTCCTTCGATGCTTCCGTCTTCTGTATTCAGCCGCATCATAGTAACGCGTCCGTCATGATATCCCCCGACAAAGAGAAACCTGTCCTGTTCATCTGTCTCGACATAACACCCGCGCATCCCGCCAATCCACGCCTTATTGATCGGCTCCAGATCACCATCCGGGAGGATCTTGAACGCTTCCACACCTTCATCAGCAATAGAATATAGATATTTTTTATTGTTGGATACGATCAGATCGGACGGGTTATTGATCGGCACGACCTTCCGTTCCGTCATGACACCGGTATCCAGGTTCATGTCATAAAGATGAATTCCAACGCTGTTCTCATGTGTATACGTTCCCACATATGCAATATACTTTTCCGCCATGTCTTTCTCTCCTTTTATTCCACAACCGTTCCGGTGGATTTATTCACTGCATCTCTTTCTAAGAACATCCCCGATCTCCGATGCGTCTCCCTCAAACGTCACGGTGATCCGCTGTTTCGCATGAGAAGCATCCTGCATGTCCGTCCCCTGTTCATCACGGATCCGTTTCACCAGGACGCGTTCATTTCTGCCATCGCATTTCAGGACTTCAACCGCCTCACCGACTGAAAACTTATTCTTCTGGATCAGAACGAAGTCTCCTTCCGGCGTGACTTCCTCAATCATTCCGAGATATACGGCACCTTTGTCATAGCTGCTCTCTCCGTATATCTGTCCATCCGCATCCGGTTTTCCGAAGAAGAATCCCGTGCCATACGGCCTGTGCGTACAGAGCAGGAGTTCCTCCCTGTAGACGGGAAGATGCGACCGGTAAAGATCCTCCGAGATGAAATAATCATCAATGGCATTCCGGTAAGCCCTTGCCGTTGTGGCAACATAGAGCGCCGTCTTCATCCTTCCCTCAATCTTGAAGCTGTTGATCCCGGCATTTACCAGTTCCGGAATATAGTCGATCATACATAGATCCCTTGAATTGAAGAGAAAAGTACCTCTCTCCGTTTCCTCAAGCGGAAGGTATTGTCCCGGTCTTGTTTCTTCCACCACCGCATACTTCCAGCGGCAGGGATGCGTGCATTCCCCTTGATTGGCGTCGCGTCCCGTCAGATAATTGCTGAGGAGGCACCGTCCTGAATAGGAGATACACATCGCCCCGTGGATAAAGGTCTCGATTTCCATCTCCTCAGGGATTGCTTCCCGGATCGATGCGATCTCCTCCATCGAGAGCTCTCTTGCGGATACCACACGTTTCGCTCCGAGTTCTCCCCAAAAACGGTACGTGCCGGCATTGGTGTTGTTTGCCTGTGTACTGATATGAAGTTCAATCTCCGGACACACTTCCTTTGCAATGGAAAAAACCCCCGGATCGGAAATGATCAGTGCATCCGGATGAATGTCCGCTGCCAGTTCCTCAAAATAATCCCTCACGCCCGGCAGATCCGTCTCGTGTGCAAGGATATTCGCTGTAACATAGATCTTTTTCCCGCGTTCATGTGCATAAGAAACCGCACAGCGCATTTCTTCCTTTGAAAAATTTGCCGCCTTCGCACGGAGCGAAAACTCCTCCCCTCCGAGATATACCGCATCCGCACCATACCGGAACGCAGCCTTTAAGACATCCATATTGCCTGCCGGAAGAAGAAGCTCCGGCTTTTTATCGGGTACTTTCATAGTTTGACACTGACCGCGACACCGTCTGCGATCTCCATAACAGTCGACCGGAAGTTTACGTCATCCATAAGAGCACGCAGGAATTCCCGCATCCTTTTATGGATCGTCCGGTCTCTTCTCGTTACCACAAATCTGGATTCCAGAACTTCGTCCTGAAACAGGACATTATCCGTATATAGCACCGCTCCCTTTTTCAAGACACGTTTTATCTCCGGCAGGAGCGCAGGATACTGTCCTTTTGCCGCATCCAGAAAAACCAGATCAAACCATTCATCGGAAAGAGTTCTGATCACTTCTTCGGCATCTCCCTCTCTGAGCGAGATCACAGACTCCGGATCCATTTCCCGGATTCGTTTCCCGGCCTCTTTGATCCGTGGCTTATAGTTCTCAATCGTGATCAGCTCCTTCAGTGAAGGAGAGTATTCCTTCATGAATACCGCGGAGTAGCCGGTCCCCGTACCGATCTCCAGGATCCTCTCCGGATGAACGATTGCGAGCAGCAAGCGGAGGAATCTTTGTGCTTCCTTTCGGATAACGGGAACGCCTTCGTTCCTCGCCTCTCTCTCAAACTCCTCCAGGTATTCGGGAAGCGCCGGAGAGATTGAGTCCAGAAAAACGCTGAGCCGTTCTTCGCCGGTCATGTCTCTTCGTCTCCGGGAAGCATCTCCTCCATATCTGCAGGTTCCTCCCCGTCCATGTCCTCTTCACCCGATCCCTCGGTCTCTCCCTCTTCCGTTTCCTCTTCGCTTCCTTCCATCGCTGCAGCGATATCATGGACACTCATGGAGGTGTTCAGAGTATAGGTACCGGGCTCGATCTTATCAAAATCCGTAAGTCTGTATTGGATCAGAAACAGCAAAGGATCCTTGATGAGGCCCTTCTCTTCCAGCATTTCAGCAACATCGCGCTTGCTCATATCGGAACGGATAAGAACAACTACGTCTTTCCCCGGTGGCTCTGCTGCGGAGGTTTCCGTAAATACCCGATATCCGAATTCATAGCCGCGCCTCCCGACCCACATCAAAAACATGAGGATCAGGATCACTGCCAGAACGGTGACTGCTATATAGATGATCCGAAAAACAATCTTTTTCGCTTTCATACTTCCATAATGACCGGGATGATCATCGGCTTACGTTTTGTCTCTCTCCAGACAAAATCACCCATGGCATCCTTGATCTCGGACTTGATCCTTCCCCAGTCCGTGATATTTTTGCTCTGTACGTGGTTCATGGTCTCATTCATGGTCTTTCTGGCTTCCTCCAGAAGATCACCGGACTCCCTCACATAAACAAATCCGCGGGAGATAATATCCGGCCCGGCAAGCACCTGACCGCTCTGGCTCTCCAGTGTCATCACCACAATGATGACACCTTCCTCCGCCAGATGCTGTCGATCCTTCAGCACTACATTCCCGACATCCCCGACACCGAGGCCATCGACAAAGACTTCTCCGCATGGTACGTGATCGACCACCGCGGCATCTTCATCGGAAAGCTCCAGCACATCTCCTGTTTTGAGGATGAAGATATGATCTCTCGGAATCCCCATATCCTCGGCGATCGTCGCCTGTGCCATAAGATGCCTGTATTCGCCGTGCACCGGCACGGAATATTTCGGACGGACGAGTGAATAGATCAGCTTGATGTCCTCGCTGCACGCATGTCCCGAAACATGTACATCCTGAAAGATCACCTCCGCGCCCTTCATGAACAGCTCATTGATGATGTTGTTCACCGCTTTTTCATTTCCAGGGATCGGATGCGAGGAAAAGACGATCAGGTCAGTGGGCTTGATCTGTACCTTTTTGTGCATGCCGCTCGCCATACGGGAAAGCGCTGCCATGGATTCGCCCTGACTTCCGGTCGTGATAAGGACAGTCCTTGCTTCCGGAATATCGCGGATACTGTCGATATCCACAAGCGTATGCTCCGGCACCTTGATGTAACCGAGCCTCGTCGCGGTCTCGATGATATTCACCATCGACCGCCCTTCCACCACAACCTTGCGGCCGTATTTATAAGCGGTATTGATGATCTGCTGCACGCGGTCTACATTGGATGCAAAGGTGGCAATGATAATGCGTTTTTTCTTATGATCGGCAAAAATGTCGTCAAGCGCCCTTCCGACAGACTTCTCCGACTGCGTAAAGCCTTCTCTCTCTGCGTTCGTGCTGTCGCACATCAAGGCAAGCACGCCCTTTTTTCCGATTTCACCGAACCTCTGCAGATCGATCGGATCTCCGAACACCGGTGTGTAATCGATCTTGAAATCGCCGGTGTGCACCACTGTCCCGACAGGCGAATAGATTGCGAGCGCCGCCGCATCCTGTATGCTGTGATTCGTCCTGATAAACTCGATCCGGAAACACCCCGAATTGATGTGCTGGCC
The DNA here is from genome assembly GCA_045657665.1 of Lachnospiraceae bacterium. GTDB lineage: Bacteria > Bacillota > Clostridia > Lachnospirales > Lachnospiraceae > RUG12461. The sequence goes on along the minus strand of JAZOTN010000030.1, from coordinate 195,945 downwards.
ATAGGTCACAACCTTGCGCTTAACGGTATCCATCATCCGGTGTTCCTCGAGCTTGTGCTCAATGATACCCATCGTCAGCTTTGTCGCGTAGATCGGAACATTGATCTCGCGAAGTACATAAGGGATCGCTCCGATATGATCCTCGTGTCCATGGGTGATGAAAAACCCTTTGATCTTTTCGATATTGTTTTTCAGATAAGTAATATCCGGGATCACAAGATCGATCCCGTACATTTCGTCCTCCGGAAAGGAAAGCCCGCAATCCACCACGATGATACTGTCTTCATATTCAAAGGCAGTAATATTCATGCCGATCTCTTCGAGGCCCCCGAGGGGTATGATACGAAGTCCCGGCTTCCGTTCCTTATTCTTTTTTCTTCTCAAATGAATCCTCCCTTTTGTCAAGATAAACAGAAACAGAAGCTGTTTCCCGGCTTTGCGCGAAACAGACCTCTTTTCCGTTCTTTATATCGTTACATCCGTATCGTCCAGAAGCTCCGCAAAAACTTTTCCGATACTGCGAAGTTCTTCCTCATCCGTTACGAATTCGTACTCTGAAACTGATTCCGACACATCCTCGTTTTTCCTGAGGATATAACCTTCGGCTTCCTCGCTGTCGTCCTCCGTCGCCAACAGGTAGCTCCTGCCGGATACGACTGTTTGCTCCAGCACAAAAAAATCAACTGTTTCCCCCGTATCGGGAGCTGTAAAAGTAATCTTTTCCATAAATAATCAGTTCTGTTTTGATGAAAGATATCCCTGCAGGATCAGTTCTGCAGCAATACGGTCAACATACTGTTTTTTCTCCTGCAAAGACAATCCTGCTTCGTCCATGGCGTGATCAGCCGCCACGGTCGTGAGCCGCTCATCCCAAAGCGTCACGGGAAGTGACGTGCGTTTCGTCAGCATATCCCGGAATTCCCGGGTCTTTTCGCAGCGTGCCCCTTCGGAGCCATCCATGTGGCGGGGATAGCCGAGAACGATCTCCGAGACCTCGTATTCGCCGATCAGCTCCTCAATCCGCGCAAGAGTTCTCCGAAGCCTTTTTTCGGAATCTCTTCGTATGATCTCAACGCCCTGGGATGTGATGCCGAGCGCATCACTGACCGCAACGCCGACCGTCTTTGCTCCGAAATCAAGCCCCATGATGCGGGACATCGGTTATGACTCCCAGCCGTTCGTCTCGATATAACGGGTCAGCACCTCTTCCACAAGTTCCTCACGCTCCACCTTCATGATAAGGCTTCTTGCATTGTTGTGGCTGGTGATGTAAGTCGGATCCCCGGACATGATATAACCGACAATCTGGTTGACAGGATTGTATCCCTTTTCGGTCAGTGCTTTATAAACCAAAGAAAGCACTTCGCTGACCTGGATCTCCGGTTCCCGCTCCACCTTGAAATACTGGGTATTGCTTAAGTCTGACATAGATTACTCCTATCCTTGATGATACAGTTTATACAAAGTCGCTCATTTCCGCTTTTGTGGGATATGATGCGATAGCTCCCTCACGTTCCACGCTTTTCCCGCAGTAGATATTGGAAAAGTGAAGCATCCTGCCCATCTCCGGCTCCGTAAGTTCCGAAAGATCAGACGGCGTCTTCCCTGCATCGGCCAGGCAGTATAAAAACGAACCGATAAATGCGTCTCCCGCTCCTGTCGTGTCCACAGCCTTCACCTTTTTCTGATCCGCGGATGCCGAGGCATTTGCCGTGTAGGCCTTTGCACCCTTTGCGCCCTCGGTATAGACCACCAGTTTTACTTCACCTTTAAAAAGCTCCGGCAGTGCTTCATCAATGGTCTTTTTCCCTGTGATAAACTCAATCTCCTCATCGGATACCTTCAGAATATCCGCAAGCGGAAGGAATTCGAGCACAGCGTTTTTTAATGCCTTGTCGGAATCCCAGAGATTCCTCCGGAGGTTCGGATCAAAGCTGATGATCGTTCCGGACTTTCTTGCCAGGGATACCGCACGCCGATGCGCTTCCTTCATCGGGAAATCACCGAGGGAGACCGAACAGAAATGAAGTGCAAAGGCGCCCTGAAACCAGTCTTCTCCGATATCTCTTCCCTCATAAAGCATATCCGCTCCGGGTTTCCGGTAAAAACTGAATTCCCGGTTCCCATCTGCTTTCAGCGCGACAAAAGCAAGTGATGTATTCGCTTTCGCAGTGCGTTTCACATAGGAAGTGTCTATCCCGAAGCTCTTCAGCTCCTTTTCGATCTTGTCCCCGAAAGGATCCTGCCCGAGCTGTGTGATCATCGCCGACTCACCGCCGAGCAGTGTAAACGCACCGCAGACATTTGCCGGCGCTCCTCCTACTTTCGGCATAAAAGAGCCTACCTCACTGATCCCGCAATCGGTATCCTGCGGAATGAAATCAATCAGTGCTTCCCCGATGGCAAACAGTTTCTTCATGTTACCTCCTAAGGCATCACATCATGCGCCAAGCTGCGCAGCTAAAGCCGCAGAAGCTTCGGCCAGCGCATCGTCTATTCCGGCCGGATTCTTTCCTCCGGCCTGCGCCATATTGGGTCTGCCGCCGCCTCCGCCGCCGACCTTCCCAGCAATGGATTTGATCAGATTACCCGCATGTGCGCCCTTAGCGATCGCTTCCTCCGTCGCTTTGCAGACAAGATTCACTTTGCCGTCCGCGTCGGAAATAAGGACTATAACGCCCTCGCCAAGCTTCACCGAAAGGTCATCTGAAAGATCCCGAAGTGCATTCATATCGGCTCCGGAAAGCTTTGTTGCAATCAGCTTCACGCCGCCGATCTCCTGTACAGAGTCGAGGACATCTCCGACCGCATCCTTCGCAGCCTTGCTCTTTAAGGACTCTACTTCACTGTTTAATGCCTTGATCTCGGACATCATCCCCTGGATTTTGGCAACCAGCTCGGAGGGTTTTGCCTTCGCTGCCTTTGCGGCCTCATTGAAGATACTTTCCATTTCCATGTAGTGCCTGAGAACCCCCTCGGCGGTCAGCGCTTCAATCCTTCTCACACCAGCGGCAATGCCGCTCTCGGAAATGATCTTGAACGCGATGATCTCTTTTGTATTCGAGACATGGGTGCCGCCGCAAAGTTCTTTGCTGTAATCCCCTATGGAAACGACCCGTACCTTTTCGCCGTATTTTTCTCCGAAAAGAGCCATCGCACCGGATTTCTTTGCCTCATCCACGCTCATGACGGCTGTCTCCACAGGCAACTGATCGCGTATCTTTGAGTTGACCGCTATTTCGACCTTGCGGATTTCCTCATGTGTCATCGGTTTGAAATGAGAGAAATCAAAACGGGTACGTGTATCGTCCTGGAATGACCCGGCCTGCTCAACATGGCTGCCGAGAACTTCCCGGAGTGCTTTTTGAAGGAGATGTGTCGCCGAATGATTCCGGCAGGTGTTAAGCCGGATCCTTTCATCGACATTCAGGGAAACCGTATCTCCGACAGACATGCTGCCCTTTTCCATGTGTCCGATATGACCGAATTTCCCACCGACAAGCTTTTCCGTAACTTCTACGACGAACTCTGCATCGCCGCAGCGGATCACACCGCGGTCTCCTCTCTGTCCGCCCATCGTAGCATAAAACGGAGTCCTGTCCACGATGATCGTTCCTTTCTGTCCCTCAGAAAGGGTTGTCACCACCTCGCTCTCTGTGGTAAGTGCCGTGATCTTCGAATCCAGAGAAAGGTGCTCATACCCGTCGAACTCCGTTGTGATCTTCGGATCGATCTGTTCATAAACCGTCGCATCGGCACCCATATAATTCGTGGTCTTCCTTGCGGCACGGGCGCGTTCCTTCTGCTCCGTCATGCAGCGGCGGAAGCCTTCTTCATCATATGTAAAGCCTCTCTCCGCGAGGATCTCCGCCGTCAGATCGATGGGGAATCCGTATGTATCAAACAGCTTAAAGGCCTGATCTCCCGAAAGAACCTTCTCGCCGTTTTTGATCATCTTTGCTTCCATATCGTGAAGGATCTGTATTCCCTGCCCGATAACGGTCTTTCCGAATTTCTGTTCCTCTTCGCTGAGGACATTGAGAATGAATGCCCGCTTCTCATTGAGCTCAGGATATCCGTCTCTGCTTTCCGCGATCACGGTCCTGGCAAGTTCCGCAAGGAAATCGTTATCGATTCCGAGGATCCTACCGTGTCTTGAAGCGCGTCGGATGATCCTCCTCAGCACATAGCCTCTGCCTTCGTTGCTCGGCATAATGCCGTCACTGATCATGAAGGTGGCGGAACGGATATGATCCGTGATAAGACGAATGGACACATCGTCCAGTTGGTCTGTATGATAGGTTTTATGCGAGATCGCGCAGACTTTGTCACGGATCGCCTTCATCGTATCGATATCAAAAACGGAATCCACATCCTGCATCACAACCGCAAGACGCTCCAATCCCATTCCCGTATCGATATTCTTCTGTGAAAGCTCTTCGTAATGGCCTTTGCCGTCGCTTTCATACTGCGTGAACACATTGTTCCAGACTTCCATGAAGCGGTCACATTCGCACCCGACCTTGCAGTCCGGTTTTCCGCAGCCGTACTTCTCTCCACGGTCATAATAAATCTCGGAACACGGTCCGCAGGGTCCCGCGCCATGCTCCCAGAAATTGTCACATGCTCCGGTCTCCGGATCTCGGTAGAATCTCGTGATCCTGTCCGCGGGAATTCCGATCTCCTCATTCCAGATCCGGAACGCCTCATCATCCTCTCCATAGATAGAAGGATATAGCCGGTCTTTATCAAGTCCCAGAACCTCTGTCAGGAACTCCCAGGACCAGTGAATCGCTTCGGTCTTGAAATAATCTCCGAAGGAAAAATTACCGAGCATTTCAAAAAAAGTAAGATGCCGCGCCGTTTTGCCGACATTGTCGATATCTCCGGTGCGGATACATTTCTGACAGGTGGTCACGCGCCGTTTCGGCGGGATTTCCTGTCCGGTAAAATACGGTTTTAAGGGTGCCATTCCCGCATTGATGAGGAGAAGGCTGTTGTCATTTTGCGGTACAAGAGAAAAGCTTTTCATGCAAAGGTGATCTTTGCTTTCGAAAAACTCAAGGTATTTCCTGCGTAATTCATTTACTCCGTTATTCATTTTTTGTTGCTTCTGCTCCTTCTGCCTCGGCCTTTGCCGCTAATTTCGCATTTTTATTCGCGCGAAGCTTTTTCCCGACCTGAATCCCGAGAAAGGCGACAAATGCGAGGATCGCCGCTTCGATCACATAAGTAAGGAAACTTGAAAGCAATGCCATCGGTCCCATTTTATATTCCTCCTAAACAAAAATCACCATACAGAGTTATTATAAGATAAGCGCAAAAAAAAGGCAAGCGCCGTCAAAACGGCGCCTGTAAACGGTTTATCGTCATGCCTCCTCATCCTCTCCGAAGGAAAAGGTCTCGTTCTCACCCGTCATCTCCACGATCCGGTCCGTAAAGGCCTTGTTATCGCTCCTGCTCTTATACTTTTTCACAAGTTCATAGTCCTGCCAGGTATGCATCGGGAAAACATGATCCGAAAGGATCTGCTTCATAAAATAATCAAGGCCGAGGAACGCATGCTCATTTAGTCTCGGATCAAGAACAACGAACGCGTAATTGATCAGCTTTCCCTCCAGATATTTCAGCTGGTGCTTGTAATCACGTTCCACTCTGCCGTTAATGATCTCGCCGACACCTTCCCACTTCCACCAGTTCAGATCTCCTGCATGATAGATCGTACGGTCATTCGTCTCCACATAGAATGCAACACCTTCATCCGTTGATCGCAGCGTATGGATCTTAAGGTCATCCACCTCGTAATCCGACACCGGATTTACATAGGTAATGATCCCCTTCAGCTTCTCGGTATCAAAGCCATGCTTCCTCAAAAATCCACCGGACATTTTGCAGTCCTTGGATAGGATAAAGCGTACCGGTTCCTTTAGATCTGCACGGCGGAGAATATCCATATCAAAGTGGTCCCTGTGCTTATGGCTAGCGAAGAAATACTGTTTTTTCCCGGTAAAATCCGGAAGAACGCCAGTAAAGGGCACCTCCGGAAAACGTGCGGGATCAAACCAGTCAAAGATCAGCACCTTATCGGGGAATTCCACCGCAAAAGAACTGTGATGCAAGAAATGAATTTTCGCCATGTTAATCGACCTTTCTTTTCCTTCCGAAAAGCGCCATCTCTTTTGCGATCTTTTTCGCAAGCGCAGGGGTAAGGCTTCCCTCTTTCATGCGCCATTTCCAGTTTGTGCCGAGGGTGGAGGGGATATTCATCCTTGCTTCGCTCCCGAGCCCCAGGACGTCCTGCATCGTCACAACAACGAGATCCCCGACCGAGCTCCATGCGCCTCGCATCATCCCCCAGTGGTATCCTTCCTTCTTCGTCAGATTCAGATATTCCTTCGCGTTTTTCACGCTCTCCTTCGGCGCCGTCTCCATCCAGCCGTTGATCGTGTCATTGTCATGCGTACCCGTGTATACCACGCAATGGCGGCCGTAATTATGAGGAAGATAGTCCCCGTCCTCTCTGGTATCAAAGGCGAACTGCAGGACCTTCATGCCCGGGAACCCGGAATCCTTTACCAGCCGGATCACCGAGGGCGTAAGGTATCCCAAGTCCTCAACAATGATATTAAGCTTCCCGAGCTTTTGTTCCAAAATATGAAACAGTTCAATCCCGGGACCCTTTCTCCACTTTCCGTTCTTCGCCGTCTTATCCTTCGCCGGGATCGCATAAAAGGAATCAAACGCACGGAAATGATCGATCCTGACAATATCATAGAGTTTTCTGAGGCCGTCGATGCGACGCACCCACCAGTCGTATCCGTCCTCCTTCATCCGGTCCCACCGGTAAAGAGGATTGCCCCAGAGCTGTCCGTCGGCACTGAACGCATCCGGGGGACACCCTGCAACGCGGATCATTTTGAGATTCTTATCCAGCAGGAACAGCTCCGGTTCCGACCAGACATCCGCGGAATCACCCGACACATAGATCGGCACATCCCCGATGATCCCGATGCCTTTTTTGTTTGCATATGCCTTCAGCTTTTTCCACTGTTTGAAGAAGAGATACTGCAGAAGCTTATAAAACATAATCTCCTCTTTATATTTCATTTCCGCCGAAGCCAGTGCTTCTTTTTCGCGAAAACGGAGCGGTTTCTCCCATTCCATCCAGGACTTTCCGTTATGAGCATCCTTGAGAGCCATAAATAGTGCATAGGTATGAAGCCACCCTTTCTGCTCTTTTTCAAATGCCGCATAATCCTTTGGCAGATTTTTCTGAAGTCTTCCGCAGGCGACCTTAAGCATCTTGAACCGGTTTTCATAAATCCGTCCGTAATCCACGGAAAGCGGATCATCTCCCCAGCCATCCTTATCGATCTCCTCCTCCTTAAGAAGCCCGTCTTTGATCAGAAAATCCGGGTCGATAAAATAGGGGTTTCCCGCAAAACTGGAAAAAGACTGATACGGTGAATCTCCATAACTCGTCGGACAGACCGGCAGCATCTGCCACCAGCTTTGCTCCGCCTTGTATAAGAAATCCACAAAGTCATAAGCTTCCTTTCCCATCGTCCCGATTCCATATGGTGACGGGAGTGATGAAATATGCATCAGTATTCCGCTGGTTCTCATTTTTCATTCTCCTCTTTCTCAATGATATAATTTCTGAAGTTCCGCTTCCTTTAACGCTGCCTGCCCTGTCTCATCGGAAAAAGCATAGACAAGAAATCCCTCCGCCGCTACGCTGTCTTTCTCCGGGGCAAGCAAGTTCATGGCAAGATATGTTCTCTCATCCGCTGCATCGATCGGAACGCCTACCGCCTTCCCTTTGTAAAACCGAAAGAGCGACGTAAAACGGAGTGCATCATCAAGCCGTGACCCGCGTAATTCCCTAAGATACCCCTCCCAGATATATGCGTCCTTTTCTGTCAGCAAAACAAACGCGGCAGGCAACCTGTTTTTTGCCATATACTTCTGGAGTGCAACACGGTAGTCCTCTTCCGCGGTCACAATCTCCACCCGGATGCCCGTTTCTTTTTCATACGTATCGGAAACCGCACTCCAGCCTTCAGAGTTGCTTCCCTCCGGCAGCAGGATATAGGCATCCGGTTCTGTTTCTCCTTCGCCTGCAGACAGTGTCACCGGAAACAGAAACAGAAGTCCCGCTGCAAGAAGAAATGATACGGTTTGCTTAATCATACTTTTTCCAAAGCCAAAGGAACCCGTAGGAAGGAAGCATAGCTTCACTCCCCCGTTCCTTCTTTCTCGTCATGAGGTTTTTAAACCCCTCGTTTTCACCGGTCTGAAGGATCTGTGGAAGGTAACTGAAATTGAATGCCGCAAGGAGCTTTTCTCCTTTATAATAGCGGCCGATGCAGAGCAGATGATCGTTTCCCGTCGGGATGATCCAGGTGTCCGCAGCGCTGTCAAAAACGCGAAGTTCCCGGCGCTTTTCATACAGCTTTTCGATCGCCGAGAAGATCTTTCCTTCTCTCGTATTTTTCTTATTCCGGTTCTTCGCGGACTCCCAATCAAATTTCCCGCGATGAAGATAGCGGCTGTCCTCCCGGCGAAGCGGATCCTCATGGTAGGTATAGTCGTTCAGCTGTCCGATCTCATCACCCGAATAAAGAACCGGAATTCCGGAAAGGGTGAAAAGGAACGCATGCAGCATAATGTCGAGATCGATCCCGCGTTTTTCCTTTTCGATGTTTTTTTCATATTCCGCGGCCTCAATCCCGCAAAGAGAAGCCGTGGTCCCACAGAGTCTGGCATCGCCGAGACGAGGATCGTCGTTGTACAGCTCGCCCCTTGACTCGCTCCCGTAGATATATCCCCGGAAGTAATCATTCAGGTATTTTTTATGTGACTTCTCTTCGATCCCAAAACCCTTTAAGAAGGCGTAATCGAGACCCCAGCCAATGTCGTCATGACACCTGAGATAATTCAGGAACACATAATCCTTCGGGAGCGCGAAAACCGTCCCGAGCTGGTGCATGAGGAGTCTTGTATCCGCAGTCGCCACTGTGTGCCACGTGGTTGCCATAGTAGTGACGTTGTAGAGCATATGACATTCCGGCTTCTCAACACTTCCGAAATACGGCACGACCTCTTTCGGCTCCATCACCACTTCTCCAAGAAGCAATGTTCCCGGCGCCACGATCTCCGATGCGATCCGCATTATACGAACCAGTGAATGAACTTCGGGAAGGTTCCGGCAGGTCGTCCCAAGGGTTTTCCAGATATAGGGAACCGCATCCAAACGGATAATATCCACTCCGCTGTTGCAGAGATAAAGCATATTTGCCGTCATATCATTGAACACGGTCGGATTCCGGTAGTTGAGATCCCACTGATATGGATAGAAGGTGGTCATAACGACCTTATGAGCCTCCTCACACCAGGTGAAATTACCGGGTGCGGTCTGGGGGAACACCTGCGGCACGGTCTTCTCAAATTCGCTCGGAACGCTCCAATCATCATAGAAGAAATAACGTTCCCGATACCCTGCTTCTCCTCTTCTCGCCCTCACGGCCCAATCATGGTCCTCGCTTGTATGGTTCATGACAAAGTCGAGGCAGAGACTGATCCCCTCTTCATGGAGCTCATCCGCAAGCTGCGCGAGTTCTTCGATCTCACCGAACTTCGGATCAACACTCCGGAAATCGGAAACCGCATATCCTCCATCACTCCGTCCTTCTGGGCTGCTTAAAATCGGCATGAGATGCAGATAATTCACGCCGCTCTCCCTGATATAATCAAGGTGCTCCCTGACACCGGAGAGCGTCTCCGCAAAAGAATCCACATACATCACCATGCCAAGTCGCTGATTGTCCCGATACCAGTCACTGTCTGCGGTCCGCTTCTGATCCCATGCCTTCAGCTGTTTGCTTCTCAGCTTTTCCTGCTGCTCCAGCATGGATACAAAATAATCAAAAGCCTGCATATCATTATGATAAAGCTCACAGTACAGCCACTTCAGTTCGTCGTAATACCGGTCAAGACGTTCCTTGAAATCCGCTTGTTTTTTCATACGTTTCTGTCCTCATTCATATATCGCTGTTGATTCCGTTTCTCCGGAATCATAAAATGTCTCCCTGCTGAAACGATCCCGAATGACGGTCTTCCCGTTTTCTCTTACAAGGTGCAGATCCGAAAACTCCGCCGGGATCCTCTGCACGATTCTTTTTCCTTCCATGTGCAGTTCTCTCGGAAGTGTCATCTGTCCTGCCCACGGCATCGATGGATCGAAACGCGAAACTTTGCTCCAGCTTTGCATCCAGGCGATCATGATCCTTCGTCCGTCCGGCGTTTGCACGGTTTGCGGTGCGTAGAAATCCGACCCCTCATCAAGAAGCTGCCTTCTTTCCGGATAAAACTTCTTCTCCTCCCTGTCAAACCTTCCGATCAATGCCTCCGGCGCATGATCCATCGGACTGACGAGTAAAACGTCCCATCCGTCCAGTTCAAAGAGATCCGGACATTCCCACATCTTCCCCGGTTGATAGGTATTGCAAAGAAGCACAAACGGTCCGTCATAAGAAAAAGCGTCCTTCGATTCGTAATATAAGAGACATCCATTCTCATCCGGGCCTCTTGCAGCCACAACGAGTCCGTATCCGTCCTCCGTCCGGATCAGCTTAGGATCCCGGAAATCCTCCTTATGAAAGCCTTCCGGCAGCATCTCCGGTCCGATCACGGGATTCCCTTCCAGCTTGTCATAACGGATCCCGTCACCTGTCGCAACGCACTGTACCTGAAGCACATCCGCTTCGGTAACACCTGTATATAGAAGAAGGTGCCTTCCATCGGCAAGAGTAACGGCGCACCCCGAAAAGCATCCGTCCTTATCATAATCCTGATCGGGAGCGAGTGCGCAGGGAAGATAATCCCAGTGCAGAAGGTCTCTGCTCACGGCATGGCCCCAGTGCATCGGTCCCCATTTTGCCTCGTACGGATAGTATTGATAAAACAGATGATACTGTCCCTGATAAAAGGAAAAGCCGTTCGGATCATTCATCCATCCGCATCGGGGCGAAAGATGGAACTCCGGTCTTTCCATTTTTCCGATCTTCTTCTCTGCCGAGAGCTCATAGGCACGGGCTTTTTCAAGAAGATGTGTCATCGCTTTCCTCCTCCTCTCCGGTCACACGCTTGATCATCCGTTTGATGACCGGATAATAAAGCAGCGCTGAAAAATACGCCGGAGCCGTAAATCCGAACAGGAAGAACAACGGCAAAAGCTTCCAGGACTGTGACAACACAAACGTGATTACAAAATACAGCGCCATCATACCAAGCGTTCTTGGAAACGATCCGACCGAGAGACGAAACGCGTTGCGGAATGCTCCGCGAAATCCTCCCTCAAAGCGGGACATCACGGGAAAGATCCACACAAACAGCGCAAAAAGAACAAACGCTGCAACCCAGATCGCGATGAGCAGCACCCTGAGCGGTGTATCATTTTGTGAGAGAAAGACCCGATAATCGAACCAGAGAAACACGGCGATCGCGAGAAGCACCAGCCAAACAGGCGTTGAGGTCTTAAAATTTGTCCGGAACTGCTCGAAATACCGTTTCGGTACTCTTCCGTCCTCTCCGTCCATCATCTTCATGATCATATAATGCATTGCAGAGAACGCAGCGCCCGCGGTAAAAATCGGGATGCTGCAAAGCGCAGTCAGAAGATTCAGGACAAGGAGTGTGACGATATTACTGAGAGCCCGCATCAGCGGGCCCTCAGCGCTAAACAGATTCATAGACTAACCTTTTACCGCGCCTTCGATCATACCGTTCATAATCTGCTTTTGCGCGATCAGGAAGATAATGATCATCGGCAGAATCGCAAGAAGTGCCGCCGTCAGGATCAGATCCCATTGTTTTACATAAGAGCCGACAAACGCCTGCACGGCCACCGGAAGGGTTTTGACCTTCCCGTTCTGTCCGAGCATCAGGGACGGCAGGAGGTAATCGTTCCAGATCCACATTCCGTTCAGGATCGTCACGGTCGTGATGACCGGGGTCAGAAGTGGAAAAATAATGCGGAAGAAAGTTCCTTCCGGTGAGCATCCGTCGATAGACGCCGCTTCCTCCAGATCATAGGGAACACCCTTGATGAAACCCGCAAGGATGAACACCGTCATGGCCCCACCGAATCCGCAGTATGCAAAGATGATTCCGGGGATTGACTGGAGCATGCTGATACCGATAAACTTTCCGACATCTCGAAACGTACTGATCAACGGAAGCATGACCACCTGGAAAGGAATGATCATGGATGCGATAAATACCATATAGATCGCAGTCGACCATTTCTTCTTGTTGTTGCGGCTGATGACCCATGCTGCCATGGCACCGAACAAAGCAAGAAGAATCAGCGAGATCACTGTAATGATCGCGGATGTTCCGAATGCATACCAGAAATTGAAGTTCGAGTTGTTGACAACCGACGTAAGGTTTTCCGCCAATTGCTTGAATGAAGCGCCCGCAAAGCTGATGGGGCTTTCAATGATCGAAGTCTGTGCCTTGAATGCGTTCAAAACCACAAGGTAGAACGGAAACAGGACGTAAACTGCAACGAGGATACCGATGAGCGTGCAGATAAACGCACGGACTTTTACACCTTTTCCTACTTGTCTTCCTTCACCCATTACAGCTCCACCTCCTTCTTATTGGACAGACGTACCTGGATCAGCGAAACGACCGCCAGTATGATAAAGAACAGCACTGCTTTCGCCTGCCCCAGCGCATAGCTGTTTTTCGCTATCGCCGTATTATAGATATTCAGTGCCAGCATCTGGGTTCCGTTCGTCAGGTAGCTGCCCATGAAATCGGGAACAGAACCGGTACCGTTGGTAAGAGCCATGTTCACATCGAACTGTTTGAACGCGGAAGTCAGCGTCAGGAATGTACAGATCGTAAATGTCGATGCGATCATGGGGATTTTCACCTGGAACAGAGTCTGGCTCGGGGTTGCGCCGTCGATCTTGGCGGCCTCAAGCACATCTCCGGGAATCTGCGTAAGTCCTGTGATATAGATCAACATGATATAGCCGGCGTACTGCCAGATATACACGATAACGATCGCGAACAAAGCCGGTCCTGTCTTTACGAGCATCGATATTCCACCGGTCAGATTGATCAGCACGTTGTTGAAAACGAACTGCCAGATATAACCCAGTACGATACCGCCGATCAGGTTCGGCAGGAAGTAGGAAGCGCGGAAGAAACCGCCGCCCTTTAAGCCCGATGTGCAAAGAAGCGCGAGCAGAAATGCCACCAGGTTAACGAGAAGCATATTCAGCGCCACAAAGATAAATGTGATCAGGATGGACCAGATAAACGAAGGATCCTTGAACATACTCAGATAATTCTGGAATCCGACCACCTGTGTGAACTTGATTCCCGTCCAGTCGGTAAAGGAATATCCGATACCAAGAACAAGCGGGATGATCACCGTTACAACGAATGTGAAAAGAAGCGGAAACAGGAAGATGATATAAACGATCTTACGGTGATGTTTCATCGTCGGAATCAGGTAAAGTCCGACAAAGAAAAGAATGATTCCGATGATCAGTAGCGGGCCTCGAATTGTAGACTTGCTGCCGCTGAAATCCATAGCCAGAGCTGCGATGAGACTTCCAACGCCGGCCAGAAGGACCACAACCGAAAGCACTTTTTTCCCAACACTTTCCATTTAGTACCCCTCCATTGCGTGGATCGGGATGCGTTTTTTCGCCGATCCCGATACCGGTTGATAATTACATGTGTCAAAAATTTCTAATAGGGGCGACCTTGGCCGCCCCTGTTGTTTGCAGTAAAAGAGCTGCTGTTTAGTTTGCGTAGTACTCCGCGATCTTGCTCTTCATAGCAGCCGTGAACGCATCCGCATCCGGGATTACACCAAGTGCATAGTCGGTGTAAAGCTGGCCTGTTGCATTCTGGTCAAGACCTGCTTTGTTCTTGAGCCAATGCCAGGAAGAGGTCTTGCCTGCTGCCGTGTACTCAGAGATCGTAGCTGCGAACGGATCATCCGCAACGAAGGTGCAGGACTTGAACGGGCTGATGAAACCTGCCTTCTTTACAAGGATCTCCTGTCCTTCGTCACCGCTGAGCCACTGCAGGAACTGAAGAGAAAGATCTTTATTCTCATTGTCAAATACTGCCCACCAGGACGGAGAGTTCGTAAGGATCGTATCAATACCCTCCTGGAATGCGTACGGGATCATTCCGCACTTGAAGTTTCCTGCTGCAGCATAGTTGTCTGCCTGATCACTTGTCATGGTAGCACCGATCCAGGAACCCTGGGTTACGAATGCATACTTGCCGGAAGCAAAATTCTGGATCTGCTGATCATAGGTGCCGCTTGTCAGCATGGACTGATCTGCGTACTGGTTGAAGAGACCAACCATCTCTGCGTAATCGTGGAAACGTGCCTCATCGATCTGTCCGCCGTCTGCAAGCAGATCAGAATAGGTTGTGTCATCTCTCTTAAGACCTGCATCCAGATAGTTTGCAAAGCTGTGGGAACCGGTGGACCAATACAGATCCTTCGGCTCGCAGTACCATCCGATAACTGCGGTAAGACCAAGCTCATCCTTCTTGGAATCAAGAGTTTCGAAAGCAGCCTTCATGGATTCCGGTCCGGTGATGCTCTTCGGATCAACGCCTGCCTTCTCAAGAAGATCTGCATTGTAAGCAAGTCCGATCGCCTCAGTGGTGTACGGGAAACCGATCGTGCCGTACTGGGAGCTGATGTATGCAGCTTCCGTATCGCTCGCCCAAGCTTCGCCGCTCATGTCTACCAGCATGCCGTCCCAGTTACCGAAGTCATCATCGCTTCCGCAAACGAAGATGTCGGGCATGTTATCTGCCTGATAATATCCCTTCAGAGTATCCTGGATGTTAACACCGCCACCCATGGACTCGATCACTACCGGGATACCGGTCTCTTCTTCGAACTTAGCTGCTGCTTCTTTAAGCATCGAGTCAACCTCGATCTTTCCGTTTACAAGACGGATACCGCCGGACGGGGTCTCTGCCGGTGCTGCTTCCTCTGCTGTCTCTTCTGCTGCCGGAGCCTCTTCCGCTGCAGGTGCTTCTTCCGCTGCTGGAGCGTCTGCTGCCGGAGCATCTGCCGCCGGTGCTGCTGCCGTCTGGCCGCAAGCTGCCATGGATACTGCCATGATGCCTGTCATGATGAGAGCCAAAACTTTCTTCTTCATAATTTCCTCCTTGTGATAATAAATGGATCGTTTGGTTACTTTGCCGCAAAAGTTACAAGATACTCTTGTCGCTCTGTTCAACTTTTGCGTTTAAGTTAATAATCACTATATCTGATTTTCAAAAAAAAGCAACCGTTTTTGGCAAAAAAACGAATGGAATTCGTCAATTCGTCATATTTCACAAATCAGAAACTGTTTTTTTGTATGTTTTGGCCGACAAAAATGATCCTTGTCAGCAGATTCCCAAAAGATCCTGAAAGCTGTGAAGATTGTAATCAGCCTGATTACCGGATGTCGCAGCGCCGTATGCGGCCGTTTTCATTCCACCTGCTCTTCCGGCCCTGATACCTGCGTCTGCATCTTCCACCACAAGACACCCTGCAGGCTCTTCGTCAAGAAGCTTTGCCGCGAGCAGAAACACTTCGGGATCCGGCTTGGTCCTGCTGATCATGGTTCCGTCCGAAACCGCATCAAAGCTTTCCTTAAGCGCCGTTTTCTCCAGAATAAACGCTGTGTTTTTGCTCGACGAGCCGACCGCCAGTTTCAATCCTCTCTCCTTCAGAGACTTTAATACCTCTCTCACCTCCTTTGTCACATCCTCCGGTGTCATGGTATTTAAATACTCCACATAATACCGATTCTTCCGTTCGGTCAGTTCTTTCTTTTCCATGTCCGAAAGCTTCTTTCCCTCATATCGTTCCAGAATGATCTCAAGACTTTCATCACGGCTGACACCGCGGAGTCTTTCATTGATCTTCTCGTCAAAATACACGCCGGTCTCATCACTCAGTCTTTTCCATGCCAGATAATGGAACCGGTCCGTGTGGACCAGTACCCCGTCCAGGTCAAAAATCACTGCTCGCATGTCCATGGTTCCTCCTTTGAAACACTGATTTTCTCTCCCCTGCAAAAGAGCTCCACCGGATCACCTTTTAACACGGAAAGCTTTATCTCTTTTTCATTCACGGAAACGGAAAGCCTGCGTCCCCGGTAACAGATCGGAAAAGCATACTGCTTAAAACCTTCCGGCAAAAACGGGTCAACGGAGAGTCCTTTTTCCGAAACGCGAAGTCCTGCAAATCCGTTTACGATCGCCATATAGCATCCACCCATATTCGCGGTATGCACGCCGTCTTTTGTGTTGCCGTGAAGATTATAAAGATCCAACTTCGCGGAATCCCCAAAATAAGAAAGTGCCTCTTTTTTAAGCCCGAGCATGGAAGCCGTCATGCTGAAAACACAGGTGGAAAGTGAAGAATCATGTGTTGTGATCTTCTCATAATAACGGAAGCTTTTCTCTCTGATCTCCCGTGTCTCCAGCTCCGGAAACAGAAAATGCGCAAGTACGGTATCCGCCTGTTTACATACCTGATAACGGTATAAATGCAGAGGATGATAGTGAAGAAGCAACGGGAAATGATCCTTCGGCGTCGCAGCAAGATCCCACACGGGCTTATCAAGAAACGAATCGTCCTGGGGGTTGATGCCATAATCCTCATCGTAAGGAAGATACATCTGATCCGCCGCATGCATCATGGCACTGATCTCATCTTCCGACAGCGCGATCCTCGCCTTAATGGCCTCTGTCTCCGGCTCATCCTTGAATTCAAGGTACAGCTTTTCTGCCCATGAGAGGTTATATTTTGCTGAGGCATTGGTGTAGTAATTATTGTCCACCATGCAGGTGTACTCGTCCGGTCCGGTCACCGTATGGATCTGAAAATTGCCGCTTCTGTCATAGCATCCGGTATCCAGCCAGAGCCTTGCTGTTTCAAGCAAAATCTCAAGTCCCTGTTTCAGCAGATACTCCCTGTCTCCCGTCGTCAGATAATACTGGATCACGGCATACGCAACGGCCCCGTTGATATGATAAGCCGCGGTTCCGCTCGGAAAATACCCGGAGCACTCCACTCCCGTGATCGTTCTCCACGGATACAAAGCTCCCTTCCCATGTCCAAGGAGCGCGGCGTTTTCCCTTGCCGACGGAAGCGTCTCATAACGGAAGGATAGGATGTTCTTTGCAAGAGCAGGATCCGTCAGGGTAAAGAAAGGAACCACGTACATCTCGGTATCCCAGAAATAGTGCCCTTCATATCCTTCTCCCGAAAGCCCTTTTGCCGCAACGGAAGCATGTCCGTCACGAGGCGCTGCCGAAAGGAGCTGATACATGTTAAAGCTGACCGCATCCGAAAGCTCACTGTCTCCTTCGATCTCCATCCCCGCGTTCTCAAAAAATGAACGAAGATACTCTCTCTGCTTCCCGTAAAGGGCACTGATCTCATCCGATGTAGCTTCTTTCATCACATCAAGTGCATGATTTTTCGGATCCTTATGTCTGATGGAATCAGAAAACACCGTATATTTTATGAGGGAAACTCTTTCACCCTTTGAAGCACGAACACGGATACGGGTGATCAGCTCTCCGTGATCCTCACGAAGCAGAATGTCCCCATCGCTTTCCTTTGATACAACATGCGATGATGCCATCGCGATCCGGACTCCGCTCTCCTTTGTCTTCGTAACGGAAAAGGCCGTTTCATCCGTAAACCCTTTCTCCACCGTTTTCAGGTAGCAAGGGCTTTCATCCGCAAGCCGCGGATCATCCGGATCGGAAAAGTTGGCCGTCTCCGGAATATGATACGAATCGAAAACAATGTCCCCCGAAAAGTCTACCGGCTCCACCTCGTATTCGATGGTAAAGAGCTCCGGCAAAAGAAAATGTGCCATGCGGCGGATCCGGATACGGACCTCTTTCCCGGAAGGACTTTTCCAAAGGAGTCTTCTCTCCGTATACCCTTCCTTCATATCGAGGATCCGCTCGCTCTCCGAAACGCTTCCCGTCCACGGCTCGAATTTCTCATCGCCGACCGTCAATATGATCGTCTGCGTATCACCTGCATTCACCATGGTCTGTTTCTTTTCCACGAGATTACAAAGGCTCTCCGCCTGCTTCATCTGGATGATCTCATAAGCACCGGAAACGTACTGCCCGCGCATGGTCGGATATTGGGACGGCACACCCTCCTCGAGTGTGCCGCGTATCCCAATGTAACCATTTGCATTCCCAAACAGGGTTTCGTGCAGGTTAAGTTCTTTCGGGTCATAATTCTCTTTTCGGATGATTTGCATCTCAGTTTGCATAATAGTTTTCGCATACGCTCTGCAGCGTGTCGAGGAATGCATTCGCATCGCCGAAGTTACCCATTGCAAAATCCTGGAAAACAACACCCGTTGCATTCTGTCCGATCCCTTCCTTCATGGACAGCCAGTGCCAGGAAGAGGTCTTTCCTGCTGCGGTATAGTCCGCGATCGTCTTTGCAAACGGATCATCTGCCGCATGCGTATTGGAGGCGTACGGGGAGATGAAGCCGCAGTCTTCCGCGAGGATTTGCTGACCGCCATCATTGTCCGCGCACCATGCAAGGAACTTCTTCGCCTCGTCAACATTTCCGTCCTTGAAGACGCCCCACCAGTTCGGAGAGTTTGTCAGGATCGTGTCCTGTCCTTCGATAAACGCATACGGTACCATACCAACCTCGAAATTGCCTGCCGCGTCATATGCATCCTTGTCATCATTTACCATTGTTGCGCCGATCCAGGAACCCTGGGTTACAAACGCATATTTACCAGACGTGAAGCCGAGCACTTGTGCATCATAGGTTCCGGAAACACCGGTCGGATCCGTAAACTCATTAAACATTGCAACCATTTCCGCCCAGGGAAGTGCACGCTCCCGGTCAAGCTTTCCGCCATCGCTGAAAAGATCGATATAGGTCGTATCATCACGTTTCAGTCCGGAATCGAAATAGGTTCCGAAAATGTGCTGTCCGGGTGACCACCAGAGCTGTGAAGACTCTGTATAGTATCCGAGAACGGAAGTAAGTCCGAGTTCATCCTTCTTTGCATCGATCGTCTCAAATGCAGCACGCATGCTTTCCGGTCCCGTAATACTCTTCGGATCCACGCCTGCCTTTGCAAGGATATCCGCGTTGTATGCAAGTCCGATCGCTTCTGTTGTGGTCGGGAAGCCGTAAACCTTACCGTCTCTCACATATTCCGCTTCCGTATCGTTGACCCATGCTTCGTCGGAAAGGTCTGCGAGAAGTCCTTCCCAGGTCGGATAATGAATGTCGCCTTCAAAGACGAAGATGTCCGGCATATTGTCCGACTGATAATACCCTTTCAGTGTCGCCTGTGTATCAATTCCGCCGCCAAGCGATTCGATCACAACCGGGACACCCGTTTCCGCCTCATATGCTGCCGCCAGTTTTTTAAGGCCCGCATCAACCTCTACCTTGTTGTTCACAAGACGGATCCCGCCTTCCGGAGTCTCTGCAGGAGCTGCCGCCTCTGATGTCTCTCCGCTGTCTGCCGGAGCAGCTTCTGCCGCAGCATCTGCCTCTGCTGCCGGAGCCGCTGCGCTTCCGCATCCTGCCGCCACCATCGAAAGAGACGTCGCTGCCGCAAGTGCCAGTGCCAGTACTTTCTTTTTCATAGATCTTCCTCCTTTAATCTCCCATTGTCATGGGGTGCGTTATGTTATGCATTCATTATGTGTTGTTCGCTTTTTTTCACGCAATCCCCCTTCTTTTTTTTATGAAAACTATCTAAAAACGACGCACGCGGTTATTCATTGTCACCGCGATGCGTCGTTATTTTAGTAAAATCAATTTTGTTTTTGTAAAATAAAGCTGCTATTTTACTTCTTTTTTACGAAAATCCTTCGTGCTCTTTCTCCATTTCACTCTGGCTCCGATATGTACAGTTTCATAATCATCGGTTCCCTCCAATATTCCGATCAGAGCCTGGGCCGCAAGATATCCGCGTTCATAATCCGGCACCGTCACCGTTGTAAGTCCCGCGTATTTGGAAATGATAATATCATCATATCCTGCAACTCCGATATCATCAGGGATCCGGATGCCGTTTTCATGGAACTTCCGTATGGCTCCGATCGCCATCATGTCATTCGCGCAAATGAGCGCCTCCGGCATCTCTTCCGACAGCATTAGAAGCCTAGCCGCCTGGGCTCCGCTCTTATCCCGCCAGTCGCCTTCATAGTAATCATTGTGCCGGAAGGAAATCCCGTGCTCTTTCAGCGAGTCTCGAAACGCCGTATAACGTTCCCGGTTATCCGCGGTATTTAGCCCGCCGAGAAAGGCGAACCGTTTGTATCCGGATTCGATCAGCCCGTCGATCAGTTGTTTCTCGGATGCATAATTATTTACTACAATGCTTTTGATACGTGGATGCTCGATCTCACGGTCCAGTGCAATCACCGGGAGACCCTTGTCCGCGATTTTCTTGAGCCTTTCATCTTCCGTATTGATATCAATGACGATACAGCCGCAGCAGCGTTCCGGATCCGCATACCGGGGGAAGTTCTCACCGGTACAGATGAGAAGGCTGTATCCCTTTGCATAGGCGTAGTCACTGATACCGTGCAGAATGTCCAGATAGTACAGGGTATCAAAATCACTGAAATTCAAAACTATGGTACGGTTCCCGTCCTTTTTCTCCCCGGGGATCTCATACCCGAGTTCCTCCGCTATGGACAGGATTTTATCCCTTGTTTCTTTAGATGCGCTGTTCTTATGGTGAAGAACATTTGATACCGTTGAAATGGATACGCCAGCACGTTCCGCGATATCTCTGATACCGGCCATCGCAGTTTTTCTCCTTCCCGGCTTAACAGCCGTTTTAATGCCAACGGATGCTTCCCTTTTTATCGGTTCTCTATTTCAGTTTCCGGACAGATTCCCGTATCACCAGTTTTGTCGGCAGGATTACTTCGTTGTTCTTTGGGCGTTCTCCATGGATCATTCCAAGCAATGTCTGTGTTGCAAGCTCTCCCTTATAAGTGATATCCTGATGCACCGTGGTTAGCCCGGGACGAGAGAGCTTTCCTGTGAAACTGTCATCAAATCCCATCACGGAAAGATCCTCCGGCACCCGGATCTCCTGGCGGAAACATTCGTTCATAAACATCGTCGCAAAGGTATCGGAGCAGCAGAAAACCGCCGTCATGTTGGCCGCCTTTTCCACGGCCCGCATGAGTGTTTTTCCCATATCTTCCTTCGTTGAACGGAACGGAAGAAGATACCGGTCACTGTATTCGATCCCAGCATCTTCAAGCGCCTTCCGGTAGCCATGGAAGCGCTCCAGATCAACTCCTGAAAGATCATCCGTAAGAAATCCGATCCTCTCATGCCCCATTTTGATCAGATAGGAAACGGCCTCGTACGTTCCGTTCTCATCCGTAAGACCGATGTTGACGAAGGAATTGTCAAACTGATCGATGGTCTCCTTTCGGATGTAAGTATCCACGCAGACCACCGGCTTCCGGTATTTCTTATAGATCCTCAGCGCATCGTCATCCTGCATCCAGAAAAGAAGCAGTCCGTCCACATTCCAGGTCGCCACATATTTCAGGATCTCCGCGATATCATCGGAAATATAGAGCATCATGAAATATCCGGCCTTCCGGATCTCCTGCTCAATCCCGCCGAGGAGCTCCGAGACAAAGGCGTCGGCCAGGATATGGTTGAAACGTTCCTCCACCGTCTTTAACACGACACCGATGATCTTGGACTGGTTCTGTGCCAGGTTTCTGGCGTTGATATTCGGAATATAATCCACTTCCTCCAGGAATTTCTGGACACGCTCTATTGTCTCCGGGGACACCTCCCCGGTCTTCCCGTGTATGACATTGGATACGGTGGTCGCGCTCATGCCGAGCGTCTTTGCGATCTCTTTGATGGTGATCATATTCTGCTCCTTTACATCTTCAAGTATTACAATATACTATCGGCGGTGGTTTACTAATATTCGATCCTGATCACAGGTGTATCGTCAACCTCTTCCACCGTGTCTGCACTCGCCGAAAGCGGAAGGGCATGCCCCGGCCGAAGGAAAACGATCACCTCATTAAGGGGCACCTCCAGATAATGGTCTCCCTTCTTCAGCTCCTCGGTTGTATAATCCTTTTCGCTCCGGAACCGGACGAGGAGCATGTCCTCCGGAAGATAGACATAGCGCCCTTTTGCATTCTGAACATAAACCGGTGCGATCATGATACTCTCGCCGACCATGAGCTGATCCTCAACGTAAACAGCACGCTTATCCTCCGGATACTCAAAGGCCAGCGGAGTCATATACATCCCGTTCTCATTCACGGCGCGTGTAAAGCTCTCATAAATATACGGCACCAGCGCATACCGGAGACGGATAAAGTTCGCGAAAACAGGGAGTGCTTCAAACGCATAGAACTCCTGGCGTCTTGTATCGTTCGCGGAATGATTCCGGAACAGAGGCATGAAGATGGAAAGCGCTGTCCAGCGAAGCAGGAGATCCTCCGTCGCATCCGCCATGAAGCCGCCGGTATCCGCTCCGCTATATAAGAACCCTGTCATGTTGAGAGCAGGCATCTGCTGGAGATTCATGAGAATATGACTCCACCAGGAGCGGTTGTCGCCGCACCAGATCCCGCCGTACCGGTGCATTCCGATAAACGATGACCTGGAAAACATCAGGATCTTTTTATCCGGCGAAAGGCGGTCAAAGGCCTCTCCCGCCGCTCTGGTCATATTGTATCCGAAGAGATTATGTACCTTATCGTGACGGATCTTTTTCCCGTGATAGTCATGATAAAACGTCTTGAAATCATCCGGGTAGGAATCAAGGGTCGATACAAGATCCTTGAATTCAAAGAAGCTTTCCACGTCCAGGTTCTGCCCCTTATAGCCTTCGATCTTTTCAAACACTTCGTTTAAGTGATCCTCGGTATAAAAGATCGCCGGCTCGTTCATGTCATTCCAGAACCCCTCAATCCCCTGATCGATCAGCACCTTGTACCAGTTTCCGAACCATTCTCTGGCGTCCTCATTCAGGAAGTCCGGGAAATGTACTCTCCCCGGCCAGACCGCCGCGACGAGATTTGTCCCGTCCTCCTTTTTGCAGAAATAACCGTTTTTGACGCCTTCCTCATAAACGGGATACCCTTCTTCAATCTTAACGCCCGCATCAATGATCGGGATCAGGCGGACACCCTCCTTCTTCATCTCCTCCACGAAGGATGAAAACTCAGGGAACTTCTTTTCGTCCACGGTAAAGTCCTTGTAGCGCTCCATATAATCAATGTCAAGGTACACCATATCCAGCGGCACCCCCGCTTCTCGGTAACGCTTTACCACTTCGCGTACCTCGCCTGACGTCATATAGGACCACCTGCTCTGCCCGAAACCGAACGCCCACTTCGGCGGAATATAGCTCTTTCCGATCAGACCCCGGAATTCCTTTACGATCTCCTTTTCCGTGTTTCCCTCCACAAGATAAAGGTCCGTATCGAAATCCTCAAAGCAGATGACAAGCTCACTTTGCTTCGTATATCCGATATCAAACCGGACAATCCCCGGCGTATCCACATAAAGTCCGAAGGGATGCGCTATCCCCGTGATAAGTAAAAAATTCTGCGAAGCATAAAGGGAATGCTTTTCCTCCATATGGAACGGCTCGTCCGAATTGTTGCTCTCATAAAGCCATCCCCTTTTATTCATGCCGCGCACGGTTTCTCCGAGTCCGTATACTCGCGCATCGTCCGTCATTTGAAGCTTAAGGGACTTCTCCGTCTCATTCATCTCCCATCCCGGGAGGGTGCCTTCCTGAATCTCAAGTTCCTCTGCGACTGCCTCCGTTTCGATCGGGTTCCCGATCCGATACCTTTTAATCATACGGATTCCTTCCTTTCTCTTATTCCGTTCCCGTATAGAACTCTGTTTTGGTCTCATTGGTCTGAATGAGAATCGTACTCTGATTAAACTCCTTCAGAAGATCATCCGAAGCGGCATGAACCTTATCCGATGTAGTGTCACTGAGGCTGATCACGACCGTGTATTCACGCGCAACGGAACCGTCCGGATTCGTCCATCCTCCGAATGCCTCCTGTAACGTAAAGCCTTCAAAATGCTTTGAGAGGACCTCATCCACCTTGTCTTTGCACTCCTCCGGTGTCCCGTATGGCGTATTTGAATCCTTGGAATTGGTTCCGAGATACAGCACATACTGAACATCCTTGCTTTCCGCGGCGGGCGGATTCATGCTTTTAAACAAAGCAAATCCTGAGAGGCAGATGGCCACCAGTCCTACGATAATTGCTATAATCCCTGTTTTCTTTGACATTGCTGGTCTCCTTTCCGTGTCATTGTGTGTTTTTGTTGATATAGTTGGTCTTGTATTTTGAGTAAATGATCTTCTGACTGCTGTAGAGGCCGTAGTATCCGGACAACATGTAGGAAAGCGCCGACGCAAGCAGGAAATACGGCATCGCCTTGTATCCGAAGAGCTCAAAGCTGATCAGGAGCGACGTGATCGGACAGTTTGTAACACCGCAGAAAACGCTCGTCATACCGACTGCCGCGGCAAGCTTCGGATCCATTCCGGTGATCCTTCCGAACAGACATCCGAATGCAGCACCGATAAAAAAGGTTGGTACGATCTCACCGCCCTTAAAACCGGCTCCGATCGTGATCGCCGTGAACAGGATCTTTAGAAGAAACGCGAACGTATCACCGTTCCCCTGAAAAAAAACAGGGATCCAGCTGATGCCGGAGCCGTTATATTCCTGACTGCCGACAAGAAGCGTCAGCACCACGATAATCCCTCCACCGGCCGCAATCCGAAGATACGGATTTTTTATAAAACGCTGAAACAGCTGACTCGAACGGTGCAGACAGATACAAAAGAAGATAGACACGAACGCGCAGAGAACGGCAAGTCCAGCGGTCTCAAGGGAAATAAGCACGGAAAAGGACGGGATTTCCGTCAATTCAAAGTGCTCGGAAGGGATGCCGCACCACGTGGCAAAATGCCTCGCGACAAGGGAAGCGATTACGCAGGGAACGAGAGCTGAGTAATGCATGATCCCGACAGAAACAACCTCCATGGCAAAGATCGCTGCTGCCATCGGCGTACCGAAGATCGCGGAAAAAGCGGCACTCATACCGCACATGATCATGATGTGCTGGTCTTTCTCGTCAAAGCGGAAGAGCTTCCCGAGCGATCCTCCAATGCTTCCGCCAAGTTGAAGCGCTGCGCCCTCTCGGCCCGCAGAACCTCCAAAGAGATGTGTGATCAGTGTCGAAAAAAAGATCGATGGCGCCATCCTGAGCGGAATCTTGTCCCCGGAATGGATCGCAGACAGAATGAGATTAGTTCCGCCGTCTTTTTCGTCATGGATCACCCGGTTAAAAAAGACGATAGCCATTCCACCGAACGGCAGGAAAAAAATGAGCCACGGGTAGGTGATCCTGGTATTGGTCACAAAACGGAGGCAGTATACAAACAGAGTTATTACGCCTCCGATCGCAAGACCTGAAAGGATCGCAAACACGATCCAACGGAAAGAAACACCGATCCGTTTCAGGTCATGCCTCAGTCTTCTTTTTCGCTCATCATTGAAATAGGGTTCCATTATATGTTATTATTCAGTTCCAACACGATGGCCTGATAACCGTCAAGGCGTATTTCTGTATCGGTTAGCTCGAATTCGTGAAGGTTATTCAGGAGCATCTTTCCGGATGGACAAGGAAGCGGAACGGTTCTGCTTTCCTTCTGGAAATTACAGAGGATCAGGAGTGTATGCATCTCTCCCTTCCTCGTATATGCCATCAGATTCTTCTCTTCCCGGAGATACGGAGTGAGCTCGCCATATACGAGCGCGTCCTTATATTCCTCGCTCTTCCGGAGCGCGGAAAGCTTTTTGTAGTAATGATAGACGGAGTCCTCATCGTTTTGCTGCGCAGCAAGATTGATCTCCTTATAGTTCGGATTCACGCGAAGCCAGGGAGTCCCGGAAGTAAACCCGGCATTCTCGGAATCATCCCATTGGAAAGGTGTACGGGCATTGTCGCGTCCGTATTTCTCGATGAGATGAAGCGCGTCTTTCGGTGAGATCCCGGCATCGATCGCGACCTGATAAGCATCGATGGAACTGATATCGTCCACATCATCAATGGAACGCACCTCGATGTTTTCCATACCGATCTCCTGTCCCTGATAGATCCAGGGAAGTCCCTTTACGAGGAAATATGCCGTAGCAAGACATTTTTTACTTTCCGGTGACTGATCGCCTTCCGGGATATAGCGGGAAGCACCGCGCGGCTCATCATGGTTCTCGATAATGTTGCTGATAAATCCGATATCCGCAACCTTCTTTTGTGTTTCAAAAACGCAGTTCTTATAGTCGTCCGGCGTGATATCGAGGTTTTCCTGCCAGCCCTTCTGGCTCTGTCCGAATACCGTCTCGGAAAAATCATACATGGAGGAAAAATAGCCATCATCTCCGATGAAATCCGGGAGCTCCTCCGGTTTTTCATTGAACACCTCACCAACCGTAAATGCATCGTGCGGCCTGAAGGTGCGGTCACGCATTTCACGCAAGAAGTCGCCGACGCCCTTTGCCTCATGAAGCTGATGATGAACGGAGCAGAGTCCGTCGTCACGGTCTGCCGGATAATCCTTGAAAGGAAGGGCTTTCTTGATATTGATAATGGCATCCAGGCGGAAACCGTCCAGCCCCTTATCCAGCCACCAGTTGATCATTTTATAGACTTCCTCACGAAGGTCTTTATTCTCCCAGTTCAGATCGGGCTGCTTTTTATGAAAGACATGAAGGTAATAGATATCATCATGACCGGGGAGCTTATCCCATACAGACCCGCCGAAGTAAGACCGCCAGTTGCAGGGAAGCGGTTCGCCCTCTTTCACATGCTCCAGATAAAAGAACTTCCCGTATCTGCCGTCCGGATCCTTGCAGGCATTTTGAAACCATTCGTGTTCGTCAGAGCAATGGTTTACCACAAGATCCATAAGGATCTTAAGTCCCCTTTTATGAGCCTCTTCAAGGAGCAGGTCCATATCTTCCATGGTGCCGAAGCGCGGATCAATTCCTTTATAATCCGCGATGTCGTAGCCCTGATCCGCAAGTGGGGAAACATAGATCGGTGAAAGCCAGATGATATCAACACCGAGTTCTTTTAAGTAATCCAGTTTGCTGATGATTCCGCGGAGATCGCCGATGCCGTCACCGTTGCTGTCACAGAAACTTTTCGGATAGATCTGGTAGGCGGTCATTTCATGCCACCATTGTTTTTTCATAATCGTAATTCCTTTCTTTTCCTTTTCGATCAATGCAGCACGACCCTTGCTTCATATGGTTGCAGGACACTATCTTTATGCGTCTCATAGTTTGAGATCAGTTCTTCACCGGTGATGGAGTCAAAAAGGTTGCAGGGCTGCTCTTTCTCTGTCCAGTTGCAGGCAACGGTCAGCGTCTTCCCGTCAAGGACGCGTTCGTACGCATAAATGGTATCGCTGTCCTCAAGCAGCGGGCGGAATTTTCCGTAAACGATGATCTCGTTTTCATGACGGAGACGGATCAGCTTCTGATAATAGTAGAAAACCGAATCCGGATCGGCAAGTGCCGCTTCGACATTGATCTCCTTATAATTCGGGTTGACCGTAAACCATGGCGTGCCGCTTGTGAATCCGGCATGGTCGCTCCCGTTCCACTGCATGGGTGTCCGGGCATTATCGCGCGCGACCGAGGAAAAGCATTTCAGCATTTCCTCCGGAGAGATCATTTTATGATCAACCACGTATTGTTGGTAAGCATTGATCTCTTCGATATCGCTGCAGTCGGACACGGAGGAAAACGTCATGTTCGTCATACCGATCTCTTCCCCCTGATAAATATAGGGAGTCCCCTTCATCATATGAAGAAGCGTTCCGAGCATCTTTGCGGAAAGCACGCGCCATTCCGGCGCATCGTTTCCGAAGCGTGAAACGGCGCGCGGCTGGTCGTGATTGTCCCAATAAAGGCTTCCCCACGCTTTTCCTTCGAGTTCGATCTGCCATTTATTAAGGATCGCTCGAAGCTTTCCTAGGTTCGGATGTTCATAGCCCCATTTCCCGAGAACCGGCGTACTGGTAGCATCCGCATTCACGTGTTCGAAGTGGAACACCATGTTAAGCTCGGAGCCTTCTTTGTTTGCGTATTTTTTTGCTTCGTCGATCGTGACGCCGGCAGCCTCACCGACAGTCATGATGTCAAATTTGGAAAGAACGCGGCGGTTCATTTCCTGCAGGTACTCATGCACATGCGGACCGTTGCAGACATAGGGCATCATGTCCCCATAGATGCCGTCCGTCACTTCTCCGTCCGGGAAAGAGCTGTCCTTACTGATCATGCTGATCACATCCATCCGGAAACCGTCAATGCCTTTTTCACACCACCAGGTCATCATATCGAAGACCTCGTTTCGAACCGTTTCATTCTCCCAGTTGAGATCAGGCTGCTTCCTGGAAAAACAATGAAGATAATACTGCCCGGTCGCTTCGTCCTTCTGCCATGCGGATCCGGAGAAGCAGGACTGCCAGTTATTCGGTTCTTTTCCGTCTTTCCCGTCCTTCCAGATATAATAATCGCGGAAGGCGTTATCCTTTGACTTTCTGCTTTCAATGAACCATGCATGCTCATCCGAGGTATGATTGACCACGAGATCCATTACGATCCGGATGCCGAGTTCATGAGCCTTCTTCAGCATCCGGTCAAAATCCTCCATCGTTCCGAACTCGGTCATGATGTCCCGATAGTCGGAAATATCATAGCCGTTGTCATCATTCGGGCTCTTATAAACCGGGGAAAGCCAGATCACATCGATCCCGAGTTCCTTAAGATACGGAAGATGCTCCATGATCCCCGGGATATCTCCGATCCCGTCGCCGTTACTGTCACAAAAGCTCCTCGGATAGATCTGGTAGATGACCGATTCTTTCCACCAGGTATGACGTTCCTTTTCCATGAATAACCCTCCATCATAAAACCAATCATAACGTGCTTTCGAGTCGTTCATTATATGCGTTGAATACATCTATTATATACTTGCATGGGAAAACGATACAAGAAGATTTTTAGACTTTCATTTCTGATTTTCACCTTGCTTTTTTCGGGAAATATGATAAGATGTTACGTGCATGGAAAGTTAGCTCAGCTGGGAGAGCATTCGCTTGACGTGTGAAAGGTCGCAGGTTCGAGCCCTGTACTTTCCATCACAAAAGAGCCATCGGTTTATCCGATGGCTCTTATTTATTCTGCGGGAGACGGGGGAAGGTTCTGTGTCGCTTTAAAATGCGACACAGAACCTTCCCCTGTCTCCTTCAAAACCGTTCTCTATTTCTCTCTCATATTGTAGTCCGTATCCTCACGGATCATCTCGATCATGAGACTTGCGATCTCCGGATCAAACTGCGTTCCCTTGCCTTTCTCAAGCTCGGCTATGATCACTTCCTGCGGCAGCGCGTTCCGGTAGCTCCGGTTGCTGCTCATGGCGTCATAGGAATCCGCGACACCTATCACACGGGCGATCTCCGGTATGTCCTCTTCCTTAAGTCCGTCAGGATAGCCCTTCCCATCATAGCGCTCGTGATGCCAGTGCGCACCGACGGAGAGCGATTGCATTTCGGAAATATTTTCCAGGATCTTCGCACCCACGCCTGGATGCGTTTTGATCACGGCATATTCCTCATCTGTCAGCCGGTCCGGCTTGTTGATGATCTCGTTCGGAACGCCGATCTTTCCAATATCGTGGAGCAGTCCGATGTAATAAATATCTACCAGTTCCTGCCCCTCATGCCCCATCCTGCGGTATAATTCTCTCGAATACTCCGCGACACGGTTGCTGTGTCCGTTTGTATAGCGATCCTTCGCATCGATTGCAGCCGACATCGCCTGCATGATCTGATAGGAAAGGTTCGCGACCTTGCGGTTGCTGATACGGAGCTCTTCCGTCTTCTTTTCCACCTCATGTTCAAGGTTGGATTGGAGTGCCCGGAGCATAAGGATCCGGTCGATCCTCTCAAAAGCCACCTGCTGTGCGAACGGTTTTTTGATGAAGTCCATCGCGCCGGCTTTTAAGACCTGCACCTCCGTATCCTGATCCTCGTCAGAGGTCAGCACGATCACGGGAATGTCCGCGGTCTCTTCCTCCTCACGGAGACGCGATAAGACTTCGAATCCGTCCATCTCCGGCATGTGAAGATCCAGAAGGATCATATCCGGTCTTCTCTGTTCCAGATAACGAAACGCGGCCGCGCCGGAGGACACCATGTCCACATCGTAATGTGATTGTAAAATTCCTTTTGTCACGATCAGATTTACCTGATCGTCATCAACAATTAATATACGGTTCACCCTTTACTCCGATTCCATGAAATAAATACGTGATCCAAAATCCGGGAAGAACCGGACATCCGAATTGTAACCCGTTGAAGAGAACGCCTGTTTCAGTGCAATGCCGGCA
The DNA here is from genome assembly GCA_045657665.1 of Lachnospiraceae bacterium. Classification (GTDB taxonomy): domain Bacteria; phylum Bacillota; class Clostridia; order Lachnospirales; family Lachnospiraceae; genus RUG12461. The sequence goes on along the minus strand of JAZOTN010000030.1, from coordinate 165,371 downwards.
CCCATCAACAGGTCTCCTCCGACATGATAGTCTTCCGTCTCACCGTCCATCTTTACAAACTTCGCAAGGATATCCTGAAGGAGGGAATCATTTTTCACATGCACCGGAGTTACTGCATTTACAAGGTCGCCGAACGGCTTGATATTGTACTTTAACTTCCGGTTATAGAAATGATACATCTTCTCCCGGTCAAGCCCCTTTGCAAAGTAACTGTGCGAAGCGTGGTTCGGAACGACAAGCTCATGCATCAGCATGCCGACGGCCTTCTCCTTATTCTCCGAAACAACGGTCCACTCATGAAGATTGTCATTTCTGCCGCGGTAAAACGTACCGAACTGCATGACCTCCCGCCACTCCTTATAAAGCGCGACCTGCGCCTTGACCGCTTCGAGATCCTCGCTGTTCATATCGCAAAGGTTGCATTCATACCCCAGCACACCGAAGGCCGCCACATTAAACCGTGTCTCAAGAGGCGTATTCCGGAGCGTCTGATGGTTCGGACAGGCGCTGACATGTGCGGAGACCGTGCTCATCGGATAACCGTAGCTGTAATTCGTCATCATATGCACGCGGCAGAGTGCATCCGTATTGTCGCTTGCCCATATCTGCGGGAAGTAGGAAAGAATACCGAGGTCAAACCGGCATCCGCCGGAAGCACATCCTTCAAACAGAATATGCGGGAACTTCTTTACCAGCGTATCCATGATGCGGTACAGCCCGAGCACATAGCGGTGATAAACCTCGCCCTGTCGATCCTTCGGGAGGTACGGTGAATATGCGTCCGAGATCAGGCGGTTCATATCCCACTTGACATAAGCGACACCTTCCTCGGAAAACACATTGCTCATTGCCTCGATAATATGGTCCTGCACCTCCGGATTCGTAAGGTCAAGAAGCCGCTGATTACGGCCTTCGGAGTGATCCTTGCCGGGAATCGCCATCGCCCAGTCCGGATGAGCACGGTAAAGGTCGCTGTTCACATTGACCATCTCCGGCTCCACCCAGATCCCGAACTGGAGTCCCAGAGCGTTCACCTTCTTTGCCAGTCCGCTGATCCCGTTCGGAAGCTTTTTCACATTCACAGTCCAGTCGCCGAGGGACTTCGTATCATCATCCCTCTCTCCGAACCATCCGTCGTCCATTACGAAAAGCTCCATTCCGGCCTTCGCCGCTTCTCCTGCAAGACGAAGGAGCTTTCTTTCATTGATGTCAAAATATGCCGCCTCCCAGCTGTTAAGCAGCACGGGTCTCGGCTTATTCGCCCATTCACCCCGCACAATGTGACGATTCACAAAGCGCTGCATATGTGCGCTCATGCCGGAGTGACCCATTGCAGAATACGTCATCACGGCTTCCGGAGCCTCGAAGACCTCTTCCTTATTCAGCGTATAGGAAAATCCCTGCGGATTGATACCGGAAACAATCCTGGTCTGGAAGAAAGGAGACCCCTCACAGACCGTCATGTGATTGCCGCTGTAGATCAGGTTGAATCCGTAGCAGTCGCCGTAATCCTCCGTCGTATTCTTTCCGGAGAGCATCGTAAACGGATTGGTCCGGTTGCTGGAGGTGCCGACATACGTGGATGCAACGATTTTCCCGGACTGCACGGGACGGTCGATCTTCTCTTCCATGTCACGGCAGTGCGCACCGTGGAAGGAAGTAAACACATAATCCGTCGTCAGGAAATCCAGCTGCATGGAAAGAAGCCGTTTGATAAAGATCGGCTCGTCCTCATGATTGATGATCTCTGCCGACCTTGTGATCACGTCACACTCCTCAAAGACATAATAATGAAGCCTGAGATCGACATCATACGAATGATCATGGAGATATACGATGAGATGCTCCACTTCATCCTCACTTCCGTATGAACCGGGAAGCGTTGCGAAAGGTTCCTTTCCCTTCCGGATCTCAGAGGACGCAAACCGGAAATCCGAGGTTACGCTCCCGTCGCCGTGCAAAATTTCGATCATCGGCTCACGGTAATCGCCCTTCCCCGGAGAGGAAACCTCAAGCCGCTCATCCTCCATGGTAAGATTCAGATGCTCCTGATCGATCGTCACGGTATTGCTTGCGGCAAAAGCGTGTTTCTGGGAAAGCGCCTCTTCGTCGGTTCGGATGCGCCTGCCGTAATACAGGTGCTCCAAATGCCCCGTCGGCAGGATGTGAAATGCATAGGTCGTGTACTTCGTATGAAGCGAAAACAGATTTTCCTTCTTCTGGATCATCTTGCTTGCCTCCCCTTCTCATTATTTTATCAGTTGCTCTGTTATAGTCGGATTATCAAGTACCTTTTCGATAATCCTTGACAAGACACTGGTATATCCTTTCCCAAATGCTTTTGCTTTTCTAACAGTTTGTGGGGATAACCGTAGCGTCACGTTTTGCTTACGATTATCCATCTGCTCTTTCTTTACGGTGTCGTAAACCCGCTGAAATTGTGCCAATTCCTCCTTTGTGAGCGGGGGATTATCTTCGTCATACTCGAGAGGTCTTTTTCCTGCCTCCTCCAGCATACGTTTTTGTTTACTCGTTATTTCTTTTGAAAGATCTATCTTTTTTTTAACTAAAGCCATTATAATATTCCTCCTTTTCCTCTTTTGTGGCAATTCTCGCTGAGATCAGCCTTATTACATTACTACGCGGAGTGTAAACTACCGTAACTACAGACAACCACTCATGAATGGCTCCGATAACCAAATATCTGTCTTCCTCATGGCTATGCCTATCATCATATTTTTCTATTCGAAACTCATCAGAAAAGACATGGGCTGCAGTCGTAAAATCAATACCATGTTTTTTAATATTCTCTTTTTCCTTTTGGTCATCCCACTCAAATTCCATTTGAATCATAGGAACATTATACCGTTTACCTTGCAATTTTGCAATGCAATCTGCATTTTGTGATAGAGTCACTTCATAGTCCAATACTGTATTTCCACCGCAAAGGAAAACTCCCCATGTAATAAATCCATACATGGGGAGAAACAAAGATCCGCTATACCCTATTCAAAAAACCCGATATCATTTTTATGGGAAAATTGCTTAATAGCATCATTTATTGTATCAATTGTAAGGTCATCCCAATCAAACTCTTTTCTTGACACATATAAAAACTCAGTAGAATCCTTTTTAAAAAGAATGAGGACAGGACACTCTGTGGTGGTTGATCCTATTGTTTCGTATTGCACACAAAAGAAACCCTCTAATTCCTTATATTGTGTATCTTCCAATGGCGGACCTTCTTCCCCTTCTGAACCCCCAGAAACTGCTTTCATATTTTCTTGTAGTGTATCCGCTGTCGTTGGAATGTCACAATAACCATCACATACATAGCACAAAGGATATCCTGGTTCTTCTTTATCATATAATATAGCTCTTTCAATCTTTTTCAATCCGCCTGAGTCATCAAATCTGAATGTATTGCAATACACCGAAGTTGGATAATGCACCGTAACAAGTTCTAATTTACTTTTACCGCAACCTGCAAACATCACCACGATTGCTACCAAGAGAACTATAAACAATAAGTTTATTATTTTCTTCTTCGTTATAGCTCCCATGGCATTTGTGTTTTTCTTGTTCAACATCTCACTTTCTACCTAAATATGAATACTCTCGTCTTCTTGGCTTTATAAAATCATTCATAACTTGTCGGGAAGGAAGTTAATAAGCCCTGTTATTCATCATAATATGCACAGAGCGAACAAGACATAGGGCACTGGATCCTTTCCCTATAACGGTAACCTTTTCTCTACTCTTTTTCTTTCTGTTTTTTCCCCAGCTGATTCTTAATTTCATCCATCTTTTTCTCGTCCAATCTGTAAAGCGCTTTATATAGGATCACACCAATGACGAGCAACACAATGGGAGGAATCGTCATCCAGAGGCGAAGTCCGTTCAACGTCGCAGCTGATTGTACGGCACCATCCGCGGTATTCAGTCCAATCCATTCAATCACACCACCCGCAAGCGCAACAGCAATACCCGAAGCAAGTTTCACTGTAAATGTCTGCATGGAGAATATGACCGACTCCTCTCTTGTCCCGTTTTTGATTTCGCCATAATCGACTGAATCAGAAAGGAAAATTGTCATGATCACATTCAGCATTCCATAACCGACATAAATCAAAGCCCCTGGCACACAAAGAATTCCCCAATTTTCTGGTGTATAGATATTCAGATATGCCATGAGCAGGATTACCAGAAATCCGATAATCTGAAAAATAAATCCTGCAAGGTACAACGTATTCTTGGAAAATTTTTTACGTAAAAGCGGAATGATCATCATGCTCAACACCTGAAAGCCGAAGGCAACCGCCGTAAATACGCCGTATCCATCGGGATTTCCTACATCAAACTGGAAGAAATAAAGTACCAGATTCCCACAGATATTCAACGAAGTATAGACACAGATAATCGATGCGACCACGACCATGGCCTGATCATTGGTAAACAGCGCCTTAAACATTTGTCCGACAGAGGGAGCTTTCATCTCCATATCGATTTTCGGCTCTGGGACTCTGAGTACCATGCATAATTCAGAGATGACAAACACCACTGCGATGATAATCGCCCATACCAAAAAACCACTCTTCCATTCGGAATAATTCCCAGCTTCAAGCTGATGTCCGATGATGATACCGGAAAAGATCGGCACCAGTGTATTGGTAAGAACAGTCGGGATCGCATCACCTATGCCGGAGCAGGTCCTTGCGAGAGACGTAAGCCCCTCACGATCAGCCCCCGGCTCCGTGACAGCGGGTATCATAGACCAAAACGGAATATCCATCAATGTATAGGTAACACCCCACAAAACATAAAAAATGGCAAGCCAAAGTTTCATAGAAGTTGCATTTGGATCGTCATTTGCCGGTACGGCAAACAGGGCAAATATCGTTAGTGCATTCAGCACTGTGCCCGCCAGAATCCAGGGGCGGAAACGACCAAATTTCGTTTTTGTCTTGGCAACAACAATACCCATGATCGGATCATTAAACGCATCAAAGACACGCGCCCCCATCATGACAATACCAATGAATGCGGCATTCATGCCTAATACAACGTTATAGTAGTTCAGCAGAAAGGTTGCAATAAGCATATACACAACATCCTTTCCGAATGCGCCGAATCCAAATGCAGCCTTCTGACCGACCTTAAGTTTCATTTTTCCTTCCATTTCAAAACTCCTCTCTGCTTTAGTTTCTCATCCCCATAGCAAGTTGTACTACTTTGTATGCTCCGTCATAGATCCCGACGGAATTGTTTGTGATGATGGAATCACACATAGAATTGATCAGATCCGGCTCGTTTAAGAACAGATCGATCATCTGGATCGTATGTGGAATATCGCGGCATTCCAGTGTACCGTCCCCGATCTCGGCGGAATGGATCGCGCCCCACATCTCATGTTTTCCGACCCTTCTGATGAAGAGCTTCGGGATCGGATAGAACGCAAGCTCTGAGGGTTTTGTCACAAGCACATCCGCGCTTCTCATGAGCAGGTTCGTGCAATAGACCGCCTCAAAAATGTTCGCATGGAAAAATCCGTGGATCCCGTTTACATCCCCTGCCAGCGCCTGCTCGGAGAAAGATAACGTCTCCTCCCATTTATCAAAATGCTCGGTACTGAGGGGCTTCATCTCCGGAATCTCAGCAAGCAGCGCATTCCAGACATTCTTATAATCCCCTACATTGACATAGAGCGCAGCTTTCCCTGACCTGATATCCGGGAGCAGTCTCCTAATGATCGCCGCAAAGATCTCCTTTTGAGCCCCTGCACCGCCAATGGTGAGGAGAAAGCGCATCGGCTTTCCTTCCGCTTTGCGCTGTTTTCTTGCGTTGCAATCCGTTTCAATATTCGATGCCAGCTCATGATCGATATAATGCCCCGTATAGATCAGCGCATCCTTCGGCATGGGCTTTAAGACTTTGTCCTTTGCCATCCCGTTCAGGATACGATAACCCATGTACGCATTGCGGCACTGTATCGTGTGGACCGACCCTTCCGAAAGATGGAGTGCCATCGGCCAGTTATCCGGGATTGCATTGACAACATGCTTCATCCCTGCATGGATCGCTGCCTGTGCAGGCCATACGTGAGTCGCAACCACCGGGATCTCCTTCGGCACATTCCGGTACACCGGCGCCATGAGCTCGGCATTCTTCTGATCTGCCGAATTGTAAGTCAGCGCCCGAAAGCCTTCGTAGTTGACCGGTTCCCAGATGAGCTTGTTAAAAATCGGATTTTTGCTGAGTCTCGAACCGAGACTGTAAAGATCGTTCTGCGCGCTGATGACCTTCGTACAGACTGTATGCGGATAACCGTTTAAGTCCATCCAGTACGGCGTATATCCGAGATGATGCGCTGCGGATGCGATCGCCATGGAGATCCGGTAGTGGCCGAAGCCCATCCGGATATTTCCGACGATGATCCCTTTTTCTGTATCAAACGGTTCGCCGCCCTCCTTCTCCTTCATCATGACGTTTTTCACGCCGAGCGAAGTACCGATCACGGGATTCTCTTCGATGACCGCCTTATAGTCCACCGCGGAATCATCTCCGAATTTCCTCACAAATTTCGCTTTCGACTTTGCCGCCTTTTTTACGGCTCTGTCCGGGATGCGATTCCCGAAGATCACACTGGATCTGTCCTGCATTTTCTCTCCCCCTTCATGCATGCTTTGGTTCACTGTAAAAATTTCTATTTTTTCAGGATCCCTTCCATGAGGATGGTCACCACTTCTTCAAGTGCCTCATGATACGCGATCCCGTTATCGAGCAGGATGTTTCTCTGGAAAAACTGTTCCAGCGTCGCTTCAAACATGGTCTTTAAGATCGGGATCCGGACCTCCCGGAACACGCCCTCGCGGATCCCCTGCTCAATGAGTGCGATCGTCTTTTCCCAGCCGTTTTCAAGGCGTTCCTCCACCTTCTGATAGATCTTCGGATACTTGTCCTTCAAAATATACAGCTGGCGGAAATCAATGTCCTTGTATCCCTCCGGCAGAACCCCGAGGAGCTTCCGCAAACGTTCCTTCGTGTTTAAGGACTTGTCCTTTACGATCGCATCCTCGCTTTCCTTGATCGTGTCAAAGCAGTAATCCACCATGGCATAAAACATGGATTCCTTATCGCGGAAAATGGTATAGATCGTTTTCTTGCTCATGCTGAGCTCATGCGCGATGTCATCCATTGTGAATTTGAGGCCCTTCCGGTTGAACACCTTGATCGTAGCCTCAAGAATCTTTGTTTTTACTTCCTGAATATCCATAACCCCTCTTTAAAACCAGTTCTTAATATTATTGAGTTCCTTTGCTTTCTTCCGGATCTCCTGATCGTTCTCCCGAAGGTAGCCTTCCAGCCCTTCGATCTCCTCTGCGGAAAACCCCTCCTGCTTTGTGATCTTGCAGGCGGGTACCAAGCCCTCCGCGAAGTCCGTTTTGCCGCCCCTCTTCCTCTCAAACCGGACACAAACGGCATTTCGTCCGTCCTTACTCACCACACCGGAGTAGGTAAACGTCACCTCTTCCTTGCTGTTCATCGTTTTCCTCCCCCCGCATCTTCCATGATCGGAACGGCCTCCGCAATGATCACGCTTCTGTTACGGATCTCAAAATGCTGACCCTTGATGAGTTCGGCGGTTTTGAAGGTCTCCCAGGTCGGGTCGAATTCCGCCGCGGAATCCGCGATGATACGCCATGCATAGCCTTCCGGCGCATCCGGCATCGTGACCTTAAGATCCTCCCAGAACGTATTGATCGCCACGTAAATGATATCATCCGCGCTCTCATGCTTCTTCTTTCCGGCATACATGATCCCGATGAGATGCGTCCGGTTATCGAAGTATTCGTTCCAGGGATAATCATTGTGAATGCTGATGTCCGGAAGTCCTGTGAGCGCTGCCTTCTGTCGTTTCCTGATGACGGGATGCTCTTTCCGGATCCGGATCATAAGCTTCGCAAATTCAAAATTCTGTTTGAAGATCTCTTTTCTGGACCAGTCGATCCACGAGATCCGGCTGTCCTGGCAATATGCATTGTTGTTTCCGAACTGCGTATTGCAGAACTCATCGCCGGAGTAAAACATTGCCGGACCTCTGCTCATCATCAGCACCGCAAACGCGTTCCGACACATCCGGTCACGGAGTTCGTTCACCTTCGGATCATCGGTCTCGCCCTCAGCTCCGCAGTTCCAGCTGCGGTTGTCGTCGGCACCGTCCGTATTGTTCCAGCCGTTATCCTCGTTATGCTTGTAGTTGTACGCATACATATCGTACAGCGTAAAACCGTCGTGGCAGTTCAGAAAATTGATGGAAGCCGTCTCACCTCTCTGTTCCGGCTCATACATATCCACCGAGCCCGTGATACGCTTGATGGCCTCTCCCGCTTTTCCTTCGTCACCCTTTAAGAAAGAGCGGACATCATCCCGGTATTTGCCGTTCCATTCCGCCCATCTCTGATACGACGGAAAGCTTCCGACCTGATAAAGCCCGCCGGCATCCCACGCCTCTGCAATGAGCTTGGTCTTAGCAAGGATCGGATCACGCGCCAGCTCCTTGATGAGCGGCGGGTCCGCAAGCGGTGCGCCGTTTGTATCGCGCCCAAGGATCGAAGCAAGGTCAAAACGGAATCCGTTTACGCGGTATTCCGTCACCCAGTATCGGAGACATTCAACGATCATCTGCTGCACGATGGGATGATTACAGTTCATAGCGTTTCCGCAGCCGCTGAAGTTGTAGTAATACCCTTCGGGGGTCAGCATGTAATAGATCTTGTTGTCGATCCCCTTGAAGCAGAAGGTCCGTCCGTCCTCATTCCCTTCCGCGGTATGGTTGAACACCACATCGAGAATGACTTCGATCCCGTTTGCGTTGAGCTCGCGGATGAGCTTTCTCAGCTCCGTGCCCTCACGTCCGTGGGTATCGTGCGCAGAGTACGCCGTGTTCGGTGCAAAGAAGCAGACCGTGTTATAACCCCAGTAGTTATAAAGCCGCTTCCCGTCCTTATGGCGGTTGTCCTCCATCTCGTCAAAACAGAAGATCGGCATGAGCTCGATCGCGTTCACCCCGAGCTCTTTGAGATACGGGATCTTTTCGCGGATCCCGGCAAACGTTCCCGGATGCTTGACGCCGGATGACATATCCTGCGTAAAGCCGCGAACATGCATCTCGTAAATGACGAGGTCTTCAAACGGGAGATTGCTCTGCTTGAAAAGTCCCCAGTCGTAGTCATTCCGCACCACTCTCGCCTTGTAGAAATCTCCTTCCACGTAGCGCTCGCCCCAGACACGTTGTCCTACAACGGCCTTTGCGTACGGATCAAGGATCATGTTCCTTTTGTTGAAGCGGTGTCCCTTTTCCGGCTCATAAGGGCCGTCAAACGAATAGCAGTATTCAAACTGTTCGATGTCCAGATCGTAGACGATCATGGAGTAGACATCGCCGATCCTGCAAAAGCTGGGAAACGGGATCCTTGCATACGGCTCTGTCTCCGAGTTATGGAAAAGCAGCAGCTCGCAGCTCGTCGCGTAATGCGAATGGATCGTAAAATTGACACCCTCCGCGACGGGGAATGCGCCGTTCTGGGCAAAATTGCCGGTACGGACGCGGAAGCCCCCGATCGTAGCGGTCGGTTGTTCTCGGTATAGATGAATCATAAACTCTTCCTTATGTTGTCCATGATCTTCTGTGTTTCAAAAAGGATCCGTTCCTCATCCATCGTCTTGATCTCACGGTTCTCCATCGTGATCTCACCGTCGATGATCACGGTCTCTACCTCGGAACCGTTTGCCGAATAGCTGAGGGATGCGAGCGGATTATTTACCGGCCGCATGGACGGCGTATTAAGGTTAAGGATCGCAAGATCCGCCTTCTTCCCGGCCTCGATGCTTCCGGTTTCCTTCTCAAGGGAAAGTGCCTTCGCGCCGTTGATCGTTGCAAAGGTAAACGCATCCTCCGCGCTGATGCACTGCGGGGACGCATGGGTTCCTTTGTGGATCAGCGTCACAAGACTCATCTCATGAATGAGATTCAGCGTGTTGTTGCTCGCCGCGCCATCTGTTCCGATGCAGACATTGATGCCCTTTTCCGTCATCTCCGGTACCGGTGCAAAGCCGTTTCCGAGCTTCATGTTGGAGGCCGGGCAGGTCACGACCGAGACATCATGCTTCTTTAAGATGTCCATATCCTTTTCATCGATCTGTACGCAGTGCGCCGCGATGAAAGGAAATTCAAAAAGCCCCGCTCTCTCCGCCAGCCCGATCGGCGAGCAGCCGTAATCCTTTTTGCAGTTTTCGATCTCTGTTTTGCTCTCGGAAAGATGCATATGGATCCCCATCTGTTCCTTTGCCGCTTCCTCCGCGACGATGCGGAGAAACGCTTCATCGCACGTATAAGGTGCGTGCGGTCCGAGCCGGAAGGTAAGGCGGCTGCAGTCCTTAAACGCGTCGCGCTCCTCATAAGCCTGTGCAAGTCTCGTCTGCCCTGCTTCATCATTTCCGGAGCCGACAAGACCGCGGCTGATAACAGCCCTCATCCCGGATTCCTTTGCGGCTCTCGTTGTCTGCATGATGTTCATCTGCATATCGTTAAAGCAGGTCGTGCCGCACCGCATCATCTCAAGGATCGCAAGAGACGCGCCCCAGTAAGCATCTTCATCCGTCATCTTCTGCTCGATCGGATCCACACGTCCGAACAGCCAGTCCATAAAGGAAAGGTCGTCCGCACAGTTCCTCATAAAGCTCATGTAGGAATGGGTATGCGCATTGATGAGTCCCGGGATCAGAAGGCGGTCGGTTCCGTCAATGGTTTTATCCGCCTGAAATCCCTCCGGCGCATCCCCGACCGATGCGATCTTATCCCCCTTCACATACACGTCGGTAGTCTTTACGGTAAATCTTTCATCCTTCGTCTCTCCCGGCAGGATCGCGAGGATGTTTTTGATCTGAATGTTCATATCCGCTTCTCTCCTTACAGCGATTTGTTGAGATATGCTTCCTGTTCCGGTGTCAGTACGTCGATCTCCTTGCCGAGGAACCGAAGCTTCTTCACGGCAACGTCCTTATCGACCTCTTCCGGAACGTCGATGAGCTTTTCAGTGAGCTCACTCCCGTGCTCGATCAGGTATTTTGCGGAAAGCGCCTGGATCGCAAAGCTCATGTCCATGATCTCCGCAGGATGTCCGTCCGCGCAGGCAAGGTTTACAAGGCGTCCTTCACCGAGAACGGAAAGCGTTCTTCCGTTGGAAAGTGTATAGCCCATAATGTTATGACGCTGCTCTGCGGATGCGGTTGCCATCTTGCGAAGGCCCGCCATATCGATCTCACAGTCAAAATGTCCTGCGTTGCAGAGCACCGCACCGTCCTTCATCTCCAGGAAATCCTCTTCGTCGATGACCTTGTCACATCCGGTCACGGTGACAAAGAAATCGCCGAGCGCCGCAGCCTTTTTCATCGGCATGACCTCAAACCCGTCCATAACGGCTTCGATCGCTTTTACGGGATCGATCTCGGTAACGATCACCTTCGCGCCGAGGCCCTTCGCACGCATCGCAACGCCTTTGCCGCACCATCCGTAGCCTGCAACGACTACGGTCTTACCTGCAACGATGAGGTTCGTCGTGCGGTTGATGCCGTCCCATACAGACTGGCCCGTACCGTAACGGTTGTCGAAGAAATGCTTGCACTGCGCGTTATTGACCTTTACCATCGGGAATTTGAGATCTCCCGCGCGGTTCATCGCTTCCAGACGGATAATACCGGTTGTGGTCTCTTCACATCCGCCGATCACGCCGGGGATCAGATCCTTAAACTCGGTATGCATCATGTTGACAAGGTCACCGCCGTCGTCAATGATGATGTTCGGTCCCGGAGCAAGTACCGCACGGATATGACGGTTATACTCCTCGTCCGTGCTGCCGTACCAGGCATGCACTTCCAGCCCCGAATCCACGAGCGCCGCTGCCACATCATCCTGCGTGGAAAGCGGGTTGGAACCGGTCACATACATCTCTGCACCGCCTGCTGCAAGCACCTTGCAAAGGTATGCGGTCTTCGCCTCCAGATGAACGGAAAGCGTCACCTTCTTCCCCGCAAAGGGTTTGGTCTTTGAAAACTCCTCTTCCAAAGTCCTAAGGAGATCGCAGTGGTTCTTTACCCATGCGATCTTTAAATGTCCGCTTTTCGCAAGTCCGATATCACGAATTTCACTTGGCATGATCATCCCTCCTAATCAACCTGTTTTATTGCAACGTATCTGCCCACTATTATATATGAAAACTATTTTTATTTCTACAGTTTCGTTGACTTTTTTTCGGGATTTCCAGATAATGAAAGAAATCATTCCAAAAGGAGGAAAAAACACATGAAAAAGATCGGTATCATCGGCGCTATGGAGCCGGAAGTGGCACAGCTTAAAAGCCATATGTCGATTGAAAGAACCGTTAAGAAAGCATCGATGGAGTTTTCGGAGGGAACCCTCCGGGGTGTGCCTGTCGTTCTATGCCAGTGCGGAATCGGAAAAGTAAATGCCGCGCTCGCCGTCCAGATCCTCGCGGATCTTTTCGAAGTCACGGCAGTCATCAATACCGGCGCAGCCGGCTCGTTAAATGCGGAGCTGAATATCGGAGACATCCTGATCTCTGAGGAAGCCGTTCAGCATGATATGGATTCCGTAGCGCTCGGCTTTGCTCCCGGCCAGGTACCCGGGCTCCCCGAGGTATTCCATGCGGACAAGGCTCTCTCTGATCTTGCCGTCACGGTCTGCAAAGAAGTCAATCCGGAGCTTGCTGTCCGGAAAGGACGCGTCGTCAGCGGCGACCAGTTCATCTCAAGCAAAGAACAAAAAGAACGCCTGACCACGGTTTTCCACGGTGACTGCGCGGAGATGGAAGGAGCCTCCATTGCACAGGGCGCATACCTCAACGGGATCCCCTTCCTCATCATCCGCTCCATTTCCGACAAGGCGGATGATTCCGCCGAGATGGATTTCCCGACCTTCGTGAAAAAAGCAGCTGTTCACTCAGCAGCGCTTGTCGAAGCTCTGGTAGAAAGGATTTAAGTCTCTCACTTCGTGGCTGCGATCCGGAACATCGGCGTCGAGGAATAATTAGTTTTCTCGGCGCTCGTCCAGACCGTCTTCCAGATATCGTCGCAGAGCTCCACGGAGGAATATCCGATCTCGAGCATTTTATCCCTGTCCCATACGGGACGGGGTTTTTTTGACATCGGAAGCTCCATCGCGATCTTCTCCATGATCTCAAATTCATCGCCGAGGTTAAAGTCAATGATCGCTTCCCTTGCCGCTGCTTCCCTGTCTCTGTCGTAAGCCGCTCTCGCCTCTTCGTCGTAGAGGTAGTGATACCAGTTCGCATCAAAAACAATGAGTTTCCCGCCAGGCTTTAATACACGCATCCACTCTGCATAGCACCGGCACGGATTCTGAAGATTCCAGGTCAGATTGCGGTTTACCACTACATCAAACGTCCCGTCTTCAAATGTTAGGTGATCCGCATTCATGAGATGGAACCGGATATGACTGAGATACTCCCCTGCGTTCTTCTTTGCTTCGAGAAGCATCTGTTCCGTGCAGTCTGCGGCATCCGGAAAATACCCCGCCTCGGCAAGGACAATGGGAAAAAACCCGGGGCCCGTCCCGATGTCGAGGATTCTGATCTCCTCCTTCGGCTTATCCGGAAAAAACGCTTCCATGGCGTGGAGCCACTTTTCATTCATTCCCCAGCCGAGCTCCTCGACGTTCAGCTTGGAATAGCTGTCCGCCCGCTTCGTCCAATAGCCGATGATCCGTTTCATCATTTCTTCCGACATAGTAAACCTCTTTTCTAAAAACTCTGCTTCCTCGCGTTTTCAATGAGAAGCTTTGTATAATCCTCCGACGGGTCTCTTATGATCTCGTCCGTATTCCCTTCCTCGATGCATTTACCGTCCTTCATCACCATGATCCTCTCGGATAGCATTCCCATCAGGGCGATATCATGTGATACAAAAATAGCGGAAAACTCTCTCTCTTCCCGCAGTGATTGAAACACCCTTACGATCTGTGCCTGTGTGGACACATCGAGGGCACTCGTGATCTCATCGCAGAGCAGAACCCCCGCCCCGCTATAGAGAGCTCTTACGATGGACATTCTCTGGCACTGTCCACCGGAAAGCTCTCCGGGGCGTTTATTTAAGAGTTCCTTCGGCAGCATCGCAAAGTCAAGGAGCTGCTCAAGTTCCCTTTCAGACCTCTCACCATTGCACTCCCTGATGGAATCCTGCATCCTCATCTTCGGATCAAAGGAGCTGTATGCATCCTGAAAGACCATCTGCAAAAAAGCTCCGGCATAACCGTACTTCTTCGTGGTATATTCCTCGCCCTTATAAAAAAGGTGTCCCCCGTCCGGCTTATCGAGCCCTGCAATGAGGCGGAGAAGCGAGCTTTTTCCAGAGCCGCTCTCTCCCACGATCGCAAGGAATTCCTTCTCCTTCAGGGAAAATGAAACATCCTCCACCGCGAGAACCTGCCGGCCCTTTTTATGAAATGCTTTTTTTAAACTGGATCCCTTTATTAACTCCATCTTTCTACCCGGCTCTCAGTTTCGGAACATCCTGAATCAGTCTTTTCGTGTATTCTTCCCTGGGCGATCTAATAATCTCATCCGGAGCGCCCTCTTCGATGATGCACCCCCGGTACATGATCGCGATCCCTCCCGCGATCTTTCTTGCAAGACCGAGATTATGCGTCACAATCACAATGGTCGTCCCGTTCTCTTCGTTGATCCTGAGGAACTCATCAATGACCATATCCTGTGTATTCACATCCAGCGCACTCGTCGGCTCGTCGCAAAGGAGAAGCCTTGGTTTAAGAAGCATCGCTGCGGCAACCGCCACTCTCTGATTCATTCCACCGCTCAGCTCATAAGGTCGCATGCCTAGGATCGATTCCGCGTCCTTAAGTCCCATCTTCTGAAAGGTGTTGATGACGTCTTCTTTTCTGTAGGTAATCCCATGGCTCTTAAGCGTCTCTTTCAACTGCGGCTCATAACGCCGGATCGGGTTGAAGGAGCCCGCGGGATTCTGCGGGATCACGCCGATGCTCTCTCCAAGGATTCGTCTTTTCTTTGCCTTCGGCATGCCTATGATCTCTTCTCCCTCAAGGAGCACGCTCCCGCTATCCACCGTAAGTCCCTTAAAACCCGTAATCGCCTTGATGATCGTGGACTTTCCCGAGCCGCTCTCCCCGACGATGCACAGGATCTGCCCTTTCGGCACGCAAAGCGTAACACCGCAAAGCGCCTTCGTATCGTCATATGAAGCTGTCAGATCCCTGATCTCTAAAATCTGTCCGTCCATCATAGGTCCCTGTAATCCATCACGGCATCCCCGAGATAGTTGAAAACAATAATGGTAATGATCGTCGCTGCAGCAGGCGCCAGTACCGCCCAGGGCGCGATCTGGATATACGCTCTTGCTTCGCTGATCATGGAGCCCCACTCGGCCGTTGGCGGCACCACGCCAAGTCCCAGGAAGGAAAGGCCGGAGATTCCGATCATCGTGGTCCCGATCTGTGTCAGTGCGTTGGTTAGGATCGGCGGCATGATATTCGGCAGAATGTGCCGCATCATGATGTATCCGGTACTCTTTCCGGAAAGGATCGCAGTCTGTATGTAAGGCTCGTTCTTGATCGACAACGTATGGCTTCTTGCGAGTCGCGCAAAGCCGACCCACATCGTAATACCTAGTGCGATCAAAGCTCCACCGAGTCCTCCGCCGAGGATCCCGGCTACCGCAAGCGCGATCACCATCTGAGGAAAAGCGAGCGTTACATCCGCAAGGCGCATGAGGAGTCCGTCCACTACTCCGCCGAAATATCCGCAGAGGATCCCGATCACGGTCCCGATCAGGAACGAGATCGCCACCAGGAAAAACGTCGCGGCTATGGTCGTCCTGCCTCCGTATATAATCCGGGATAAAACGCACCGTCCCAGGTTATCCGTGCCGAGCGGATACTCCGCGCACGGCGGCTTCCGGATAAAAGCCGCATTGGTCTGATAGGGATCATTCGGCGCAAAAATGCCCGCAAAAACAACGATCACGATCAAAACCGCGGCAATGACCGATGCTATGGCGATCCTTCTGATGAGTTGTTTTCTCGTTTTTTTGCTGCGCGTCTTCATGTCCTGACTCTCGGATCCAGCAAATGATAACAAAGGTCTGTCAGCTGGTTGATCACTACATAAATGGTACCCATCACGATCACAAAGCCCATGATGACCGGGTAATCCCGGCTTGTAATGGAATCCATCACAAGCTTCCCGATGCCGGGCCATCGAAAGATCGTTTCAATGACAACGGAGCCCGCCATCAGCGTTCCGATCTGAAGTCCGATAATGGTGATGACATGCCCCAGGGAATTCCGGATGATGTTGACCGCGATATAGATCTCCTTCACCCCACGCAGCCGCATCCCGGTGACATAGTCCTCGGAAAGCTGCAGGATCATCTCCGATCTCATCTGCCTTGTAAATCGTGCGATCATGGGAATCGAAAGCGACAGCATCGGAAGGAGCAGCCCCTTAAAGGAGCCGTCCGCAATGACCGGAAAGAGGTTTAAACTGATACAGAAAAAATACATGAGAAGTACGGAGATCAGAAAGTTCGGAAGCGAATTTCCGATGAAAGAGATCACACGGATGATATGATCTGCGATCTTGTCTTTTTTAAACGCGGAAAGGAGTGCCAGCGGATAAGAAACGAGCAGCGAAAATACAAGGCTTGCAGATGCAAGGATACAGGTGTTCTGCAGCCCCGCGACAAGCTTTGCCGCAACCGGCCTGTCATCCTTAAAGGAAAGACCGAAATCTCCTCTCACAACCCCCAAAAGCCATTCTCCGTATCGAACGAAGAATGGCTTTAAAAGTCCCAGTCTCTCCTGCTCCGCCTGAAGCACTTCTTTGGTAATAACAACGCCCTGCGAGGTCAGTCGCTTTTCCGCCGGATCTCCCGGGGCAAGATAGAGAAGCAAAAAAACAAAGAAGCTGAGGATCAGGAGGATCACGATGAGAGTCGCAATTTTTCCCGCTGCTTTTTTGATCACTGAATATCGGTCTCCGCGCTTACTCCGTAGAAGTCAAAGGGGATGTCCTCGGCAAATCCGCTGACGCCCTTTCTCAGCACCGTCGTATTATTGAAAAGTCCGACATAGCCATAAGCATTGTCATCGATTGCAATCTGCACGATCTCGTTCGCAAGCTCCGCTCTCTTTGCGGTATCGACCTCATACTTCAGCTGATCGATCAGCTCCTGGCAATGGTCATCGTCAAATCCGCCGCAGTCATAGTAACCTCCGTCCGAAAGCGTGGACTCGATGAAGTAAAGCGGGTCGCCGGACTTATCTGCGATCGAGCAGTAAAGCCCCAGATCAAAATCACCGGTCGCGATGTAGGTGGAATCCGGATCTTCGTATACGGAAAGCTCGGAGTCGATGCCGATCGCCTTCAGCTGTTCCTGGATAAGGAGCGCTAACGTATCGAGAGATCTTGCCGCATAATACGCGATATCGATAGAGAGCTTCTCTCCGTTCTTTTCATAAATACCGTCCGCGCCGAGTGTATACCCGTCCGCTTCCAGCAGTTCTTTTGCTTTGTCCGTGTCAACCGGCGGCACCGTCACCTTGCCATATGCGGTATTCGTGCCGAACGGACCGACAGCAGGCGATACGGTTCCGGAAAGATACTCAGCGATCTTGTCCTTATCCACGGTGAGATTGATCGCCTCTCTTACCGCATCATCCAGCCGGTTCTCATTCAGAATATAGAACTGCAGTCTTGCGCCGGGGATCGACACCACGGTGTACTTATCCGGCTCTGCGTTATAGACTTCAAGCGCTGCCGACGATACGCTGTTGTAGCAGTCAATCTCTCCGCTCTGCATCGCAAGGAGCTTCGGGTCATCCTCCTGCATATAATAGAAGATCGCACCGTCGAGCTTCACATCGCCGTCCCAGTAATTGTCGTTCTTTGCAACCGTAACGTCTCCCTCCGGAACAAAAGTCTCGATCACGAAAGGCCCGGTACAGACCGGCACATTGTCAAAATCGGTCGTGGCATCCAGATCCATCATGCCTAGCTCCGGCGTCGCGAGATCGTTCTTCATCGTCGGATAAATCTCGGGAGTCGTGATCGTCAGCGTCTTATCATCCACCGCTTCCATGGTAAAATCTTTAAGATACTCGAATCTCGAATTCTCCTCCGCCACTCTCTCCAAGTTCCTCACAACCATGTCTGCTGTCAGCGGATTTCCGTTGGAGAATGCCACGCCATCATTTAACGTGATCGTCCAGGTATTGCCGTCCGATACTGCATCCTTGGCAAGACAGGGAACTACCGCGGAATTCTCATCCATCTTAAAGAGCGCTTCTGACATACCGTAGATCGAGGTGTACCATCCATAGTATTCCTTATGTACATCCAGACTCGGATAGGCAAAGGATGCTGCTGCCCGCAGGATCTTTTCTCCGCTTTCTGCTGCCGACTCTTCTGCCGGCTCCTCTGCCGTTTCTTCGGATGATGTCGTTTCCACCGCCTCAGTCTCCGCTGCAGGAGCAGATGCATCAGTCGGTTGCGCTGCCGCTCCGCATCCTGCCGCTCCCGCAACCAGAAGCGCAGACATAAAAATAGCGATCAACCTTTTTTTCATAATACTCTTCCTCCGTTTAAAAATTGGTTGAGTATCATTCTATCATCGGTCGATCGCTAATTTAAGCCCCCGGGGGGGTTATTTTTACCACTCTGCTTCGTAGACCGGAACCTTTACCGCTTTCGGAAAGAGCTTCTCTGCCATGGAGGCTGACTCCTCATTCACTGCGTCAAACACCAGCTTTGCTTTAGGATAGTAACTTTCCGTATCCCAGGCCGCTGCTGTCAGAAGTTCCACGAGGCCTTTCGGATATTTACTGTAGAGATAAGACAGCTCCAGGTTCCCGTCTGACCGCTTATGCACAAAAAGAAGATCCATCAGGGATCCGTTGAGCAGGATACAGCGGCAAAGTTCCGACACTGCGTTCCTTTTCCAGTCCTCATAATCCGGCACGATGTAATCGCATTCCTCTTCAAGCTGACCAAGGATCTTCCGCTGGGAAGCCATGGGAAGCTTGAAAAAATCATCCTGCCTGAGCGGTTCCTTCGTCCCTGTCCCCGGGAGCTTTATCCCCCGGATCTCTCTGGGATCCACGTAGAACCTGTCATGGGAATAGGCCGTCTCCATCTTGCTATACGAAAGAAAAAAACCGTAAAGACTCTCCTCTGCCGAGGGCTCGAATCTGGCACTGATGGGATAGATCTCTCCGGAGGTCCCTACGATCCGGAACAAAAGGTCGAGGAGCCCTCTCCCCGTGCCCTGAAGGCGTTTCTCCTCCGCCACATAAATCCACAGCACATCATACTGATAATGAGCATAACGGTAGCAGAGCGCCCCGCATACAAATCCGTCGTCATCGTAGGCTCCGACACAGATGTTTTCCTTCCCCTCCGTATACGCTTTTGGCAATACGCTCTTAAAGGAACTTCGGTTTTTTTCATCGATCCATAGATAATTCATCCTATACATCCTTATTGCCATGGTACTTGAATGACAGCATCGTTAAGTCGTCAAACTGCTCCACTTCTCCCGCGAAGTCATCAACACCGCTGTGGATATGTCCGATGAGTTCTTCCGGATCATCTTCTATGCAATGATTCAGCACCTCAAGAAGCCGCTCTGTACCATAGCGTTCTCCCTTAGCATCCACCGCCTCCGGAATCCCGTCCGTATATACAAAAATACTGTCGCCAGGAGCAAGCTCATAGGAATAATCCTTGTACTTTGCCTTTGCCATCACACCGAGGACAAGACCATGGGGTGTCTGCAGATACTCATATTCACCGCCGTGTCTTCTGATCACGGGGTTCTCATGTCCGGCATTTGACTCGATCACTTGCCCGGTCGAGAGTGTGACGATGGCAAGCCATACTGTCACAAACATCCCCTCTTCATTTCTTCTGCCGAGACGCTTATTGACATCCGCAAAGATCTCCGCCGGGGTGCCTCCCTGCATTGCACGGTTTTCCAGCATGTTCTTTGCGACCATCATAAACAGCGCCGCCGGGATCCCTTTTCCTGATACGTCCGCTATCACAAGGCAGAGATGATCCTCATCGATCAGGAAGATATCGTAAAAATCACCCGCTACCTCCTTCGCAGGAGTCATGGTGGCAAACACTTCGAACTCATTTCTTTCGGGGAACATGGGGAAGTCCTTCGGCAGCATATCTGCCTGGATCTTTGTCGCGATGGAAAGCTCCGCTCCGATCCTCTCCTTCTCCGATGTGATCTCCATGATCTCACGGATATAACGTTTCGTCCTCTCTGAGAGTTCTCCGAATGTCTCTGCCAGCAGCTCGATCTCATCCCCGGTGCGGTAGATGTCATCCATTTCAAAGTTGAAATTGTCTCCGGAGATCTGCCGCACAGCCTCTGTCATGCGGTTAATGGGACTTGTAAGTTTCCCGGAAAACAAAAGTGCTACGAGGATCGCGTTCGCGAGCAGCAGCATCATTACAAACGTGATCAACAACGCTGACTGCGCGAACCCTTTTTCGTATTTTTCGAGCGTTCCATGCGTGGTCTCATCCAGATGAACGAGAAGCTCCTCCGTAGGTCTTTTCAGTTCCTCCCTGTCCACAAACATCATCTGTGTCCAGTTTGATGTTATCATCGGGGCATACGCGACGCAGTATTCCTTTCCGTCCACCTTGATATCCGAAAACCCGACTTCTCCTGTAAGGGCCTCTTCTATGATCCGATCCAGTTCTTCATTCCCCTGATTGTAGATCTGGGTGGAAAGCATATGGTCCATTTTCAGTTCGCCCTCATCAAACGGCGAATAGACCAACGTCCCGTCATCGCTGACGACGATGGAAAAGCTGCTTTCTCCATAATTCACCTCGGAGACAAAGGTCTGAAAGGTCTCTGTCCGCACGGAGCTTTCCACGACGGCAACGAGCCTATCATCCACATACACCGGAACGCCGAACTCGATCTCGCTGACATCCAGAAGATTACTGTGGACCGCATGGGTTAAGACTACGTCTCCTGTCTCCGTCGCGTCCTTCCACCAGGGGCGCACGTTTGGGTTATAAGGGCGGAGGCTTCCGTCATCATTGAATTTGCGGTCCGAGAGCGTATCCATATCAAGCGACATCCCACAGGGAAATGCAATGATAAGATCCTGGGTTTCGAAATCATTTTCCATCATCATCGCTGCCATGGTCGGTTCGAGGTTCGCAAGCTTCTCCGCCATGACCATATCCTCATCCGTCGGATCGGCTGTTTCGGAGAATAACAGCTGAAGCGTCAGGGTACCCGCATTTTTGGCATCCGGTGGATAGACGCTCTTTTGTCCGTAGTTTTCCGGATGTGCAAAGACATCCTGAACCTGTGCCGCCAGCACTACTGCCTCATCCCGGAGCTGCCACATCTCCCAGTCGGTATTATCAGCGGCCTGCACCACGATATTCTTCATGCTGTCTTCCGTCATCTCCATCATGGACTGTTCGGATTGCTCGCGGATGGCATCCGCCTGTGCCTCGCCGGTACTCCTTGCCATATACTGGAGCGAACGCAGCTGGATCACACCGACGATCGCAAACCCGCAGATCGCCGTGATCACAAGGAGCATGCAGAGTATGAACACCTTGCTCCGGAGTCCCCCTTTTGTCCACTTTCCAGGATTTTTTCTTTCAGCTTTGTTTGCCATGATTCCATTTACTCCTGCTCAAACCGGGGGCAGAGCTCCCCATCCAAAACATCATCGGGCTTCTGGGAATATTTGCTGCCCCCGTTCTCCTTCCGCGGGGCCTGCGATCCTCCTTCGCATCTCCTTATCATACTCATCGGGATGGTTTTTCGCGTAAAGCCGCAAAGCTTCCCTGATCATTCTAGCGGGTCGTAAAAATCTGGTCAAAGGTTTTGATGAAATGAGTCAGCTCGCACAGAAACTCACCTCCCGACTCTTCATTGGTAACCGCTTCCACCTTCCCTGTTTTTGTGTCTTTGACATAATTCGAAGTATAATGTCCCCAGGGATTCCGGAGGCGTATCATCTTGATGGGCTTTCCCTCGTAGAGGATCTCGGTGGTGCCCAGCACCGAATAGCCATGCTGTCCGACGACCCCTGCTCCCTTGGTCTCTCCGTTTGCAGTGGTCTCCCCGACACCGACCCTGCCCCCTGCCGACACCGGAAATCCCTGCCCCTTCAGCTCATTGATCCTGTCAAAGACAGACAATGCGTATTCACTGTATACACCGGTAAATATCTCACTTTCGGGAGCATTCTTCAACTCATCATATTTCTCTGCTGCCATCTCATTTGTTTTTACAGCATAATCCAGGAGTTTATCAAAAAGCTCTGTCTCGTCCATCCCCAGCTGCTCCGCGCACCAGGTCAGTTGGAATTTCTGTTCGTTTAAAGCTCCCCGGGTTACGGCTCCCCGTTTCAGATATCCGGCAACCATCTGGAAAAACTGTTTCTGATCATCCCAATGCCTGATGTGCTCGGCATATCTTCCGCCGGCGTAGGAGATCACCTCGGAAAGTTTGCTGAATACAGCGAGGAAGACTTTGTCCGCCTCTGCTGCTTTGGCAGTTTCACTGTCCTCATCAAACACGTTATCATCTTTGGACCATCCGGGGCGGACTTTTACTCCGGGCTCTCCCATGAAAGCATTATACTTTCTGACGAGTTGTAGTTTCACACTCGTCAGTTCCTGCGATTCATAGATACACCGGTTCTTCTCCGTTTCCGTTTTGGCCTTGTTCTTCCTCTCCTTCAGCTCCGCAAAATCCTTTTTGTACTGTTTGATCTCATCAAACAGAGCCTGTCTGCCGCTTTTTCTTCTCTGAAGAAGGTCCCCGCACAATTCCCTGATATACACCACATCTCCGTGTCCTTCCACGGAAAAGACCGCCACCTCCTGATCCAGGACGGTGTGATCCTGTTCCATTTTCGTCCGGTCTTCCTTCCTGTGTTCCTTCTGATAAGCCAGCTTCATCATATGACTTGCGACGCCTGTTTCCACAGCGGTACCCTTAAGGCCCATTGTCGACTCTTTTTTCCGCCCGGTCAGAATGGGATAAACATCTGAGGATACTCCGCCCCGGGTAAAATACCCGTAGTTGATGACCTTTCGTCTCTGGTGATCGATCTGCAGAGCATCGCCAAAATCCTTCATCCTTTCCATGTGCAGGTTCCGAGGATAGATCCTGTTGTAGCTGCAAAACGCCTTACACAGAAGGCTGACCCACAGTGCTCCCTTGTTGGCATAGTCATCCACCATCTTATCGATCTTAATGAAGACCGGCTTCGGATCTGCATCGATATTCTTTGGATCATGATGCCAGAGACGGACGATGACATTGTCCCCTTCCTCCTGAAACATATCCGTAACAGTCTCGGGATTTTCGGATACCATTTCCCCAACGGCGCACAGGAAAAAACAGTTTCCCATCTCCGACTGGATCACGTCCGCGGTGGTTGGGGGATGGGAAAAGAGAGGTTCCCCTCGGTGGTCAACCATCTTCTGGGGCAGGGGGGCGCCTGTATAAATGCCGTCATCCATCTGCTTTGAAGTTCGGGCATACCGTACTCCCGTGATCTCATCATGCACCTGGTTTTTCTGCTCGTCCGTCAGGGTGAGGGTTCCTTTTGTATTGTTTTCCAGCCGGTCAAGATAGGACCGGAAAAAGACCTTTTTTCCCTCCGTAAGCTCTGACTCCTTCCCCGTCAGCCGGGTCAGCTCTCTCCGGATCTCCTGATAAAGCCGCTGCTCCTTTTTCTGGCGGCTCTTCAGCTTCGGAATCGTATAAATACAGGCCCAAAGACCGTTGGCACGGCCAAGCTCTCTCTCCACAGGGGCCAGTCTGCCGTATTCCTGGATCTTCAGGAGAAGTCCTTTTTCTTCCTCGGTGAAATCCAGGCGGTTCTGACGAAGGTCAAAGAAGCTCCTCTGCTTCAGGTAAGACTTCACGGAATGAACCGCATAATCCGCCAGTGTGACCTGTTTGTTCAGTTCATCCAAAAGGATCCTCTGCTTTCCGCTTTTCTTTGCTCCGAGCCCGATCTTCCGGGGCTGCTTGGTCTTTTTGGATTCCCGCTGTTTGATAGAAGGATTGGCATAGGCCCTGGTCTGAAACTCGTTCTCCAGATGAGTGAAATAGTCCTGCCGCACCCGTTCCAGTTCCTGCTCGGCCTGCTCGCGGACCTGCCGGATCTCCTGCTTCTTTTTGGCTTCAGAGGCAAAGAGCGAAAAACGGAAAAAGCTGTAGGAATCACAGAGTCTCCGGAGCTCCAGCAGCTCATTGATCATTTTCTCCAGATACAGTTGTTTATTCTCCTGATCTACCGTCTGAAGATCCCGCTTCAGATCCATATAAATCTTCAGCGAAGAGCGCACCGCTCTCATCCGGCCGTTGTCATTTCTGTTTTCCCGGATGTAGGCCTCGTCAAAGCTGATATACTCGGGCCGGGCCGGTTCCTCTACATGGGCTGCGCGGGAAGCAGGTCCGATCTCCACTCTTTCGGCAGTGTTTAAAATGGGACCCTCTCCACCGTTTCCCGACATCAGGTTCTGCTGGAGGGGCATGTTCCTGGTGGTGGAAAGATTCTGCTGCTGCTCCTCCGTCCTGGTCTTTGTTATGGATACGGGTTCTTTATTGACTTCATTCTGAGTCAGTTCATTCTCTTTTGGCAATTTACATCTTCCCCCTCGGATCAGTTTTGAAAAGAATCCATTTCCCGAAGCACCGCATCAAAAAAGCTTCGGAATTCCTCTTCCTCCAAAAGACCTTCCCGGACAGGTACGGCAGCGTGAAAATCAACGGTTTCTTCCCCGGTAACGATGCCCGCCTGGACCAATACATGCTCCTCCTGCCATTTGGCAAGGCGCTCCGAAAGCCCCTTCTGTTTCCCCGGATCCATGGAAAGGCTCCCCTTCACAAGGATGGAGTAAGCCTCACCGTACAGGTTATCCGCTTCCGGCAGGACAGCCACCATGAGCCCCGCTTTTCCGTCCTCCCGGGGAATCCGGATAGCAAGACGGTCGGTGTCATCATAGGCAATGTATGCCTCTTCATATCCCATATCCTCCAGATAATCCAGGAGACCCAGAAGCCTTGGCATCATCACGGACGCGCCCTCCAGCCCCGCGAAGGGTTCCCCCGATCCTTCGGGCTCCGAAAGCTGCTGCCAGGCGATGTGGAAATCCTGATCCTCCGCATCTTCGTGGATCAGAAAACCGTTTTCCGAGAAAAAGGTATCCGCTGCGTCAAATTCTTCAAAAGGATACCGGCAGTATACCGCCGCCGCTTCCCGTTCTCTCCCCAGCTTCACCGCGTCCGCAAGGAGCATGGTCCCTACCTTTTTGCGTAATACGTCTTCGTCCACGCTAAGCCAGAGAAGCTGGAGAAGGTCCCCCCCGTCTCCTCCGGAAACGGTGCGCACCATGACAGCCCCGCTGGCCACGTCTCTCTCCAGAGCACCGAAGCCTGCAGCCGCCGGGCTCAGGATCATGTGCTGGACCTCCATCGGCAGATAATCCTCAAAGGAGAGGATATTCTTCTCGCTTAAGGGGATACTGGTAAACTCCGTAGTCACAAATACTCCTTTCCGTCAGTCCTCCCACCGGACTGCCCTCATCATCAGACTTGCCCCCCGGTCCTCCAGGAGGCAGGCAAACTCCTCCTGCCACAGTGCATCCCCACAGGTTACTTCCGTCTTCTTTCCGTATGCATATAAAGCCGTGGACAATGCATTTTCGATACAGGCTGCAGCTTCCCTCGTCAGCTTTGTCCTGGAAGACTTTCCTTCCTTCGCGTCCGGAGCAGTCAGATGCCAAAGCACCAGCTTCCCGGAAGGAAGTTTCTGCGTCAGCAGGAGGCAGCGGATCTCCCCCTCTTTTTTTGCGGCGCAGCTGATCTCCGGTTCAAAAAAGCCTTCTTCCCGTTTCAGGAGTCCTTCGGTATCTGTCTGTCCCCGGGAAAGAAGCTCCTTTTTCAGCCTGTTCTTTACTTCATGAAAGGGAAGATCGCAGAGAGGAACGGAAGGTACTGCGGGCTTTCCCGTCTTTCCCAGGGCATCAAAGGCTTTTTTCAGTTCTCCCAGGCTATATCGGTTTCGGGGAACGCAGACCTTTTCCACTGCATATCCCCGGTTTTTCAGAAATTCTGAAAGCAGAGCGTTCTCTTCCCGATCCGGAAACTCAAAAACCGTCTTCCGGATGCCGGCATCGTTCAGAAGTCCCTGCAGGTGCCGGGTGAGAAGGGTGCCGATGCCCCTCCGCCGGTACGTTTCCGGGATATAGAGCCAGTCTCCCCTTGCCAGAAGCTCATCCTCCGGCCCCCGGCGGAACCGAAAGATCAGGATCCCGGCGGGAGATAAGCTGTCCTCCGTCACTGCCGCCAAAGCGTAGCTTTTCGGAAAGGCCAGGGCGTCCTTCAGGTCAGATGGGATCAATCCGTAAAAGCTCTGCAGCTGGTCTTCGGTTATCCGGCATACGAGGAAACCCTCTCCCTTCATGGCCGGTTCCTACTCCTCAAAACGGGGGCAGAGCTCCCCGTCCAGAACATCATCGGGCTTCTGGGAATAAATGCCGCAGCTTAAGACATCGCCTTCTCTGTGCCTGCACTTAACACAGCACATATTCTCCTCTGTGATCTCCCTGAGACCCAGGTCGTCTGTCATCCGTTCTTCCAAACTGCTTTTTTCTGCCATGTTCCTTCCTCTCTTTTTCTTCTCAAGGCTTCGCCGGAATTATTTTAACTGTCCCTCTTCCTTTGACGGGATGGTCTCCAGATAGACCTTCCATATTTTCTGCCCGGGCTTGGTGAGTTTCGAACCCTTCATCTGCTCACCGCAAAGATCCCGCTGCTCCTCTCCATCGCATCCGTTATAGAAGATCTTCACCAACTTGAATTTGGTACCTGCGTTCAGAAGCAGCTCATTTTCCATGCCATTTAAACTGGCCTGGTTGATATTGATGGCCTCGGTTCCCTTTTTGACATTGATGATAAACTCGACTCCGTCCTCAGGGGAAAGCCAGCTGCTGCCGGGATCGATCGTGGTGCTGATAAAGCCCGGATCCGTCAGGATCACATCCTTGTCCTGATGATCGTCGACTTTTTTCTTAATGGCTTCCTTCAGCTTGTCTGCATAGTCCGGGTCATTTTTATCCATTTCCAGGTTCAGCATATTGGCAAGGGTGTCCAGTCCTCTGACCTCCCGCCGTACCACAAGGTTGCGGTCGAGCTTAAACTCTTTCATCCCGTCTTTCATTTTCTCTACTTTCTGCTTCGTGAGTTCATCTACTTCCTTCGTACCCCGCAGATACCCGTTGTAATCGGTGTAGTGTTTGTCTGAGTACTCCATCATCTCATTGATGATCCCTTCGTTTTTGATCTTCATTCCCTCAATATCACCGATTTTCTGAGTCTCAAATAAGGTGAACTCCTCCTGTCCCTGGACCTCCACAAGCTGCTTATCCATCGCCTCCGGCGTGCTTTCTATCTCTTTATAATACTCTTTGAATTTCTCGTCATTCTGGTATCTGGCCTGCATTTTCTGCAGTTTCTCAGTCATCGTTTTGTAGGATTTTCTCGCGTGTTGTTTTTGCTTGAAAGTTTGGGCTTTCTGCTGATTTTCTGTCTTTACTTCTTTCTTTTCTTCTTTCTTTTCTTCTTTCTTTACTTCTGTCTTCTCTTTTTTCTGCGTGTTCTTACTTTGCTGCTGGTTTTTGACCTGCTGCTGATTATTGACCTGCTGCTGGTTATTGATCTGCTGCTGATTATTGATCTGCTGCTGGCTCGAGATCTCTTCATTTTCCGCCATCTCGAGAATGGCATCTTCTATGTTTATTTCTTCATTCTGCCTCTCTGCCTGATGACTTTGCGCTTCCTGGGTCGCCTGATTGCGGAGCACCTCCTCACGGGCTTCGGCATTCCCGCCCTTTTTAAAGACATTGCCCCGGTTTTTCAGGATACGATAGTTCTTAAGGAAGGCGGCCAGGTCTCCATTATTTGCATTCCCGGCTTCTGTGATCTTCTGCTGCAGCTGCGCATCGGAAAGCCCGGAGATATCGGCGTTGGCAAGGAGGGCATAATAGGGAGAATTCATCATGGCGATCCTGGCATCGTAATCCTCCTTCATCTCCGCGAAAAACTGAAGCCGCGCCTCCAGAGCCGGTTCATTCCCCTGGATCCACCCTTTCTCTTTCGCTATCCGGCAATAGTCCCGCAGGGCATCCGCTTTCTGGATCCACCGGTAGTTTTCCTGTATTTTGGATACAAACTCGGTATCGTTTTTGTAGTCAAAGACGGAAAGGTCCAGGTTTACCAGAATATGCTCCGCATTCCGGATGGCCTGTGGAGTTGACTGCTGACCCGTAGGAGCCGTCAGAAGCTTTCCGTTTTTTTCCAGTTCCGTCCACTCCCCGGCGAATCGAAGAGCAACCGGATCCATCTCTCTGGTCAGGATGTCATCCCGGTTCTCTGCGGCTTCCTTTACGATCTTCCCCTCATGTTCTACATCGCGGAAGAGTTCTTTGGAAAGAGCGATCGCCTGATCCCTCTGCCGCTCGATAAGGCAGTTCTCCATCCGGTTCCGGAGAGCCATCTGAAGCTTTTTCTTTTCTATTGCGTTTTCCGCCCGCTGCATCCGTTTGGATTTCGAGATAGTGGAACCGTAAAGCGCCCGGTACGCCTCTCCTGTCAGGTCAGAAAGCTCTTCCACCGATCGTTTTTTCAGGAGTTCCTGCCCCCGTTCTCCTTCCGCAGAGCCTGCGATCTTCTTTCGCATCTCCTTATCATACTCATCGGGATGGTTTTTCGCGTAAAGCCGCAAAGCCTCCCTTTCCGTCTCATTCAGATACCCCAGCACCACGCCGTCAATTCCTACGCCGAGAGGATCTTTGTATGCCTTGTCATAATCTTCCTGATAACTCTGGAAGTTCGTCTCCATGAACTCATCACTGACTATCTCTTCCAGTTCCTCACGGGACTTTTCATCCACTCCGTTTTCATCATGAAACAGATGCTTCCCCTTCATATGGGTCAGAAACATCGTGCCCAGAGTCCCTATGGCAAACAGCTTATCCCTGAACACCGGATGTTCTTCCTCGTATTGCTTTGCAAAGGGATCCTTGTCCTTCAGGTTATCAAACTTTCCTGCAAGGTTTGATATATCGTAAAAGAGCGCGGGATCCTTTTCGAAGAAAAACTCTATGCCCCGTTCCCGCAGTTCCCGGGGACTCGGGATCCGCAGCCTCTCCAGATAATGAAACTGATCCATCAAA
This sequence comes from Lachnospiraceae bacterium, assembly GCA_045657665.1. Classification (GTDB taxonomy): domain Bacteria; phylum Bacillota; class Clostridia; order Lachnospirales; family Lachnospiraceae; genus RUG12461. The sequence goes on along the minus strand of JAZOTN010000030.1, from coordinate 135,993 downwards.
ATCCGGTTTTTCAGCTCCACATCGCCGGTTTTAATAGCCTTCAGCCACTCCTTATTCCGCCTGTCTTTTTCAAGCTCTGCCTTATTGATGGGGTGGCCATGTTCGTCCCGAAGAACGGACCGGATGCCAAAGGAAAGGAACCTGCTCCTGTCCCCTTCATTATATTGGTATGGATTGTCCTCCTTGTCATACATTCCGTTTTTTACAAGACCATCCAGGGCTTCGTTATATTCCGGCTTATTAAACTCGGTGCTGAATTGAACCAGGGCCATATTGATCCTGGCGTCCTCTTCCGTAAGATCAGGATTGATCTGTTTCCACTGCTCGTATTGAGGCTTCACCCTTTCCTTTGAGTAGACCCGGTTCATCCACTGCTTCTGAGGGGACGGCATGACCCTTGCCATCTTCTGCTCCGCCGCGGCAAGGTCTTTAGTCATCTTCCGGATCTCAGAGAAGAGAAGGTTCTTCTGTTCCTCATCCTGTTCCTGTTTTGTCAGCTCCTGAGCCTGCTCCTTCAAAATGGAAAGGCAGGAGATCTCAGCCTTGAGTACCCGGAAGGTCTCGTTTTCCTTGCTGGTGCTCTTCACCTCCGCAGCTTTTTTCATGCCGAGCAGCCGTGCCTCCATGATCTCTTTCTTCCGCTGAAACTGCGTCAGAGGAGGCAAAGACTCCATCTGATCCCGATACTGCTCTTCCAAAGCAGCCGCATGATCAAAGGCATCCGCGGCGGCATTGGCAGCCTTTTTCCGTTTACCGGCGGAATGATTGGAAAAGCGCCGGGCGTGGGCTTCGATATCCGTGCCGTTATCTGCCAGGTTCCGATAGCGTTCCGCCTTTGCCTGCATCATCCCCGCATCTTCAAAATAGTATCTGGTCCGGTCGGCATAATCGGTGGTCTTTTTCCGATCACGGAATTCCTCCATCAGCATATCCTTGGAAAGGAACCCAAAGCCATCTCCCTGTTCCTCGATATGTCCAAGACCCTTCTGACGCTGTTGCTGCAAAAATTCGTTTTTTTCGGCTTCGGTGTTTCTTACCGCATAATCCTGTAACTGTGCCATGCTACTACCCCTTTCCGACTCCTTTTCATTTCATCCACGGCAACGGCATCCCGGGCAGTTCAAGGGTATGTGTTCCCAGCGATTGATACGCAATGCCGTTTTTTCCCAGATCCCTCAGGAATGCCTCGACAAATCGACTGTCATCGAAGTTCTGTATAAAATCAATGAAAAATCTGTGGTTGATCGCGGAAACCTCCAGCAGCACATTCTCAAACTTGGCAGGTGCCCATGTATGGAATTCTTCCACATACTGCTCCAGATCTCCGAATGCTGCTTTCCCGACATAGCTGACCGTGGCTGTCTGCAGATCTTTTACCGCTTCAAGGAGTTCATAGGCGGCTCTGGCTCTTTCACCGTCCGTGTCCAGTGCGAGGAGTTTTTCTGTCTGGCGGATGTTATTGTAGACCTGCGACAGGAGCTTTTTCTCCCGCATCTCGGCAATCAGCTTTCCCCGGATCACCGTCACCTGTTTTTCCAACGGCCAGTCACGGATCTGTTCGGCGTATTCCAGCCAGATCCCTCCCACAAGCGCCTGATGTGCCCTCGGCGTATGCAGGACATTGCGGAGATTCACACAGAGACTGATACGGATCTTTTCCGGGGCATCGGGGAAAAGATCGGAAAATGCGCGGCCGAGAAGCAGCGCAATCATCGTTGCGGGGCTACCCTCGTTTTGACAGTTGAAACGCATGAATTCCGATTCGGAAATGGCAATCCCGGTGACCGTTTTCTTTGTTTTATCAGAAAGACCGGCCTTTCGCATCACATTCAGTCCAGGCGCCGTCTCTCCCCCCTCCTCCCGGGGAATGTCCCTGATCGAAATGCAGGGATCGTCCCATTCCTCCTCATCGATCCCGTCAGAAACAAGCCACACATCCGGACAGTTCGGCTCCACCTGATAAAACTCGCTGCAGTAGTAGTAAAGCAATGTTTTTAAAAAATGATAAAAACCGGTCCCGTCTGTCAGGGCATGCGACATATAAAGAAAGAGCCAGTCCTCATACCAGGAAACTGTAAGAAGATGGTCATTGGATGCCTCCGAATTCAGCTCTACGCCCCTTTCGGAATGAGTAACCACAATTGGCCGGTCATTCTTTTCAAAAAGCCAGTCACGATCTTTTTTCGTTAATTTCACACAAAAATACGGATAACGACGCATCGTGGTGTCCACTGCCCGTCGCAGCACATCCCCGTCAACGGGATCTTTCATCCGCAGTCTTATGTGCATTACATTCGGTGCATCCGCACTCGATATATACATCGGAGAAATCTCCGAAAATAAAGGTTTCCCGGCCATCGTTGCTCCTCTCACTACGCTTTCAGCAGCTTATCAATCTCTCCCGTCAGCTTTTTTATGTCTTCGGCGTAGCCGTTCTGAAGTGCCATAAATTCAGTGGTATATACCCCCGTCTTTTTTTCCACATTGATGATATTGGTGGCATTGATAAGAATATACAGTTCTTTGACCCGGTTCAGTTTCTCTTCCAGGGAAGCGCGATCTTTATCACCGATCTGTTTTCCATCATATTTGGTGAAGGAATTCATCTGTTTCAGGAGCGGATATTTCTTTCCTCCAATGGTGACAACCGGGCAGCTTTCCTTCTCCAGTTCCTCATCTGCAATCTTTTTGGCCTTTTCCTTTGCCTTATTTAAAACCTGCTCCCAGTCCTTGGTATACATGATGTTATGCGCTGCCAAAAGCCTCGTGATATTGCCAAGCTGCATGGAATAATATAGTTCCGCACTGGCATCATCCGGCAGATTTTCGGGGAGCCCAAGTTTGTATAGAACCGACAGGTAATTGTTGAAAAACTGCAGAAGCATCTCGTGTGTTGCTTCATCCACCTTTCCGTTGATCTCCGGAGACTCGATGGATTCTTTGTTCCAGTCCTTGCCAAGGTTGTCATTGAAGTATTCCTGTACCTCCACCAGCCATCTGGCCTGATAGGAGTTTTGACGGAGTGCTTTCAGTTCGGTGATCTCACTTTCCGTAAAGCCGTTCTCCTTCAGCTTGTTTTCATCGGAAAGAATTTCTTCCATCCACGTTTCAAGTGTCTTAAGCTCTGTTTCCCTAAGATTCCCCACCACGTTATTAAGGAAGGGCTTCTTTTGCTTTACAAAAGCGCCGTCCACTTTGGGTACGTTCTCTTTTGCTTTCTTCATCAGTGCCTTACCGATCTTCTTTTGGTAAGATGCAATATCCTGATCTTCATCGGGATCCATGCCCAGTTCTTCTATTTTCTGCCACATTGCCTTCTGGCGAGATGCTTCCTCCTCCTGCTTCTGTTCCAGAAGGATCCGGTAGCGTTTCTCTGCACTCTGTCCTTTTTGAAAGACCGCTCTGCGGCTTTTTAAGAAACGATAGTTTTTCAGAAATTCCGCGAGCTCAGCATGATCTTCCTTTAGCGCCTCTGCCTTTTGTTTCAATGCCGCATCGGAAAGAGCGGCAACATCTGCGTTTGCAAGCAATGCATAATAGGGCGAATTCATCATGGCAATCCGCGCATCATAATCCGCTTTCATTTCTTCAAAGAGCTGAAGCTGCGCCTCGAGCGTGCTTGATGCAAATTCACTCGAATTCCTCACCAGATTCTGTTCCTTCGCCATCCGGTAGTATGCCCGTAAAGAATCCGCCCGCCTGATCCAGCGGTAGTTTTCCTGGAGACCTGCAACAAACTCCCTGTCGCTTTTGTACTCAAAGGCATGAAGATCCAGCTTCGAGATTGCCTCGGAGGCAAGTATCAGATTAAGGGACACGGTAATACTCTTTTTTTCCGGATTCAGCTGTTCGAGAAGTGCCGGATACTCTCCGATATCCGTCCAGTCCATGGCAAACTGCAGGGAAACGGAATCCCGGGTACGATCCTGCAGGGCTTTTATCATTTTCCCGTTTTGCTGCAGCTCTCCGTTTTTGTTTTTTACATAGAGTTCCCTGGTAAGCGTCTTCGCCTGAGCGATCTGCCGCTCAATGAGGGCGTTCTCCATACGGTTCCGGAGGGCCATCTGAAGCTTTTTCTTCTCCACTGCAGTTTCCGCACGCTGCATTCTTTTGGATTTTGCGATAGTGGCCCCGTGAAGTGCCTCATATGCCTGTCCGGTCAGGTCGGAAAGGTCATCTGCTGACCGTTTCTTAAGAAGCTCCTGTCCCAAAGCCCCTTCCGTGGGTGCCTTAATCCTCCTTCGCATCTCCCTGTCATACTCATCGGAATGCCTCTCCGCGAAAAGCTTCAGGGACTCTTTCTCCGTCTTATTCAGATACCCCAGGACCACACCGTCAATCCCGACGCCGTAAGGATCTTTATAAGCCGTATCATATTCCCTTTTATACGCCTCCATCCGGTCTTCAAGAATCTCATCAGAGGCTTTCATAGCAAGCAGCTCCGGGGCATCTTTCGATACGCCTCCTTCGCGCAGCGCCTCCTTGTCCATCATATGCTTCCCGTTCATATGCGTAGCATAGAGGGTTGCAAGCGCCGCCATGGCATTCAGTTTATCCCGGAACACCGGATTCTTTTCCTCGTATTCCTTTGCAAAGCTGTCAAAATCCTTCAGATTATCAAAGACCAGCGGACGTGTCAGGATCTCATAAAAGAGCACGGGATCCTTTTCGAAGAAAAAATCCACTCCCCGTTCCTGTAATTCCCTGGGACTCGGGATACGCATCTTCTCAATATGATGAAACTGTTCCAGAAGAACCTTGTTTTTTTCCTCGATGTTTCCCTCCGAAAGGGCACTCATCCAGCGCTGATTGTGCTGGTCCTTCCGAAGCTCCTCGCTATTGATGGGACGCCCCTGCTCATCCCGGAGTACCGGTTTCATGGCAAAACACATGCGTCCGACGCCCGCTTTCTGAACCGTATAGTTCTCATACATTTTGTTTTTTTCAAGGTTCTTAAGCGCTTTTTCAAAATCCTCACTGTAGACATCTTTATGAAGGGTATGCAAAATCAGATTGATCCTGGCATCCTCTTTCGTAAGCGCAGGATTCTCATTTTTCCATTCCTCGAATTTGGGCTGTACTCTGTCCCCGGAGAAGAAATGCTCTTTCCACTGCTTCACGGGTGATGGAATGATCTTTTCCAATTTCTGCTCCGCTGCAACAAGATCGCCCGAAAGCTTTTCGATCTCGTCCTTCAGCGCCATGATCCGCTCCGTGGAGCTTTCATCCTTCAGGAGCTCCTCGGCCTGCTCTTTCAGAATAGAGATGCAGGAGATCTCCGCTTTGAGCATACGGTAGGTCTCGTTTTCTTTGCTCGTGCTTTTGACCTCCGCGGCCTTTTTCATACCAAGGAGCCTCGCCTCCATGATCTCTTTCTTCCGTTGGAACCTCGTCAGCGGATCCAAAGATCCCATCTGCTCCCGATAGTTTTCCTCCAGCTCCGCCGCATGGTCAAAAGCATCAGCGGCGGCATTGGCAGCCTTCTTCCGTTTTCCAGCGGAATGATTGGAAAAACACCGTGCGTGAGCTTCGATATCCCTGCCGTTATCCGCCAGATTCCGATAGCGCTCCGCCTTTGCCTGCATCATGTCCGCATCTTCAAAATAGTATTTGGTCCGGGCAGCAAAATCGGTGGTATTTTTTCGGGTCTGAAATTTCTCATTCAGCAGATCCACGGAAAGAAAGTCGAAGCCACCTCCTCTTTCCTCCACATTCCCGAGGCCCTTTTCCTTCTGCTGGCGGTAAAACTCTTCCTTCTGTTCTTCGGTTATTTTCGCATAATCCTGGAACTGTGCCATGCACTTCCACCCGGCTTTCTATGTATCTTTCCTGAGATTGATCCTACATGGTTGCGCAGATGGCATCCAGAAGATCATTCACATAGTTGATCCTGTCGTTGAGACCCTCCAGCTCGTCAGCAGTCGCGTCGGAAATGTCTCCGATCTCGCCGATCTCATCTCTCGCTTTGATCAGCGCATCCACCTGGCCTTCCGTACCGCCGTACTCACTGATATGATCCCATACAGCACTGTAATAGCTGTCCATATAGTCATAATTTGCCTGGACGAGCGCCGCCAGCTGGTCCGTCGCCTGAGCAGCCTCAAAGAGCGGATCGATCAGCTCACTGAGCGTATTGTTGAGTTCCCCGATCCGCTTTAATACTTCAAGCTTATCCTCATCCGTTGGGATATCCTCTTCTTCGAGATTCGCGATATCTTCCATCTGATTTTTGACCGTACTCAGAATCTCTTCTACGCCCTCATCTCTCGGAACATCATCCGCCATGTACATTTCATTGATCTGATCATAAACATCGACAAGCTCGTCGTAGCTTTCCATCACATCATCAAAGGAGATCTGCCCTTCGCTCTCTTCCTCTTCCTCTTCTTCCGTCTCCTCTTCCTCTTCTTCGAACTCGGGTTCCTCTTCTTCGTTCTTCTCGAATTCCTGTTCCTCCTCAACGAATTCCACTACCTCTTCCGTCTCGGATTCCGGCTGCACAACTTCCTTATCTTCCTCTTTCGCGCAGGCGGTCATGGAAACGCCCATCACCACCGCCAAGATCACTGCAAGCCACTTTTTCATTTTTGCCACCTTCATGATTAGTCCTCCTTCTGATCTGATAGAATTTTTGTATTCTTTTCTTCAGGGTCTCCTGTTTTTCTTTTCTCCACGCTTCAAGTCAGGCTTCGTTTAAACCCGTCGGCCCGTAATATTTCACGGCCAGCATGGTCAGATCATCAAACTGCGGCGCAACACCGACAAAAGTATCCACACGCGTACGGACTTCGGTCAAAAGCTCCTCCGGCGTCCCGTCCGGGAGGCGGTTTAGCGCGTCCAGCATGCGTTCTGTCTTAAACTGTTCCCGATTAATATTCGTTGCCTCTGTCACGCCGTCTGTATAGACAAACACCGTCTCTCCGGGCGCCAGAACGATCTCATCATCCTTGTAATTGGCCTTTTTCATCGCCCCGCATACAACACCATGCTTCGTCCGAAGAAGAGAAAAGCCGCCGTTTTCCCGCCTGAGCGCGGGGCACTCATGTCCCGCGTTCGTTTCCATCAGGTGCCCGGTTGAGATCGTCAGGATTCCCAGCCATACCGTGACAAACAGCCTTGCCTCATTTTCCTCGACCAGCTGCCGGTTCACATCCGTCAGGATCTCGGAAGGTGTCCCGCCCATCATTGCACGGCTCTTGATCAACGTACGCGTGATGACCATAAACAATGCCGCCGGGATCCCTTTCCCGGAAACATCCCCCATCGCAAGCGCCAGATGATCCTCATCGATCAAAAATGCATCATAAAAATCACCGCCAACATCTTTCGCGGGATCCATAGAGGCGTACAAACCGAATTCATGACGGTCCGGAAACAACGGGAACGTATGCGGGAGTACGCCCTCCTGAATGGAAGCAGCTGTCGCCAGTTCCTTTTCCACTTCAATTTTTTCTCTCCCCTGCTCCAGGTTCAGGATCCCGTACATCACAAGGGTATCGATCATGCAGATGGTATAGTTTAATGACAATCCGTAAAAAGCCGCCGACACAAAGATCACAAGAAGCGGTGTAACCGTATAGATCCAGAGTGCCACGACCTGATGGCCGCTGAAACTCTTTCTTTTATTGACAACGATAATGATCCCCGCCACTTCGGCCAGGAGGATATAGGACATAAACAGCACAAAAAACGGGCCCCTACTGTAATGACCCAAATGGTCCACCGTAAAGAAGAACCCCGCGAAGACGTTCACGACGCACAACACGATCTCCAACAAAAGACCGATCAGAAGGGCTATCTCCACCCCTTTGATCCACCGCTCCTTCCTGCCGATGAGCTGCATGACATAACGCCAGAAAAGAAACACAGTCACAGGCATCAGCATATAAAAGACTGTATTGTCCAGGAGGTTCCACACCCATAACCCGGCCTGGTCCGACGTGATACAGGCGCCGATGTCTGTGAAAAGCCCCAAAAAGGTTGACTCAATCAAAAGCCGGAAAGGCCGGTAATCAACTCCGACCCGCTCAATATCGATATAGCAGCAGATCAGAATGATCACACCCATGATCATCACGATGATGTCTATGCCTGCATTCAGGGCAAGAATCGGTGGCATCGACGCAATCCCCCTCATATGTATCAAAAGGATCGCGCCAAAGATCAACACGATGTCAATCCCCACTACCAGGAAGGGCAGGATATTCCGTTTTTTTTCATTTTTTGGAGACAACTCAGATCTCATTCCGTCCCTTTCGTTCCTTCACGCACCCTGCACTACGACAGGTAGTCGATCTTTTTCATTTCATCAAGCGGAGCCGCCTCCATTGCCTTCTCCATATTGACGCGGAGATTTTGTGAGAGCTTTACGATATCCTTTGTTACCTTGAATTCGGTCTCCTCGCCCACCTCTTCTTCCGTGACCTCTGCGGAAAAACCGTTGGTGGCATTTGAGAGAATCTGCTCGACTGCCGGATCCAGACCTTCGATCTCTCCTGCCGTCCACTTTTGCGTAAATGCCGCCTGATCCATACCGTCCAGATCCTCAATGGTAAGAAGTCCCTGGCAGCGCTCCATATCATATCTTTGGGAGATGACGATCTTGTCGCGGAAAGTCTGCCATCTGCCCTGAACCGCCATACCCACTTCCCTGATGGCAAAAAGCTTCTTCAGTTGCTCATCCGAAGGCATCTTTTCCCTGATAAAGGCATTGATCTCATCATCGGATCTGCCGTTCTGCTTCATCTTTTTCGCCACATTCGTAAGGTGCCGCTGAAAGCCCCTGAAGATGTCTCCGCTCTCTCCGATCATCGGTAGCAGCGGACTGACCTTATGGAAATTCTTCATCATTCCCTCGGTAGACGTCTCCTCCAGGAGGGAATAGTCCGCATTCAGAAGGAGATCGATCATCTCCGAATAGATGGAGAGCATGCCTTCGTCTCCCTCGCCCCATTTTTTGATCAGCTCTTTCTGCTTCTCCTCGGGGAGGTTTGGTATGTACGCGCCGAGCTCTCTCGGATTGGCGCCGTTCAGATTTGTTCCGTACTTTTTATTGTTCATATCGATCAAACGGTTGTACTCCGTCTGTCTGTCGAAAAGATCTCCCTGCACCAGGGCTGCAGCTCCCCATAATGCCCTGTTCTTTTCATAGTCCTTCACACGCTTTTGAAGCTCCTCTTCCGTGATCTCCTTCCCATGCGTCACGAGGTAAAGGTCTTTGATCTGTTTTTCCTTATCTTTCCGATACTCTGTCGCCTGCTTCCGGACAGCCTTCTCAAGATCCTGAATGCCGCCTTCTCCCAGCCGAAGTCCCAGCACGGAGATTCCGTTCAGACCGACCTCAAAGAAAGCGCCGAAGCTGCCTTCCTCATTCTGGCTCAGATCCCCCTTCACGAGCGGGATCTTCTTTCCCTCCATGGCAAGGTATTTATCCGTGTCCAGATAAAGGAAGTCCTCTCTTCGGACAATATCAAAGATCCGCCGTACCAGCTGATCCGCTTTGTGGAATACCTTGCACTTGATCTCCGCCTCCATCAGCTCCTCATCCGTAAACTTCTCTCCGTTTATGAGCGCGAGGGACAGAAGCTGTTTCATCTCCGCCGCCTGTTCAAAGAGGGCGGTATTCTTTTTAATGTTCCGGATGATCTCCGGAATGCTCTTCATCTTCAGATCTTCGATGTTCAGTTCCTGAAAAGCCTTCCATTTTGCCTGAAATTCCTCTTTTTTGTATTCGGGAGACTTCCTTGCCACCTTATATTTCTCGTAATAGGTATCCACCGCAGCGGGGAGGCTTTCCGCAATTTCCCTGCGCTCTTCATACTTACGCAGTTCCTCATCCAGCTGTTCCTCCGTAAGCTCCTTAGCAGGCTCTAAATCGAGCCCGGAAAACTGTGTCTGCCCGCAGCGCTGAATCTGCATCAGCATCTGGTTATAAAGCCGCAGCATCGCCTTCGGAGAGGTATTCGGGAACTTATTCCGTACAAGCGTGAGCAGGTGATAAAACTGGGTTCTGGGGAGAAGCCCCATTTCTTTCCGGAATTTCTCTTCTTCGTTCACATGGACGAGGTAGCTGTATAAGCCTCTCTCACCCCCTGCCTGCTGAAGACGGAGTTTGTAGTTTTCAAACCGTTCCTCATATTTCTCAAGCCCCAGTTCTTTTGCGATCTCGATCCGAATGAGGACATCTTCCTTCGTCTCATCCGAAAGCTCCGGCAGAGACAGATCGGGGTTCTTTTCCTTCTGTTCCTTCTGAAGATCCTGCAGCGCCTGATACGCATCCGAAAGAGCCGCAGAACGAAGAGCCAGACCGTAATAATACTCCCCATTCACCGTCATCCGCCCGGGATACTTATTCATATTATGGAGGAGCACCGTTGCTTCTTTTGCGCCCCGTTCCACGATCTCCTGCAGAGCCTTAATCCTTTCCGCCGGCTCCCCCGCATACAGGCGTGTCACAAATGCGCGGATCTCGGCATTGCTCTTCCCCCAGAGATGGGCCACAAGGTATTTGGGCGGCTCACCCTGGACTTTGGTCTTATTCTCTTTAAAGACATCCTTCAGGTGATAGATCACCCGCTTCTTTTCCTGCACCGGATCCGGCGCATCCTTCAGAAGATCTTTCAGGAGCCCCACCGCAGCATCATCCTTCTTCTCGGCATTTTCCGTCTTGATCTTCTCTTTTGTCTTTTCAAAATAATCCGTGATGCCGCCCACTGTCGCAAGACCGGAAAGAAGCTTCTCACTCTTCCTCCTATCGATCAGGAGCTTCAGATAGGACTTTCTCTCTCCTTGTGCCTCCTCCTTCTCCTTTGCTGTGAGTTCCTCGAGCGAAAGGTTATCCAGCGAGCTCGCTTCCGATGTAAACCTGAGAGGATGGAGGGCCAGGTCCTTTGCTGTCCTGTAGTATTCCTCCGCGGCTCCTTTCACATCCTGAAGAACCCGGTACCGGATCCGCATCGCTGCTTTTTCTTCATCATCGCAATTGCCGCAGTCTTTTGGGTGCAGATCTCCGTTGACAAGCATATAGTCCCGGAAAACCCCATAGGCCTTTTCCATCTCCGAAAAGACGGCATCGTTCCGGTCCTTGTTCCTCAGCACGTCTTCCGGAGATGCCAGATGAAGCCGCGCAAAGAATTCCGGTTTCTCTATTTCCCTGATCTTTGAGACGGCATCCTTCACCGCTTTTTGATCGATGAGAGTTTCCTTTTCGCATGCCTCCCTGTTTTTTGCCAGCTGTCCGAGGGGGCCCGTCTCATCTTCCGCCTTTGCATCCTCTTTCATCCGAAGATAGGACAGCTTTACAGTCTGCAGCTCTTCGAACGCAAGGAGCTCGGAAAGATTCGTTGTCTGCTTCTCATTTGTCATCATGAGGCTTGAGATGGTCTTTCCGTTTGCGTTGATCCGCTCTTTTTCCCGGCGAAGACGTTTCTCCAGCTCCTGCACCATCTCATAGCGCTTTCTTCCGTCCTCATGCCAGAAGCCGATGAGGGGCTTATGGGATTGGATATACATCCGGCAGTTTTCAATGGCAAAATTGTACTGTCCGTCCAGCTCCTTCAGCTTTTTACCCAGGGCTTCCGGACCTATGATCTCAGGGTCTGTAGCACGTTCGGTAAGGAGGCGCACCGATTCCTTTACCAGATACATGGAATCGCTGTCTTCATTGTTTTTATAACGGCTTTTCTGCACATCCGCAAAGAAGGCTTCTCTGTCGTTGATCACCTCATGGGCGAAAGCAAAGGACATAAGATCCTCTTTTGTCTTTACTCCATCCAGGGTGCGGACGATGGACTCCATTTTGGCCCGGTAACGCTTTACTCCGTTCTGAAGGCTCTGTTCATACTCCCTTTTGACCGCCAGAGCCGTGGGATCATTTGCCCTGATCTTTTCCGCAAAATCCTGTGAGCGGAGAAGGGCAAGATACCGGTCCACCTGTTCCATCAGAACGGAACGGAAGAGCTGTTCCTGACCCTTCATGGCCTTCTCCACTCTCGTTTTCTCCTGAGGGAAGAATTCGGCCTTTGTGCTTGTTTGGAGAGACCTGATCGTGTCTTTGACCTGATTGTGGAAAGAATCCTTGTACCTGTCCACCATGAACTGGAGTTCCCTGTATTCCAGCCCGAGGTTTTCAAGTCTGGTCTGCTGCGAGTTGTTTCGGACCTGCTTAAGATATTTCCTTACCTTTTTTTCAGCAAAGTTCTCTGTACTTTTCTTCTTCTTATCGAAAGTACGGATCAGCTTCTTCACTGCATCAATACGGGACAGGAGCGCTTCGAGAGCCGTTTTCGAGAGATCATCCTGAAAAACCGCTTCCACCATCATGGGACTTAAATTCAGAATCCTCTCCTTTACCTCCCCGGGCTGATTCCCGAGAAACTGCATGGTGAAGGCTGCCTCAGAAGTAAGATCTTCGATGGCGGAACCGGAGATCGACGCGAAAGCCTTATCCATACCGGAAACCACACGGACGGCATCTATGAGCTGATCATTGCCCTCGGCGGTTTTCTCTACGATCACATCCTTTGCCATATCCAGATTGATCCCGCAGATCAGATTCAGAACGGTGATCTCGGCGATCTGCTTTCTGGCGGCAGTGGACAGCTGCTTGCCGTTTTCCTTATGTGCCTTGTTTATGGTATCACCCTGATATCTCTTCATGAGGACACCCTCTGTTTTCACGCCCTTGATATTCTTTTGCGCCTTATGGGCCTCCCCTACCAGAGAGCCTACGGAAAGGAGCTTTGCCATCCGGTAAGTGAGCTCCACTCTCCGGTATTGCGGGCTGGAATGAAACACTTCTCCCTCATTCGGCCTCGGATAGACCTCATCCTTCTCCAGTTTGCGCTCCTCAACCTTATTTGCAATCATATCCCGGGGAAGGTCAAGAGCCTTCACAGCTTTCTCGTCATCGAGATATTCACGAAAGCCTTTTTTTAATGCCAAGAGCTGATCAGCCTGATCCCGCCGACGGATGCTCTCCCTGATCCGGGGAGACTGTTCGTTTTCAAGTTTCACAAGAAGTGCTTCGCTCTCCGCAAGGAAGCTTCTGTCCGATTCATCGAGATCTTCTGTCATGCTCTCCCGCTGTTTTGCCAGGTACTCCCCGGGATCATCGGTCCCGATACGCGCTCTGAGGTCTTCGGCTTTATTCTTAGCGAAGGCTCCCACGATCTGATTGATGCATTTCAGCTCCCGGTACTCGGGGGATTGTTTGACGAGATAGGCCGCATACTGACGGATCAGCTCAGGATCTCTCGGATCGTCACTTTTTTTGGCGAGATAACGCTCCGGAACAGGTGCATAAAGATTCTTCCGATAGAGCTCGCCCAGGTTCATCACGCGGATCAGTTTCTCCCTCTCCAGAAAGGAAAGAAACCTTTTATCACCGTATCGAGCGAGATAATCACCGGCGATACCGCCTTTTTCAAAACCCGCATCACGATACTTTGCTGCATCTATCTCCGTCAGCGCATGCATCTGAAAACAGAGATCCAGCAAAGCCTGATTTTTCCTTTCACCGGAAAGGAGATGATCCACTCTTCTCGAAACACTTTCCCGGAGAGGCGCCATATCAACATAGTCTGTCAGCTTTATGTCATCGTCCTCTGTCAGATCCATCTCCGCATCGCCGTAGAAGAATGCCATCTCTTCCTCATCCATCCGGTCTTCGAATTCCTTCTCAACCTTCTTTTTGTCTATATGGGGATTCCATTTTTTTCTCTTTTTTGTCTTTGTCGCAGACTCTCCCTGTATCTCCGAATCCTGCTCAATATCCTTCAGAAAATTCTCATCGGCCTTTTTCTGCGAAAGGATCTCAGAGTCCTTATCATCTTCCTCAAAAATTTCAAACTCGTCAAAGCTCTGGTTCAGGAGATCCTCAAACTCATTAATGTTCAGCTTCTCCTGCTCCATTTCATTTTTGGCCATCTCCTCCTGCTGTTTCAGGACATTCTGGAGATCCTCGTACACATACTCGTTTTTCTCCTGCTGATTCTGCTGCAGTTCTTCCTGTTTCTGCTGATTGATCCTTACCTCATCCATAAGCTTTTCCTTTCATTTCGCATGAACCGGTTTTCCGGCAGTTTCCTCTATTCCTCCGGTTTCATGTATTGCCGTCCGAGGTAGGCCGCATACCGGTTGACAAGATACTTGGCATTCTTGACAAAATCCGTCTCTTTATTCAGGCACAGTCCTTCCTTTCCGAGGTACTTGTTGACTTCGCCCTGCTGCGCCCTGGTGTCCGCAAGAAGGATCACATGGAGATCTGCAGTCTTTTTTGCTTTTGCGAGTAATCCGCGCAGTTTTGCCATCTCAAGGAAATCCCCCTTCACATCAAGGCCGATCAGGACACAGGTGGCATCCGATAAAAAGGGCTCCATGTTTTCCAGGAGACCGTCTGTCACGACGACATTAAAGTGTTCATTCAGAGCGATCCGGAGATTCCTGCAGTAGGCTGTATCCGCGCAGATGATAACAAAGCCTTTTTTGTCCATATCCACTTTTTCACTTCCTGCGATCCGGGTCAGGATATCTCCGATGTCCTGCTCCGAACGCAAAAAACATCCCTCCACAAACAGTGACGGAATGGTGGCTTTTAAATAGGCGTTTGTCTTTGGATTTCCGATCTGATAAACGCGCTTTTCTTCCTCAAGGCAAAGATCCCTGAGATAATAACAGGCGGTATTATATTCATCGCTCCCGTGTTCCGGCGCAAGCATCAGAAACAGGTCCGATTTTTCCGCAACGGAGTTGATGTCCGAAGTCTTAAAAGAACTCCAGACCGGATAGATACCCCTGTCGATCCAGAAGGTTTTTGCTCCGAGAACACCACTCGATGCTTCATTTGCCTCTGAAAGAATAATGACGGGTTTTAACATATTTATTCCTCCCTGACTCCCATATATACCGGCTTTCCGAATCCTCTCGGGAACAGCTTTTCCGAAAGGTTCAGAGAAGCCTCGTTGTGACGGTCCAGAATGACTCTTGTCTCCGGCGGATAGATTTCTTCCATGGCGAGGATGGATTGCCTCATCATACTCACCAGAGTCTGCTGGTAGTCTTTGCCGAGTGCCGCCATTAGCTGCAGGGAAAGAGCGCCCGAGGGGTGCTTATGAAAGAGCAGAAATCCGTTGATATCCTCCCCCTGCTCACTGTAGCAGGAAACATCCGCATCAAACCAGCTTATGGGGAGATAGGAAAGGTCCTCGCAAACACCACGGAAACCAGATTCGATGCACCGCCATATCCCCTTTCGGAACTGACGGACCGTGACATCGCTGATGGCATGAAGATTCGGGCCCTCCTTACGGATCTTCATGAGAGGGAGTTTTTCGAATTCTCCCACTTTCACCACGATCTTATCCCCCTCCTGGAGCTTTACGGTAAAGCCTTCCTGCTTTAACAGCTTACGTTCTATCGCTTCCTTTTTCGCGGGGATCATAAAGCGGGAACGGACAACTCCGTCATCGACGATCCGCTCGGTGTACTCTCTCATGAGCTCTTCTCCGGCTCCTTCATTTTCGACCGTCAGGAGCTTAATCGAGCTTTCGGTGTCTTTCTCCTCATCCTCCGCATTTACAAGCTCCCAGACCATCAGAGCGGATGGAGAAGCATCATCCTCTTCTCTCACCGCAAGCGCACGGTAAAAAGTCCTTTCCAGGTTTTCCGCCATATCTTCACCCAGAAGTCCCGTAAATTCATACGCATTATCTTCTGTAATATCGATCAGCTGCATACACTTCCTTTTCCCTTTCCCTTAGTCCATAAGACAACAGCAGAGTGTTTTCGAAAACTATGACGTAAAAGACTCCCGAAGCCGTCTTCGGATCGTCAGGATATTTTTGCCGTCACGGTATTCGTACTTCATTGCATCCATAGTCTTTTTGACCATCATAATCCCAAGCCCTCCGGGACGTCTCTCCCGTCCGGACTGATGGACATCCGGTTCTTCCTTTGAAAGCGGGTCAAATGCCATGCCCCCGTCCACAAAAACAACCGTCAGGATCCCGGACGCCTCGTCAATCTCAAGGCTGATCTCCACGTCTCCGTCCCCGTCGCCGTAGGCATAAGAAGAGACATTGAGAAAAATCTCCTCGACGGCCATGTTGATCTGTCGGCGGGGCTTTACGTCGCACCCTGCCGCCTCGATCTCTTCCCCGACAAAAGACAGAACCTCATCCAGTCTGTCTCTTTCCGCTTTTACAAGTAACTTCTTCATAGAACTCCTCTGACTCAGTCTTCGATCTCGAGAAAATCCGTGAAGCCGGTAAGATCCAGGATCTCTTTCACGTCATCATTCAGATGCTGCATTACCATCCTGCCTTCCTTCTCATCAATCTCCTGATAAGCGTTCAGTAATACACGAAGGCCGACAGAGGAGGTGTACTCCATGTCCCTCATGTCAAAAAAAAGCTCTTCCGTTTCCTCCAGTTCTCCTTTCAGAGCCTCTTCCAGCTCCGGCGCAGTCTTTGCGTCAAGATTACCTTCAATGGTCACGGTGAGCTTTTTCCCATCACGTTTTTTCGTCAGTTTCATAATGTTCCCCTTTCTTTCATGCGCATATATATATTTATACGAATTATCTCATATTCAGGCACATTTTTCCACTCCTCACAAATCATTTTCTCTCATCTATCTTTTCGGTCCGTAATATTTGAAGCACAGCATCGTCGTATCATCGAACTGCTCCGCTCCCGCCACGAACGTCTCAATATCCTCAGTTACCTTCTTAAGGATCTCCTTGGGGCTCCTGTTTGGATCGGCATTTAGTGCGGCAAGCATCCGGTCCGTACCGAACAGCTCGTTATCCTCATTCGTTGCCTCCGGTACTCCGTCCGTATATACGAAAAGGTCATCACCCGGCGAAAGCTCAAACGTGTGCTCCTTGAACGGAATATCTTCCATCGTTCCGACTGCCGGAGAATGCCGGTAAATGACAAGCTCGTATTCCCCGCCCGCCTTGCGGAGAGCCGGATGCTCATGTCCTGCATTTGCGGCAATCCCTTTTCCGGTTGAAAGCTCAATGATCGCAAGCCAGACAGTCACAAAGAAATCCTCCTTGTTCCCTTCGCAAAGATCAGTGTTAACCTCTTCCAGGATCTGCGCCGGCCTTCCGCCTTTATGCGCCGTATGCTTGATCAGTTTTTTTGCCACCATCATAAGAAGTGCCGCCGGAACTCCCTTGCCGGAGACATCCGCCATCACGAGAACCAGATGGTCTTCATCCACAAGGAAGAAATCATAAAAATCACCGCCAACCTCTTTTGCCGGATCCATCGATGCGTAAAGATCAAATTCCGGTCGGTCGGAAAATGCTTCAAAGTTTCTCGGAAGCGCGGATGCCTGGATATCCCGCGCCACGGAAAGCTCTGTGGAAATCCTCTCCTTTTCCGCCGTCACGGATGCAAGATCCGTCATGTAGGACTGCACCCCGTCCGCCATACTCTTCACATTATCTGCAAGCACTTTGATCTCATCCTGCGTCGTCACCCGGATCGGTGTAAAGGTAAGATTTTCGGGCAGTACATGTGCCTCCATTTTTTTGACAAACTCATCGGAAGCCTTCGCGATCCCCTCAAGCGGATTTGTAAGGGTTTTTCTGGTATTACGGAGAGAAAGGAAGATCACAAGCCCCGTAAACAGCGCAGCCGCGACCATGATGTTTTTGATATAGTCGATCAGTTCACGGTAAATTTCCGTAATATCAATATCGACACCGGCAATGCCGACCGGAATGCCTTCGCTGTCACGTATCACGTCGAAGGCACTTAGGAGATACCCGTAGGACTGCGTTTTGCTTTCCGCATAACCGATCTCGAAGCTGTTTGTTCTGATCGCCTCCTGATAGAGCACAATCACCTCATCCGTAAACGTGTCACCGGTAGGAACATCTCCCATATAGCTAAAGAGCGATTCCGGCGAATCAGATCCCGCAAGGTCAGCCGGGTCTTTCGCATTGATCGCATAACGAAGATCCGTCATCGCCTCATCCTCGAAGTAGACCGCATAGAGGTAGCTGACGTCCGTGCTGCTTTTCACTAGATTTAGTTCCTCTCGCACTTCATCATAAGCAGGGGGCATCTCCCTTTCCCTTATCATGTCCCCGAAATGATATTCCTCAAATACCATCCCCGATGCATACAGGACATTGTTCAAATTACGGATATACTTTTCCGTAACGTTTTCTTTATATTGCTGGTATCCCATGATCGCCATCATGACCGTCAATGCCGTCATCGCAAGAACCGTTGAGACCGCTGTCTTTTGGCGGATACCCAGTGAGATCCGTCCGTTGTTTTTACTCATAAATCTTTCCTTTTTCCCGAATCATCCTTATCAATAAACGAACTTCGGCAAAAACAACATGGTTTGCTGCCTTTGCCGAAGTCATCTTGATGGTATGATATTTAACCGTCCGTAAGAAAAGCATTCTCGCAATTAGTCAAGCAACAACCGGAAATCAATATGCCAGCTTCTCTTCAAAGTATGCTTTCAGATCCGAGATTTTGACCCGTTCCTGCTCCATGCTGTCCCGGTCTCTGACCGTTACAGCCTCATCTGTCTCGGAGTCAAAGTCGTAGGTGACGCAGTACGGCGTCCCGATCTCGTCCTGCCGGCGGTATCGTTTTCCGATGTTTCCTCTGTCATCAAATTCACAGTACCAGTGCTTTGAAAGCTCCGTGAATACCTTTTCCGCGCCTTCGGAAAGCTTCTTGCTGAGCGGCAGAACGCCGATCTTAACAGGCGCGAGCGCCGGATGAAAACGGAGGACCGTACGCATATCCGGTTTCTCTTCTGTCCCGAGGTTTTCCTCATCATATGCCGCGCAAAGAAACGCAAGCACTACACGGTCCGCACCGAGAGACGGCTCGATGACATAGGGAATATAACGTTCATTCTTCTCATCGTCGAAGTAGGTAAGATCTTCGCCCGATGTCTCCTGGTGGCGGGAAAGATCGTAGTCGGTACGGTCCGCAATCCCCCAGAGCTCGCCCCATCCGAAGGGGAACAAAAACTCGATATCGGTCGTCGCTCTGGAATAGAAGGATAGTTCTTCTTTCTCATGGTCTCTGAGCCGCATCTCCTCATCCTTCATGCCGAGTTCCTTCAGCCAGTCAATGCAGAATGCTCTCCAATAGCCGAACCAGTCCTTTTCACTGTGGGGCTCATAGAAGAACTCCAGTTCCATCTGCTCAAACTCTCTCGTCCGGAAGGTGAAGTTGCCGGGCGTGATCTCGTTCCGGAAGGATTTGCCGATCTGCGCTATCCCGAACGGAAGCTTTTTGCGGCTCGTCCTCTGCACATTCTTGAAATTCACAAAGATCCCCTGTGCTGTCTCGGGTCTTAAATACACCGTGCTCTTTGCATCCTCGGTAACACCCTGGAAAGTCTTGAACATGAGGTTGAACTGGCGGATATCCGTGAAATTGTGCTTGCCGCATTTCGGGCAGGGAACGTTCTTCTCGTCGAGGAATTTCACCATATCGTCCTGGCTCCAGCCATCCACGGAGGATTCCAGTGTGATCCCGTTTTCTTTCGCAAAGTTCTCGATGAGCTGATCCGCGCGGAACCGTTCATGGCATTCCCTGCAGTCGAGGAGCGGATCCGAAAAACTCCCGAGGTGTCCGGATGCCACCCATGTCTTCGGGTTCATCAGGATTGCACAGTCCACACCGACATTGTATGGATTTTCCTGTACGAATTTCTTCCACCAGGCTTTCTTAACGTTATTTTTCAGCTCAACGCCGAGGTTTCCGTAATCCCAGGTATTTGCAAGTCCGCCGTAGATCTCGGATCCCGGATAGACAAAACCTCTGCCCTTCGCAAGATTTACGATCTTCTCCATTGTTTTTTCCACTGCCATTGTTTTGCTCCTTATTGAAAAATGATATATGCAGGCTCTTTTGAAAGCCCTTCTTCCTCATACCCCGTGATCTTTGCCGTGCTCTTTCCGGTCAGCTCGACATTTTCGGAATAATAAAGGATCTTTCCGCCGACCTCGACATTGGTATCTATCGGCAATATCACAACACGGAGATTCGGATCCTCCGTCACGACTTCCTTCGTCACGGCATTTCCTGCCGATATTTCCGTATCGTCCTTTTTTTCCTCCGCCGCATAGAACGGCACCCCAAAAGAGTACCCGGCTGCCTGCGCTTTGACAACACTCCCGGTATAAAACGGATGCTTCACAAAATCCGAATAGGTCTCTCCGTCCGAATAAGTCACCGTAAGCGTCACGTTGTCTCCGTCCACGGAAAAGCTTTCTTTTTTAACCGTTCCGGGACCGTCATAGGATGCAATTTCTTCATCAATGAATGCCTCCAGATCCTCGGCGCTGCCGAGACCGGAAATGCTCATCACGTTCGTCTCCGCGACCTCTCCGTTCTTTTTCACAAATATGGTGTTTTCCGATACGTCGTACGACATCCCGCAGCCGGCAAAAAGGAGGCTGACTGCTCCGATGAGTACGGCTTTTTTCATTCTGCCGTTCATAACTTGTCTATTATATCATAATCTGTTCTATCTTCCAATCATCTCTTGCAAAATCGAAAGCGAACGGAACTCATGTCTTACATTAGCCGCAAAATACCCGTCGATCACCCGGGAAAGCTCCGATAACACTTCCTCCGTAACCGCAAATGTAAAGAGCTCTCTCACCTCTTTTCCGATTACATAGCGCATGGCATAATCTGCCGATTGGGAGAGTTCAAGCTTATCCGGGTCCGGGTATTCGCCGCTGATCACAAGTGTTTTCAGTTCTAAGATCCTGCGAACGAGTCGATTGTCATACTGATCCAAAAGCAACGCTTTCAATGCATAAAAAAGGAGCGTCAGCTCCTCTTTTGCAGGCAGATTTTCAAAACTGAAAAAATCAGCGATCTCCAGAAAATAAAAACCGAAATACGGTGCGGCCGGATCTGATGCGATCTCCCTGAAATAATGAGAGATCTCTGCTTTTTCGATGTTATGGGAATTACGTCCCTCAAAGACATGGAATGTACCGAGCGCAAAAGGCTCTGTCGCTGCAAGAAGCGGGCTCCCCGGTCTCCTTGCGCCTCGCGCAAATGCGTAGAGCTTTCCCTGCTCCCCGGTAAGAAGCGTCACTCTCTTATCGTTCTCGCCCACCGGTGTCGCGGAAAGAACCATTCCGGTAAGAGTCTCAGTCGTGCCGTTCATGACTCACAATAGCCGAAATTTTTCAGCTGAATATCCGAATCGCGCCAGTCCTTTCTGACCTTGACCCATAGCTTCAGATTAACCTTTACGCCAAGGAGCCGTTCGATCTCATAGCGTGCGTTGCTGCCGATCTTCTTTAACATCACGCCGCCCTTTCCGATCACAATCCCCTTGTGGCTGTCCCTCTCACAGATGATCGTTGCCTCGATGTCCATGAGTGGCTTACCCTTCCGCTCCTTCATGGATTCAATTGTCACTGCGATCCCGTGGGGAATCTCATCCGAAAGTGCATGGAGCGCCTTCTCCCGGATCATCTCCGCCACAATCGCTCTCTCCGGCTGATCCGTGACGGTATCTTCATCATAATACATCGGTCCTTCCGGAAGATACGAAAAGATCGTACCGTAAAGCTCCTCCATATTCGCATTTGTCCGCGCGGATACAGGAACGATCTCCGCAAAATCAAAGAGTCCTTTATAAAGCTCAATATACCGAAGAATCTCATTCGGGTTTTCAAGCGTGTCCATTTTGTTCAGCACGAGGATCACCGGTGTCTTTGCGTCACCTAGAAGATCCGCGATGTGGTGCTCTCCGGCTCCGATCGTCTCATCTGGTTCCGCGACAAACAGGACCAGGTCCACATCTCCGATCGTATTGACCGCCTGATCCACCATATACTCCCCGAGCTTGTTCCGTGCCTTCACAATACCCGGCGTATCAAGAAACACGATCTGCCCCTCGTCTCTCGTACAGACGGCCAGGATCCTGTTTCTCGTAGTCTGCGGCTTATTGCTGGTGATCGCGATCTTCTCTCCGACCATCGCGTTCATCAGTGTGGATTTACCAACATTCGGACGACCGATCAGCGTGACAAATCCGGATTTCATAAAAGACTCTCTTTCACACGGAACAGCTTCTCATCCTTTGCGATGACTGTTTCATTTCCGATGGCGCAAAGCGCCTTTTCTGAGAGCGCTGCCTCGATCTGCGGCGCAAGTTCACGGATCGAAGCTGCATCTGCACCAAGCACCTCATTCCGTTCTCTCTGCAGCTCCTCTTCACTGATCCCGGTGATATATGCCATTGTGGAACGGGCACCCTTTGCATCGGGATTCAATGGAGTATCCATGGAGCTGACCGTTCCAATGATGTACTTTGTCATATCGCGTTCCGAAGCGTCAAAGTTTCTCACATAGTCTAAAACACCCCGGAAGACCTCAACCGTTTTTTCGAGATTCGGATCGCGGTAAGAAACAAAATATGTATCCCCGTTCCGGAGGAACCCGCTCATACAACCGTAGGCGCCGCCCTTTACCCGGATATTCATCCAGAGATAATCATAGCTCAGTATCGTTTTAAGGATCCGCATGGTCCCCTTGTATGGAAGATGCTCTTTCTTAAAGTTCCCTGCCAGAGCCACATACTGTACCTGCGACGCATCAAAGAGTCCTTCGTTTTTCTTCTCCAGCGTAAACTCCTTTTTCTCTCCGGCGGGATTCACGGGCAGCTTTGAAAGAAATTCCGGGAGTTTTTCCGCAACCGCTTTCTCTCCCTCCGAATCGGCCGTCAGGGAAATGAGGAGTCTTCCTCTTGCAAAGATCCTCTTCGTAAGATCTTCCAGTTTCTTTCTGATAAACTCCCTTTCCTCATCGAAATGATCCTCCAGATGCCGGATCAAACGGTAGAAAGCAATACCGCCGGTCAGATCCCTGTGCATCGCTGTTCTTGAGAAATACGACATCGCACGCGTCGAGGCAGTGGAATGGCCCGCGGAAGAAAGTGCCACCTCCAGCCGGCTCCTGGTTTCCGAAAGGATCTCAAGAAGTCTCTTCTCATCCGAAAAATCGGTTGCGGTCACCATCTCGGAAAGAAGCCGGACCGCTTCCGGGAGATTCGCATAGAGGCATTTTGCTTTCAGTTCATAATATTCAACGGTCTCATTCTCATTCTTTTTGCTGACCGCACTGAGCGATCCGCCGATGCCGCCCGTATACAGGTTGATCTCATCGGAAAGCTCAGCAAAGGAAAGGTGCTCCGTATCCATATATCCGATCACGGCAGAAAGGAGCGACGCGTAAGACAAATCCTCCGCTGAAAGGTCTCTTGTATCAAACAGCATCCGAAGATAGATGATCCCGTTTGAAAACATTTCATGCATCACCGCAGGTTCGCCGCCGAAAGTCGTCTCCCGGTTCTCTATAGGACGGATCTTCTTCTCGATATCCTCTATTCCGAGCATCGGGATCTTCCGGAGTTCTTCCTCGCCGGACGGCTCATCCTGATAAACTTTGAGGGCCGCTGTACTGTTTACGAGTGCCTCGATTTCCGTCGTGGAAAGCGCCATTTTATATTCGCGGAGTTTCTCCTTAAGCGCTTCTTCTCTTTTTTCGACAAGACCTTTTTCCGGAGAAACAATAACGTAGCTTGCGAACGGATTGTCGATCAGCCATTCCCGGATCAAACCTTCAAAATACCCGGTTCCGATCTCGCGGCGAAGCTCCTCGTAAACAGGAAGCACCTCCAGCATCTGAAACGGGATGTTCTCGTCGTAGATCCAGGTACCGAGCATGTCAAGCCCGTAGATCAGTCCTTTCGGATAGCTCCCGAAGTCTGCCTCCCGAAACTTGAACTCCGAGCTATTGATCGCAGCCAGAAGCGTTTTTTCGGGAATCCCTTTTTCGATCTCCTGCTTAAGCGTTTTTTTGATCAGTTCAAGAAACGCTTCTTTCTGCTCCACGTTCGCGTTCTTAGCGACAATGGAAAACATCGGCTGCCGGATTCCGGAATCAAATCCTCCGATGATGTCCTTTCCGATCCCGGCATCAAGCAGTGCCTTTTTCAGCGGTGCCCCGGGTCTTGAAAGCAAAGCATAGTCCAGGATGTCAAACGCAGTAATAAGCTTTAGATCGAGCACATCCCCAACGGAGTAGTTCAGGGAAAGGAAAGTATTGTCAGTCTCCTCCTCAGTACTTGCGATATTGTAAGTGGATGTAATGTCCCTGCGCTCTTTGAACGCTTTTTGCAGCTTGATCTCCGAATCCGGTTCGATCCTTTCATATCCGGAGAGATACTCCCTGTCAAGCCACTCCAGTTTTTCCGTTACATCCATATCGCCGTAGAGATAAAGATAGGAATTGGACGGATGATAAAAGCGCCTGTGGAAATTGAGATAGTTTTCATACGTCAGTGTCGGGATCTCCTCCGGATCTCCGCCGGACTCAAAACCGTAGTTTGTATCGGGGTGAAGGGAATTTAAGATCAGGCGGTCCAGCACATCCTCCGGCGAGCTGAAGGCGCCCTTCATCTCGTTATAGACAACGCCGTTGATCGTGATGTCATCCTCCGCGTTCTCAAGTTCGTAGTGCCAGCCTTCCTGACGGAAGATCTCCTCGTAATGATAAATGTTTGGATGGAACACAGCGTCCATATAGACTCCCATCAGGTTCTGGAAGTCCTTGTCATTCGTGCTCGCAACCGGATACACGGTTTTGTCGGAATAGGTGATGGCATTGAGAAAGGTGTTAAGGGAACCCTTCACCAGCTCGACAAATGGATCCTTCACGGGATATTTTTCGGATCCGCAGAGCACGGAATGCTCGATGATATGCGGAACTCCCGTGCTGTCCGAAACGGGTGTCCTGAAGGCCGCATAGAACACTTTGTTATCATCATCATTGGAGACCACTGCGATCCTTGCTCCGCTCTTCTTATGCCGGAGCAGATAGCCGTCACTCCGAAGATCGGGCAGATCATGTTTCTCGATCAGTTCATAGGTTTCCGGAATGTTCATTTGCTTCCTCCTGTCAAATCTCATGAATAAAAAGGCCTGAGCGTAGTTTCGGCTCAAACCAGGTGGATTTCGGCGGCATGAGGAGGTGCGCATCCGCCACCGCAAAAAGCTCTTCAATGGAAGTCGGATACATTGCAAAGGCCGCCTTCGCATCCGTATTTACGCGCCGTTCCAGTTCCTTTAGGCCACGGATTCCGCCGACAAAGTCGATGTTCTTATCCGTCTTCGGATCCTCGATGCCAAGAACCGGCGAAAGAAGAAGCTCCTGAAGAAGTGAAACATCCAGTCCCTTTACCGGATCATTGTTTTGGTCTTCCTCATGAAAAGCACACCGGTACCACTTCCCGGAAAGGAACATGGAAAAACTGCCCTTTTTCTCCGGACGGATCTCGTTTTCTTCCGGCTCTCCGACGATAAAACGTTTCTTCATTTCCTGAAGGAACTCCTCTTCGGAAAGACCGTTCAAGCTCTTTACCACGCGGTTGTAATCGTAGATGCGAAGCTCCGCATCGGGGAACAGTACGGAAAGGAAGAAATTGAACTCCTCTGTTCCATCGAAGGAAGGGTGCTCTTCTCTCCGTTTCTTCCCGACTCTCACCGCGGAAGCGCACCTGTGGTGTCCGTCCGCGATATAGATCTCCTGCATTCCGGCAAAAGAATTCCGAACAATATCCGCGTCCGAATCACTCCAAATCGCAAACACGCGATGGCGGATCCCATCGTCGGAAACAAAATCATAGAGCGGTTCTCCTGCTTTTGTTTTCGCAACGACCTTTTCGATCGCCTCG
The DNA here is from genome assembly GCA_045657665.1 of Lachnospiraceae bacterium. Taxonomy (GTDB): domain Bacteria; phylum Bacillota; class Clostridia; order Lachnospirales; family Lachnospiraceae; genus RUG12461. The sequence goes on along the minus strand of JAZOTN010000030.1, from coordinate 110,238 downwards.
TTTCTCCGATATGCAAGGAAGATCGGCCCGGTCTGGGCCCCTACCGTATCTACATGGCGGACGCGGTCTTCCTCCTTGTCTGCCCTGGTGTTCTCGTGTTTTTTGATAATACCGTTTTCATAATCATCTATGGAGGCCGCGCCGACGATCCCTGTCTGGATGCGTCCGTCCATAGTCAGCTCGTAGATATAATAGAGCGGCTTTTCCTCCCGGATGAAATCCCCGGCTTCAACTCCTGACCATAGGAGCTCCTTCGCCTTTTCGTAAACCTCCGGTGCATAAGTGTCCACCGTATCCGGGAACGACGTTTCCGCACGGTCGATTGCCAAAAAAGAGTCCGGATTCTTCTCCACCACCTCTTTTGCTTCCGCACGATTATATACATCGTAGGGGAGTGCCGCAATTCTTTTTACCTTGTCCGCCGCCGGGCGGATGCAGAAAAATGGTCTTATATCTGCCATTAAGAATATCCTTTCTATGAATAATCATATATTCCCTTAAAAAGAGTTATTAGACAATCGCCAGTGTATTTGATAACTTCCGTAAACAATTCCTTAACTTGGAACAAATCACAAGCGGTAATTGCTGCGTTTTGATAATCTTCAACGTAATCCTCCCCACCAATAATAATATCTCCCCACGCAATAACAACCTTGAAGAGTGGATCTTCGATCTGATCAGATGGTACTCCTGGTAAACAATCCGCACGAGGCTCCACTCTTCCACTGATTATAGATGCATAAAAAGTAACCCTTTCATCAAACACTAGCGGTGCAACATCCAATTCATCCTCAGGTAGCGTTGCTTTCATACTATCAATTACATATGAAGCCACCTCTTTTCTGTTCTCTTTTCCCGCGCTAAGAACAGCATAATCCGAAATAACATAAATCATTGGATAAATATCCCAGAGAGCCATTCTTTGACCCTCAAATGCCTCCGCTTTTTTTAAACAACTCATTATTGTCATTGCAGTCGCATCAATTATTTTGTTAGTCAATTCCTTTTCCGATCTTGCATTGTTTATTATTCTTGCAATACTCTCTTCAAAAGATTCCATATTTCTGTTTCCTCTCGTTTATTCACAGATTAGCTAATTAGATCGTTCTTACACGAAGTACAAAATCAATTGCGGAAAGTGCTGCGATCGTCTCCTGCGGAGTCTTGCTGTCGTTATCGATCAGCGTCACCGCGTATTCGCCCTTGCTCTTATTCATCATGTTCGCGATATTGATCCCTGCATCACCGAGGATCGTGGAGAACTTACTGATCGCGCCGGCGATATTCTTATGAAGGATCACGATACGCTCCGGCGTTTCGCAGCCGCCCATGGAGATGTCCGGATAATTAACAGAGTTTACGATGTTTCCGTTCTCCACAAAATCGCGGAGCTCTCTTACCGCCATGACCGCGCAGTTGTCCTCGGACTCCTCCGTGGAAGCCCCGAGATGCGGCGTCGTGATCACGCCCGGCTTTCCGACTGTCGTCGCGTTTGCAAAATCCGTAACATAACGATGGAGTTTTCCTTCCGCAAGTGCCGCAACAACCGCCTCTTCATCCACCAGGAGATCCCGTGCGAAATTGAGGATCACGGCAGTGCTCTTCATCAGCGCAATGCAGTCCTTTGAAAGCATCTTTTTGGTGGATTCCATGAGCGGAACATGAATCGTGATGTAATCACATTCACGGCAGATATCCTCGATCGCCGTCACGTGATGCACTCTCTGGGAAAGACTCCATGCCGCACGCACCGAGATATACGGATCATAGCCGTACACATCCATATCGAGATCCGATGCGGCATTCGCGACCCTTACACCAATCGCTCCGAGCCCGATCACGCCAAGCTTTTTCCCTGCGATCTCTGTCCCGGCAAACTGCTTTTTCGCCTTCTCAGCAGACTTCCCGATATCCGGATCCGATTTATTCGCTTCCGTCCATGCGATTCCGCCCGTGATATCTCGTGCCGCAAGCAGCATCCCTGCGAGCACCAGCTCCTTCACGCCGTTTGCATTCGCACCGGGTGTATTAAAGACCACCGTTCCTTTTTCCGCGCAGGCATCCAGTGGGATGTTATTGACGCCGGCTCCTGCTCTTGCCACCGCCAGAAGTCCCTTCGGGAGCTCCATGTCATGCATGGAAGCGCTGCGTACCAGCGCGATATCCGCATCCTTTATGTCCTCCACCTTGCGATAATCCGCGGAAAAAATGTCCGTTCCGATCTTGCTGATCGGGTTTAATGCCGCATAGTTGATCATTTCAAAAACTCCTCCATCTCTTCATCATATATTCCGGGTAACTGCTCTTGATCACCCGTTTTCTTTCTCAAACTGCTCCATGAAGGTCACCAGTTTTTCCACGCCCTCTTTCGGCATGGCATTGTAGATACTCGCGCGCATACCTCCGACGGTGCGGTGTCCCTTGAGGTTTACCAGATCCGCTTCCGTTGCCTGCGCCACAAACTTCTTGTCCAGTTCCTCGTTTCCGGTAACAAACGGAACATTCATCAGCGAGCGGTCCTCTTTCCGGACCGTGCCCTTAAAGAGTTTGCTGTTGTCAAGGAAATCATAAAGGATCTTCGCCTTTTCCTCGTTTTTCTTTTTCATGTTCTCAAGTCCGCCGTTTGCTTTCAGCCACTTGAACACCTTGCCGCAGATATAGATGCCGTAGCAGGGTGGCGTATTGTAAAGAGAATCGTTATCACTCTGTGTCTTCCATTTCAGCATGGTCGGAGTCCCCGGAAGCACGTCGTCCGTGATCAGGTCTTCGCGGATGATGTCAATGACCACGCCGGCCGGTCCGACGTTTTTCTGAACGCCGCCGTATACAACTCCGTACTTCGTCACATCCATGGGCTCGGAAAGGAAGCAGGAGCTGACATCCGAAACAAGAAGCTTTCCTTTTGTGTTCGGCAGAGTCTTATACTTCGTGCCGTAGATCGTATTGTTCTCGCAGATGTATACATAGTCCATATCCTCCGTGATCGGGAGATCCGAGCAGTCCGGGATATAGGAAAACGTCTGGTCCGCAGAAGACGCGAGTTCTACTGCCTCACCGTAAAGCTTTGCTTCCGAAAAGGCTTTCTTTGCCCACTGTCCCGTCAGGATGTAACCGGCTTTTTTGTTCTTCATCAGGTTCATCGGAACCGCTGCAAACTGCTGGGATGCGCCGCCCTGTAAAAACAGAACCTTGTAGTTGTCCGGAATGGAAAGAAGCTCGCGAAGATCCTTTTCTGCCTCCTTGATGATCTGATCATACACCTTGGAACGGTGGCTCATCTCCATCACGGACATACCGGATCCGCGATAGTCAAGCATCTCCTCTGCTGCCTCCCGGAGAACCTCCTCCGGCAACACCGCCGGACCAGCTGAAAAATTGTACACTCTGCTCATAATCTGTTCCTCCTCTTATCTGTTAACATTTCCTGTTTATTCCATGAAGTCCGAGATGTCCGCACCGGGTGCAACCATCGGAAGAACGCGGTCATCCCGGTCGATAACGGCATCGATCACAACCGGCCTATCCGTCTCGCCAAGCGCCTTCTTAAGCGCCTCATCAAACTCTGCCTGGCTCAGTGCCCGGTATCCTTTCGCGCCGAATGCCTCTGCCGCCTTTACATAGTCCGCTCCGTCATCCAGGATCGTTGCGGAATAATGCTTCTCATAAAACGCTGTCTGCCACTGACGAACCATGCCGAGCACATGATTGTTTACGATGACAACGATGAGCGGAAGATGATTTCTTGCCGCCGTCATCAACTCGTTCAGATTCATGCGGAAACATCCGTCTCCGGCTATATTGATGACACGCGTCTTTGGATCCGCGATCAATGCGCCGATCGCAGCGCCGAGTCCGTAACCCATGGTACCGAGTCCACCCGACGAAAGGAAATGCCGTGGGCTTTTATACCGGTAAAACTGGGCCGCCCACATCTGGTGCTGCCCGACCTCGGTTACAATGCGGGCATTTCCGCCTGTCTCCTCATAAATCCTTTCCACAATATACGGGCCGGAAAGTCCGTCTTTATTGTAGTCAAGCGGATACTTTTTCCTGTAGTCCTCGATCCGATCTCTCCACTCTGAATGATCCGGAAATTTTTTCCCTTCCAGAGCCTTAAGAAGACGCTTTAATGATTCCTTCAGATCACCGATCACGGCCGCGTCCACGGTGAGGTTCTTATTGATCTCGGCCGGATCCACATCAAATTGCAGGATCTTTGCCTGATGTGCAAAGGTTTTGGGATTCCCGAGCACACGATCGGAAAACCTTGTCCCGAGAGCGATCAGAAGATCACATTCCGAGACAGCGAGGTTGCTCGCTTTCGTTCCATGCATCCCGAGCATGCCGGTATAGCGCTTTGATGTTCCGGGGAATGCGCCTTTTCCCATCAGAGAGTCCGTAACGGGTGCGTCGATCAGCTCCGCAAGAGATACGATCTCATCGGTTGCTCCCGAGATGACCGCTCCGCCTCCCGTAAAGATGACCGGCCGCTTTGAACGGCTGATAAGATGTACCGCTTTCTCCAGATCCGTATCCAGGATCGTTTCCGTAACGGGCAGAACACTCTCCGGTTCTTTTCTTGTGTATTCGGTTTTATTCGCGGTAACATCCTTCGGGATGTCCACCAGTACCGGACCCGGGCGTCCTCTTTTTGCGATACGGAAAGCTCTCCGTATCGTATCGGCAAGAGCCTTTACATCCTTCACGATAAAATTGTGTTTCGTGATCGGCATGGTAATGCCCGCGATGTCGACCTCCTGAAAGCTGTCCTTTCCAAGCAGAGGAACGCCGACATTACAGGTGATCGCCACGATCGGAACCGAATCCATATAAGCTGTCGCGATACCCGTCACAAGGTTCGTTGCTCCGGGGCCGCTTGTTGCAAAACATACCCCGACTCTTCCGGTCGCTCTGGCATAACCGTCCGCCGCATGGGACGCGCCCTGCTCATGGCTTGTAAGGATATGCCGCACTTCCTCTCTGTGTTTATATAGCTCGTCATAGACGTTCAGGATCGCGCCTCCCGGATATCCGAACACGGTATCCACGCCCTGTTCCTTTAGACATTCTATGATGATTTCCGCTCCTGTCAGTTGCATGATGGTTCTTCTCCGATCTCAAGGATCGCGCCGCGGTTTCCTGATGTCACCATGGATGCGTAGCGAGCAAGATAACCCGTCGTCACCTTTGGCGTTCTCGGCTTCCATTCTGCTTTTCTCTTTGCCAGTTCCTCGTCGCTTACCTTTAAGTCCAGCTTCATATTCGGAATATCTATGGCGATGATATCCCCCTCATGAACAAGCGCGATCGGCCCTCCAAGAGCCGCCTCCGGGGATACATGACCGATTGAGGCTCCACGGGATGCACCGGAAAAGCGGCCGTCCGTGATCAGTGCCACGGTACTCCCCAGACCCATACCTGCGATCGCAGATGTCGGGTTGAGCATTTCACGCATTCCCGGGCCGCCTTTCGGTCCCTCGTAACGGATCACGACCACATCTCCTTCTTGAATCTTTCCGCCCTTAATCGCCTCGATCGCGTCTTCCTCACAATCAAAAACACGCGCCGGCCCTTCATGCACCATCATTTCCGGAACAACTGCAGAACGCTTCACGACAGAACCATCCGGCGCAAGATTGCCTTTCAGGACGGCAAGCCCGCCCGTAGCGCTGTACGGCTGATCGATCGTCCGGATGACCTCCGGATTTTTGTTCCTCGCATTTTCAATATTCTCTCCGATCGTTTTTCCTGTCACAGTCATGCAGTCGAGATTCAGAAGATTCAGCTTTGTCAGCTCCTTCATTACCGCATATACGCCGCCTGCCTCATTCAGATCCTCCATATAAGTCGGACCCGCCGGTGCCAGATGGCAGAGGTTCGGGGTCTTCTCGCTGATCGGATTTGCAAAGCTGATATCAAAGTCAAAGCCGACCTCATGCGCGATCGCCGGAAGATGCAGCATCGAATTTGTCGAACACCCAAGCGCCATATCCACTGTCAGCGCATTCAGGATCGCTTCCTTTGTCATGATATCACGAGGTCTGATGTCTTTCCTTACCAGCTCCATCACGGCCATTCCGGCGTGCTTTGCAAGCTTTAACCGTTCTGAATAAACTGCCGGGATCGTCCCGTTTCCTCCGAGCCCCATGCCGAGTGCCTCGGTGAGACAGTTCATGGAATTTGCCGTATACATGCCGGAGCAGGATCCGCAGGTCGGGCAGACCTTGTTCTCATACTCTTCGACATCCTCTTCCGTCATGGTTCCCGCCGCGTAAGAGCCTACCGCTTCAAACATGGAGGAAAGGCTTCTCTTTTTGCCCTGCACATGACCTGCCAGCATCGGTCCTCCCGATACAAACACCGTCGGTACGTTAACACGGGCTGCAGCCATCAGAAGTCCCGGAACGTTCTTGTCACAGTTCGGAACCATCACCAGCGCGTCAAACTGATGCGCGATCGCCATACATTCCGTGGAATCCGCGATCAGATCCCTCGTGACAAGGGAGTACTTCATCCCGATATGTCCCATGGCAATGCCGTCACATACCGCAATCGCAGGGAACACGACAGGCATGCCGCCCGCTTCGGCAACACCGAGCTTTACGGCATCCACGATCTTATCGATATTCATATGTCCCGGAACGATCTCGTTATAAGAACTTACGATCCCGACAAGGGGTTTTTTGATCTCTTCCTGTGTGAAGCCCAGCGCATTGAGAAGGCTGCGCGCCGGCGCCTGCTGCATACCCGATTTCATGTTGTCGCTTTTCATCTCATTTCCTCCTAACATTCATTCAGTCAGATGATTTCATCAAGTACCTTGTTTTGGACTATGCCGCGTGACACCACCTCAAAAACACGCTTTCACTCGTGAAAAACGCAGCGGTACTAAAGTCTCTCCGCGATGGCATCGCCCATGGCGGCGGTACCGATAATGTCCTCGCCGGGGCGGGCGATATCGCCGGTTCTTTTTCCGTCCGAGAGTGCTTTCCGAACTGCGTTTTCCACCATCGAAGCCTCCGTATCTAGATCAAAACTGTATCTCAGCATCATTGCTGCGGAAAGGATCGTTGCAATGGGATTTGCGATCCCTTTGCCGGCAATATCCGGCGCTGATCCGCCGCTCGGCTCATAAAGGCCGAATTTTGTCTCGTTGAGGCTCGCAGACGGCAGCATACCGATGGAACCCGTGATCATGCTTGCTTCATCAGAAAGAATGTCTCCGAACATATTCTCGGTCAGGATCACGTCAAACTGATCCGGATCCTTGACGAGCTGCATCGCGCAGTTATCAACCAGCATATGGGAAAGCGAAATATCCGGATAATCCTTTGCCACCTCTTCCGTGACACTTCTCCAGAGCCGTGAAGAATCAAGTACATTTGCCTTGTCAACGCTGGTGACTTTTTTCTTACGTTTCCCTGCAATGTCAAACGCGCGGATCGCAATCCGGCGGATCTCCTCTTCATTATAGGAAAGGGTATCCACTGCCGTTTTCTTCCCGTTGATCTCTTTTGTATAGCGCTCTCCGAAATAGAGTCCTCCGGTCAGCTCCCGCATGATGAGAAGATCAAATCCTTTCTCCGCGATGTCGCTTCGCAACGGACATGCATGGGAAAGCTCCGGATAAAGTGATGCTGGCCGAAGGTTCGCAAAAAGATTCAACGCCTTACGGATCCCGAGAAGTCCCGCTTCCGGCCGTCTCTCCGGCGGCAGCTGATACCAGGGGGATGTCTTTGCGTCTCCGCCGATGGAGCCCATCAGCACCGCATCCTGCTCCTTCGCCGATGCTACCGCTTCATCCGTCAGCGGCACGCCGCATGCGTCAATGGAGCATCCGCCCATCAGAATATCCGTGTATTGAAAGGTATGCCCGCTCTTTTCTCCGACGGCATCAAGAACCTTTCTTGCTTCGCTTACTATTTCCGGTCCGATCCCGTCACCCGAGATCACTCCAACTTTAAATTCCATCCTGTTTTCCTCCGACAAAAATGCTTTTCTATTATATCACATAAAAACCAGATTTCAAACGCCTGAATTTTGTGAAAAACCTTAAGACAGGCATTCGGTTCATGTGTTATAATGAGTTGTCCTGTTTAGATAGTTATAAACAGGGCGCAAGGGAGTAATCAGTTATGAGAAAGTCCGCTCAGTTCAAACTGGAAGAGCAGGAAATAGGAAACGCCATAGGCTTTGTCCGGGATTGTCTTGCCGAATTTGTTCCTAAACGGGATACAACAAAAACCGCCACGGTTCTCGAAGAGATCATCCGAAGCATTGTCGCACACGGCAACGATGACGGCATCCTTCGTGTCAGCGTGCAAAAGTCTTTCGGCCGTACCTGGGTTGAGCTGAACGCACCGGGAAATGAATACCCTCTTTTGGACCACATCCAATCCGGCACTCTGGATTCCGAGAAAGATATCGGCCGGGAAGCTCTTGAAGATATCCGGATCATCATGCTCCGTTCCGTCGCCGGAGACATCAAGTACCGCCACAGAGACGGCTACAACTATATCCGGATGATCCTGTACCGGTACCGGCGCGCCTTTCTTTACAAAACCCTGTTTGCACTCTTTGCCGGGATCGGTATTGCGCTCTTACTGTCCGCCTTTGCTCCGGAGTCCTTTAACGAGGGGCTGAACGAGTACGTCCTTTCCCCGGTTAAAACAATCTATCTCAATATCCTTCGCATGATCGTCGCGCCTGTGGTCTTCTTTTCCATTGTCTCCTGCGTGGGAAGCTTTTCAAATCTCAGGGAACTCGGAAAGATCGGCGGAAGAACCCTCCTTCTGTATTTGTTCACGACGGTTATTGCCGTCTCCGTCGGCATCGGGGTTTTTTACCTGTTCCAGCCGGGCAACGTATCCATGACAGATGGATCTGCCGTGACCTCCGCCATCAGCGCATCGACAGGGATCTCCTTCAGGGATATCGTGATCGACATGTTTCCCTCCAATTTCCTGAGTCCGTTCCTGAACGACAACATGCCTCAGCTGATCTTCCTCGCGCTGATCTGCGGGATCGCAGCCGGACTGATCGGACAGTATTCCATCGTTTTGAAATCGTTCTTTGATGCATGCAATGAGTTGTTCATGAAGATCGCAGGTATCATCATCCGTTTCATGCCGATCGCCATTTTCTTTACCATGGCATCGGTGATCCTGACCACCGGCGCAAGGACACTCCTTTCCGTTCTCGGAATGGCCGGAACCTTCATTTTCGGGCTGGCTGCGATGATCGCCGTTTATATCATTCTGCTCTTAATGCTTGGGAGGTTAAACCCCCTAACCTTCTTTCGGAAATATGCGCCTACCATGGTGCAGGTATTTTCCATGGCGTCCTCAAATGCAGCAATCCCCATCAACATGGATGTCTGCCAGAAAAAACTGGGAGTCAGCTCCAAGGTCAGCGGACTGACCATTCCGCTTGGCTCTACAATCAACATGCATGGCACCTGCATCTTGCTCGCCGTGTTTTCACTGACTCTTGCTAAAATGTACGGGATGCCGATATCCACGGGAAGCCTCCTGACGCTTGCGTTCAGTATCGTCATCCTTTCCGTGGGGGCTCCAGGTATTCCGGGAGGGGTTATTATCTGCCTTTCCGTCCTTCTGGAGCAGCTTTCTGTTCCAAACGAAGGCATCAGTCTTGTCATGGGGATCGGACCTTTGCTTGGTATGTTTCTTGCTATGAGTAATTGTCTCGGCGATATGATCGTCACCATGATCGTGGCGAAAAGCGTCGGAGAAATAGATATGGAGCTTTACAACCATAAAGAGGTGGGTTGATTTTGAAAACGACAATGAAAAACGACAACACGCAAATAATAATCCCCCCGTTTGAGGCGGCCCAGCAAAAGAATGATGCCATGGTGGGAAAGCTGATCTGGAAAACGCTGGTTCCGCAGTTTGCGACAGAGCTGAGTCTTTCCATGACAAGCATCATCGATGGTATCGTCGTGGGAAGATTTTACGGTGAGGATGGCCTTGCCGCTGTCGGAATCGGCGCGCCGATTCTGTCAATATTCACCATCACTGCAGGTATCCTCAGTACCGGAAACTCCGTGCTCTGCGCCTCTCTGATCGGAAAATCCGCTCAGGAAAAAGCGAGTAAAGTGTTTTCCCTCGCCGTTTTCTGGTCGCTGATCCTTTCCGTGATCCTGACCGTTGTCTGTGTCGGCGGCGCGGAACCCATTGCCCGCCTTTTTGGAGGGAACCAGAAGCCGGAACTGCTTCCTGCCGTCACCAACTATATCCGCGGCTTTTCCCTCGGAGCGAGTTTCATAATTTTCCGGCAGCTTCTCGCACCTATGGTCAACATGGCCGGCGGAAACAAATGTATGTATGTTTCCTCAATATTCATTTTGGGGGTGGATTTCGCTGCGGATTACATTTCCTCCGCCGTTTTCGACGGAGGCACCTTCGGACTTGGCGCGGCAAGTGCCATTTCCTATGTATTCGGGTGTCTGGTACTGGTGTTTTTCTACCTGGTAAAACGAAGAGGATTAAAGGTCAACCTCAAACACTGCTTCAGTGTCCGGGGGAGCCTCGACATTCTGAGGGAAGGCATTCCGACGGCCCTAAAACGGCTCTGTGATCTGGTTGCGCCCGTGCTGACCAACCGTTTCATCCTTTATATCGGAACCGTGAGCACCATGGCCGCCATGTCTGTCATGAACTCCGCTACCCGTTTCCCGCTGTGCCTTGTACTCTCCTTATCCACCATGGTACTGATGCTCACCGGGACTTTCTATGCCGAATCCGACCGGGAGGAAATGGAACATGCCTGCAGAAAGATGCTGTTTCATGCTGTTTTCTGGAGTACGGCGGCAGCTGTCATTTTCTTTATCTTTGCAAGACCTCTCGCCACCTTCTTTGTTCACGGCGACGCTTCGGTTATTGAAACAGCCACCTATGCCATCCGGTGGTATGTGATCGGAATCCCGTTTCTTGCGTTGAATCAATGCGGTGCGTTTTATCTTCAGGCGCTTGGTTACCTGAAGATTTCGAATGCCATCATGATCGTAGACAGGCTCGTCACAACCGTGGTCCTCGTCTATCTGCTCGGTTGGCTCATGGGCGAGAAGGGAGTCTTTATCGCCTACGGTATCAGCGAGGTTATACTGACCGTGGCTCTTTATATCATTCTCTGCATCAAGAATAAGCGCCTTGTCACAAGCATCAAACAGATCCTCTTTCTTCCGGACGACTACGGTGTGCCGGATGAGGATTGCCTTTTTGCGCTTTTCCATACAAAAGAAGATGCCATCGGCATCTCCAAGGAAGTACATACATTTTGTCTTGAAAAAGGGATTGATGAGAACCGCGCCTTCCTTGCCGCACTCTGTACGGAGGAACTGGCGATCAATGTGGTGACTTACGGCTTTACCTCTGAAAAGCAGCAGCTTAGCGTCCGGCTGTTTATCAAGTTTGTATCGAAAAATGCAGAAGACGCGCAGATCACGATCCGTTTCCGGGATGACGGAAAACCTTTCGACCTGATCAAACGCCAGCAGATTGCCGAAGAATCAGAAACGGATCCCACACAAAATGTTGGAATCCGTCTTGTATTCGCCGCTGCAAAGAGCGTCAGTTATAATGCTGCTTACGGGATGAACAATACTGTGATCACCCTGTAGTATTTTATTCGAGGAGACAGGGGATGGTTCTGTGTCTCGTTTTAAAGAGACACAGAACCGTCCCCTGTCTCCTCCCGTCAATCATCCAAAAGGAGTCTTGCCGAGCCGTACATCCCTGCATCATTTCCGAGCGTCGCGAGGGCAAACGCCGTATCCTTCAAGGCATGGAACGCGTATTTCCGGAAGGCCTTTTTTACGGCATCAAGGAGAGATTGTCCCGCCCTTGATACGCCGCCGCCTATAACCACAATCTCGGGATCGGCAGTATTGCATGCAGCAGCAAGTCCGAATCCAAGCGTTTCGCAATAATCAGCCACTGCCTTCTTTGCCAGTTCATCTCCATCCTTCGCCGCGTCAAAGATATCCTTAGAAGTAAGTTCAATATTGCGAAGAGATGACGGGGCGGTCTCCTTTGCAAGGAGCTTTTTCGTCATACGGACAATGCCGGTCGCACTCGCGTACTGTTCCAGGCACCCGTAATTACCGCAGCCACAGGCCTCAGTTTCCTCGCGGCTGACCGAGATATGACCGATCTCTGCGCCTGCCCCGTGAGCTCCCACAATTATCTTTCCGTCTACTATGAGACCTCCGCCGACTCCGGTTCCGAGCGTTACCATGAGAACGTCACGATGGCCTTTACCGCCGCCCTGCCACATCTCGCCGAGCGCGGCAACATTCGCGTCATTCCCGACTCGGACAGGGAGATCAAGGAGCTCTGAAAGCTCTTTTCCAACCTGCTTTACGCCCCAGCCGAGATTCACACAGCGGTTTACCGTGCCGTCAGAAAGCACGGCGCCCGGAACTCCGATCCCGACACCAAGCACATCTGAAAAATCGATCTTTTTTTCCGTGGCATTTTCCCGGATGGAAGAAGCAATATCCGAAAGGATCTTTTCTCCATTATTTGTCGTGTCGGTCGGGATCTCCCATTTGTCAAGAAGCTCTCCGTCTACATTGAGAAGGCCGATCTTGACAGTCGTTCCTCCGACATCCACCCCATAGCAATATGTTTTCACTTTTGTTCCTCGTCCTTCTTTTTGCCGAACAACGAAAACCCTTTCTTTTCGCCATCTTTATCCTTATCCTTCTTCTCTTCTTTCGATGGCTTCTCCTCAACAGCCTGCTCCGGCTTTTCTACCGCGGAGATCGCAGCACGCTGCATAGGGATTCGGCAATTTCGGTTGCTGCCGAACTCAACGATCACCGTGTCTTCATTCATATCAATCACGGTTCCGTAAAATCCGCTGGTCGTAAGGACGGTATCGCCGACCTCCAGCGAATTCATCATTGCATTTTTCTTTTTGGTTTCTTTCTGTTGCGGACGGATCATGAAGAAATACATGAAAGCGACCAGAACAACGATCCATACGATCATCATTGCTCCACCGCCAGCCATTCCGCCTCCTGTAGCACCGGATGCACCGGTTGTCATCAATATTGACATATAAAGTCCCTCCTAATTCTCATAATCCTAAACCATTTTACACGGTTTCGTATTCTTTGTCCATGGTCAGTTATATTTCTTCGCGCAAATAATTGCCGTTTACCTTGTCCCGAATGCAATGAAATTGCGCCAATCCGTATAAAAAAAGATCCCAGAAAATCCGCTGCCAAAAAAAACGGATAATATCCGCATAACATAACCACCGGAACTGTGCTATAATCTTTATGGTTCTTTTCATGGCAGTTTTATTATTTTTACGGGGAAGAAAAGATGCAAATTATTATTTATCTGATGATCGCTACAGGAGCCGCTTTGATGGTTTCAAACATCATTCGATACGGTCGTTTCCTGAAAAAGACAAAGGATGTCCTCTCCTCCGGCGACATGCAAAGCCGGATCTGGGAACGAATCGCGCTGTTTCTACTGATCTTTTTCCTGGGAGGTTATATTTTTATCGCCGTGCATGACAGGCCCAATCTTGTCATGGGTTTCGTACTGCTCGGCGGCAGCATCTTTGTTTCGATCATCCTGACGCTGCTCTTCCGCCTGACAAGAACTATCAAGGAAAACTGTCTGAACGTTGCGGAAACCCTGATCAGTGTGGTGGATGCAAGAGATCCGAATCTGAAGGGGCACAGCCGTTACGTTCGTAATGTGACCATGCTGCTCTATAACCGCCTCCCTTTTTCTACACAGAGTCAGATCAACCGTCTCAGTCTGGATTTCGCGTCGCTCATGCATGATGTGGGAAAGCTCGGAATTCCGGAGGAAATCCTTAATAAACCCGCTCCTCTGTCCGACGAGGAATGGGAAATCATGCGCGACCATCCGCGTCTCGGAGTGGAGATCCTGCATCCCTTAGGGTCCTTTCAGGAGATCTTTCCCTGGATTGAATACCACCATGAAAACCTGACCGGAACCGGCTATTACTGCATTCCGGGTGACCAGATCCCCTATCCCGCAAAGATCATAGCCGTCGCCGACACTTATGCCGCCATCACCATGCGGCGTTCCTACAAGCCGCCGCGGGCACATGAAGAAGCCATCGAGATTATGAAGGAGGTCGCGGGAACTCAACTGGACAAGGAGCTTGTGGACATCTTCTGCACCATCCCCAAGGTCGAGCTCCGCGCCTGCGTCCCGGATAATGTGGAGGTGTAAAAACCTCTTTCCTTCACCGGCTGCTGTCTTGGCGGAAAACCTGCGATCACGCTTATGATGCAGCCATATTTGCCGCGTATTTTTCCAGGTATTCTTCAATCTTCTCCGGGGGCAGCTGATAGATCCTCTTCAGCTTTTCCCGAATCTTATCAATCGGGATGCCGTCCTCCAGTTTGTCCTCAATAAAGCCTTTTATGCCTTGTTCTATGCCTTGTTCTATGCCTTCTTCTCTTCCTTCTTCTCTGGCGTCCCGCCGCACAAGCTTCATGTGTTCTTCTTCATCATATTCTGTTATGAAATACATCCTGACCTCCTCTCTATTGCCCATCAGATAGCTCTTGATTTCATAGTCCTCCGGCATGGCATCAATTGTCCTATCCACCGCGGCCTCAATCTCCATCGTATCCATGTTTTTTCGAATCATATCCACAAACCATGCATATTCCGCAAGTGGCTTACATTTTTTCATCAACTCTCGATTATGTCCGTAATTGATGTTGATCATCCGAACCTTGACTTCGATGTCCGACTCTTTTTTAATCTCATCCGGAAATGCATCTGACAGCCTAAGAATTTGGTTCTTTTTGTTCCGCGATCCATTATAAAAAACTACCAGTCTCGGAACCGGAAGATGAATCAGCGCTTCTCCATAGACATTCTGCTGTTGCTCCCGCACATGCTTTCCGTACAATCTTCCTGCGTACATAAATTCACGCAACGGCATGTTCGGGTTGAAACTGCTCTGTTGCTCATAAATACTGATCCGTCCCTGCAGGATAAACGAGACATCATTCTTCATTCCCATGTAAACGCTGTCATCCATCGTATTGATTACGATCTCCTCCGGATCCTCATACGAAGAGCCGTTGATCGCATTATACAAACTCAGCGTCCACTTTCGGTGTTCCGTCCGTCCGAATATCGCTCCAAACAGACGATCCTTATACTCATTGTTAACCCCACTCAAAATACTTCTCCTTTCATTATAAACACGCCTGCATCCCCATGCAAGCACATCCACGGGCAATTTCCGTCTCTACACAAAAACAGCCCCAACACCCCAAATCACGTCCTCCTCCTTGCATCATCTCCTTTGTTTTTGAATTTCAATTCGAGATGATAAGACCATAAGACGATACATGCAGTGCATTACGAAAGGATCTTAGGTTGCTTTCATTCTGTTATCGTAATTCGTGGAAAATATGAACGAAACGTTCTGATACCATCTTCGAATTGATAGAGCCACTATAGCATGGTTCTACTATCTTGTAAAGAAAGAATTTCCGACATAATAATCCCTGAAATAAAGTAACCAGACTTCATATCAGGATTCATTTTCTACATCATGCTTTTTGCAATCGTTATATTTCAACAAACCTCTCGCCTTTTTTACCTCTGCCAACAAGCTATGACAACGGGACATAATCCCTCACCAAAATAACCGTCTTAGACGGATCCAGCGTCCCGGAAAAGTCACTCGTTGAAACAATCAATGTCATCGTCACTCCCATCCCGCTCGGCAATTTGGTCGGGATGTATATTTCATAGTACTCTCCGCCATATGGCATATATCCTTCCGGCTCATAGCGAAGAACCGCCGAGCCTGATTTTTCTCCGTCTGCATAAACACTTGCGGCAAACTTCTCTATCGGCATTGCCTGCTGATAGCCGGGAAAAATCGCGCTTACTTTTCCAATCGCTTCGGTACATTCGTCAGAATCCATCATGATCCAAGTATCGTTGTGATAACCATCATACTGCCCGGAAACTCCCAGCTCTATTGCCGTAGATTGATACAGACCCGCATGCGTGAATTCCGAATCCACCATGGTATACTTTGACTTTGCTTCTCCGAATGTAGAGTAAACAAAATCAACCACATCCGGCGACAGCATGATCCCCTTCGTCTCTGAAGCCCACTCGGAATCACGAAAACGCTCCGCATTTTTCTCCAGAAATTCCTCATATGTCGGAACCTCTTTGGAATATGCAAATCCTGTCATACGCTCCATGCAGGTTGTCACATACTCTTTCATTGCGCGATCATTGATATCTGTCCATGGTGGTGTAATTGAAAAAAAGCGATAGATCTGGTTGTTATTCATGTTCACGAATTCATAAATCACATTTCCGTTCTGATATCCACTCAGGAAAAAACAACCGTATCCATTCTCATAATGCAGGTCACCCACACCTTCACCATGAAATCTTTGCTGGTTCTCCGCTGCATATATTTCTCCCAACTTCGGATCCACTCCACCTGCCTCCATGCGGTTCATGACCTGAAACAACGCCTCTGTTCCATCTGATGCGTAAAACTGCACCGACTGCTCATTTTTTGCAATTTGGTTCCCAATCACAATGGAATTGTCTTCTTCGTCCACCTCCACACGATTAAAAAGATTTACCGGATAATAAAAACTAAAAAAAACGATCCCGGAATCGTAGTATTGATACTGCTTCGGGTCAAGACAGGTCGAGTAATCCGCGACAGTATCCGAATTGATCAAGAATGCATCCCCATCGTTTCCCGATGCCGCTTCCGCTATTCCTTTTCCGGAAAGTTTCTCTTTCGTCTCTTTCTCCTTTTCCGTCGTTTCTGTTTCCCGTTCCGTCTCCTGCTCTATCCTCTCTTCCAATGTTTCCACAAGCTCTCCAGCAGGTTCGTCGCTATCCTTACTTCTGCTATGCAAAAAAAGAACCAGCACAACCAGCGCGCATACCACCAGAATTATAGCAAGAAGCACCGGGATCCATATCGGAATCTCTTCTTTCTTTTCCGAACGCATCTCTTTCCGCTTCGGTACCCCGTCCGGAGCATCAGGCAGAACCTTTCCCTGTTGATCCTGTCCGCAATATACGCAAAAGCGCATATCCTCTTTCAGTTCTTTTCCGCATCGCTTACAATACATCTTCTATCGCCTCTGCTTTACGGAGCATCTACTCCAGTCTTGTTCCACACCCAGCACAGAAAATGGAATTCTGTTGCTCCACCTTCTTCCCGCATTTTGGGCAAAACAGGTATGGAGATTCTTCTTTTGTCTTTTCACTCTTCGTTATTTCCGTTACAACAGGCTGTGTGGGTACTTGTACCTTTTTTGCTTCCGTGTTCTCCGGCATTTGTGCTTTTTCTGCTTCCTTCGCCACAGTCTCCCGTAGTTGTACCTCTTCACCCACACGATAATGCTGTGTTGCGATCTTCTGCAAAAGACTGATAATTTCCGCAAAGCAAAATGGAACCAGCCCTGCTACGAATGCAGCAACCCATATCGTAAGAGCTGATCCCCATGAAAAAGAAGACCCTCCAAAGTAGTTAAACACATTGCCAAGACCTAACCCCGTCACGATGCCGAGGATTAATCCTCCTAACCATAATACTCCGCCAATGATTTGCAGTGTAGCAGCAAACCCATTAAAACGTATTCCACCTTCTGGACGAATGTCAACAACTTTTTCATTATCCATTTTTTGAGTTCCTCCCATTTTCTTTTTTTAGTAATTTCCCTTTACATACCGGACAACCAGATCACGATTTGCCTTTTCATATTGGTTAAAAAAGCATCCTCATTAAAATCATCCGGTTTTATTGTTCCCATGTACCATGATTTCTGTGAAAAAACATATTATTCCTGCAGTATGGTGACCTGTGATGCTGCAATCCATCCTGTTTTGCCCTGAAATGTAGTTTTCATCCACCACCCCTTTTCTGTCTCCACAGCGTCTTGGATCTCCAACACCACTCCATTATAGATTGGGGTCAAGATCTCAAAAGCCGTATCGGGTCCGGTTCTTAAATTCACAAAATTATCATAGGCCGAAACAACAATCTTATATAGAGCCGTGTTCGTTTCAGTGTTATTCTCCGTATTATTATCCGTGCTTACGCGATTCGAATCATTATAATCCCAACGTTTTTCAAAACCAATCCGGTACAGCTCCTGCAAGAACTCATTCGTTTCCGGATTATCGGTTGTCGCCTCCGGCGCCACTCTTCGGATCAAATTATTGAAAAAGAAATAATACTGGTAGTTTCTCCCATCTATATCAGCCACTATTTTTATTGGGCCATCCGAGATTGCATCCATTCCGCTCGCTTCATTATCATAATAGAACAATATCTGATAGACGATATACCCGTATTTCTCCATCAAAGAATCCAGTTCCGAATCATTTCCTGTCCCGAGGCCGGTCTTTATCAGCCGATCTATATATCCACCATCCTCTTGCCATACCCTATAATAGTTGTTCGGTCCGATTCCATCATACTTCCCCGAATCCACAAGACCACAGACCATATCAATATCATTCACGACCTTTTCCACATCCGTAATCTTCGAGTGGGTATTTAGCGGAATAAACCCCGGGCGTTCCGATGTATCCATTTTTTCATTTTGAGCAGTCTCTTCATCTGAAGTAATCTCCGGTTGATCTGCCTCACTTGCTTCCTCGGTCTCGCCTTTAATAGCCTCCTCTTCCTCTCTCGTTTCAGGGATTTCCACCAATTCATGAACGATTTCATAATCCTCCCTTTGATTTCCTCGGATAATAATGGCTGCAATTACGATCAAAAGAACCACCGCCGCAGTAATGCAAGCCGTCAGCGCAATCCAAACTCCCATGTTGGATTTCCGATAGGATTCTATGTTGTCATCATTTATTCTTGTCCCACATTTCACGCAAAATATAGCGCCTTCCGGGATTTCATTTCCGCATTTACGGCAGAACATTTCTATATTTCTCCATCAAAAAAAGCATTTTCATCATTTAGAAAGGGTGCTTGTTCTTTAGTACATCTGTCCCACTTTTATTTCATGTATAGTATTTTTCCCGTCAATACTACGATATACGTGCTCGTATGTATCCATAAAAAAACCACCACTCAAATACCCTTCAATATATGCTTCGTCACCCATTTCTGAAAGATCTGCTAATCCTATCTGTTTTGATTCGCCATCTGGAGTTAATACGATATTGTGTTTACCGTTATTACTGACAAGTACATATCCATGCCAATGTCCATCTACATCGTTTTGCTTCACTGGTTCATATTGTAAATTTCCTGTTTTATCAATAATGGAAATATATTTTTCTCCATCCATTCCTTCTAACTCAATCGGCGCATATTCTCCCGAAAACGCAAATGTTTCCACTATTTTCCCACCATTTGGGATTATCGGTGCAAATTGCCATTTTCCTGTCAGATCATAATAGCCCGACGGGACATTACCATTTCCACCAAAATAATACAAGCCCTCCCCTACAGTGTTATTATTCTGCCACACATTTGCTTCTCCCAAGTCCCATGCGTATCCATCCGCAAATAGTAAAGCATCATATGTTTCTTGACTTGCAAAAACAGCTTCTGATGTTACTTTTCCAAAATTTGATATAAAAAAACCTTCATCATATGCCATACTATTAAAAAAATCTCGTGGCATATATATAAGCTCATTCGTATCTATATTGTATACGATATAAACCCCAGTGCCATAAATATAAATTAAATGGCCATTTCCAACCGGTGTTCCACTGCATTCCCAAGCATAATTTTCAATCTTTGTTTCAGGATTTATAACATTTCCTTTTTCATCCATCGTAAAAATGGTTGTTACATTCTCCGAAAAGTTACGCTTGTTTTTCTCTACGACAAATCTCCCATTGGATACTCCAACAAGATATAGTTCTTCCCCCGCTTCTTCATTTCTCTCACTATCAAACAGTATTTCCCCTTGCGAGTTTATGATTACAAAAGGGGGATCATCTGTTCCATCATCATAGGTATACCAAGTTATCCCATTTTTCATTGTCCCCATCCTTCTCCAATCATATCCTGCCCATTCGCTAAAAATAGCTTCTCCAGATTCATTCATCAAAGCACAATAAAGCTTATCAACATCCCAATATCGTACCCATGCATGTTTTTCTGAAAAATCTTCTACATAGCTCAGATCGTACATAGTAAATGCAGTCTTTTCTGTAAGATTCTCTTCCTCTGACCTTATTGTATCTTTAGAATCTTGTAGAATCGTTTCTGTCTGCGGATCTACCAGTGTATTTGTTTCGGGCATTGCCAGTGGTGGCAGCACGCCGTTTAATTCTTCAGAATCCGTATATGCAGACATTGAATCTACCAAAGATTCATCAGTGCCGCTTCTTTGCTTCATAATGTCGATGCCAATCCCTATAAGAATAATAAAAACAACTACCGCAGACAGACACCCTACTAAAAGAATCCATTCATGTCTTCTCAATTTCCTCGGCATGGAAAAAAACGCTTTTCCACCGTTTCTATCCTCGGTTTCTCCTAACACAGATTCCGTTTGTTTTGGATGTCCGATCTTGTCCCCCCTTACTCGAAGTATCTCTGTCCCACATTTCGGGCAAAAAAGGGCATCCTCCGGGATTTGATTTCCACATTTATGACAGAACATACCTTTGTCCCTCACTCAATATCTTTTTGGTATCCGCAGTTCCGTGCGCATATTTTTTTATCTTACCTTTGTTCCGCAATTTACACAGAAATCCATTTCATCGCTGATTAGTTTTCCGCAATTCGGACATACGTTTGCAGATGCCACTGATACAGTCGGGGTCTTACTACCAGTCATCTCTGTATCCGTCGAGGTCCCCGAGATATATTCTGTTTCCAGGCAGCCTTCCGCAAAATGATCCAACGAAGTATAACTTGGCGTCCTCTTCCATGCTCTTAAAGCAAGTACAATCCACAATGCATCCTCCGCAAGATACACGATGATCTTTAATATTAAAACACCCGCGTTCAAATACCATTGTGGGAAAATCAGATCAATCAAATGTGTGAACAAAAGATAATTACCGACTCGGACAGCCACTGCCAGAACAAGTACCTTTATCATCTGCTTTTTCAGCCATCCATCCTTTTCCAACACTAATATTGCACCTGCCACCAAGAACGGTATCCACTCTCCGCCGATTACACTTAGCCAGGCAATCATTGCCAGAAAATTTACGGATACTCCAATTCTCGTTCTGCTTTTCCTTTCCTCCATCATGAACCTCTCCTTTCATTTCACACTTTCCATATGTATTTCATTGCCATCTTCGTATTTTAGTAAAACATGATCCTTATCCGTAACCATCACATCAAAAATCATTGTCGAGCCGTTGAATGGTGTAACATACAGTTTATACGTGCCATTTTCTTTCTTTAAAGAACAGGAATCCATCAGGCTCCACCAGAAATTCGTAACCAGATCATCAAAATAAACAACCTCTCCCTCCTTATCTGTCCATGCAGAATCTGTGCAACCCATGAACCGTTTATACCAAAGCGAATTCAAACACCAGTAAATAACAAAACCACAATCAGTAATATTATGGCACAAATTGCAAGCCCCTCTGCTACGCCAATCATTACTGTTTTCCATATTGGTGTTCCAATCACAGTACCGCCCGCATGCTTTTCTTCAATTTGGTTGCTGTCAACATTTTCGCTCAGTCGCCTTGCCCCGCATTTTGTGCAAAACTGAGCTCCTTCCGGTAATTGATTTCCGCATTTTCCGCAAAACATCCGCTTTAGTATACCTCCTGCCCTTAATCTGTCAGTTCTTCGTACATCGGAATAAAGTCTGCCTCTCCAGTATCTTTGTTGATGCGATAAAACCCTATACCGACATCTTCCTGTCTTTTTACTTCAGTTATAAAGTCTGCAAGCGGCGTTTCAGCAAAAACCGTATAAGTCCGATCAAAACCAACCGTATAAATCCAATTCCCGCCATATCCGATCATTTCGGCGTTATAATTCGGAAGTTTTATCTCTCCCGATTCTGTATCAGAATCATCAGAAAGCTTGTTGAGTATCGTGTATATCTCCTGATCATTGTCGGAAAGCGTACCATCAACCGCTATGCTGATTGTTTTCCTCCAAACATCCATTCCATTTGTCCCCGTTAAACCTGTATCTGACGTTATATCTGACGTATCTAATTCCCACGCCTTTGTAATCTCCCCTGTATTCAGATCTATTCGTTCAATACTGGGATTCTCTATGTAACCCGAACCAGTTGTAGTCCCCTCTGTGTAAATATATAATCCATCATTTGCAAAAATACAGTTTGCTCCAATCGATTTGTCATACATTCCCGGATACATTTGACTAAAATGCCACTGGAAATTGCAAAAGTTATACAAAAAATTGTCTATCCCTTCAATATGGAAAACAGTTTTTTCATCTTCTCCGGAAAGATTATAGGAAATGATCGAATTCTTTTGTCCGCCATCCTGTCTTGCATAATATGCGCGTCCCATATATATTCCCAAGGGAAAATATGCCTCATCTGATTCGGAAACGTCCGAGCCACGCCAGTCTCGCCAGCTTCCCAGATCAACCCTTTCCACGTCAGCGTCCGATGCATGAAAAATCACAAGTTCATTTCTCTGTCGATCATTCCCCTCCGGTTGTGACGTTTGGAAATAATAACCCTCCTCATCTTCCGACACAATCCCGCTTCCTCCAACATGATCAATCGTAGTCAGGTAGTTTATTTTTCCGCCTTTTGTGTCGATTTTATATACCGAATAATCCTTTGTTGTTTCATATGTGGATTCCTCGGAGGGCGACATCTCCAATGAGGAATACATATTATATACATCATCCGTTCCTAGCGCATAAAGCTGATCCCCAAAAAACGTCAGATACCCCAGCACTTCTTCTCCTTCGTTAACTGCCACCAACTCCGGTTCTGTGTTATCATCGGAAACCCTCATGATCTTCGATCCTTTCAATGATGGATTCTCTTCCAAAGTATCATTCACGTCTACTAATTCTTCGACATAATAAGTGAACCCGTTATAATAAGCTATACTCCCCGGTTCGCTCGGATATGGATAATTAGTATAACCCCAACTCAACATTGATATCGGCGTTCCCACAGTTCGGAAATTGCTTGTCTCATGGTTGTAAGGTTCCTCGCCTATCCCTGATTTGTCGAAAATCGAAACGAATTTATTGTCTGCTGCTCCATTTGCTTCTGTTCCACGGTCAGATGCCCTAGCCCCCAACAAATCACCAGCGACAACAATCCCCACGATCAATACCACGGCAGCGACGGCCCCGATCCCAACACCAATCAGAATTCGAGATAGCTTTGCTTTCTGATCCTGCTTTCTTCCAGGCATACCGTTCATGTTGGAAGTGTTTCTATTTTGTTGATCCCCGATATTAATCTTTATCCCACACTTCGTACAGAATAAAGCATCATCCGGTAATTGATTCCCGCATTTTCCGCAAAACATTTCCTTATTCCTCCATCAACACTTCGAGTCAAAACAACACACAAAAAAGCGCCCTCCATATGGAAAGCGCCTTCTCTGAATCCTGATACTTGCTAACTCTTATTTTGTTCTGTCAAAGTAAGAAATATCGTCAAAATATTGGAACCATGTATTGCAAATGTCTTCAGAAATGATTGATAATGCGTCTACAATCTTTTCCATCTGCCGTTCCGGAATGGAATGGTTATAAGCGATCTCAATACTGCCGTCAGAGCAAATCCACACTTTTGCAGCCTGATCATACATGTTTTTTCCCATATGAACATGCACCGGTTCGAGTGGATCATTCTCATTGCTGTAAAAATAAATCTTATACCCGAATATTTCACCTATGCTGGGCATCGTTCTTCAATCCGCTCCATTTCTGCAGCCATAGCAAGCTCTCCCCATCTCCGAAACTCATCTATTCTTTGAGAAATCTCCTGCTCAGAATATCCATTGTTTTCAATTACTTTGATGTCAGGATATAGAACCGTCATACAATCGAAATCATCTCCAGCATCGTTGATTTTCTCAAAATAAACTTTGATCCTTGCCGTACCGTCCGATTCGATAATTTCAGAGTGTGTAATCATTTCACGATTCTTCTTAAAAGAAAGTTTTGCAAGGGCTATATGATCCATCACTGCTCCTTTCGATGTTATATGCTTATAAGATACCATGTTTCTCGTCTTCCGACAAGACATTCTGCGCCTTCCAATATGAAGTTTTCAATGTGCCTGTTTCCAGTTGGATCAATGATTGGGACATTCGGTTAAACCTGAACTCAGACGTACTTCCGCATCGTCACTCTGACACTGGTTGCGCCCCATGGCTCGACCAATGTCGTCTGAATGTCATCAATGTCAAAAAAACCATTCCCTTTCAGGGTGTCATTCACAACCGACGTCACTTCCCGCGCACGTTCTATCGCCTCCTGCGCATTCGGAAAAATATCCATCTCCCCGCGACCCTTCGGCCACCCTTGCGTTGCCAACACACGACGCATGGATTCCGTCATAATCAGATAATCATACTTCATATAACCGCCATTTTTCAGCAATGCATACGCACAAAGCAGCGCCTTGATGGTCAATTCTTTTCCAAGGTACATGGACACGCCATGCATCCATATAAAATCCTGTTTTCGACGAGCCGCTCCTCCCGTGTCGAAAGAAGCAGTTTTTTCTTAATATAGGTCGTATGTCGTTGTTGCCACAGCGAATCTGTAAAGATTTCTTATATGCAGCGCGGTGATGCTTCTTCGCTGTAACTCCGTATTTTTCAAGGCGCTCTATGAAAGCATATTTGCATCCCTATTTCAATGCAAACAGCCTTTTATTTCCGTCCTTGTTAATCACAAAGATTTCCCCCGCGCAATATACACTGTCCGCCTCCCCGAGTTCCTGAACCTTCTCAAAATTCTCGTCTATCAAATATGCCATCTTACCTTCAACTATCGGAGCGACTCCATTATGAAAGGCTCCGGCGTCCTCGAAAAGTGCTTTTATTTCTCCTTCGTGATCAATATATCCCCACCGATCCCCACTTTGTACAAGCCAATAATTCTCATCGCTCATCTCACAATAATCAAAAACATTATATTTTAATTCTTCAGATGACAGGAGATCCATTAATACATATTTGCCATTGATATACATCAGTATTTTTGATCCATAATTATAATACCAATCACCGTCCGACGGGTATGCGAGGATGCGATTCTCATCGTAGTACGTTTCAGAGTCGCTGCCATATATCGGGAAACTATTACCCGCTGCCGAAACGCTATCCTTACCATATATGAGCGCATCATCCTGCAACGTAATCATATCCATCATAACAGCCGCGACGATATGATCCTTATCTCGCAGCACGCGTTCTCCCGAAAACTCATAATATGCCAGGTAATATCCATTATTCAGCGAATTCATCGGTATGGACTCGTTTGCAACACTCATCGCCCCATACGCTTGACCGGTATTACTGTTCGTACTGTTTGCCGCGGTAGCTTGACTGGTATATTCCTCATACCCCATAACTTCAGAATAATCTGTCTCGTCGAATCCATCTCCGTCATGCCAATCTACACTGCCTCCCTCATTCACAAATCCCACATCAAATGGCATAACTGCTGTCTGATCGCTTCTGGAATAAACTACACTTCCCATATTCCTTTCCACCAGCGACAATCCATCATAGAAACCGTGCGGTTCCCAACTAACACCCCAATCCCCCGGCGATTGCGTGTCGACAGATGTAACGAGCGTTCCATCATAGTGATAATAATCTATGAACGTATTGGTCTGACCATTCTCTTCGTCTCCACGTGCAATAATGTAAAATCCATTACTTGCCACAATATGCTCCGGTCCTTGATATATCGTTTTCCCAGTATTGTCAAAAAGTGTATATTCCGCATTTTCATCACCTTTGAACATCACAATATACCCATCTTTATTAGGTCCACAAATATATCCATCATATTCACAAGGAATGATCTCTACCCCGTTATAGTTTAGTGCCCCCCATTTCGATTCATTATAAACAGGAATCACCCCTCCGCACACATGCCCTGTGCTTTCATATTCATCAATATTCAAATCAAGTAACTCTTCTACTTCTTTCCTTACATCTGCATTCTGATCGTCAGCATCCTCTGATTCCGGTTCTTCTGATTCAGATTTCTCTGATTCAGTATTCGTAATTGTTTCATCATTTTCTGTCGTCGCTGCCTTTTCCGTCTCGGTAGAAATCTGAGACTCAGTCTGCGTTATCGTACTGCCACATGCCGAAAATGTAAGTGCTAAAATCCCACTCAGAACAACTGGACAAATATTTCTTTTCATCTGCTTTCTCTCCTTGTTAATTACGGAATCCAAAAAACGGGTACAAATGTTTTTTTCTCATTCCACCGTTACTGTGCATTTAGCTTTATATCCCCCGTCAGAGGATGTCACGGTAATCACAGCCGTTCCATTGCCGACCGCTTTAATTTGTCCCGAAGCGCTGACAGTTGCGATAGAGGGATTGCTGCTTCGATAGGAAACCGTTTTATCCACTGCGTTGGATGGTGACACCACGGCTTTTGCTGTCATCGTCCTTCCTTTCTTGATGCTTAAGGTATAGGAACCGTCTGCTTTCTTTGTAATTCCACCCCGGGTCTCCGCAATAGAAATTTCACTGACACGTCCAAGCACCTTCACAGTACAGGAAGCGCTTTTTTTGCTTCCATCCGCTGCTGTTACAGTAATACGTGCCGTGCCGACCCCATTCGCCGTCACTTTTCCTGCATTGTCTACCGATGCGATGCTTGAATTGCTGCTACTCCACACTAATGTCTTATCCGCCGCATTTGCCGGAAGAATAGAAGATGCCTGCAGTGTAATCGTCTTCCCTTTTCCTATAGACACACTGGTTCGATTCAGTGCCACTTTTGAAACCGGAACATAAGATGTAATCATGCAAGAAGCGCTCTTTTGGCTTCCGGTTGCCAGGCTCTCCTCAGATGTCGCAGTGATTGTTGCTGTACCGTTTCCGACTGCCGTTACCACTCCTTTTGCGCTGACTTTTGCTATATTTTCATTACTACTTGTCCAGATCAGCCCTGTGTTTACCGGCGTATTTTTGTCTCCGCTGTTGTAAACGGTTTTCAGTGTAAGTGTCTTTTTCTCGGCAAGTCTTACGTTTCCGTTTGTAATCGCAAGCGCCGTAACCGCGTTTCCCACAGTAACGGTGCAGGACGCCGCCTTTTTGCTTCCGTCTGCTGCCGTCGCGGTTATTTTTGCCGTTGCGGTTTTCTTTCCCTGCGGAACCGTCCCCGCCGTAACCACTCCGTCCTGACTCACCCTCGCAACGCTTTCGTCACTTGTACTCCAGATAATAGCAGTATTATCCGCGGTAACCGGCAACACTGACGTAGAAAGCGTGTAAACGCTCCCCTCCCCCAACTTCAGGCTGGTTTTATTCAGTTTTACTGCCGTAACGCCAATCTCCGGCTTTACTGTAACAGAACAGGTGGCTGCTTTTTTGATTCCGCCGTCAGAAAGAAGTGTTGCCGTGATTTTTGCCGATGCGCTCTTTTTTCCCTGCGGAATCGCATTTGCTGTCACCCTTCCGTTTCCATCCACTGTTACCAGCGACTCGTCACTGCTTGTCCACGTAATCGACGAGCCGGACGCATCCGCGGGTGAGGTTGTCGCCTGAAGAGAAAAGCTTTTCCCGGCGCCAAGAATGATGTTGCTCTGATTCAACTTGATTCCCGTTGCCGGAACATATACCCGCACAGTATAGGAAGCACCTTTTTCTCCCGCCTCACTGACGGCACGAATTGTTGCCGTACCTGCTCCAATGCCCTTCACGACGCCTGCTTTACTGACCACCGCAACATTCTCATCACTGCTCGCCCATGTAAGAGTTTTATTTAAGGGATTTGTCGGTTGAAATGTCGCTACCAAGGACATTGTTTTCCCTTTTGCAAGCTGATTGCCTCCCGATTTGGGTGCAATCACAAGTGATGAAACCGCTTTTCCAACCGTCACCGTGCATTTTGCGCTTTTCCCACTTCCATCCGCTGCCAATGCCGTAACAGTTGCCGTTGCAGTCTGCTTCCCCGTTGGAAGCTGTTTTGCCGTAACCATTCCCTCCGAGCTTACCGTTGCAACGTCTTCGTTGCTGCTGCTCCATACAATTTCCTGATTTGTTGCCGTTTCCGGTAATACCGCAGTTACAGGGATTAACGCGCTATCCCCTTCGCCAATCTTCAAGGCAGTTTTTCCGAGCTTAATGGATGTGACCGGTTCATAGACCGTTACGGTACATGTCGCACTATATTCTCCATCTTCGCTGACAGCTTCGATTGTAGCGACTCCGTTCGATTTAGCCGAAACCAACCCTGATTGCGAAACTGTTGCAACCGAAGCATCGGAAGAAAACCAGATCATCCGAACAGTTGACGATCCAAGCGGATTTTGAACAACTTTCAGAGTCCCGGTTTTCCCCTCTGCCAGCGATACTGCCCCTATTTCTGTCAAGGTTTTTCCGGATGCCCAATATAGGGAAATCCCCTCTGTTTTTGTGGACACCGTGACATCACAAACGGCTGTCTTCGCACTTCCGTCTGTTGCTTTTACCGTCACTTTCGTTTTCCCATTCGAAACCGCTGTGATTGTTGCTTTCCCGGTTGATTCGTCCACAGAGAGCGATGCAATTTGAGGATTTGCACATGTCCATGCAAGCGTTTTATTGGATGCGTTTTCCGGAAGCACAGACGCAGTCAGTGTTACTGCATTCTGTTCATTTTCGTTCGTGTAGATCGAAACCGCCGCCTGACTTAGCGCAATTTCCGTTACTTTTTCATTTGTCGTCGGATTCGGCATGCCGCTTTGCTTCTCTGTAACTGTCACCGCGCAGGTCCCGGTATAGCCGCCGTCCTCGGTTTTTACTGTGATAGTAGTCTTCCCCTTTTTGACTGCAACCACCTTTCCCATACTGTCTACCGTCGCAATTGCTGGATTTGCACTAATCCACGAAACCCTCTTATTTGAAGCGTCATCCGGCAGAACTGTGGCTGTCAGAGCCTGCGTTTCCCCCACATTCAAGGAAATTGCTGACTGATTCAGGGATACCGATTTTACACTGCAAAGGAACTTCCACTTCTGATTTGCAATGCTTTCCTTCCCTTCCCATTGGTGCACATTATAATTATCTCCACCGCCATCAAGATATAACCCGCTCCATCGTGACCGAATCCGAAACCATCCGTCCGAATCCTTTGATATAGACCATTGTTGATTCAGATGTCCTATTCCGCCATTATCATAAAAGTATACATTCCCACCGTTTTTCAGGCTGCTCCCCATGTCGAGGCATTTTCCGGAACCCTTATGAAGAATATTGTAATAGCCATTTCCCAGATATTTCACAGTGAATACATCATACTTTCTGTTGAAACCTTTGCATATAGCTGCATTTGTCCCATTTCTGATTGCCGCTGTATCGCCCGGCACATCAAGTGTCCATTCTCCATTGTACGCAGCAAGCTGGATCTGATAGTCGCCATCGGGAACAGTCTGCCCGGCACCTTCTCCATCCCGCATTACAGGAGGCGCGACAACGCTTACTGAAAAGTCTCCTATTTTTTTGTTCGTACTATTATATTGATCGTTCGCAAACAGCTGCACTACATGATTTCCACTGCTTATCCCCTGAATCACATAATCAAACCCGTGAAACGCACCGCAATGATAGGAAGCATCCACATCTGTCCGCGCTACATTTGCATCAATTGCGTACCCTTCCGCCCCGGAGCCCGGTCCTCCGTCTATATAGGCATGGACCTGTATTGACCTTGAGATATTTGCATCATCAAAAACCCACCCGGCAAGTCGTATCGAGCAACGTCCTCCCTCAACCTTCTCTACGCCATATTTAAAAACATTCGGTGTGGCAACGCTCACCGAATACTCCCCTATTTTCTTGCTTGTACCATTATATTGATCATTCGCAAACAGCTGCACTACATGATTTCCACTGCTTATCCCCTGAATCACATAATCAAACCCGTGAAACGCACCGCAATGGTAGGCAGCATCCACATCCGTCCGTGCCACATTTGCATCAATCGCGTACCCTGCTGCCCCGGAACCCGGTCCCCCATCGATATATGCATGGATCTGTATTGATTTT
Source organism: Lachnospiraceae bacterium (assembly GCA_045657665.1). GTDB lineage: Bacteria > Bacillota > Clostridia > Lachnospirales > Lachnospiraceae > RUG12461. Next base: position 80,014 of record JAZOTN010000030.1, on the reverse strand, counting down.
GAAATATTCACATCATCAAAAACCCACCCGACGAGATGTACGGTACCACGTCCTCCTTCGACTTTGTCAACGCTGTATTTGAAATTGTTTTGAGTGACGTTTACAAAATGGTAACCCATTTCCAGTGTCGAATATTCCCTGGAATTTGGATTGTAAAAAGACTCTCCAATGATCTGGTATCCTGGGTTTCTGATTGAAACCGATGGATTGGTAAGACCATAATTTCCCTCTGCTGTATATAGATTATTCCCATTCCTTGACAGCACAACAAACGTATGTCCCGGAGCACGAATCACATCACCTGTTCGAATAGCATTTATATCTGTATAAGCTTCACCATCCGTATAGTTATCAATACCGTACATATATTTACTGAAATCACATGCATATGCAAAGCACCCTATACCGCTGCGCTCCCTCGACACCATCTCCGGCTCTTTATAATAGCCCCAAGCTCTTCCATTACACCATCTCCCGTCCGAAATAAATGCATTCATTTTGCTGTTATATTCCGACTCTGACATGCTTACCGAGCCACGTCCTACGGAATCCACCTGAATCTCTTCTAAGTCATCCTCATGCCCGCTTTCTTCCTGCGCTTGCGCCTCACCCACGCTATTATTCTCATTATCTTCTGTCTCCTCTACGGCAAGCCCATCATCCTGCAATGAGTCGTCTTCGGTTACAGTTTCACTTTCATTCTCCGTTGCCAGAATCCGCTCTGATCCGAGTTGCGCCCCAAAAAATGCACAACAAATTGCCGCCGTCAAAAATCTTTTCCACATCTTCTTCATCACAGTTCCTCCTTCCGCCACGTTGTAATCCTGTATCTGACACTATTCAATTCACACTTTTAGAAGAATCCAAGAAGAGCGGGTACAAGCATGTTTCCACACCTGTACCCGCTCCTTAAAGTCGGACACAAAAAACAACGTGCTGCGGCTACTCAAACACTTTGTAAACGCATATAAAATATGCTACAATACGTTTGCGTGTGCCGCAGACCCTGTCTGTATCGTGTGGTTGCTGTATTCAACCATCCCTGCCGGGCGAGACGGCAATCTCAGCCCGGCGGTACACCGTTTATTCCCTTGGATTCCAGTTATTAGTCTATCATAATCCGGAAAGTATCACAAGAAATAGTTTTAATCCCCCTCTATGAGAAACAAAATCCTCATATAGTCGCGCCTCAGGGCGTTTTGCCACTTCCTCTACTTTATCCTGCAAATCATCAAGGTATTGATGTGTGAGTTCTATGTCACTTGATGCCTTAGGTACATCCGAAAAAACGGTATCTAAATCCCGAATGGCGTATCTGCCGCGTCCATTCACAGTCAGATAGACAGGGGAACCGTATTCCACTTTGTCTAACACTGTATTATAGTTTCTTAAACCCGAAACGGGACTGATCACTGCCATAATTTCACCTCTCTTTCTTCATTAATTACACCAATAAGCGAAATATTACGCAAGGTTTTAAGATATATATTACGAATTTTCATTCTTCATTTTCGCGATTTTCTCTTTTCTATACTCCGCATACCGCCCTTCCTCGATCGCTCCCCGGATCTCTTCCATAAGGTGATTATAAAAATAAAGGTTGTGCAGCACGCAAAACCGCATCCCCAGCATTTCCTTTGCCTTCAGGAGATGCCGGATATAGGCTCTTGAATATCCCCCTTTGCAAGCCGGGCAGCCGCAGGTCTCATCGATCGGGCTTTGATCCTTTTCATATTTTTGATTGAAAAGGTTTTTCTTTCCTTCATTCGTGTAGACATGTCCGTGGCGGCCGTTTCGGGAAGGATAGACGCAGTCAAAAAAGTCCACTCCCCGGTCCACCGCTTCGAGAATGTTTTCCGGTGTTCCGACCCCCATCAGATACACCGGCTTCTCTTTCGGGAGATACGGCACAGTAACATCCAGAATGTGATACATCTGCTCATGAGTCTCACCCACGGCAAGCCCTCCGACGGCGTAGCCCGGAAGGTCGAGCTCCGATATCCGCTTGGCGTGATCGATCCGGATATCCTCATAGATCGCGCCCTGATTGATACCGAACAGCATCTGATCCGGATTGATGGTATCGGAAAGACTGTTCAGCCGGCTCATTTCATCTTTGCACCGGTAAAGCCACCGCGTGGTCCTCGCCACGGAATCCTCTACATATTTCCGCTCTGCCAGTGCCGGTGGACATTCGTCAAATGCCATCGCGATCGTGGAGGCAAGGTTGGACTGGATCCGCATACTCTCCTCCGGCCCCATAAAGATCCGTCTGCCGTCGATATGCGAACGGAACGTCACGCCCTCTTCTTTGATCGCACGGAGCGAAGCAAGAGAAAACACCTGAAATCCGCCGGAGTCGGTTAAGATCGGGCGATCCCATTTCATGAATTTGTGAAGGCCTCCGAGCTCTTTGATCAGAGCATCTCCCGTCCGGACATGGAGATGATAGGTATTGCTAAGCTCCACCTGCGTTCCGATCAACTTTAAGTCATCCGTCGAGACCGCGCCCTTGATCGCCGCAACGGTTCCCACATTCATAAAGACCGGCGTTTCGATATCGCCGTGTACCGTATGAAGGGTCCCTCTTTTTGCCCGCCCGTCGGTTTTTTTCAGTTCATACACATTCTTCATGAAATTCCCTTTCCAAAAAAATTTTACATGAAAAACCCCGCCGCGTCAGCGACGGGGGTCTCATTTCTCTTTGTAATCCCCAAAGCATCAGGTAAAGGAATTGAACATCGATCCGTTTACGTTGTAGTAGCTGTAGCTTCCGGAGCCTGTATAGTTGCTTGCTTTGGTGATCTCATTTCCTGCGTAGTAATTCACCATGGATGCACGGGATGCCACCTGATACCCGTAGGAGCCGGTGGAATTGAACATCGATTTCACCGTACCCATATCTGCTTTCTTAAAGTCCTCCTCCGAGAGTGTCAGTTTATAGTCCTCGGAGCTGACGGAAATACCGATGGACGCGAGAAGCCCTTTGTTCTCATCGGTCAGGTTGATCATGCCTGCGGTCGCGCTGGCGATATTACTGGTGTTCGTGGAAACCGTGTTGTCGATCATGGAATTGTAGGAATCCACAAATCCCTTGACCGCCTTGTAGATCTTGTCTGTGTCATAGTCGTACGCATCGTACTCCTTGCCGGTGCTGTCCGTCTTTTTGCTGGTTGCAAACACGGACTTGCTGCCCTTGGTAAGAAGCTTGTTCGCGCTTTCCGTAAGCTCCTTGGTAGCGGTCTGCATCCTGGTCAGCGCCTGCGTGGAATCCTTTCCGGAGATGGTCGAGTTGCCATTCTCATCCGTCTTGGTATTCTTCTTGGACACTTCGGATGCATAATAGGCCTTTAAGGCGCTGCGGTAGCTTCCGTTTCTGATCGACGCGTACTGCGTGAAATCGACTCCGAACATACCGTTATTTGAGTTGTTATTGGTGCCGAAGATCGCGCTGTACATGCTGTTGTTGAAATTGTTGTTTACGTTCATGTGCATCACTCCTTTGACTCTCTCACCGACGTCCCTGTCGGCAGCGACAACGATAGTTATCTACTGTTAGCATACACCGTTCTTGCTTTTTTTACAAGCGTTTTTTAAATCTTTTTATTCCAACTCCACGTATTTGCTTAGCTCCTTCACCGTGTTCGTATAATCCGACGGATCCATCACACCGCCGATGATATGACCCTCACTGTCCACCAGGAAAGAAGACGGCACATACTGCAGACTGCTTACAATATCATAAAGATCATCGCTGGTGCGAAGATTCATGAAATCCGCGCCGGCATCGGAAAGGATCTCTTTCGCCTCGCTGACATTCGAGTCGATCCCGTCATAAACATCGTTAAGAAGTCCGATGAGATTGATATTGCCCGGCAGCGCCTGATAAAGCTTCGCATAATCCGGCATCTCCTCAATGCAGTTGGGACAGTAGGTTCCCCAGATCGAAACGATCGTAATATCCGCATCCGAAAAGATATCTTCCGTGACCACCTTGCCGTCAAGGGTTGTGGTCTGAAAGCTGAGTACTCCTTTCGAAAGAGCTGATTCCGGGATGTTCACGGCAACCGCATCAGCAGATCCCGATGCGCTCAGATTCTCCTCCGGTTCTTCCTCTTCCTCCTCTTCTTCGTATTCTTCCTCATCCGAGGCACCCTCCGTCTCGTCGAGAAGATCCCCCAGCTGCGTGATCACTTCCTCTTCCGCTTGCTTTTCCATGATCTCTTCTACTTCCTGTCCTCCCTCATCCGAATCATCCGGGATCACCATCAGGATGATGAAAAGCACTCCCAGCGTCGCAAGCGCGATCAATATCACAAATCCGATCTTTTTCCACATACTCTTTTCTCCCCCCGGTTACCCCCAGTCTTCGATCGCATACCAATCTTCGCTGGCATCGTCATAGACGTAAAAGAGGTCATCATATTCGTCATAATACATGTATTCATCGCTCTCATCATCATAGAGATACAACCCGTCATCATAATAATACCAGAGCTCATCCTCGTAATCATATGTCCAGTCATCCGAGTCAAATCCGATATATTCATCATCGGAGTCGCTGTAATAACTCCCGCAATAATCCGATCCGCCGCTTCCTGTTCCGCATCCGGAAAGGCTGCAGCCGTACTCTTCTTCATAATCGCCCCAGCCGCCCCAGGAATCGCAGAAGGAACTGTAATCGTAGTGGTCGCTTACACCGCTCGCATCCACAAACTGTCCGAGCCAGTCGATGTAATTGCTGTCAAATCCCAGGTTGGTATACACCTTCACCAGAGACTCATAAAAATAGTCATCTCCGTAAGGCAGCGATACCGAAAGCCCGGTCAGCTCGTCTGCTCCCCCTGAATGCGCATAATACGCAATGGCGGCTTTGAGCGCGGCACGAAGAGCTTTCGTTTTATCCGTTTCTGCACCAACACTTTCTACGATCGCCAGCATATCGCTGATATAGTATTCCTCCAGGGTCACATCGCTGTAGTCCCCTCCCCAGACATCCTCGATAAAAGAACGTCCGCGAGCCTTATGCATGGTACTGTAATTTGTACCGAGAAGGGCGTCCTGATTTTCATAGGCATAATCCAGCCATGCGGCAAACAAAGTATCCACTGCGGACACATTGACAAGCGTCATGGAAGAGTCATCACCTTCTTCCCGGTCATTCTCATTGGCTTCTATCATGCTGTCAATGATCCTCTTCCCGAGGAGCGGCGTGGACATACCTGGATTCTCCTCAAAGTCACTCATCCATTGCGTATAATTCCAGCCGAGTCCGGATTCAAAGTCCTCGGAAAGAACAGCATACCTGCAGTATGGCGCCAGCGCCATCCCAGTTTCCATATTTGCCATGATACAGCAGTCCATCCCGACCAGATCAAACTTGATATCAGGGTGCTCCGAAAACGCCTTTGTCATCGTGTCCAAAGTCAGCGCCTCGTCGCTTCCTCTCTTGTCATCATAGCCCACGCCATATACAGGGCCGCCGCCGTGATCCCAGAACAGCATCATATAGCGGTCTGCCGGGAAATTCGTTGTTCCGTATGTAATAAAATCAGACAGTGTTTTTGCGGATGCCAGGTTCAGATCTCCGAGGTTATCCTCGAGAAGCTCCAGTTCTCCGTCCTTTGCACGGTAGATCTGTGCCGTATCTGAGGATATCCCGTGACCATGCCATTCCTTGGTCCCCAGGGTCAGAAAGATCAGGTTGACATTGTTCCCGATCCCGGACTGCAGCATTTCGGAAATATCCTCCGTTGCTTCGCCGTAGTTCGTTTCCAGATCCGATCCGTTCATGAAAACAAGGATCGTTGCATCCTCTGCCTTTGTCCCCACCGATACCGTGGGTTCACTGTCAACCGGGATCCCCGTCTCTTCCTTTTCCGCTTCATATACGGCCTCTTTCACCTCTGCCACTTCACTTGTTTCCCTTGTCTCTGCCGCTCTTTCCGTATGCTCCGTATCATCCGGTATTGCCATGAGAACGACAAAAAAGATGCCGAGGCCTGCAAGCACTCCTATCACGATTCCCAGCACGGTTTTCCCTGCTTTACTCATTCCATACTCTCCACATGATTCATATCAACGATTATCGTCGGGTATTATATCATATTTCCGCCAAATAAAACAGCGTTTCGATCACGAAACGCCATAAAAAGAGGAGTGCCCCGGAAGCTTACGCGGCAACCGGGGCTATTATGAAAAAATTTTATCAGTATAGGTCTCTTTCTGCTTGTTTCATACTATAACAGGTGATTATGAACAAAATATGAACTTGGCGTTAACTTTTTTTATACAATATTACTAAAACGATTAACCTCTGATCCCGCCTGCGTTTTCGATCTGCCAGTCGATAGGATCATAACCGTTTTCCTTCAGAAATGCGTTTGTCCGGCTGAAATGTCTGCATCCGAAAAAACCGCGGTACGCCGAAAGCGGACTCGGGTGCGGCGCCGTCAGGATCAGGTGCCTTGAATTCGTCAGTTTCTCCCGTTTACTCTGCGCCGGCTTTCCCCAAAGGAGGAACGCTACCGGCCGGTCAAGGGCATTCACCGCTTCAATAGCCGCGTCCGTGAACTGTTCCCAGCCTCTTCCCTTGTGGGAGAATGCTTGGTGGGCTCTGACCGTCAGGATCGTATTCAGCATCAGCACGCCCTGCCTGGCCCATTTGACAAGATATCCGTTATCCGGGATATAGCAGCCTAAATCACTCTGCAGTTCTTTATAGATATTCTCAAGAGACGGAGGGATCGTCACCTCGGGCTTTACGGAAAAAGAAAGCCCGTGTGCCTGACCCGGTTCATGGTATGGATCCTGTCCAAGGATCACGACCCGAACCTTTGAAAGAGGTGTCAGGTGAAAGGCAGTAAAAATCTCATCCGCCGGCGGATACACAGCGGCGGCGGAATATTCCTTTCGGACAAATGTATACAGTTCTTTGTAGTACGGCTTCTTAAACTCCGCGGAAAGCGGCTCCAGCCAGTCATTGTCGATTGCCGCCATAATCCCTCACCTTCGCACCGGAATCCCTTCCGCTGCAAGATAGTCCTTAAGATCAGCGATCTCAAGCTCCTTGTAATGAAAAAGGGAGGCTGCCAGCGCCGCATCTGCTCCGCCCGATCGAAGGACATCCGCGAAATGCCTCTTTTCCCCCGCTCCGCCGGAAGCGATCACCGGGATCGAAACCGTATCGGTCACAGCCTTTGTCAGCTCCATATCATAACCTTCTTTTGTTCCGTCGGCATCCATGCTTGTAAGCAGGATCTCTCCGGCTCCGAGCCGCTCTGCCTCGGCTGCCCACCAGATTGCATCGATCCCGCAGTCCAGCCGTCCTCCATGCTTATAGATATTCCATCCGCTCCCGTCCTCTCTCCGCTTTGCATCGATCGCAACCACTACACACTGGCTGCCGAACTTGTCCGCAGCTTCGGAGATCAGCGCCGGGCGGTCAATTGCAGCGGAATTGACCGAGATCTTGTCCGCCCCCTCCCTGAGGATCGCACGAAAATCATCGATCGTTCGGATCCCGCCGCCTACCGTAAACGGAATAAACACCTTTTCCGCCACCTGACGAACGGTTTCCACAACCGTATCCCGTGCATCGGAAGAAGCCGTTATATCAAGAAAGACCAGTTCATCCGCTCCCGCGGCATCATAAGCAGCCGCCACGGAAACCGGATCACCGGCGTCTCTTAAATTGACAAAATTAATACCTTTTACCACCCGTCCCGCATGAATATCCAGACACGGGATTATCCGTTTCGTCAGCATCTCTCTTTTACCACTCCGATAAAATTCTGAAGAATCTTCAGCCCTACCGCACCGCTCTTTTCCGGATGGAACTGACAGGCAAAGAGATTCCCCGATTCCACCGCGGCATGGATCGTCACACCGTATTCTGTTTCCGCGGCAACAACCCGACTGTCCTGCGCCGCCAGATAATAGGAGTGAACGAAATACACATACGCGCCTTCCGGAATCCCTCGGAACAATCTGCTCTCATTTGGGAAGGAGAGAGAATTCCATCCGATCTCCGGAACCTTCCTGCCGCCCTCCGACGGGATCCTCAGAATCTTTCCGTTAAGGAGGGACAACCCCTTCGCCTCCGGGTTCTCATCGCTCCTTTCAAACAGAAGCTGCAGTCCCAGGCAGATCCCGAGAAACGGCTTCTTCTCAGAACAGACAAATTCCCGGATCACCCCATCCAGTTTCCTTTCCGCAAGATGCTCCATAGCAACGCCAAAGGCGCCGACTCCCGGAAGGATTGCTGCATCAGCAGACAGGATCTCTTTCGGATCCGCCGATATGCATACCTCCTCACCGAGAAATGCCAGCGCCTTTTCTACGCTTCTGATATTGCCCGCATCATAATCAATTACCGCGATCATTTCGATTCCTCTTCTGCAAGGCCGAGATTCTTTATGATGGTAAGGATCCGGATCGAATAGTCTTCACGATCATTCTCCGAATAGATATCTCTCGCTTCCTCTTCAGAAAGGCCGAACAACGTGCCAAGCTTTTGTACGGATGCCTCCCTGAGCTGCAGGATCGTATCCGTGATACCATAGTCCTTGGCAATCTCCTCATAGTTATAGCAGCGTCCGATGGATCTGATAAGGCTGTCAAGCGCCATGTCATATTTGCCCATTTTGTACAGGATATCCGCGTCTTCACAAGGCTTTTGGATGGAGGCAAGGATCTGTGCTTTGTCCTGAAGCTCCTGATCATTCTCGGACAGTTTCATCCCGGTCAGGTCCTTATAGGCGCTGATATAATCCCCGTTCTCATATGCCTTTCTCGCTTCTTCCAGCTTGTTCTCGGATCCGAACAGCTTTGTCAGCAGGATGATGAACACAAGGATGGAGATCGCAAAGAGTACGATAACCACAACGCCTTTTTTCGGAAGCGGCGGAGAAGTATCCTTCTCCTTCGGCTTCTTTTCTTTCTTGGGCTTCTTTTCTTTCTTGGGTTTCGGTTCCTTTGGCTTCTTTTCCTTCTTCGGTTTCTTTTCTTTCTTTTCCTTCTTTTTCTTTCCCTTTGCAGGTACCCCGGGTTCGCCTTCACCCGCGGCATCCAGTTCCTGAAGGATGGCAAGATTTTCATCTACCGGGCCTGCCGATTCATCCGGAGGCGCCTGAACCATATTGGACTCGCTGATATCATCGTCGCTGCCGAAAAGGAGTGCAGCGAGCTTAGCAAAGAATCCCGGGCCCTTTTCTTTCCCGGCTTTCTTTTCTTTTTTCCCTTTTTTCCGGCGACGCTTTCCTCCGCTCTCTTCTGCCTCTTCACTTTCTTCTCCGCCGGACGCAGATCCGCCGCCGAGCTCACTCTGAAGCGATTCGATCTCCTCCTCGGAGAGTTCCTGTACTCCGGAAGCATCCTGGCTGAGCAGTGCGCTGATATCACTGGCATCGCCTTCCTGCATCCCATCCAGAAGATTCAGAAGGTCATCCGAATCATCTTCGCTTTCCGCCACAGAGTCTTCATCTACGATACCGGAATCTGCAGCAGCTGCAGCGGCAATGGAAGCCATATCCGGGACCTCGATCTCCCTGTCCTCTTCTCCGGCCGGCGTCTCATCCGCCTGGGAAACATCTCCTGCGTCAGATGCTGCTTCTCCGATAGCATCTCCCCCGTCAGTATCCATGATTTCCGCGAACTCATTGAGCGTGGGCTGATCCGGATCGATCTCAGATGTCGATTCTTCCGAAGGCATCTCCTCATCTTGCGGCGTCTTTGCCTGATCGCCTGTCGGTTCAAGTAGGTTCCGGATATCTTCCGGAATGGAATCCGGGATCTCATTCCCATTGTTGGCCGCGCCTTCCGTCAGATTAAAATTCTCATCGGAAGCTCTCTGAGAGGTGGGCGTCATCGAATCTATGGATTCATCCGCCTCCGCACGCGATTTGCTCACGAGATCGTCCAGATTCTGAAAAAAGAGACTGTCTTCACCGGAATCGAGTTTCAGCGGATCCTCATCCCCGTCATTCTGCAATTCCTTATCAAGTTCCTGAAAGAATCCGTCGTCATCGTTATCAAGTCCGCTCTCGAATTCTTTCAGGAAGTCCTCATCCGAAGTGCCGAAAATATCATCATTTCCGAAAATATCATCCGAAAAAGCCCCTTCTCCGATCTGTCCGGAGCCAGGGGAAGTGATATTGTCTTTTTCTTCCGTGATCATTCCATTTAAAAGTTGATCCAGATAGTCTTCCGATGAGCTCAAAAAAACCTCCTGTTATATTTCATAGAATTTGCGGAGCAATCTCCTATGAAATAAGATAAGGGATGCGATGACCTGTCACCACATCCCTCGCGTCGTTGCGTTATCTTTATCGTGCGGCAGGATTGTTGTCGATCAGTTCATCCACTGCCGCTACAAGCTTTCCAATCTCCGGTTTGGTGAGCTGAGCGTCTGCGCCGAGTGCTTCACCTTTCCGTCTCATCTCGTCGTTAACAAGCGAGGAGAAAATAACGACCGGTATGCTCTTTAAATCATCATCTTCCTTGACAAGTTTGGTAAGACGATGTCCATCCATCAGCGGCATCTCGATATCGGTAATAATGCAGTGTACCTTGGAATGAACCGTGCCCTCTTTCTTGTATTCACAAAGCTTGTCCCATGCTTCCTGTCCGTTCGGATTGACGATGAGCGAAGTATATCCGGATTTCTTTAGGCATTCTGTGATCATCTTGGAAAGAAGCGCCGAATCCTCTGCGATCATGATCGGAGAATCCGAACGGTCACGCTCAGTGAACTGCTCAATCTCAGATACCTTGAGGCCGGTCTCCGGGCTGATATCGGTAACGATCTTCTCGAAGTCAAGAATCACGACAAGCTTGCCGTTGATCCGAACAACACCGGTGGAAACACCGGCTTCCTCAGTGTTCATCGTAGCGTTCGGAGTGATGATGTCGGTCCAGGAAAGTCTGTGGATACCGATCACGGCGTCGACATGAAACGCCACATGCAAGCTGTTGAAATTCGTAATAATGAAAAGTCCTTCGTTTTCATCTTCCGGAAGTCCCAAACACCGTTTCAGACTGATCACTGAGATCATCTGATCACGCGGCATGAAAATCCCCTCGACATTCGGGTTCGCATTCGGTACCGGCGTTACCGGCTGATAGGAAAGGATTTCACGAATCTTCGCGACATTGATACCGTAATGATTCTCGTTCAGTGTGAACTCCAAGACCTCCAGCTCATTCGTACCGTTTTCCAGCAAGATATTAGTTTCCATAGAATGCTTATCCTCCAAACTTTATCAAGTGTTTGTCACACACAGAGTATTATAGCACAACTAATTTCAAAAAAAAATCAAATTATTGTAAAAAATTATAAAAATTTAAACGAAATATAGCATTCCATTATAAATCTTGTCAGGTATCCGTTTTTTGGTTTCGCTCAAGCCGGCTATTCCTGTGAAATCGCTCCGACGACCCCGTTGAGCGTCACTTCCAGTTCATATGTGTCCGTATCGGATATATCCGATGCTTTCCGCTGGAAAAATATCTTTCTTTCGACGCTTTCTCCCGCGGGGACGACCTCATTCATCGTGGGGAAATCAGTCGAGATCAGCATCTGACTTGCGGTAATTCCGCTTTCTCCGTTCGGATACAGCTTAAAGTCCGGTACCAGCTCGGCGACATTGCAGAGCTGCTCCGAATCAGTGAGATTCGTAACCGTCACCGTGAGGATCACATAGCGTTTCCCAGCATTCGGGGTCGCAAGGGTGGCCCCGGACGGGTCCATATAATCATCTGCGATCTCTGTGCCGGTCCATTTCATATCAAAGCCCGGGATCCCGATCACGTCCGTAAGTGACATCGGAACCGCACCGGTATCCTCCCTGAGTTCGACCGCGTCCATATTGGTCCCGGTTGTCGTCGGTACGTCCGCATATTCCTCCGGATCATAAAATCCCTCGGTGCTCATCTCCGTGCTCTCTTCCGGCGCAGGGATTTCTTCCGCCGGGCGCTCCGCGGTTTCTGCCTCTTCCTCTTCCGGAAGGAAAACACGTCTCAGTCCGTCCGGCTGCTTCTTGTTGTATTTTGCGATAATATGAGCGGCATAGGTCGTAACCTTAGCCTCTTCTTCCGGCGTCATGTCAACAAGTGCTTCTCCGCATCCTGCAAAAAACAGCATTGCGCCCGCCAGGATGAGGGGCATAATCCTCACACATATTTTTTTACGCATTCTGTCTTTGTTTTTCATACTAATCATTATATCCGTTTCAGGTTCCCGTATCAAGTTCCATCCAAAATTCCACGCCGTCCGGATGGTTGATGGCGCCGCACTCTCTGTGCATCAGATCCATACTCGCCTTCACAATGGAAAGGCCGATGCCGCTGCCGCCATATTCCCTTGTCCTTGCCTTATCGACTTTATAAAACTTGATCCAGATCTTGGAAAGCTCGTCCTCCGGAATGGGGCTTCCGGTATTGAACACACTGATCCGTACCTGTTTTTCTTCGCGTTCAACCGTGATACGGATCCTCTTTTTCCCGTCTTTTCCGGGCAGGCAGTGGTGAATGGCGTTACTCACATAATTGGTCAGTACCCCTTCGGTCAGACTCTCGTCCGCCCAGACAAATACCGGTGTCTCCTCCTCAAACGAGGTTTCGATCCCCTCCTGCTCAAAAAGAAGTGAACTGGTCGAAAGTACACCCCGGATCATCTCCGCCACATCAAACCGCTCCATGGTCACTTCATTTCCGCCGAACTCCAGCTGGTTCAGGGAAAGGAGCTTGCCGACCATCCTGCTCATCTTGTCCGCTTCGTCCGTGATGACCTCGCAATAAAACTTCCTGCTCTCCGCGTCTTCATCCGCGATCCCGTCGGAAAGTCCCTCCGCATAACCGCGGATCAATGCAAGCGGTGTTTTCAGTTCATGGGAAACGTTGGAAAGAAATTCTTTCCGCATCTCATCGATCTCGGTCTTTCTTTCGTTGTCAAGCTGCAGGGTATTATTCGCACTCTTCAGCTCCGAAATGGTTCTCTCGAGATTTGAAGAAAGCAGGTTCATGTTCTCTCCGAGCTCATCCACCTCCTGCGAAAAATGCCCCTCATATTTCGCGTCAAAATCAAGCTCCGCCATACGTTTTGAAATCCCGGAAAGCTGCACGAGCGGTCTTGTCATCCGTCGTGTAAGCAGCAGCATGATAAGAATACCCACCGCCGCTGACAGAAGACCCGTACCAAGCAAAAAGCGGTTTGAAAGTGCAGCTGTATCGTGGATACTTTCCAGCGCGCTCCTCAGCATCACGAAATTGCCGTCGTAAAGCGTCCCCCAAAGCACCAGATACTCCCTCTGAAGTCTTTCATCCTCCTGCTTTAAGATCAGGTAATCATCCGTTTTCTCGATGGTCTTCTCCGGGCTGTCGGAGATCCGGAGCAGCATCATAAACTGTTCACGGAGCTGGTCATAATTATTCGCCGTGGACCGGAGTACGGTACCATCGGGTGCGATCAGGATCGCGTCAATGTTTCCGCGGTCTGTGGCAATCTGCAGCTGCACGGAAAAGCTGTCCGTCCCGCTGATACCGAGTTTTACGGCATTATCGATCAAAAGATACGTTTCCTTCAGATCATTCTCTCTTTTTTTCTGATAATAATCATCCAGGAAAAACGTATTCATCAGCACGGTAAAAAGGATCGTGCCGCCAAGGAGCAGTGTCATGGCAAGAATAAGTTTTCCCGCAAACGTTCCGGATCTTTTCATACTGTTTCACTTTCCGGCGTTCTCTCCGAGATGCATTTCCTGATCATATCCTCTGACGCCTTTACATTCCCCTGCACCATCATATCCGAGCCGCCCCCTCTGGCACCAAGCTTCTCTTTAAGGAGGCGTGCGATCTTTCTTGCATCGTCTCCCGGAAAAGAAAGGATATAGTTATATCCCTCATTGCCGTCTGAAGCAAAAACCGCGCAGATACCGCTCCCGCGCTCCGAGAGGGTATTCACCGCATTTCTCTGCACGATCGTATCTACCGCACCCGTAAAAAGAACCGCGTCTCTATCCTCCGGTGAGAGCTTTTCCATCTGCTGCGTAAGCCGCGTCGCCGCTTCGTTTTTGATTCGGATGCCGAGCGCTTCATGATCCGCCATAAGCTTTGTAACCGCTTCCTTCAGCCTGTCCGTGCCGACAGAGAGGTTCTCCGCCAGTCCCTCCGCCAGATCTGCCACATGCGCAAGATACCGATGTGCCCGTCTTCCTGCCAGGATCTCAAGCCGCATGCCGCCACGATGGCGCTGTGCCTTCACGATCCGTATCACTCCGATCTCTCCGGTAAAAGCCACATGAGGAGCACAACAGGCACAGACATCAATGCCCGGAATGGTAACGAGGCGGATCTCCCCTTCGATCTCCTTCTTGCTGCGGTATTCTGTACCCTCAATCTCTGAAGGCGTATAGTAACGGCACGTCACCGGAAGGTTTCGGTAGATCACCTCGTTCGCTTCCTCTTCCAGGGCCCTCAGTTCCCTGTCTGACAGTTCCTTTGAAGTATCCAGTGTCACGATATGATCCGAAAGATGAAACCCCTTATTTTCGGATTGATGTTTTTGATGAAGAAGTCCAGAAAGAATATGCTCGGCAGTATGGTTCTGCATATTCGAAAAACGGTGATCCCAGTCGATCTTCCCTTTCACCATGCTGCCGGCTGCAAGGGCACTGTCTTCACAGGACACTTCATGGGTCACGATGCCCCCCTCAATGGAGACGTGCAGAACAGGATATCCTCCAAGGATCCCGATGTCTGAGGACTGGCCGCCCTCTTCCGGAAAAAAAAGAGTCGCATCGAGTGCGACCAGAAGTGTTCCTTTTTCCGATCTTCTGATCTCCTCGATACGCCCTTCGAATTCTGTTTCATAAGGCTTCTCATCATAGAGCTTTCTTGTAGCCATTATCTTCACCTTCAAGCGGATATAATTTCTATTTCCCTATCAGAGCATTCATGCTTCCGGTTCGGTATCCCTGCAGATCAAGCGTCACAAAGAGAAACCCGATTTCCCGGAACTTTGTGCATACTGCCTCCCGCATTTCCTCCGAAGCAAGGCGGGGAATGTCGTCAGCAGGGACTTCGATCCTTGCCATTTTCCCATGCAACCTTACCCGTTCCGAAAGAAATCCCTGTTCGATCAGAAATTGCTCTGCACGGTCAATCATACGAAGTTTTTCCTCCGTGATCTCCTCGCCGTATACAAAACGTGACGCAAGGCAGGCATACGCCGGCTTGCTCCATGTGGGAAGTCCCATCGCTTTCGAGAGCATACGGATATCTGATTTTGAAAGTCCCGCTTCCCTGAGGGGACTTTTGACACCCAGCTCTTCGATCGCCTTAAGCCCGGGCCGGTAATCCCCGAGGTCATCCGTGTTGGAGCCCTCCGCCGCATAAGCAATCCCGTTTTCCGCAGCAATCTTCTGAATTTCGGAAAAGATCTCTTTCTTACAGAAATAGCAGCGGTCCGGAGTGTTATTCCGGTATCCATCGATCTTCAAAGGATCGAAACGGGTGACGATCTGACGGATACCGCGCTCTTTGCAGAATGCTTCCGCCTCTTTCAGCTCTCTTTCCGGAACGGAATGATCCATCGCTGTCACGGCGATCGCCTTTTCTCCCAAAACCTCATGCGCTGTGGCCAGCAAAAAGGAAGAATCGACACCGCCGGAAAAACCGACCGCAAGGCTTCCTGCTTCCCGGATCAGACCTTTCAGTCTTTCCAGCTTTTCATTAAGATCCTCTGACAGATTCTCCCCCATGCCCTCCATGCGTCAATCCTTTCTCTCGGCTTTCTGCCGCTGTTTATCCTTATACATATTTTCATCTGCCCGCTTAAAGACATCTACCGGCGCCTGATCCGAAGCCGGGTCATATATGGCATATCCGATCGCGGCTGATATCCTCTCCCACGCATCCAGATTCTCATTATTCTTCTCTCTATTGATCCGCTTTCTGAACTCCGCGAGAAGCGCCTCGATATTTTCAAGATCTTTATTCTTCAGAACGACCACAAACTCGTCTCCGCCGATACGGAATACCGGAGAATGTGCAAACACCTCGCAAACCAGACTGCAAACCTTTTTGATCGCAATATTGCCCTTGTCATGCCCGTAGGTATCGTTGATCCTCTTCAGATAGTTAAGATCGACCATGGCAATCCCGTAGCTGTCCAGATCCCCGCTTTGAAAAGCAAGGTCCACTTCCTCGATCTCCTTGTCATAAGCGGTTTTATTCCGGATCCCCGTAAGAGCATCTCTCTGGGCAAGCTCCTTCATCGCCTCGGATTCCTCTTTTGCAGTGGTGAGCTCCTGCTTTGCCGCATCCAGCTTCAGGAAGTATTCATTGATATCGGACTCCATCTTTTTCATTGATTCCGACAGGATCTCAATCTCATCATTCGTAGCGATATCAAGATTCTTAAAGTCGTTCCGTACACCCGATTCTCCTGATGCCCAATAGTTCTCCGCAGTACTGGAAAGCGTCTTCACCGGAATGACAATGTTGCTGTTGACAATCCTGACACCGATTAAAATGATCACAACAAGGATGGCCGCGGAGACCCCGATCAGCAGCATGGTAAAGGAATTCTGGGAATCCCTTACCGTATTCATGGAAATATCCACGCAGGAATAAAGAAGCACCCCTCCATCCTCTCCGAAAACCGGCACCATCGTGGAAACCAGCCACCCGTACTCATCGGTACGCGTGATGTAAGGGCCGTATCCCTGCTCCGGATGTTCTGACATGACCTGCGCCTGCTCCACTCCCCACTCATAACTGTCAATGCACCCGACGGGACAGGCATCCTCCTCTGCAGCATCTATCACATAAATATAATTGGAACGGCTCTCGGTGAAATCCGTTTCAAAAAGATACACGCAGTCCACATCACTGTTGTCCTGAACCTTCTTCATATCCTCCAGAACCGCGGCGTATTCCGGCGTATCGTAAACCGGAGAAAACTGCTCCACGTATGCATTAAAATCATCGGAGCCCCATTCCGAACTGGTGACCTTTTTATCACTGTCGTAATAAATATCCATCACGTCCGCCGTCAGGGTCTCTACCTCTCCTGGATCCAGAACAGCCGCAAGAACACTTGCGGTTTCTTCGGCTCTGGACTTATAAAGATCATCGATCGCCCTTCTTAAGATCAGACTGCTGATCAATGTCAGCGCAAACCCAAGGATCAGGGTCGTAAACAAAAGCAGCAGACCAAACTTTGTTCTGATCGAATGTTTCATGTTATTTCCTCCAAGTCATACCTCGAACTTGTATCCCATGCCCCAGATCGTCTTGATGTATTCTCCGTATGCACCCATTTTGCTACGGAGTTTTTTGACATGGGTATCAATGGTCCTCGCATCGCCGAAATAATCGTATTCCCAGACGGAACTCAGGATCTTTTCACGTGAAAGCGCCATACCCTGATGTTCCATAAAAAACGAAAGGAGTTCAAATTCCTTAAAGGAAAGCTCCACAGACTTGCCATCAATAGAAACGATATGCGCAGCCTTGTCCATTGTGATCGCGCCGGCGGTCAGCACCTTTTCTTCCTCTTCCTCCGGAAGAGCCCGACGGAGGATTGCTTCTACCCTCGCGACAAGGATCTTCGGACTGAAAGGCTTTGCGATGTATTCATCCACACCCAGCTGAAACCCCTGCAATTCATCCGATTCATCTGTTTTTGCGGTCAGCATGATCACGGGAATTTTGGAGGTCTCGCGGATCTCCTTCAACACTTCATAACCATTCAGCTTCGGCATCATGACATCCAGAATGATGAGGGACAGATCCTTCTCACTGTAGAAGAGATCCAGTGCATCCTCTCCGTTCCCGGCCTCCAGAACCACATAGTTTTTCCGCGTCAGAAAATCCCGGACGAGCTTACGCATCCGTTCTTCATCATCCACCACCAGAATCTTAGTAGCCACTCAGTTCCCTCTCCTTTTCTTCCACAGCTTTTTCACGGGCAGTCAGTTCTTCCTCCCAGTCCTCGTAGCGGTTGATCAGCGCATTTTCATAGTTGAGGATCGTCACATTGTCCTTGCTGAGAAAGCTGACCACGAACATGCCGATGACGAGTGCCAGAAGAACGATACAGAAAAACAGCGCCGTTCCGAACTTCTTTTTATAGTCCGTATTTCTTGCCTGCACCTTTTTTTCACGCAGCTTTTTTTCATCTTCATAACGGCGGACGGCCTGCTTTTTTTCTTCTTTCTCCGTCCGTTTCCGGGACTTTTCAAACTCCTCGGTCATCCGCTCACTGATCACGATGCGATGGATGTCCTCGTCTTTGATGAACGGCATAGTGATGAGATAATCCTGGAGCTCTTTCAGAAAGTAATAGCCGACCGGCGTCGTGAAAAGCTGCTGATCCACTGCCTGGTTGTAAACAAGCAAAACCTGATCCGGATTGTCACGGTCGAGTTTTGACCGGAGATACCGGATGCCTTCGATTTCTTTTTGTGCCTGCGTGATCTCTGCCGGATCCGAGAACAGGAACCCGTCGATCTCTACCGTGTTTTTTGCCCGCTTATCCATGTAATCACTTTACCATACTTACTTCCGGCCGTCAAAAATAGTGAAATTGACATCGACGTCGCGTGAGAGTATTCTGAAAGAAGCAACTGTACAAAACAAACAAAGGGGGATTTGAGCTATGGCTACACCGCATAACAGTGCCGAAAAAGGCGACATTGCAAAAACCGTATTGATGCCGGGAGATCCGCTCCGTGCAAAATTCATCGCGGAAAACTATCTCGAGAATGTGAAGTGCTTTAACGAAGTGCGCGGCATGCTCGGTTTTACCGGTACCTACAAGGGAAAAGAAGTTTCCGTTATGGGCCACGGCATGGGCATTCCGTCCATTGCGATCTACACTTATGAACTCTTCAATTTCTATGATGTGGACAATATCATCCGTATCGGAAGTGCCGGCGGTATTCAGGACAACGTCAACATGAAGGATATCGTCATTGCCATGGCAGCAAGCACGGATTCCAACTATGCAGAGCAGTTCGGTCTCCCTGGGCACTTCGCTCCCACAGCGGACTTCGGGCTTCTCGAGAAAGCCGTTGCCGCAGCACGCGAGATCGGAGCCACCTTCCACGTGGGAAATATCAGTTCCAGTGACACCTTCTATCATGACGATAATGTCAATGACAATATGAAAAAAATGGGAATCCTGTGCGTTGAGATGGAATCCACCGCACTCTACTGCAACGCTGCAAGAGCCGGCAAACACGCACTTGCGATCCTGACGATCTCGGATCACCTGTTCAAGAGCGAAGCAATGTCTCCGGAGGAACGCCAGACCAGCTTCCGCGAAATGATGGAAATCGCGCTGAAGGTCGCAACAGAGGTTTAGAAAAGCGCTGAGACAAGCAGGTCTTTATATCGATTTTATCATATCCTTCAGTTTTTCCATGAATGCCTTCGTATCCGCCTCAAGGATTACGAGGGCATTCTTAAATTCAAACTGTTTGTCGCTGTAGAGATCCGTAACGGTCTTCCCGAGAGTTACCGTTCCCTTTGTTTCCACAACAACCCCCGCCTCTTCCCCGTCAAAAAGTTCCGGATGGGCAAGGTACATCACCGGACAGCTGTCATGCATCTGCACTCCCGGATTTCCCCATTTTTTGTGAAAATTGATCCAGGGATACTGGACAACATCATATACAAATTTCCCGGCCTCATTTCCTGCCGATAAGAGCTCTTCCATATCCTCCGGTGTCATACAGACGGTTTCGGTCACATCAAGAGGAAACAGCACGATCGGCGCACCGCATTTTAAAACGATCTCCGCCGCATCCGGATCCGCATAAATATTGAACTCCGCGGCGCTTGTCACATTTCCCTCTCTCGTTGCACCTCCCATGATCAGAATTGAATGCAGCATGGATGGAAGTTCCGGATACTTGGAAAATGCAATCGCCAGATTGGTAAGCGGGCCGGTCGCAACCAGACGAAGGGATCCTTCATGTTCTTCTGCCGCGCGCCGGAGTGCATCCCATGCAGCTTCTTCATAGATCTTTTCATCCGCAGGAAGCGGCACATCAACATTCCCGAGACCGTTATCACCGTGCACGCCGAGTGCGTGGAACGTTTCACGGAGGATCGGTTTTTCCGCGCCGCGGTAGACCGGGTAGGATGTCTTCAATATGGTGTTGATACAACGCGTGTTGCGCCAGGTATTCTCGACCGGGGAATTGCCGCTCACTGCCGAAAGACCGACGATGGTTGTTTCCGGAAGCGCATGCAAAAGCATCAGTGCCACTGCATCGTCGGTACCTGTATCAACGTCCATCCAGACCGGAATTGTTTTGCTGCTCATGGTTTTCTCCTTGAATACATACGCATGGTGTGCTATACGAAAAAACGTTCACGTTTCGCCGCTTCGCGGCTGCAAATGTTCACTTATTTTTGTATAGCACCCCATGCTTCCTTTGATCAACCGTAAGTTGCCACGGCGTCGATCAGATAATCTGCGAAGCGGTCGCGGTCGAGATTCATCATGACAGTCGCGTTCTGAGCTTTTCCGGATTTCCCGCGAACATCGCCGACGGTGGTTCCGCGGCAGTAATCGCCTTTCGTTTCGATCTCGACGTAATAATCCTTCAGCGTAAAGATCTCCGGGTGCAAAAGTCCCATCACCGCGCAGGGATCGTGCATCGGAGCACCTGCATAGCCGAGCTTCCGGTGAAATTCATAGAAGAACCGGAGCCACTCCGCCACGATGTCACTGACCGGATTATGGATCTCCTCAATTCGGTCAAAATCCTCCGGCTCCATGAGCGCCCGTTCCGTCACGTTAAGCGGTGCCATCAGAATCGGGATCCCGGAACGAAATACGATATCCGCCGCTTCCGGATCCACGAGAATATTAAACTCCGCCGCCGGCGTCCAGTTGCCGAATCCGATCCCGCCTCCCATCAGGCTGATCCGTTCTATTTTTTCCTTAAGCTCCGGGTGCGCCAGAAGGAGCGATGCCGTGTTGGTAAGAGGACCCGTCGACACGACAGTCACCTTTCCCTCCTCTTCCCGAAGGATCTTTGCCATCAGCTCCACGGCAGAGATCGAAAGCGGCTCGATCTTAGGTTCCGGAAGCGCTGGACCGTCAAGCCCCGACTCCCCGTGCACGGACGGCGCGTTCATAAGCTCCGCCGTGAGCGGATGCTCCGCGCCTTTTGCAAGGCGCACATCCGTAAGCCCAAGGAGTGTCAGCACACGCTGCGCATTATAGGTCGTTTTATCCAGCGTGACATTTCCGCCGACTGTGGTTACACCTGCGATCCTCAGTTTCCGGTCCGTCCGCATGGACGCACCCGCCAGAAGCCACGCCATGGCATCGTCATGTCCCGGATCTCCGTCCAGGATCACCGGAATGGTTTTAACCGTATATGACATGTACCCTCCTATGCCGCCGAGCGCGGTTTCTTTGACTGCCGGAGTCTTACGATACCGAAGATGGCAAGTCCGATAATGGTGATCGCATACGGGATCGGCGATGCCAGATTCGAGTCAAGACCGACTGACGAGAACTTGATGCCAAGCGCCTGTGCGAAACCGAACACGAGAGAGCTCAGCATACCGCCGAGACACTCACCGCCACCCATAGCCTGTGCTGCAAGAGCGATAAATCCGCGTCCTGCCACCATATCCTGCGACCAGCCCTGCGCATAACTCATCGACATGAAGGCTCCGCCGAATCCGCTCATCAGTCCGGAAAACGCCATGGCGATGTACTTGATCTTCAGCACGGAAACGCCGACGGACGCTGCCGCGTTCGGGTTTTCCCCAACCGCACGTATATTGAGGCCGAGACTTGTTTTATACAGCATGATCGAAGTCAGTGCCACAAAGATAAATGCCAGATAAGTCAAAAGGCTGTGCCCCGAAAGGATGCCTCCGATGAACGGAATATCCTTGATCAGCGGGATATCGATGTTCGGAATACAAAGATTGGATGTAATCAGTCCTGTTGTGCTCGCCATATCCTTTCCTTCGGTGATACCGGTGATCACCTTGCAAAGGAACAGCGTTCCCCCGGCTCCCATCATATTGATGGCGATACCGACGAGAATGATATCCGTCTTCAGCTGAAAAGCAAAGAACCCCATCACCAACGACATTCCGACGCCTACGATAAGTGCCACAAAGAAACCGACTACCCAGCTTCCGGAATAGTAGCTGGCAAGCGATCCGAACAGGGCCGAGAACATCATCAGACCTTCGAGACCGATATTGGCAAAGCCGGCCTTTTCCACAACGATCGCACCAAGTGTTGCGTACAGGATCGGAGCCGAGATTCGGAAAATGGAGTAAAAGAATTCCGGCGTAAGCATATTTGTGACAAGATTACTCATTTCGACTCACCTCCTCCCTGGAAAACAGCGGACTTCGCGGCAATCTCTTCCTGCGCCGTCCGGACCACCAGTTTCTGGCGGTACTTCGACAGGAAATGTTCCGCCGCAAAGAACAGGAAGATCACGCCCTGTACAATATCGATCAGCTGTGCCGGCACATTCGCATAGGTTGCCATCATATCACAGCCCTTCTGGAGATAAGCCATGAAGAACGCTGCCAGCGGAACAAAACAGGGATTGTTCGCGGCCAGGATCGCGATCGTAATACCGGTCCACCCGTACCCCGGAAGCGCACTCCAGGAAAACGTCGGATATCTGCCGAGCACTTCGATCCCGCCGCCCGCGCCGGCGAGAAATCCGCCGATGACCTGTGACAGGATAATGATAAATCCTACCTTTATTCCGGAATACTTTGCAAAGTCCTGATTGATACCGATCATACGGATCTGATAGCCCCACCTGGATCGATACATAAACAGTCCGCATGCGACCACGGCAGCCATCGCGATGACAAATCCCCAGGTCAGCTTCGCGGAAGAAAACACGGGATTGTCCGCAAGCGGCGCAATCTTCGCGGAACTTAAGAACGGATAGGTCTGGATCTGCCCCTTTGTCTTGTCCGCATAAGCCGTGTTCATCAGATACTTGATGATATACATGATGATATAGTTCAGCATCAGCGAGCACACCATCTCACTGACCTTTAGCTTCACTTTTAAGATCGCGGGAATCAGCATAACCACGCCGACGGAGAGTCCGCCGATCAGAACACTGACAACTGCGTGAAGTCCGGCCGGCATCGGAACGTAGATCGCCACAATACCCGACACAAAGGCTCCGAGCATGATACCACCCTCAGCTCCCATATTGAACTGATTCGCCGCAAACATGATGCAGACCGCAAGTCCTGTAAAGGTTGTCGGAATCATGGCTGCCAGAATATCCGCAAGACGTTTCGCTTCGAATGCAACTCCGTTTGCATTGACACGGAACAGAGGTCCTATGAGAAGCTGCTTTAGTGCTTCTCCCATGGCGGCGAATTTTTCTGCCACCGTATCACCATCCGCACTGATAAAGATCAGGATCATCGCTACAACAAGTGCAATGAGGATCGCAAGCCCGCCGCGGATCAGCGTAAACATCAGCTGTCTTTTCTTAGTCATGGCAAACCCTCCTTATCTCCTCCGGGGTCTGGCTCTTAAGACCCAGCATGTATTCTCCCATTGCTTCGTCCGTCAGCGACTTTGTATCTTCAAAGTAGGCGGCGATCTTGCCGTCATGCATGACAATCAGCGAGTCCGAAAGTTCCATGACCTCCGCAAGATCTGCTGAAACCAGCAGAACAGCGATCCCGGAACGGGATAGTTCCACCAGCTTTCTGCGGATGAATTCGGTCGCTCCGACATCAATCCCTCGCGTCGGTTGATCTGCCAGGATCAGAACCGGATCGTTACTGAATTCACGCGCCACCACGACCTTCTGAATATTTCCTCCCGAGAGCATTCCGACCTGCTGCTTCCTCGATTTGCAAAGAACCGTATAATCCCTGATCAGCCGATCCGAAAACTCATGGATCGCCTTCATGTTAAAGAGAGGACCCTTATTCAATGCTTTTCTTCCCGAACGGTCCGAGATCACATTTTCTTCAATACTTGCCGACCCTGCAATTCCGTACAGCATACGATCCTCCGGTACCAGAGAAACACCAAGCTCCCGGATCTTCTGCTGGGAAAGGCCGATAATGGACTTGCCGCTCACCTCTGCGGTTCCGGAATCCGGCTTATCAAACGAGAAGAGCATATCGATCAGTTCCTTCTGACCGTTTCCTTCCACACCGGCGATCCCGAGGATTTCTCCCTTTCTCACATCGAAAGAGATGCCATCCAGCATCTTTTTATTCCATTCATTGACATACTGGAGGTCACGCACTTTAAGAACCGTGTCGGTCGGCTGTGCCTCATCCTTCTCAAGCTTCAGCACCACATCTCTCCCGACCATAAGACGCGAAATGTCTTCTTTCGAAACATCCTTTGTCTCATAGACGCCCATGCTCCGTCCGTTACGCATGATGGTGATCCGGTCCGTGATCTCCTTGATCTCATTCAGTTTGTGTGAAATAAAAACAATCGTATAGCCCTGATTCTTGAGATTTGTCAGCTCGCGGAACAGTTCTTCCGTTTCCTGTGCGGTCAGAACGGCCGTCGGCTCATCGAGGATCAGGATCTTTGCACCGCGTACGAGCGCCTTCAGGATCTCAACCTTCTGTTTCATGCCGACCGGGATATCCGCAACTCTCATCTCCGGTTCCACATGTAAATTGTATTTCTCCGCATATTCCTTTGTAATCGCGATCGCCTTTGCCTTATCAATAAAAATACCTTTCCGCGGAACCATCCCGAGCACCATGTTCTCCGCAACGGAAAGCGACGGTACCAGCATGAAATGCTGGTGGACCATGCCGATCCCTTTTGCGATCGCAACAGACGGAGAGCTGAGTGTAACCGTTTCGCCGTTGATCACGATCTCCCCTGAGGTAGGTTGTTCCATACCGAAAAGCATCTTCATCAGCGTGGATTTTCCTGCACCGTTTTCCCCCATCAGAGCATGGATCTCGCCGCGCTTCAGATTGAAGTCTACGGCCTGATTCGCAGCCACGCCGTTCGAATAGACTTTATCGATCTTTTTCATTTGAACGACATATGTTTCTTCCATCTTTCCCCCATTATTAAACGTACGATCATAGCATACTGTTTAAAACGCTCACGTTTCGCCGCATACGCGGTCTCCGCTCCGCTCCGGTCGTCGCTGAACCGATGTCCACCGGACATCGAGCGACTGCAAATGTTCGCTTATTTAAACAGTTCGCCATGATCTGGTAATACAGATTTCTACATGAAAAGGGAGAGAGGAAATCTCTCTCTCCCTTTTCAAAAATTCAAAAGATAATTACGGCTGTACCGCTTTTCTCAGTTCCTCTACTTTTCCGGAGGTATCGCCGATAGCGCTGTCAACCTTGATCTTTCCGGAAAGGATATCTTCTTCGGCCGTCGAAACTGCCTTCTTGGTATCTTCACTTGCATACTTAGCAAAGTTCTTGTCGGTAACGATGCCGACACCGCCTTCCGCGATACCGAGATTCACTTCCTGTCCGAAGTAGGTGTTGCCTGCATCCCACTCATCAAAAAGCCAGATCAGAGAATTTCCGATGTTCTTAAGTCCGGAGGTAAGTGTCAGTGCCGCAAGATCCGAGGAAAGCGTCAGCTCCTGATCGGAATCTACACCGATGAACCATGCCTTTCCGGTTTCAAGAGCAGCTTCTGCAGCACCGTTTCCTGCATTACCCGCAACACCCCAGATAATGTCGCACTTGTTGTCGTTGATCATGGAGTTGCCATACTCTTTTGCGATTGCGGTATCCACATAGTCATTCGTGTAACGGACATCTACTTTGATGTCGGGATTGATGGACTGTGCCCCCTCGATAAAGCCGAGCAGGAAGTCATTGATGACCGGGGAATCCACACCGCCGACAAAACCGACGACCGCGTCTTCATTGATGTTTTCCACTGAAGTGTCCGTCGTCATGCAGGCAGCAAACACACCTACCAGATAACCCATATCATTCTGACGATAGGAAAGGTTCACAACGTTGTCATTTTCCCCTACATAGGTGGTGTCATCAAAGATCGCGTACTTCTGATCCGGATAGTTGGTTGCTGCTTCCTTTAGGTAATCCGGCATCTGATAGGTACCGCAGATGATAAGATCATAAGAGCCGTCCGCGGAAACCTCATCGAGTGTGGATGCCCAGCGCGGCTGATCCTCATCAGTGCCACCCATCTCGATCGTCGTACAGGTAATCCGGCCTGCAGCTTCGAGCTCATCAAGTCCTGCCTTTGCAGAATCGAAGAACGATTTGTCACCGAGGTTTCCGTTTACAAGATACGCAACATTATATACCTTGCCCTCTCCCCCTGCATCATCCGCCGGAGCTTCTGCAGTCTCCTCTGCTGCCGGAGCTTCTTCCGCGGCAGGTGCTTCCTCTGCTGCCGGTGCTTCCGCCGCAGCAGCATCCGCTGCCGGAGCCGCATCCGTAGTCGCCGGAGCGCCGCCGCAAGCAGTCATGCTGAGCGCAAGAACGCCTGCAAGCACAGCTGTGAGTAGTTTCTTTTTCATAACAATTCCCTCCTTATGCGTTTGTATGTTTTGTTTAAAAAACCTTTAAAACAACCTTTTTTATTGTAGGATTTATCCACATAAATGTCAACTTCGGCAGATCCGCGGAAACACGGACAAATCAGTCTTTTCTCAGATATGTTACCGCCGCCGTTCCCTTTCCTCTTCCGAGCAGACTCTGTTGTGCTTCCCGCACCTCTTTGAGGAGCTTCTTTTCATCAAGGCATAGTTTCCCATCACGCTTCAGGAACTCCCCGCCCACTATCACATCGCGGACATTGGATGAATTTGAGCTATAGAGGATCGAGGTGACGGGATGATAGACCGGGAACGTGTCCGGAGTCCCAAGATCCCAGATCACAAGATCCGCAGGAGCTCCCTCTTTCATATGTCCTGTACCGAACGGAAACGCCTTGTGCCCTTCCATGAGACGCTTCCAGATCGTCTTTGTTTCATATTCCCGGCCATCCCTGCTCTGGAATTTCCCGAGCAATGCAAAGAGCCTGGCCTGCTCTACCGGCGACAGTGTATTGGAGCTTGCCGCCCCGTCCGTGCCGAATCCGAAGGAAAGGCGTTCATGCACATCAAAAAAGCCGCCCTTTCCGCTCCCGAGCTTCATATAGGTTTTGGGACAAAAGGCAAACATCGTATCATCCCGAAGGTACTTCAGATCCTCCTCCGTGATCCATAGTCCGTGTGCAAACAGGATCTTGAGATCATAGGCTCCGAACCGGTCCATATAGGCAAACGGCGACTCTCCATAGGTCTCCTCGGATAGCTTCAGCTGCGCCTCTTCCTCTGCGATATGAAGATGCAGTGGAAGATCCATGTCCTTTGCCGCATCCACAATCTCCCCCATCGCCTGTGGCGGACAGGTGTAATCCGCATGCGGCCCCATATGAAACGCGATCCGGTCGGAATCATTTTTATGCTGACGGATAAAGTTCTTCACTTCGGAAAGCCGGTCTTTTACATCCGGAGCCATCCCGAATACCGTCGGGGCAAGATCCGCGCGGATCCCGGTATCCAGGACTGCCCGAAGCACTTTCCCCTCCATAAAATAATGGTCGGCAAAGACCGTTACGCCGTTTGAGATCATCTCCGCGATCCCGAGTTTCGTCCCGAGATACACATCCCACTCCGTCATTTTGCTTTCATAGGGAAAGATCATCTCATTGAACCACTGGTCGGAATTGACATCCTCCGCAATGCCCTTGAAAATGTTCATCGCCGTATGCACATGAAGATTCGGGATCCCGGGCGACACACAAAGCCCGCTGCAGTCAATCACGTCCTCCGCTGTTTCCTGCGTGTGATCCGGAAGTGCGGCAATCTTCTCAATCCGTCCGGATTTGATCAGAACATCTCTTCCGGAAAGAACATCTCCTTCTTCTGTGATGAGTGACGCATTTTTTAAACGAATTGTCTTGTCCTTCATCAGCTCTCCCCTCCCCCGTTTTTCAGTTCGTATGGTATGATCGCCCCCCGGCGCCCCGTTTCCTTCACATCGATCAGCCTCTGATTCGATGACCCCCTGAACTGGAGCATCAGATCTCTCTTTTCCTCTACAAATTTACCATCCACGAGTACATCAATCAGCGAAAGCATTTCATCCGTCACTTCGCAATGAGGACTTTTCCCCTTCGGCGGCTCCTGCTCTCCTTTTAGTTCTTCATAAAGGTACCCGCTGTAGCTCCAGATTGTTTTCCTCGGAAACCGTTCCTTTACCTTGCGAAGAAACGGAAGGAGAACGCGCTGGTTCTCCGGCTCAAACGGTTCTCCGCCGAGCAGTGTCAAGCCTGCAATATAATCATCTTCCAGTGCTTCAAGGAGCTCTTTTTCCGTTTCTTTCGTGAATTCCCGGCCGAATGTAAAGTCCCAGGTTTCCGGCTGAAAGCACCCTTTACAGTGATGTGTACAGCCCGAAACGAAGAGCGTCACTCGGACGCCCTCCCCATCTGCGATATCATATTTTTTGATATTTCCGTAGTACATAACCTGTTATAGATGCAGCACCCTCTCCTTGATCTCCTGCGTGCGGCCCTGGTTCCAGAACTGGGAGCCGATGTAGCCGCAGGTACGCCTTGCCACGTTGAGCTTGTTCTGATCGCGGTTGCCGCAATTCGGGCACTCCCATACCAGCTTGCCGTCATCTTCGACAATGCTGATCTCGCCGTCAAAACCGCAGCACTGGCAGTAGTCTGATTTCGTATTCAGCTCGGCATACATGATATTTTCATAGATATGCCGGATGACCGTCATGACCGCAGGGATATTGCTCTGCATGTTCGGCACCTCAACGTAACTGATGGCACCGCCCGGAGACAGCTTCTGGAACTGGCTTTCAAACGTAAGCTTGTGGAATGCGTCGATCTCCTCCGTTACATGGACATGATAGCTGTTTGTGATATAGTTCTTATCCGTAACGCCCTCCACCTTTCCGAAACGCTTCTGAAGGCATTTCGCGAACTTATAGGTCGTAGACTCAAGCGGCGTCCCATACACGGAGAAATCAATGTCTTCCTTTGCTTTCCATGCCTTGCATGCGTCGTTCATATGCTGCATCACTTCCAGTGCAAACGGTGTCGCGGAAGGATCCGTATGCGGTTTCCCGGTCATATAGTAGCAGCATTCGTGAAGTCCAGCATAGCCGAGTGAGATTGTGGAATAGCCTCCGTAAAGAAGCTTGTCGATGGTCTCTCCTTTTTTCAGGCGTGCAAGTGCTCCGTACTGCCAGAGGATCGGCGCCACGTCAGAAACGGTCCCCTTGAGACGGTTATGGCGGATCATCAGCGCGCGGTAGCAAAGCTCCAGTCTCTCGTCAAATATCTTCCAGAAGGATTCAAAATCTCCGCCTGAGCTCAGTGCAATGTCCACCAGATTCAGCGTCACCACACCCTGGTTGAAACGTCCATAGTATTTATGCTTTCCTTCCTCGTAGTTACCGGCATTTGCGATATTGCCCTTAACCGGTGAGCAACGATCGACGGTAAGGAACGAACGGCATCCCATGCAGGTATAGATATCGCCCTCTTTGAGCTGGCGCATCACCTTCGCCGATATATAATCCGGCACCATCCTCTTTGCGGTGCACTTCGCTGCCAGTTCCGTGAGGTAGTAATATTTGGAATCCTCGTGGATATTGTCTTCATCCAGCACATAGATCAGCTTCGGGAAAGCCGGAGTGATCCATACTCCCGCCTCATTTTTGACACCCTGGATCCGCTGCTTTAACGCTTCCTCGATAATGAGCGCCAGATCCGCCTTTTCCTGCTCGTTTTTCGCCTCATCCAGATACATGAAGACCGTGACAAACGGTGATTGTCCGTTTGTTGTCATGAGTGTCACAACCTGATACTGGATGGTCTGCACACCCTTCTGGATCTCGCTGAGAACACGCTTTTCCACCGCATAATGGATCTGTTCATCCGTCATGGAAACGCCGGTCTCCTCGAGTGTGGAAAGGATCTCGGCACGGATTGCCCTGCGGCTCACATCCACAAAAGGAGCAAGGTGCGTCAGACTGATGCTCTGTCCCCCGTACTGGCTGGAAGCTACCTGCGCAACGATCTGGGTCGCCACATTGCAGGCTGTGGAAAAGCTGTGGGGTTTCTCGACTCTCGTCCCACTGATCACGGTGCCGTTCTGAAGCATATCCTCAAGATTTACAAGGTCGCAGTTATGCATGTGCTGTGCAAAATAATCCGCGTCATGGAAATGGATGATACCCTCTTCGTGCGCGCGGACGATGTCCTCCGGCAGAAGGAAACGTTTGGTGATATCCTTGCTGACCTCGCCGGCCATATAATCACGCTGGACGGAATTTACCGTGGAATTTTTGTTGGAATTCTCCTGCTTGACCTCTTCATTGTTGCATTCAATGAGGGAAAGGATCTGCTGATCCGTAGAATTGGAGCGGCGTACCAGCGCGCGGCGATAACGGTATGTGATATAGGTACGTGCCACCTTAAAGGCTTTCTTGTCCATGATCTGTTCCTCGACAAGATCCTGGATCTCCTCGACGGAAAGCGCGCGTTTGCTTTCCTTGCACTGCTGTTCGATGTGGTTTCCGATGTCCCGGATCTGCTGCGCACTCAGCCGGTCAGTCTCCTCCACTTCACGGTTTGCCTTGGTCACCGCTGTCAGAATCTTGCTGATGTCAAAATCATCCTCGCTTCCGCTTCTCTTAATGATCTTCATGGTTCTCTCCTGTTTATGATAAAAGTTCGAATGTGTTTTTGCATAGACCATTATACTATATCTGGTGTTTAATGCAAGCACTTTATACCATATATTCCAAAAAACTGTACAAGTTAACAAAAAACAGCCGAGGCCTTAAGCCCCGGCTGTCATGAACCATATCAGATCTTATTCTTCGATATCGTCGAGTTTGAAGAAGCTCATCTCCTGATTGAGTCTGACCGCAAGATCCTTCAGATCCCTTGCGGAAGTATTGATCAGCTCGAAGGTTGCGTTCAGCTCTTCCATGGAAGCATTGGTCTCCTGTGTGGAAGCCGCGTTCTCTTCGGAAATCGCGGAGAGATCCTCGATGATCTCCATCAGGCTGTTCTTTGCACGTCCCAGATTCTGTACCTTGTCCGCGATCATGATGGAACTGTCGGTTACGTTCTGCACACCGTCCGCCATGCTCGTCATATCGGATCTGGTCTGGTCGAGCTGCTGTGACTGCTCTGCAAATTCCTGATTCAACGCTTCGATCGTCTTCACACTCTTCTCGGATTCCGCAACAAGGTTCTTGACGACGTCATTGATCTTGACCGCAGCTTCTCCGGACTGGGTCGCAAGAGAACCGATCTCGGTAGCAACAACCGCAAAGCCCTTTCCTGCCTCACCTGCTCTCGCTGCTTCGATGGAAGCATTCAGCGACAGAAGGTTCGTCTGGCTGGAAATATCAGTGATGATCTCGGATGCCTGGCTGATGTCCTTAACAGCATCGTTGGTTGCACGGATCTGTGTATCAATGACCTGCATGGACTGTACCACACCCTCATTCTGCTTCAAGAGCTGGTTCAGTGCATTCATGGCACTGTCGCACGCTTCTTTCATGCGGTTCGCGTATTCGGTCAGCTCATCGATATTTGCGGTAATACCCTCAATATCGCTGCCGATGTCGTTTGTATTATTCGCGGAAACCTGAATGCTCTCAGCCTGGCTGACCGCACCTTTGCTGATGTCGTCGACCGCCTCGGTAACCTGGCCGGATGCCTGTGTTGCCTGCTCGGCAGAATCGGAAAGCGTTTCACCCGACTGGCTGACACTGCCGGAAAGATCCAACGTTGCCATGATGACTGTTTTCAGCTTTTCGTCCATGTTCTTGGTGCTCTCCGCAATCGTTCCAAGTTCATCTCTCCTGCGGAGAAGGTCATCATCCACCGTGACTGCAAGATTACCGCCGGAAAGCTTATCCAGAGCACTCACGATCGCCATCATCGCGCGGTTCGCATCCCTTGCCATCTTGATGCCGATGATCGTGATCACAAGAACGATAGCAGCCGCAACGATCACCATGATCAGAATCGCTTTACGGATATGTGCGGTAACGTCTGCCGACGGTCTTGCCGCAAACGCACAACCGACGATCGTCTTTCCGTCTGACTGGTAAAGAGGCGTATAGCATGCATTGTACTTGGTCCCGCCGATCACAAGATTATTCGCATGTACGGTCTCACCTTTTTGGACCTTTCCCCAGACTTCTGCGGAGATTTGCGATCCCTCATTCCGCTCATTCGTTCCCTCTTTAAGAAGAGTCGTCGCGATACGGGTATCTCCCCAGATCAACGTATAATCAAGTCCTGTGTGCTCTTTCATCTCATCAATCAGTTCATGATTGCCGTTGATGAGAACGCCTTCCTTGGTGATATTGCCGTCTGCATCCTCAATCCAGTCACCTTCAAAAGCCGTGTCATACGTATCGGCCAGAGAATGAGCCTGTCCGTCGAGGAGCTCTTCGATGGTCTCCTGATAAGCATTGTTGATCTCGAACGCACCGAGCACTGTCAGAACCACTGCCGTGATAACGACTGAGATCAGAGCGATACCCATCAGCTTGACAACAAGTTTCTGGTTCCTTTTCATAAATCTAATCCCCTTTCGCAATTATTATTATGCCTTTTCTTGTCAGAAAAATGAAACCGTGATTTTTTTTCCTATACTATTTATGATAGTCATTTTTAAATTTAAATCAAGTAAAAAAAAACGTTTCTTTCATTTATCATTGGAAATCCCCGGAACATCCATATACTCAAAGCCGCTCTCACTAAAGCCCCAAGCCATCTTTGCCGCGCCGCAAAGCGTCGTGGCAAGAAGCGCCGTCGCTTTTGAAAGGATATAAATGATGCTGATATAACGCAGGTTCTCGGCATATCCGTCGCGTTCTTTTTCTTCTTTGTAAATGTCCGCAAGGAACCGCTTCGAAGTATCCGTCGGATCATAGGTGATCCGCTCCTGCTCCACATAAAAGATCCTGTCCTTAAGATCCGATTTCATGAAAATATCAAAGACCTGATCGTCTTCGGTTGCCAGAAAAATGCCATCATAGCCGCCTTTTGCAAAAAGTTCTCTTGTTTTCTCAAGGATCTCTTCGCCGGAAAGCGGTCTCATCAGATAATTTGCAAGGTTCCCGGTCAGCTGCATATTGTAATCCGATCCTCTTCCGACCACACCGATGTATTTCTTCATGCCCTCCGGTACAATCTTTTCATATTGCTTTTTGCAGAAATCAAGAACGTCTTCCTTTACCCGCAGATATTTTTTGATGAGCTCCGGATAATCCGCCAGAATGTCCTGTTCATACAGATACGGATTCTTGGTCTTCATCCCGTCATAAGCGGTCAGTACGTTCCTGCTGTTATAGGCATCCGTAACGGAGAATTCCGACATCGGCTCGAAATACATATCCCAGACATTCGCCCCGTTTCCGTTGCAGAACTGGTTTACCTCACCGTAGATGCCGAGATCCACGACCGGATACAGTTCCTCACCGGTTTTATTGATTACCTCGAGTTTATTCAGCACATAGCGGAGAACCCCGGCCAGTCCCTCATGACCCAGGTGGGACTTGATCAGTACCAGCTTTTTGTCCGGATTTTCCTCTCCATAGCTTACCGTCTCAGTCAGCCAGAAAAGTCCATTCATCATCTGGATGGAATTGTACGTCATGGACTCGATACTCTCGCGGCTGATGAGGAAATCATGTTCGGTCACTACCGACATCACCTTGCCCGGGCGTTCACTTCGGATCCTGTCTGCTTCCTCCTCTGACATGATCCTGACCTTGCTGTCCGATCCATAAAAATGCCGCGCCTTTTCATCCGTGAAGATCAGCTCCTTTTCAGGGAATTTCCCTGCGATGATCCTTGCGACCGCATAGCTATATTCCTCCATCTCCGCAAAGATAAAGGCGTCCGCTCTCCCGATCATCGTGTAATCGAGTCCCACGCCATCGTATGTGTAAGAACGAAAGTCACTGCTGGGCGACATCTTCGCTTTCATCGCGATCTCCCCGCCTCCTTTGTTCTTCTCAAAGGACAGCTGGTATACCGGCTTCCCGTCTCCGTCTGTAACGGTAACCGGATCCTCCTCCATGTCCGGATGCGCATAGTAAAAATCCCGCGCGTCCAGAAACACGTGATCGCTTTCCGGTATCTTCTTTTTGATAAACGCCGCACCTTCTGAAAGCTTCAGCACCCTGATCATCTGCTCTTACCTCCCCGTTTTTTACAATTCTCCTGCGCAGCACACCATGCCGCTATTACACAGTTTTCCTATAGTCATCAATCTCCGCTGATCATCTCGTCGATCTGAACGATCCTTTGCATGACCTCATCAAAATGATCAATAAACCGCTCTCTCCCGCACTGTATCCATGCTTCGTGTTTCTCCTTCGGATGGTTCGGATGCAGTACAGGAAAAAGAAGGAGTTTAAACCCAAGCATCATGTTGATCGTCTCGTTAAAGAACGCCTTCTTTTCGGCGTCAATACCCGGGAAATAGTTCTCCAGCAAAATATCCCAGAGCTTTGCGAGCTCTTCCACCTCAAGACCAAAGTATTTCTTTGTGACCTCGGGATGCTCCTTCCCGACGGTCTGGCCGGAAAGGATGAGATCATAGTAGGACGCAATGAAATCAAAAACGGGGTTTCCGTAGCCAATCTCCGCCATATCAAGGAGGATCAGCTCCCCGAACACCTCCCCGATGTTATTGGGATGGAAGTCTCCATGAACCACATTGTCACGTTCCGGGACCGCTTCCAGAAAAGCAGTCATTTTCTCCTTATCCTCCGCGGAGAGATAGTCTGCATAGTCGATCAGTGCGGAGAACGCATCCCTGACCCTTCCGAGTTCATGCCCCTCGTCCTGGACACCGTGCATCTCCTTAAGAAGCTCAGCAAACCTTTCCGCATACGAATCGAAATGCTCATAATCCGCATAGATAAGGCTTGCGAGACTGGTCGTTTCCATCCTCTCAAACATGATCCCGAGGCGTTCCCCATCCGTCACCACGGAATAACAGATTGCGGTCGGGACACCGAGTGTCAGTGCAATCTTCGCATTCTGCCATTCCTCGCGGATCTCATCCGTCGTCGTTTTCTCCGTAAACATCTTGACGATGGTATCTTTTTCAATGGCATACACCTGACCGTTCGATCCCCTTGCAATGGGTTCGCTCGTGATCGGAGGAATCTTAAGGATCTGTCTCTCAATACTCATTTTTTTTGAGAGGCCGGTCATATCAAGCACTTCATACACTTCAGGCGAAACATTGATAAGGCGGAAATCAGGGCGTTTTTTTGCCATTGTCAGAACAAGCCTTAAGCCCGAACTGGAAAGATACGTGGTCTGCTCCAGGTCTCCTGTCACGATCATGTCCGGTGGCACCTCATCCAGCTCCTTAATGTAATTCTCCAGATACTCCGTCGTATTTGTCGCATCCAGACGCTCCGGAAATATTATTCTGTAATCTGTCTGTTCCATTTTATATACCTCTTTCTACATTGCTTTTCTTTTGTGATCCGACTATATCACTATTCCTTCCGTGCTTCCAGATAATCCACTGCTTTTGAAATCAGTCCGATATAGCGCTCGATGCTTTCCCTGTCATAATTGCTTGTTGAATACCGGATGGAAATACGAATCTGCTCTTCTCCTGTATTGTCAATGATGCTGATACTGACGGAGCCGGGCATCTTGCTCCGGTCCACAAGCTCGATGTTCTCATCGATGAGCGGGTTAGGTTTTCCTTTTCGATATACATCCTTCTGGTAGATATATCGAAGCATATCAGAGCTGTCGCCGACGTCCTGTTCGATATAAGAGTATTCGGGGCAGGCGATTCCCTTTTGCACCTGCTCTTCCATGGAGCTGAGCATTTCCCCGGGATCGGCGTCCTCTCCTGCGTCAAGACACATGGTCATGTTGTTTACAAGAAGACCGAAAGCAGAAACGCGGTCGTGATCATCCCGGCAGCCGTAGATCATCGTGATGAATGCATGCTCCGCTTCGTTGTACCAGGCCTCCGCAAGCGCACAGGCAGTGAGATAAAAATTGCTGTCCCGGTTTTCCTTTCTCTCAAACTGCCGGTCCATCCGGATGAGATCCGCGTTCCGTTCATTAGACTCCCTGTCCTTTTTCAGTCCGAGCGGTGTGCCCTCTGACCGGATTCTCTGAAATCGTTCTCTGAAAAACCGCTCTGCTTCCTGATAATCCTCGCCGCCCTTTGCTCTCAGAATCCTTTTTAAGACGGCGTAATAATAATCCTTTTCGATCACATAGTCTTTTTTCGCGAGCGTTTTCATGATGTCTCCGCTGAAAAGCCTCATGGCCGATCCATCCGTGATAACATGATGCACCGCGACATAGAAATAGAGTCCTTTCTCCGTTCTGAGGATCCTGCAGCGATAAAGCCTGCCGTTTTCGATCGGAATCGGAGCGCCGAATTCGGCAAGGAGACCGTCGCGTTCTTCTTCCCCGATATCCTCAATCTCCACTTTTTTGTAGAGTTTTGGATCATGACATTGCCTGTAATTTCCGTCAGAATCTTTAAAAATACGCATATGAAGTCCGGGATGCGCCAGAAGAACCTTGTTTACTACTTCCGCGAAAGTTTCCGCGTCCACAAGACTGCTCAATTTCCAGTACAGACACTGATTTAAGAAGCCGCTTTCTTTCGCGTAGTTCTGACAGTAAATGTTTTCGAGCTGCCCCGGAAGAAGCGGGAAGGTTTCCTTCATGGCTTCTTCATTCTCTTTTGCAAGTTCTTCCTCCGATCGTTTCATCCGGCAGTTCTTTGCGAGCGCGATGGGCGTTCTGTACTTAAACACCTTTGCGGCACTGATGTCCAAATCCTCGCAAAGGCTGACGAACTGTATGCAGCGGACGGAATCACCGCCGGCTTCAAAAAAATCTTCATCGGCTCCGACTTGATCAACGCCGAGAATCTTTGCCATGTTTTCACAGAGATACCGTTCGGTTTCATTTGCAGGCTCTTTTAAGGAACCGGCTTCATGCTTTGTTTCAGGTGCTTTCAGAGCCTTCTTGTTGATCTTGCCGCTGGCATTTAAGGGGAAAGCAGCAAGGGGTATATAATAAGTCGGGATCATGTATCTGGGAAGAATTTCCTCCAGCTTGTCCCGGTCAACGTCAAGGTGATCGCCATCCATTTTACCGAGCTTTTCCGCTTCGCCGCGAAGGAAATAAACCGCCACATAAGAACGTCCTCTTTCGGAAAATCCCTTTGCAACCACTTTTTCAAGTCCGGTGCATTTTGCGACAGCTGCCTCGATCTCCGCAGGCTCGATGCGGTTGCCGTTGATCTTGATCATGTCATCTGCCCGGCCAATCACGTAATAAAGACCTTCCGCGTCTCTCCGGCAGATATCGGCTGTATGGAGGTATCCTCCGCGCTTTGCTTTTTCGGTCTGCTCCGGGCGGTTGATGTAGCCACGGAAATAATCACTCCTGATGCAGAGTTCACCTTCCCCCTCTCCCTCTACGATATTTCCGTCATCATCCATCAAAGCCACCTCCACGCCGGGAAGAGGCCTTCCGATCGGAGCCACATCATAGGGCTTGTCCAACAGGAAGTTCATAACCGCAAATCCTGCCTCGGAGCAGCTGTAGGTATTCAGGATAGACGGCTTTCCGTCCGGATAATAAAGACCGTTGGCCGGTTCGGAACCGGTTCCGATCACCTTGAGATAAGGACTCGGCTCTTTGTAGATCCTGATATAGGAAGGCGGGAGATAGATGGATTCCATTTTTTTCTCAAGAATGTATTCCTTGAAATAATTGAAATCGCGAAGCTTTTCTTCCGGCTCCAGGTAAGTCGTGAGACCATCCATGGTGTTGTAAACAAGCTCCAAAATAGTATGCACAAAGGAAAGCGGCCCCATCAGCGGTTTCCCGTCCGGAAGGTTTTTTTTGCGTCCCTCCGGAACACTGGAGACACAGCGATCCACATTTCCGTATTCATGCATAATACCTTTTGGCGTACCCGTGGAACCGGAGGTATAGACCACGTATGCAAGCTGATGAGGATCAGATTCTTCATGGCCCGGAAGCGGCTCCGTACTTGTCATGATTTCATCAAAAAGCTTCTGATCCAGCGCCAGAACACATTCCGTTTCCTCCCGGATAAAATCGATCCGATCCTTTGGATAGTTATCCTGAACCAGTACAAACGCAGCTCCGGCTCTCCAAACACCCAGCATACAGCTGAAGAAATGAAGTGCCTTCGGCATCAGAACCATAACGATATTTTCCGCTCCGATATTCTGTTTTTTCAGGAACCCGTATACTTTTGCGGCCTCGGTATCCAGCTGTGCAAAGGTAAGGCTTTCTCCGTTCCATACAAAAGCATTTTTGTCCGGTTTTTCCCGAATGGTTTCCTCCAACAGATCAAAGTACAGCATCTTTTTCCTCCAAATGGTCGACTGCTTTAAAGAAAAGCTCTGCGTATCGCTCCACGCTCTCCTTCTCGTAACAGTCTTTTACATAAGTGATCGCAAATCCGATCTTTTCGTAGGTTCCGTGATCAAAGAAGGTCACGCTGAAGACACCCGGCATGATCATCGCATTCGGGAGTTTGAGTTTTTCCTCCACAAGGTCCGTTGTATCCTGTCCGCCGTTCTCATCCTTCTGATAATTGAAGCGAAGCATCATGGAAGAATCTCCGATCCGGTCATCCACATAGGAGTATTCCGTATGTGTGATCGCATATTCGTTCTGCTCCTTCATTTCCCGTAACAACTCCACTGACGGTTTTGTCGTATCAAGTCCCAATGCGAGGAACGCTGCCAGATACCCCGCCGAAGCGAGCCTCACCGGGTCGTCCCGGTCGGAATAGATCGTCAGCAGGAATGCAAAATCTTCATGATTGTACCAGGCTTCCGCAAGAAGTGCCGCGGTCATATAAAAGTTCACGTCCCGGTTCGGTTTTCTTTCGAAAGCATCCTTGAAGGCAAGGAGCGCAGCATGTCTTTCTCTGCTGTCATGGTCCGGCCGAAGTCCGATCGGGATACCCGATCTGATACGGTCGTTAAAACGGCTCCCGAAATATGCTGCTGCATTTCGATAGGATTCTGTCTCCTTTGCTTCCTCTGTGTGCTTCAGGATCCCGAAATAATAATCCGGCTCACCGGCGTACTGCTCCTGTTGATAACTCTGCAGAATCTCTCTACGAAGCAGATCCACGGAAGCCCCGTCCGAGATCACATGATGGATGATCAGATAGAAGTAAAGCGCCTCTTCGGTGCTGATCACACCGCAGCGGTAGAGTTTCCCACCCTCTATCTCGAAGCGTGCCTTGAGGGATGGGAGCCTTGTCCGGAAATCCTGTTCTGTCATTTCCTCTGTTACAACAGGCGTAAAAAGATCTTCCTCATACTTCTGGCGGTAGCCACCGGTCGCATCAGCCTTTTCGATCCGGACGTGAAGCCCCGGATGATGCCGCAGAACCTCATTTGCGGCGCGGCAAAGCCGTTCGGCATCTACTTCCTTTTTCATTCGGACGGCAACCGGGATATTCAGGAAGTCGGATTCCGGCATATAACCCTGAAAATAGATGTTTTGAAG
The DNA here is from genome assembly GCA_045657665.1 of Lachnospiraceae bacterium. Lineage (GTDB taxonomy): Bacteria > Bacillota > Clostridia > Lachnospirales > Lachnospiraceae > RUG12461. The sequence goes on along the minus strand of JAZOTN010000030.1, from coordinate 40,380 downwards.
CTGTCCCGGCAGCAGGGGCCATGCCTGCTCCTGCGCCCTGCGGTTTTCCATTTCCAGTTCTTCCGGTGTTCGCTTCTCCTGTATGTGTTTCGCAATCTCCCTTGGAGTTTTATACTGAAAGATCAGCTTGGAACTGAGCGCGATCTCATCACATGTACTGACAAGTTCGATACACTTCATGGAGTCGCCGTACAGGAGGAAATCATCCTCCGCGCCGACTCTCTCACGCCCAAGAACCTCTGCCATCTTCTCACAAAGATAGGTCTCCATCCTGCTCTCCGGCGCTACATAATCCGATACCAGCGCATCCGCATCCGGCGCTGGCAGTTCTTTGCGGCTCTTTTTCCCGCTTGTGGTAAGCGGAAAGGCATCAAGCGGCACATAGACCGCGGGAATCATATACTGCGGAAGCCGTTGACGAAGGGCTTCCTCGTCTATGCAAAGTTTTTTCCCTTCAAGGATCCCATAACGCTCCGCCTGTTCTCTGATGTAATAGACCGCGACAAAATTTCTCCCATCCTGCGAAATGCCTTTTGCCATGACTTCGTCCAGGCCGGTGATCTGTTCCACGGCCGCCTCGATCTCCGCCGGTTCGATCCGGTTGCCATTGATCTTCATCATGTCATCCGCACGGCCGACGATATAATAAAGCCCGTCCGCATCCCTTCTGCAGACGTCCGCCGTGTGGAAATAACCGCCGCGCTTCGCATGTGCCGTGAGCTCCGGCTGGTTTAAGTAGCCGCGGAAATAATCGTTTTTGATACAGAGCTCACCTTCTCCGGCGCCCTCTACAATGTGATCATCCTCATCCATCAATACCGCTTCCACCCCCGGGAGCGGGCGACCGATGGGCGCCACGTCATAGGCCTTATCAAGGATACAGCTCATCACGGCAAACCCAGCTTCCGAACAGCTGTAGGTATTCTTAATGGCAGGCACGCCGCCCGGATAGTAAAGCCCATTGGCAGGTTCCGATCCTGTCCCGATCACTTTCAGATAGGGACTCGGTTCCTTATATAAGCGGATATAGGACGGCGGCAGATAAAATGAAGTCAGTTTCTTTTCGAAGATAAAATTCCGGAAGTAATTAAAATCTCTGAGCTTCTCTTCGGGCTCGAGAAGTGTTGTGATCCCGTCCATCGTATTGTAAACGAGGTTTAAAATGGTATGCACGAAGGAAAGCGGTCCCGCCAGCGGTTTTTCCTCCGGGATATCCTCCCGGTCCTCCTTCGCCGGCACGCTGGACACACATTTGTCCACGTTCCCGTACTCATGCAGGATTCCCTTCGGCGTCCCGGTGGAGCCGGACGTATAGACGACATAGGCCAGCTGATGCGGATCTGTCTCTTCGTACCCTTCCAGCGGAGTCTCGTTTTTTATGATCTCATCAAACAGACCTTGATCCAAAACGAGGACACAGCTTGCGTCGTTTCGGATAAAGTCGATCCGCTCCTGCGGGTAATCGTCCTGCACAAGCACAAAAGCCGCGCCTGCGCGCCACACGCCCAGCATACAGCTGAAAAAATGCAGTTCCTTCGGCATCAGGATCTGAACGATCTGCTCTGCACCGATCCCCTTCTCTTTCAGAAACCGGTAAATCCTCGCCGCCTCAAGATCCAGCTCGGAAAATGTGATGCTCTTGCCATCCGCAGTAAAGGCGGGTTTATCTGGTTTCGTTTTGATGATTTCATTGAGATGTTCAAAATATAACATGGCCTGATCTCCTCCGGATCATTCACTCCGGTTTTTCAAGATATTGGATCGCTTCGTCAAACAGGCTTAAATACCGTTCCATACTCTCTTTCTGATAACAGCCGGATGCGTATCGCAGAAAAAGCTGAATCTTATCCGACCTGGTGCTGTCAAGAAAAGACAACCCCATCACACCGGACATCATCTTCGATTCCGGAAACTTCACGGGTCTCTCGAAAAGATCGATCTGCCGCATCCATCCCATCGCATCCTTCTGATAATTCATCCGCAGCATCAGAGAGCTGTCACCGATCTTATCCTGTATGTAGCAGTACTCCGTATGCGTTCTTGCGAATTGATTCTGCTCCCGGATCTGTTCCAGCAGGGCTTTTGGAGATTCATCTTCTGTCAGATCCAGCCCCACTGTGAGAAGGGTGGCAAAGAATCCCGTCGATGCCTGGCGAAGAGGGTCAAACCGGTCGGCATTGACCGTCTGTAAAAATGCGAATTTTGTGTCGTTATACCATGCACAGGCTAACACCGCTGCCGTCTTCAGAAAGTTCACATCCCTGTTCTCTTTTTTTTCGATGGGATGGATGATCGTCGCCAGTGTCCTGTCTTTCGAATCATGATCCGGGCGGGCTCCAAGCGGGATTCCCTCTTTGATCCTTTCATCAAAGCGTTTTGCAAAATACGCTCTCGCTTCTTCGTATGGCGCTGCTTCCTTCTTCTCTGCCAGCTGCTTCAACAGGTAAAAATAGTAATCTTCTTCCCCGGAAAAAGAGCCTGTCCGATAGGTCTCCAGAAACTGCGTCATCATAAGATTCATGGCACTTTGATCCGATATGACATGATGGATGACAAAATACAGATAAAGCCCCTCTTCCGTCCTGATCAGTCCGCATCGGTAAAGCCGCTCGTTCTCCAAAGAAAAGGGTGTCTGTAAAGCCGCGATCTTTCCCGGCAACGACTCTTCGCTCAATTCCTCCGTATGCACCGGTGAAAACAGAGCGGGATCATATTGCTGATACCAGCTTCCGCTTTCTTCGTCCTGAAAGATGCGCAGGCATAGAGAAGGATGTTTTTGCAATACCAGATTGACAGCCTCCTCCATGCGCTTTTCATCCACTTCCGGTTTCAACTTGATCATGCTGTGGAGATTCAGAAAGGAATCCTCCGGCGCATAAGTCAAAGAATAAAGAGTCTGCCTCTGCCCCGGCAACAGTTCCCACGCTTTCGTCATCGCTTCCCGGTTTTCTTTTTCAAGTTGCATCTATGACCCCTTCCCTTTCCAGTTCCTGCAAAAATGCCCGGTAATAACAATCTGTTTCAAAACTCTGTGAGATCGTGATAATCTGGGAGTCTCCCACACGGTTCAGATAAACCGCAAAGGGATAACCGCCCGCCGCATACCGTTCATCCGAGAGCACCCTGCCGGGAGACGGCTCATAATACTCTTTTCCCACATTCGTCACAATCATGGACTGATGGTAAAGCGCAGCAACATCGGGATCCAGAGCTCCGCTCTTCGTCCGTTCCTTCAGTGCGGTCAACTGCCAGCCGATCGCATCCTCCGTAAGCTGTGCTTCAAATCCCCGGATGATCTCCCGTACATCTTCCGCCTGTAACTCCCGTTTCAATTGCTCCGGCCACATCGCCGCCACAATCTGCGGAAGACTGAAATTTCGAAGAGCATCTTCTTTTCCGCATAGGGAACGTGTATTGACCGGACAACGGAGCGTGATCGGAAGGGTCTCTTCGGGATGGATCCTTGCGATCACACGGGCCAGCAAAAGATAGACAAACACACACTGCAGTTTCCCGATAGGCAGCGTCAGTTCATTTGCCTTTTGAAACTCCCCGCCGCTGATGGGAAACGCCCGCCGCATTGCCGCATAAAAGCGTTTCGCATCAACCCCGATACGAAACACCGCTTCTTTTTTGTGCCCGGAAAGGTGCTCCGGAAATACAAAAGTCATTTGCGGGATCCGGATCTCAGGCTTTTTGCCAGGCGAAGGAAAGATCGGATCTTCCATGAGATCTGATTCCGTATCCCAGATCTTTAGCTCTCCCGAATCGCTCGCATACGGATGTGGATAAGGTTTCTGATCCACCTGCCGGAAATAATGATAAAGGATGAGACAGGTAAAAAGCTTTTTCCCGCATTCATCCGTTAATGCATGAGATACGCCAACCCTGATCCGGTCCCCCTGTACCTTTGCCCACGCCAGATCACCTGAGCGGATCGATTTGCCTTCTGCCGGGTCTTCTTCCGAGAAATCTTCCGCCGTACATGTACTCTCATGCGGTACAAACCAAAGTGCGCCGTCCTGTTCCGTCAAGCCCTGATCAAAAAAAGGGCAGTCATCCAACGCGGATTTCCAGGCGGTTTCCAGACTTCTCCTGTCGATCTCGTGATCGAGCCTTAACGTATTCTGGTTGTACAGTCTGTTCTCCAGATGCGAGAGGAAAAACACTCCCGAAGTGTTCTTATTCATATGCACTCCTGTTGGCCTGCGATGCCTCCGCCAGATGTCCGTTGCGGCCACATATTCTGTCAGGCGGCAGAAAACGCGAACTGGCTGTTGTAGAGATCCGCATAGAATCCGCCAGATTTCATCAACTCGTCATGCGTACCGCTTTCAATGATATCTCCGTCTTTCATGACCAGGATCAGATCTGCATTTTTGATCGTGGAAAGGCGATGCGCAATGACAAAAGAGGTACGCCCCTTCATCAGTTCATCCATTGCTTTCTGGATCAATGCCTCCGTTCTGGTGTCGACGGAGCTGGTAGCCTCATCCAGGATCAGCATCGGCGCATTCTCCACCATCGCTCTGGCGATTGTGATAAGCTGCCGCTGCCCCACAGAAAGTTCGGCGCTGTCGGAAAGCACGGTGTCATATCCCTGTGGCAGTGTTTCGATGAAATGATGGAGTCCGACCGCCTTGCAGGCATTGATGATCTCCTCATCGCTCCGATCCGTCTTGGAATACCGTACATTTTCCTTGATTGTCCCTTCAAACAGCCAGGTGTCCTGCAGCACCATACAGAAAAGGTCGTGTATGTTTTCTCTGGTCAGTTCCTCGATCGGCACCCCGTCGATGCGGATCCTGCCGGCATTCAGTTCGTAAAAGCGCATCAGGAGATTGACCATCGTCGTCTTTCCCGCGCCGGTTGGTCCCACGATCGCGATCTTCTGCCCTGCTTTTATCTCTGCAGAGAAATCATGAATAATGGTCTTTCCTTCTTCATAACCGAACTGCACATGATCGAAGGACACATCCCCTTTCACATGATCCAGTCTCTTCGTCTTGTTCTTTTCATCCTCCATCTCCTCTTCACCGAGAAAACGGAAGACTCTGTCGCTGGCCGCTGCAGCTGACTGCATGCTGTTTGCAACCTGCGCGATCTGCGATAAAGGTTGTGTGAAATACCGGATGTAAAACATAAAGGCCACGATCACTTCAAAGCCGATCACTTTTTGCATCGTCAAAACAGCACCGACAACACAGACGACAACATAACCGAGATTTCCGATAAAATTCATGATCGGAGGCATCATCCCCGAAAAAAACTGGGATTTCCATGCGCTGTTATAAAGCTTTTTGTTCATCGTACCAAAGAGTCCCCTGGCCTGTTTCTCGCCGTTAAACGCCTTGATCACGGCGTGACCCGTATAGGTTTCCTCGATATGCCCGTTCAATGCGCCAAGCCCGTATTGCTGCAGCAGGAAGTATTTCTGTGAGCGTTTCAGGATCATGGACATCAGCCAGAAACCGAGAAGCGTGGAAAGCACGCCTGCCACCGCCATGATCCAGTTGGTGACGAACATCATGAAAAGGCTACCGAAAAACAACGTCAGCGCGGAGACAAGAGACCCGAGACTCTGATTCATTGACTGTACCAGGGTATCGACATCGTTCGTCACACGGGAAAGCACATCTCCCACCGTGGTGTGGTCAAAATAACGGAGGGGAAGCCTGTTGATCTTGATCGAGATCTCCTGACGGAGCCCTTTTGAAGCGCGCTGGGTCACCGATGCCAGGATCAGTCCCTGCAGGTAACTGAACAGAAATCCGAATGCATACAGGATCAAAAGAGAGATCGCGATCTTCACAACCGCCTCGACATCGATCGTTGTTTTCAGCCCGTCCGTGATCAGTTTCGTGATCTTGGAGAGCCTGCCCGGTCCGATCAGATTCAGGATGGTGCCGGCGATCGAAAGGAGCGCTGCAAAAATGATCAGGGGAAGATAGCGTTTCATATACCGGATCAGCTTGCCTATTGATGCTCTGAAGTTCATGGCCTTGAGTTTCTTCGCCATGTTTTTTTTCGATTCGGGCGACATTTTTTCAGGATCCGCTCCGGCTGCCTTCATCTTCTCCATCATTTTCTTTTTCAGTTCTTCTTTCTGCGCTTCTGTCAGTTCAGGCATTTGCGGTTCCCTCCTTTCCTGTCGTTTGTGCAAGTTCTTTCCCGGAAAGCTGGGATTCCGCGATCTCACGGTAGATCTCACAGGAAGAAAGGAGCTGGGTGTGTGTACCCTGCCCAACAACCCTGCCCTCATTCATGACAAGGATACGATCTGCATCCATGATGGTGCCGATCCGCTGCGCGACGATCACGATCGTTGCTCCTTTCGTCTTTTCTTTCAGCGCCTGACGAAGCACGCGGTCGGTTTTGTAATCCAATGCAGAAAAAGAATCATCAAAAATATAGATCTCCGGATCGCGGTAGATCGCTCTTGCAATGGAAAGCCGCTGCCGCTGTCCGCCGGAGACATTTGTACCGCCCTGTGAGAGCTCTGCATCGAGCCCGCCCTCCATTTTGGAGACAAACTCTCCGGCCTGTGCAGTCTCGATCGCGGCACGTATCGCCTCTTCTCCGCCGTCCGCACTGTCTCCGTAAGTGATATTGGAACGGATATTCCCGGAAAAGAGCAACGCACGTTGGGATACATAGCCGATCTTTTTTCGCAGCGCACTTTGCTGATAGTCTTTGACGTTTACACCGTCCACCAGGACTTCCCCGGCACTCACATCGAAAAAGCGCGGGATCAGGTTGATGAGCGTGCTCTTGCCGCTTCCTGTCGACCCGATGATCGCAACGGTTTCCCCGGGGTTTGCTTCAAATGAAATATGGCGAAGAATGTCCCCCTCCGCATCCGGGTATTGAAACGACACATCGCGAAATTCCACTTTCCCTCTGACGCCTTCTTTGCCTTCCGTGACCGTACCGTCCTGCATCCTTGTCTCCGTCGTAAGCACTTCCTGAATCCGTTTCGCGGAAACCATCGCGCGGGGGAGAATGATCATCGTGATCGTGATCATCATAAACGCCATGATCACCTGCATCGCATAAGAAGAAAACACCACCATCTCCGAAAACAGATTGATCCGTTCCGTCGCACCCGCTGCATCGATCATATAAACACCCACCCAATAGATCGAGAGGGTCAGGCAGGACATGATAAAAGCCATGCCCGGCTGCATGATCGCCATGGTCCTTTGCGTAAAGAGATTCGTTGAAGTCAGTTCCTCATTTGCTTTCCGGAATTTTTTCTCCTGATAGTCTTCCGCATTATAGGCGCGAACAATCCGGATCCCGGAGAGGTTTTCCCTCGTCACGCGATTCAGATTGTCTGTCATCGTCTGTATTTTCATGAATTTTGGGATTACGATCGCAAAGATGATGGAAAGGAGCGTAAGAATCAGCGCAACCGCAACGGCAGTCGCCGTCGTCCATTGCCAGCTCTTGCCGGCGATCTTGACAAGCGCCATCACCGCCATGATCGGAGCACGTACCAGCACCTGCATGCCAAGAGCAATGACGAGCATCACCTGGGTGACGTCATTCGTGGAACGTGTGATAAGGCTCGGCGTGGAAAAATGTCCGATCTCTTCCATGGAAAAGTCCATGACCTTGTCATAAACCGCTTCCCGAAGCTGCATGGAAAGACCTGCGGCGATCCTGGCTACGCAAAACCCGACGATGATGGAGGAAACAAGACTTCCGAAAGCGCAAATCAGCATAAAACCGCCGGCTTTCAGGACCGAGGACATGGGAGACCCCTCCGTCTGTACGAGCTTTGTGATGGTGGACATATTATCCGGAAGCTTCAGATCAAGCCAGACCTGGATCAGGATGAAGATCAGCCCGACAATGATATAGCCCGCTTCCCTCTTTTTCACATAATGAAACAGTCTGATCAGATTCATCTTGTCTTTTACACTTTCACACTACCAGAAACCACTCTCTCATTTTACACAACGGACTTTTGTTTCGCAATCTTTTTCTGACATCGTCAGTTCGCCTTGATTCTTTCTTTCCGTCGCTTTTCCCACCTGTCTACAAGGACCGTCACCGCGACGTCACCGGTGCAGTTGCTCATGGCACGGAACATGCCGACCAACGCATCAATTCCCATCACAAGGCCGACCGCCTCCGTCGGAACGCCTATCTGTGCAAGCAGCATGCTGAGGCAGATCAGCCCGGATCCCGGAATCCCCGGCGCCCCGATCGAAAGGACTATGATCGAGATCACCATGGCAAGAAGCGACCCCTGCGTCACATTCACCCCATAGGTTTTTGCAAGCGCAAGCGCAAATACCCCGAGATAAACACATGATCCATCCATATTTACCGTTGCCCCCAGAGGAATGGAAAGACTGTAAATCTTCGGAAGGATCCCCATTTTGCTGCAGGCTTCCATATTGACCGGAATGGACGCATTGCTGGAAGCGAGCGAGAACACCTGGAGCATCGTCGGTGCATATTTTTTCAGAAACGGCAGCGGATTCATCCTTCCGAGGATCGTTAATAAGAGGATGTAAACAACGATCATGCAAAGAAGTCCAAACAGGAATGTCCCAAGCATCTCGACAACCGAAAGGATCGTCTGAATCCCAGTATCCAGGATCATGGACGCGATTGAGCAGAAAACTGCCAGCGGAAGAAAACGGATCACGACCGACATGATCTTCAGAAACAGCTCATTAAATGATTCAAAAATGTTTTTCACGGTTTCGGAATAACGTCCGATGAGACCGACCGTAATCCCGCAGATCACCGCCAGAAATATGACCTGAAGCATATTGGACGAAAGGAACGGCTGCAAAAAATCGTCCGGTACGATCCCGACGATCGTATCCTTTATGGAAACATTCATCGTCTGTGAGGTGATCTGCCCTGCCGCATCAGCCATCGCATCGGAAGGAAGCGGACTCCCCGGTTGAAAGAGATAAAACACGCCGATACCGGTCATGGTCGCGATAAAGGTTGTCAGCAGGTACATCGAAAACACGCGGCCGCCCACACGTCCGAGTTCGGAGAGGTCTGTAAAACGCATGATACATGTGACGATCGAGAAAAAAACCACCGGCGCCACTACCATTTTGAGCGCGTTCATATACATGGTTTTAACCGGGTCCAACACGTAAGTGTCCACAACCTGATTCAGTTCCTGATTCCCAACCGCAAGCAGCAGGAGCCCGGTCACGATCGCCAGCGCCAGCGCTCCGAGCGTCTGATATAGAAATGCCTGCTTTGAACGGAGAACCTCCATACGGATACGATTTTTCCCACGGACATGCCGGCATTTCAGGCCGTCGGCCATTGATCTAAGAAGGATCTCGCGGATCGTTTCCTGCGCATTCTCTTCAACGTCCTCATCCAGAAGTTCGGCGCCTTTCACACTCTCCGTGAAGCTGTACTGTTCTCCCGCCGCGGAGAGTTCGATCGTCACCGTCCCCAGGAATGAACGGATGCACGCCGTCAGTTCCGCGCCATCCGTTGCATGCGAAACAAGACTTCCCGCCGCCTCCTCCGTCATCAGGATGATCTTCTCCCGATCCTTTTCCTTTACGCCGTGCCTTATGACATCCTCCCGGACAAAAGCTACGATGCGGTCGATCCCTTCGTTATTTGCCGCTGCGGTTTCTTTTCTTTTTTTCATCTGCTTTCCACCTCTGTTAACTATTGATTTTCACAAAATCCGGATGATCTCCCCTGCTGCATGCCACCTGATAGCCGATCGCTTCGATCCTTTGTCTCAGACACCGAACACATTCCGCCGCTTCCTCTCCCGTGCAGATCTTTCCGTCATAAAGAAGATATTTTTCCCTGACACTTAACGGTGAGAGATTCGGCATCAGCACGTTCGCTCCGGCAAGGATCCCTTTCTCGCGTCCCTTCGCATCTGCGGTCCCGAGCGCTGTCGTTGCCGGGAGCAATACTTTCGGGAAGAGAAGGCGCAGGAGCGAAAGGAGACGAAGTGTACGGTTTACGCTTCCGCCCGGCTTGCTCCCGAACGGTGTGTCCTTCTGTGGAAGAAACGGTCCGATGCCGATCATATGGGGTTTTAAGTCCTGCATAAAAATAAGGTCTTCATATATGTGATCGATCGTCTGATGAGGCGTACCCACCATGATCCCACAGCCGACCTGAAAGCCGATCTCCCTAAGATCATAGAGGCATCTTTTCCGATGTTCCCCCGACATCGCCGGAGGATGGAGCATCTGATAGTGCTCATTGTCCGCCGTCTCATGGCGGAGAAGATACCGGTCTGCTCCGGCATCAAAGTAGCGCTGATAGCTCTCACGGGATTTCTCACCGATCGAAAGCGTAACCGCGCAGTCCGGATGCCGCTTCTTTATGCCGGATACGATGTGGCAGATCCTCTCATCGGTAAAAAACGGATCCTCACCTCCCTGCAGAACAAAGGTACGGAATCCAAGCTCTGCGCCTTTGTCGCAGCAGATAAGGATCTCCTCTTCCGTCAGGGCATATCTCTCCGCGCTCAAATTACTGCGTCGAAGGCCGCAGTAATAACAGTCATTTTTGCAATAGTTTGTGAATTCAATGAGTCCGCGAAGATAGATCTGCTTCCCGAAGATCCGTGCCGCCGTTTCCCTTGCGCACATAAAGAGGTATTCCTCGTTCTCCTCTACCCCATCCTCCAGGATGTACTTCAGTTCCTCCCTCTCGATCTGTTTCCGGCCGCTTACCGCATCGATCACGGACTGATACCCTTTTTCCATACAAAAGCATTATACCATAACCATTCGGGGACTTGACAAACCATTTGCAGGTCATACTATAATAGTTGATAATTCTGTTCACTGATCCGCCTTTTGGCAAGAAAGGACACCATGAAAAAGAAAATTCTGTCGATACTGCTCTGCCTCTTCCTTTTTGTCTTCATGCTCACCGGGTGCCAGACTAACGAAACGTCTCCCTCTACAGAAAATGACAGTTCAGCTTATGAAGAGGAAACGGAAGACCTCTATGAAGATGAAGAATACGAGGGCTACGGAGAAGCTCCGGAAGTGGACGCTGCGGCATACACCGGCGAGGGCTCTGTGCAGACTTTCATCGGAGAACCCTTTTATGACGGAGTCATCAAGGATGAATATGATGCTCTGGATGCCATTTACAGCGTGCTGGATTTCGTGGGCGGGGATGCCTCTACGGAACTGGACCCCGTAGTGATCCAGACTACCGAAGACGACACCACCTACTACACCTTCCGTCAGATGGCCGGAGATGTGGCTGTCTATGGTTCCACCGTAAAGCTCATCACTGATAAAGACGGGCAGGCCATCGGACTTGTCAGTTCCCTGGTACCGAACCTTCAGGTGGAATCCATGTATGACTGGAGCATTGACGCTGACGAGGCGGAAGCCATCGTAGAATACGTGTTCAGTGGGGAAGGGCTGAAGATCGTCCCCGGCGTCACCGAGCAGACCCTTTTACCATTTGAAGATGACAGCTCGAATTTTTATTACGCCTGGGTCGTATACACAAACAACATTTATGACGATGTGGACACGGCGTACATCGCTCACTATGTGGATGAAAGCGGCAACTACCTTTATTCCATGCCCGTCTCACAGCCCGGAAGCAAGGAGGCTCTTGCAGGAGGCGCTGCGGCATTTGCTTTTGACGGAATGGAGGAAGCAAATTGGACAGGAACCGTCACCGGCCTCCTCGGCGAATCCTATGACATTGATATTCCGGTCATGATAGATTCCGAGACCGGAAATGTGATCCTTGGAGATAAAGAACGCCAGATCCTCTGTGCAGATTACGCGGATTTTGAATTCGAAAACACTCTGACGCCCTGCATTGCTGAAAATGAGGAGTGGGATCCCGAAGCCATTCTCACCTACGCCAATTTCATTTTGGTTTACGACTTGTTTAAATCCGTTGGGTGGGAAGGTCCTGACAACGATAATACGCCCTGTCTCCTGCTCATGAATGCCGTAGACGCAAACGGAGACCCGCTGGAAAATGCATGCTACGGCGGCCTGGTCCAGGGCTTTCAGACATTCATGTTCGACACCACCGCTCCCTACGGCGAGGCGATGGATGTCATGGCACACGAATTTACCCACTGCTTCACCTCCACGACCATGACCATGAATATCTACATGAATGACACCGGCGCCATTAATGAAGGGATGAGCGACATTCTCGGGAATCTTGCGGCCATGATGCTTGACGATACTGACGAACCGTATGTCATCGGGGATAAAATACCGGATATCGTGCGTCGTACCATGGGGGATCCCAATCGTGATCAACAGCCCGAATTCGTCTGGGACCGGTACTATCTCCCGGAGTGCGCGGAAAGCACGGACTCAAATGACAACGGAGGAGTTCACACCAATTCTTCTCTCCTTAATATCCTTTCCTACCGCCTCCACGAGGCCGGAATGTCTCCGGAAGATGAATTTTATTACTGGATGAACGTCAGCTTTGCCATGACGCCGAAAACTGACTATACACAGATGCTGGATATTCTGCCCTGGGTCATGGAAAAGATCGGATACCCGCAATATGTCGATGTAATGAAGAATGCCCTTGATGCAACCGGGCTTAAGGATCGCTCTCTCCCGTCCGTTCCTCCGGAAGGATACGGTATCATAACACTGGATTTCCCGGATCAGGAGGTGCTGGATCTTTATGAGGTTCTGTGCTCAATGTATGAAGTCAAAACAGAAGACTCATTTGCCACCTATCCCGAGGTCGGGACAAACCGCATCTCCGCCACTCTCCCGGAAGGTGATTACTTCGTCTCTCTAAGTCTCTACCGCCCGGATACGGAGCAGAAGATTTATGTCATCCAGCAGCAGGATTCCTGGGTGCTCACAGATGAAGACGGTTTTTACGATTCACTGCTTGAGGGAAATCAGGATGCAGTCACTCTGCATGCCGGCGAGATCGTTACACTGGATAATAAAGCGCTGCAGCAGGCGATCGATGAGAATACGGATTAAGCGTACTTCAAAATACTCTTTTTCATAGCAATCTCCTTTACTGCTTTTTTAGAAACTTCATTATAAGCTGAAAATCAATAGATATCCAGCAAATCCTCCATGCGGCAGTTTAGTGCTCTGGACAGTTGATATACCGTGGCAGACGATGCCCGGTTGATATCTTTTTTCTTCTGCTCATATTGTTCTATCATCCTGACAGATACTCCTGACCGTTCTGCGAGGAGCCTTTGCGACATCCCTGCATAGGCCCTTAATCTTTTCAAACGGGATTCCTCATGTCGTCTTTCCATTCTCCGGTCGATCTCATCCATAAACTTTGTGATATCCGCTTCGTGGTATGGGTCATACATGTCCCTGATCTCATCGACAGGGACAAACTCATTGATCCGGTCAAATGGAACAGCTCTGCACCACTCATAATAAGCTACCGCCCATCCTGTCCAGTACTCCGGACTTCTGTCGAAACTGCAGGAGGGAGTTATCTCAATATACCGGCCGGTAGCAGAATGCATCACTTCCATGGCCAGTTCTATCCCGGACATACCTACGGTATATCTGGGTTCACCTGATCCGAAACCTTCTGCGATCCCTGAATTAAGGAAATGGCTGTAGAACTCCGGCAGATCCATACCGATATCATATACCGCAGAGTGAAGCATATTTCCGAGCGCAGCCTGCGCCTTCTCTATATACAGTTCACTGTAGGCGTACATCATTTTTCTGCATCTCCTCATCGATTATCCGGGTAATGTAAATATCGCCGCGGATATATCTGTTTTTATCGGCAGAATGATAATCCTTTCTTGCCTTATCATCCCTGGCTTTTCGTTTGGCATACCATATGCCGCTGTCAACCTCTTCATAGCCGGTAAATCTGATGTGATCAAAGGCTTCTCTGCTTATCAGAACGATCTGATTGCCCATATCACCCAATTGCATCGCCTTTCGCAGCTGCGCAACCGAAATGGTTCCATTCACAAAGTCCTGTGCGAAAGAAAAATAACTGTCATCTGCTCTGTACCCGGTAATCACATCGAAAGAAGCGTAATCAATCCCAAACTCTTTGATCAGATAAGCATATGCCTCTCTGGCAAGCGGAGAATTCAACTGGAATACTCTGTTCTGAAGCAGCACAGACAGCCATGTAAGTATGGAATACTCATTCAAATCCATAACTGACAGACCATCCATATCAAAATCATAACGGTTCAGTATCCCCATTCGACCGGGCGCAGCACTCCACTCCCTGGCCATATCCGGAAACTCCGTACAGTAGAACCCGTAGCCATAATCATTATTTTTTCTTCCGCCGTGAAATAATGGTTTTTCAATAATGTGTTCCGACCCGTGATATAAGATCATTGAAATCCTTTCAGATTAAATACACCTGTAGATGTATGTTCATTATACATCTACAGGTGTATATTTTCAATACGTGGCTGTCTTTTTGGCTGCGGCAGGAGGTCCGCGTTATGTCTACAGGGTAGAAATCCGCAGGGATATATGTTATATTTACGCAATCATAGGTTGATTTTCAAGAGAGCTATTCGGAGTGCTTCAAAACAACGCAGAGCCGGATTTGAAAACATGACTTATAGAGGGGTGTTTGTAATAGATGTGCTATTGAAGGTACTTGGTGTAATCATAATTCAGTGAGGAAATATTAAGATGTTTGACTGGCTTGAATTTGATAAAAGCGTAAAAAAGGTTTTGAGGATCAGGTAGCGCAATTAAACAGTTATATTGAAAAGATCATAGAGAAAAACGCGCAGATCCGGGAGTTGCCCATCTTCGAAAAGCCTGACGAGGAGACGGTAGAACGAATCCTGTCCATGGACATCCCGGCGAAGGGCAGAGACCCGCTGGAGGTGGGAAATGAGCTGGTCAACGATGTGTTTGAGCAGGCGATGCTGACGCAGCACCCCAGGTTCTTTTCCTTCGTGGCGTCGGCGGTTTCCCCGTATTCGCTGGCAGGCAGTATCCTGACAGATGTGTACAATCTCCACGTCGGCGGATGGGAGCAGGCGACGGGGACGGACCTTCTGGCGGAGTTGATCGAGTATTCTTTCTATAATGCCAACGTTGTGAAAAGAGAGCTGACCAAGCGGCCGAACTGGGAGATCGTTTCCAACCCAAGCTGCGGTACGATCAATTTCCGCTATGCGCCGGAGGGCCTTTCCGACGAGGAGCTTGACGAGCTGACCGGCAGGATCTCAAAGGAGATCATCAGCAGAGGGTTTGCTTTTATCGTGACCACCACGCTGCAGGGAAAAAGAACGCTCCGGATGTGTACCATCAACGCCAACACGACGGAGGATGATATTCTGCAGACGATCTCGCTGCTGGATGAAATCGCTCAATATGAATGGAATAATATACTGTGTCGGGAGCAATGATGAGCATACGAGAAGAAAGGGGGACAGAGTATGGTTTCCTTTATTTTGGCATTAGTTGTATTATTGGTTGGATTCTTTTTGTACGGAAGACTGACGCAGAAAGTATTTGGACCGGATGGTCGAAAGACACCCGCGATCGCGGTAAATGACGGCGTGGACTGTGTTCCTGTTAAAACCTGGAAGGCTGTCCTGATACAGTTTCTGAATATTGCGGGAACCGGTCCGATCTTCGGGGCCCTGATGGGCGCATGTTTTGGCCCGGTGGTGTTTTTATGGATTGTATTCGGAGCGATTCTGGGAGGTGCAGTTCACGATTATATGTGTGGGATGGTTTCAGAACGACACGGCGGTGTATCCATTGCGGAACTCTCCGGCAAGTTTCTCGGGAAACCGATGCTCTATATTATGCGTGTCTTTTCTGTGCTGTTATTGCTGATGATCGGCACGGTCTTCATTACAAGTCCCGCGGCTTTGCTTACGAAGCTGACGTCAGGTTTTGTGCCGGAACACATCTGGCTCATTATTATTCTGGTTTATTATATACTTGCGACGATACTCCCGATCGATAAGCTTATCGGAAAAATATATCCGGTATTCGGAGTCGTTCTGATCATCATGGCAGTAGGTATCGTCGGCAGCATTTTTATCCTTCCGGACTACAGTATTCCGGAAATCACTTTTGCGAATCTTCATCCGGACAGTCTTCCGATATGGCCATTCATGTTCATTACGGTAGCTTGCGGGGCTATTTCGGGTTTCCACGCGACACAGTCGCCGCTTATGGCAAAGTGCATTACCGATGAGAAAGACGGCCGCAGGGTGTTTTACGGTGCCATGATCATCGAGTCCATCGTCGCTCTTGTATGGGCTGCCGCAGGCGTCGCATTTTACGGCGGATCACAGCTTTTGAATGATGCGCTTGGGAGTTTGGGACAATCCGGTGTGGTCTATGAGGTCAGCAGTACTCTGCTGGGAGGTGTGGGCGGTGTTCTCGCCGTGATCGGTGTTGTTATATGCCCGATCACTTCCGGTGATACGGCGTTTCGTTCTGCAAGACTGATCATTGCTGAATGGACGAAACTGGATCAGAAAAAGATTCGCAACCGACTGTTGATCTCGCTTCCTCTGCTGGGGATTGCCGCTGTTCTTACGCGTTTGGACTTCAGCATGATGTGGAGATATGCCGCCTGGAGCAATCAGACGATCGCGATGATAGCCCTCTGGGTTGTGACATCGTATCTTGTACAATATGGAAAATACAAATTCGGTTCGCTTTTGACGGCACTTCCCGCAACCTTTATGTCAGCCGTAACCTTAACCTATATTCTGATGGCGGAGGAAGGATTTAAGCTTTCGGCGTCAATAGCATATCCTGTGGGAATCGGGTTTGCAATTGTTCTGTTTATGATATATGTGAGATTCGCTGTCCGTAAAAAGAATCAAGTTCCGTTTCCCAATATGTTCCAGTGAACCGGAATTCATGATATGTTTTAAAACAGGCTATTCCGGCTGATGATCCGGTACGCCTGGTAAGTGCATTTGTGGAGGAAATGAATCTTTCTGATCTTTATTCATCGCCAGTGCCAGCTTTGCTTTTTCTGTCTCTATAGCATCTTCTAACGCTACCTGCTTAGTCTCCAGTTCGAACAATGACTTCTGTAACGTCTTCGAAACCAATCCTTGTTTAATGGCATCAACTATATTCTTAATCTCTTTTTCCGTCTGGGAAAGCTCTGCTTGCAAAGATTTCAAGTAGGTATCATCGGAATGCATTTTCCTTGCGTATTCCGACACATCGACCGCTAAGGAAGCCAGGTTTCCTTCATCTGATAAAAATTCTCGAAGAATCTCTATAACACAGCGTTCAAGAAAATCGTTCTGAACCGGCTTCAGCTTGCATTTATACTTTCGATGGTTTTTACACTCGTAGTAGTAATAAATTCTTCCCGATTTTGACGTACCGGAAACTCCTTGCATAGATTCTTTACATTCACCGCAGAATAATTTACCTGTCAGCCAAAAACGAGGTTCTGTAACTTCCAAGTGTCTTGCTTCCGGAGATTTCGGCTTATGTTTATTCAATACAAAACGCTTCTGTACTTCATCAAACAAGTCATCAGGTATTTATTCGAGGAACACCATCAGGAACTACAACACCGCCGTAATGATATTCTCCAAGATAAATTCTGTTCATGAGAATGTGTCGGAGTCCATTAGGATTGAACAGACCGCCTTTAGTAGTTCTAAGGCCTTGGTTATTCAAATCATCAATGATTTCCTGCAAAGGCTTTCCATTTGCAAAGTCTTGAAATATCCTTCTGACCACCGGTGAAGTCACGGGATCGAGAGCATATATTTTTTTAGGTCTGCCGCCCTTTCCCTTGACTGGTAATTCTTCTGTCTTATATCCGAATACCTTAACACCATTATAGTAACAGTTTTTTGCATTAAAGTTTAAGCCACGCATTACGTTTTGTGTTAGGTTAGCTGAGTAATACTCTGCCTGAGCATCCAGCATTCCTTCTATAAAAATGCTGGTAGGATCATTCGGATCTAAAAAGGGCTCCGCCACACATTCAATAGAACATCCGGCATCACGGATAATCTTTTTGGCTAAAATAAGATCATATCGATCTCGGCCCAATCGGTCCGTTTTCCAGAGAATTAGAACTGCTGGTTTTAAGGTTTTGATTTCACTTAACAAAAGCTGATACTGCGGTCTTGAATCATCACGCCCGGATAATGCTTCATCAGCATATTCTTTTACAATAGTAAGACCATGTATTTGGGCGTACTCTTCTGCCAATTCTCTTTGCTGATCAATCGACTGCTCGTTCTGGGCATGAGAAGAGAATCTATAATAGGCCACAGCCATGTTATTGTCATTTTGGACAAATTGTTTCTTCACCAAAGGCTCCCGTAACGTGTCGTATCATTATTCTTTTCACCATAATTATCACTTTTAAACATCACCCAACAGGTTAATCTTTCAGACATCCGATCGGCACAACATATACTCCGTCTTTTCGCTGATATGCATAACTATCCGTACCAGACAGCACCATAAGAAAAGAAGGTTCATGCATCCTGGTAGTATCGATCTTATCCGCAAGTTCCTTTATTGTCTTGGCTCCATGCTCTATCAATGTATTTCCGCCAAGCTTAATCTCTATAAGGCCATAATCGCCATTATTCAGATGAATAACCGCATCACACTCCAGCCCGCTCTTATCTCTGTAATGATAAAGCTGTCCTCCGAGTGCATCAGCATATATCCTCAGATCTCTAATACACATAGTTTCAAACATGAGCCCAAATGTATTCAGGTCGTTCATTAAATCTTTAGGATAAATACCCAGTGCGGCAGTGGCAATCGAAGGATCAACAAAATACCTTGTATCAGATGTTCTGACGACTGTTTTTGATCTGAGATTCGGATTCCATGCCGGCAGATCCTCAACAACAAAAATCTTTTTAAGCGCATTTACATATGACAGAACTGTATCTTCGTCCAATGTCTGAGAATCATTAGCATCCATGTCAGCTTTGAGAGCAGCATTGCTAACCTGTGCTCCCTGATTTCTCGCATACGAACGCATAAGAAGTCTCGCCCGTTGTTCATTCCTATTTATTCCATCAACTCTTGATATATCATTATTGATAACCGATTCGTAATAATTCAGAGCCTGATCAAGTGCTATTTCCTTATCCTTCTGCAAAACAGCCCGGGGCCAACCTCCCCTGCAGACAAGATATGATATATCTTCGACACTCAGATTATTTACAGATGCAAGCGACACTCCGGGCTTTTCGTCAAATAGCGCCTTTATACTAACCTCTCCATTGGACTCCCCGGACTCAAATAAGGACATGGGGCGCATCTTGATCCTCGCATATCGTCCGGTTCCCGAATGTTCCATTTTTGAAATATCTACCGGGACAGACGATCCGGTCAGAATATACATTCCCTCGGATCCTCCATGATCAACAGCAAACCGGATACTGTCCCACAATGCTGGCGCAATCTGCCATTCGTCAATCAGTCTCGGCAACTCGCCCGCAAGCAAAACAGAAGGTTTTATCTCAGCCATCCTAAGATTCTGTTCCTTCTTCTCGGGCTCATCCATGTACAATATGCTTGCAGCTATCTGCTCTGCTGTTGTGGTCTTTCCACACCACTTGGGTCCTTCGATCAGAACTGCTCCGGCGCTTTTCAGTTTTCTTTCCAAAAGGCTGTCAGCAACCCTCTTCTTGTAATCATCCATAGAATTATTATTCCCTTTTCCCTATTTTCTATACAACAACAGTATCATGCATTCGGTTATTTGGCAACAATCTCTTCGGCTATTTGGCTGTAATTTTTTCGGTTATTCGGCATTAACTGTAGTATCACTATGGTCGTCTTTTCATTATTGATCCATTTATGGATATTCCATGGGTATTATTGGGGCGCATTTACTATGATTTTAGAAAAAGTCGCCCAATTATGGTCAGTTATGGGACATATTTTGCAAATCCAAGCCCATTTGTGGGCTTTAACTGGGATACTTTTCAAGCAAATCAATCCCGTTTATGCACAGAACGCCTACCCCTCCATGACCGACAAGCGGTCCTGGGCTCGCTTCGTTCGCCACCTGGGTAGGCAAGATAAATGTTTAAATTGTTCTGATCACTCCGGTTCACCCCAAAGGAACGTCGTTGCGTGAGACCAGGGTAAAAAAATACGTCGTTCAAACAGTGCGAGTTTATGCGGTTTTCAACGTGAGAACGTCGTTGGACGACACGGTGCGTCGTTCAAACGACATAGCAAAATCCCTTCATTTATCAAGCATTTCACCTAAATCGGCAGATATACGACGTTCAGCCTCTGATATACAAAAAGAGCATGAGGGTGAGTAACACGCGCCATATCTGGCCCTTGGCCAATTACCTTTTTCTGCGTGGCCGGCACAGCCGGCACTCCCCCAGATACCGATGTCGCTTTACATAGATAATGCTGCGGTGACCTTGTCACCTGACCTCAAAATATATAAACAATCCTACGGGTGCCCATATAATCATGTGTAAAAAACATAAAATGTATGATATCATATGCTACATGGATGTAACGAAAAAAGCCTGCGTGGAGTTTATCCTCGCAGGCTATATTTTTATATCACAAGAGCAATTATTCCAAGTATCACTCCGATTAAGCCGATTCCGGCGCTTATTGCAATATAGAGTTGTGTGCGCTTACTGTTCTTTACGATTTCAAGATCATTCTCAAGAACCTTTATTCTATCCTCGAGCTCAGCCAGTGCTTTGTCATGTTCGACATCTTTTTGCTTTTGTTCTTCAAGAACAGCATCTTGCTCAATGTCCTTTTCCTCGCCCTGTTTTAATCGCTCGTCTTGTTCTTTATCATAATCGTCACCCTGCTGGAGTCGTTCATCTTGTTCTATATTTTTTTGATGAAGATTCTGTATTTGCTTATCCTGGGTATCGTCTCTTTTATCACCAGCATCAAGACGTCTATCACGTTCAGCACCTTTTTCACGTTGTTCTTTTATCTCATTGTCATGTTTCTTTTCTGATTTTCTTGATTTTTCAATTTCAGTATCAAGATCATTTGCATGAGCCTCGACTTGAACAAGCCTTGTTTCATGCTCATTAATCTTAGCACCTTGCTTTCTCTGCTTAACAAGAAGGTCTGATTTTTGTTTCAGATCCCTTATAACACCCTGTAGCTGGCTTACCGTTTCTTCACCCAAAGTCTTATCAGCACCGCCAGTCATGGTCTTTTCTATAAATGCAATGACTGCACGGTTGGTAGCGAGATCGACTGCGCCAAGCTTTATGAACTCGTTGCAGGCGTCAGCCATTCTTTTCTGATTCTCAGATACCTTATCAACGATATCAAGAGTTGCAAGCGTGGTATCTGCGGTAGTTATTGTAGCGTCTTTTAAATCCTCAAAAGCCTTAGCTTTGCTTTTCCAGAAACCGGTTTGTACAGCTTCAGCCTTTTCTCGGGCAGTCGCTCCGAGGGCTTTCGCTTTTTCCATGTCCTCAGAGATAGCAACAATAGCCTCAAAGTTTGTAGCCAGTTGCAGTTCAAGAGTCTCTTGCTCCTTTTTTGTAAGTGTTTCTTTATCCTTAGCCATAACTTATACCTCTGAAAGAATGTCGTTAATGGCTTTAACTGTATCTGGGTTATTATTTGTAAAGCCTTCAGTGACATCGATTATTGTTTTGCTGTTCTCATCCATATCTACGAGTGTATTTCTGTAAAAGTTTTTAATCTGAACAATATTATCGGAGAGTGCCTCGATAGCTTCTTCTGCTTCATTTGCCTTCTGCATAGAATCGCCGACTTTGTAATAGATTTTTGCATCTTTGTAGTAGATAATCTGAGTCTTTATGCTTGAACGCTGTGCTTCAAGCTTGCTTTTCTTTATGCCCATGCTCACATCGCATCCAACAGCGATAGCAAATCTGCCAACACCTACAAAATTGATACGGAGAACAAACTGCGCAACGAACCCGGGAAGGGTTCCTTCGGAGTTGATAGCGCCACGAACAGCCGCATCAGCCATATCGAATGCCATAAATGTTCCGGATGAGATTGTAAGCATTCTTATAATTGTGCGGTTCTTGGCGGGTATTGTCCTTTGCCAATTGATATCTCTTAATTCGGCAAAGGAATGAATAGTTTTAACTTCCTCTGCAAATCTGCGTATGAAATAAAAACCACGCACGACGCATTCGTTTATGATAACGGGGATGGCTTGTTTTCCAAGCTGCTGGAGCACCCCAATCTCAGTTCTAAGGTCAAACTTCTCAGCTTTTATGATTTTGCCATTAGAATCATGCTCACCAAGTAAGGTTCCATTAAACAGTTTTGAAACCCAAACAGAGAACTCTTTGTATCCCTGCTCATTAGTCTTTTTAAATACGGGAAGTGCAGATAATTCTTTAAGCAAAGATCCAATGGGGCCAGGAAGTCCTGTGCCTACTTTGCCCATTGCGATGGAACCGGAAGATCCTGCGATATCACTTATCATATGGAAAAACCAGTTGATTACACCAAAGGTAAGTCTCTCCGGGGTGTTTTTTCCGACAAGAGCAAGACCGTCCTTTGAAAGATCAACCACCATAAAAATACCTGCTGTATCGGTACCATATACCTTACCGGCGAACTGAGTCAGTATTGAAAAGAAAAGGCCTACAGGGGTAGGGTGATGTGAAAAATCACGCAAATGGTGTTGTTTTCCGCCGCCAAATGAATTAGTAGCTTTATCTGCAGCTATAGGAAACTTATCTTCAAGATATTTTACAGCCCCAGCGAGGTCATTACCGGTATATCCCTGGCTTTGAGCAATTTTAATGACAAAGTTATTAGTCTTTTCATTACCCCATTCGTTTGCCTTCTCAAATGAAAATTCTCCGACAAAAACTGAATCTATTATTCCGCAGATAATCCCGCTGGCAGCTGCGACAGTATTATCAAGCCAATCAGCCTCGTTAGTAAACTTTGCAACCTCGGAATTGATGTCATCGACCTTTTGCTGGAGAGTTGTCAATGCTTCATCAATTTCAGGTTGAGACCTATCAAGCGCAAGTACATCGTATTGAATTTGCAGGTCCTCTACATTGTTTTCAACTCTTAATAATTCATCCATCATCAACACCTCTGCCTTTGGCATGGTTCGCATTCCTTTAAAAACCGCAATACAGACATTCTGTCGCTTTGTCAGAAACTTTTGCTCCACATACTGGACATAGAATCAAACTCATGCCGCCATAAACTCTTTCATTTTACATATGATGTTTTATAATCTCCATTGCATCCGTTGATAGATCTTTACCTTCATATGTTGTAAGTAATTTCCCGGGGAAGTTCTTCTCATACCACTTTTCTTTCTTCTCCCAATGAGCTTTATATCCCGGAAGATCCAAACGCCCCACATGCTCCCAATAATATGTTTCGCCTCGGAACTTTACTGTGAAGTCCGGCAGATACATCGTACCGTCCTTAGCATAAAGAGGCTCCTCATATACGAAAGGGACATCTTCCGAAACCAACATATTTGCGATGATAACTTCCGATTTTGATCGTACATAATATTCTGATAAAGTAGCCAGCTTCTTCTCGTCCTTATACCAGTCTCCACTATAAAGAAGTTCATCCGGCAAAGGATTGAATTCAAATACAGAAGAATTTATCTTCCTTACCGCTGACTTCTCAACGTGACTCATAGTAGTCAGCGTGCTGATATCCTGCTGAAGAAATACCGTCACATGGCGTTGAGCTCTGGTAAGCGCTGTATATAGAAGTTCCATTGTCAAAAGATGGCTGTCTCTCTTAGGAATCACAATATAAACATAATCAAATTCCGATCCCTGGGATTTATGCACACTGATTGCATATGCAAGTTCAAGATTATCTGTAACTTTCTGATCCGGAATCCAATATCCCTTATCGTCCTTACCCAGATACTTACCATAAACATAGCTATAATTAGCCCTTGTTTTTCCTGAGAAATTACACCGGAAATGCTGGATATTTGTCATCCATGAAATCTTCTTTGCTTCATATGCCATTGGTGAAACTGTTGCTATCTCACCATTATATACTTCCTGTCTTCCCGGCTTTCTTGTACTCCAATCATATACATACGCCTTATCAGACGCCGGTCTGTTACGTATCTGAATAACCTTATCAAACAAACCGATACCATCCACGGAAAGTCTTCTGCTCCAATATCCATTAAATGCACTTTGCATAAACGTATTAATGGACATAGTTCCATAAAACTCACCTCTGTATGGAGAAATAATCTGGAATCTCTCAGGTGCATCCTTTATAGCCTCAGTCCAAAGATCATGCAATTCTTTTTCGTTATCAGCACTCTTTCCGGTAAGGGCCTGCATATCTTTCACAAGTCTGTCTTGAAGCAACTTTTCAAGATCATCCTGTTCCTGCCAGAAATAAACGCTCAAATCTTTATCGACATCACCGTTGCCATTTTCCAGGACCTTTGTGAAAATCTCTTCCTTTTCCAGTTTCAGCTTAGTGGTCGCATCTACATCCTCGCCTGTTGTCTGTTTTTCCTGTATGAAGACATTTGCCAAATCCAGTATTCCAGCACCATTACCCTCGGCTGTATTTACAAGCTGTCTGATGTTTTCTGTCAAAACTCCAACGCTGTCAGCGTACTCATCACTGTCTTTTAGCCAATCTATTGCATCAGCAAACACCTTGCCTCTTCCGATAGGCGGAAGTTGATTAGGATCACCAACCAAGATAAGACGCTGTACACTATTCCAGTTCACTGCGCGGATAAGCGTAGCAAACAAATTTAGATCAATCATAGAACACTCATCAAGAATAAGTGTGTTGACATCCTGACTCATCTTACCGCCGGATCTCTTCATGGTCATATTCTTATTAAGCCATCCATTTTTAGCCAAGAATGAATGTATCGTCGATGAAGGCTTTCCGGTCTGAACCTTTATCCTTTCGGCAGCTTTTCCAGTAGGCGCCATAAGTAAGAAGCTTGTACCTGCTCCATGTACTCTTTCAATATTATCAAGAATAGCCTTTATGACTGTTGTTTTACCTGTACCTGCCGCACCGGACAAAACGCAAATAGGTTTTCTGAATATCTGCATACATACTTCAGCCTGCCTATCCAGAATAAAGTCATACTTCTCCGCAGTTTCTTCTTTATCAAGGAGCTTAGAGCTTTCATTTTTCAAGTTCTTCTTAAATTTCTCAGGCGAAATGGGAATTTTAAGTTCAATATCTGCCCTGTCAGCAAGGGACCTGAATACTTCTTCAACAGTTCTCTCGTCCTCATATACACTACGAATATACAGATAAAGATTCTTATCTTCATCTTGCCTCATGAAGAGACCACCGTTTAAAATATTCTTCTCTACATTAAAGTTCTTAAGCGAATAGACATACCTCTTCCATTCTGGCATCCTGTCAAGTCGCGCATTAATAGATTTAAGTATAGCTTCAGCCTTACCAAAAGAATGTGCCGGAATTCTGTTTAATTCATCCACACACAAAGCACGCAAACGTTCCGTTGAACCAGCATCAAGAATCTCGTCCAATCCATATTCCGGTGACGGAATGATTCCGTTATCAATCTTATAGAACGGGATTGTATCGTCAGAATCTTCGCCTATATACTGTTCAAAGATTATATAAGGATTTTCAACCAGTTCTTCTATAGTAGCCGTAATTGAAACATCCTCAGGGTTTTCCGAGATTATTCCACGAACCTGCTTTGCCGTAAGATCAAATCTTGGAAGAAGATGTAATAATAGTTCTTTTTCGTCATCTTCCTTCATCTGGAACTGGCGGCGAACGATCTTAAGCTCCTTATCGCTATATTCCTTTCCAGCTATCTCATTAGAATCACCATTAAGCACTTCTTCAAGCTGCTTATAGAAATCCTTTCTTCTGGAATCCGTTGTTATATCAAAGAATGGCTTGATGAGTTCAGGCATATCTAACGCTTCAAGCACAGAACCCATTCCAGGGAATGGCCCCCTTGCTTTCCACAGTTCATTAAGGACAGAATTTAACCTATCTTTTCTCTTTTCCCAGTCCTCAGTATCATCCCCGATCTCAATCAAAACATCTATCGTTTCAATCATCTGATTAATGACTTCGATAGCATCATCATTCGTCACTTCACGGCTTCCGTATTTAAAAGGAGTTCTGTTTAATGGCTTTATCGCAAGCCTTTCTGACAATTCATCATCATGAAGATATTTCCAGTAGGGAATGCAAAATCCTTCCTCCGGATAATTTGACGTGATGGGTTTCTGCCATGCAAAACCACCGCCATATTTTTTCTTTATTTCTTCTGTGGTATTCTCATAAAAATGAAAGCTGTCAATCTTCTTCAGCCTTGAAACTCCTACAATAACATAGTTCTCTTCTTCGCCTTCAGAAAAAGGATTACTATACCCTGCATAGTAAAATACCAAGGACTTTCCCTCATCAAATTGAGCGAAGTATTCCTTAGCGTTATTAAATCTTTTCTCATAATCGTATGTCTGAGTACTACCGGCTTCAGGTGATACATCCTTCTTGTACATAGCCTCATAGCACCATGTACATGCTGTCGCCGGCGGAAGAGTCAGCGTTACGGCATCTGCGTTACCCTCTCCCCACCAGTCAGGTGGATCTACCCTCGTTTGAACGGTTTCCTTGCCAAATGCATTAATACTAAGTCCGCAAGCGATTTCACATGGATATTTTCCTGCAGATTCGCCACAATGAGCCTTTTCCAATTCAAGATTTCTCTTTGTCGCAATCAAATCTCCCGGATATGAATGTGCCCCCACGCAATAAGGGTTATTGCAGGGATTCTCACATATATGTCCATTCCATCCCTGATCATGCCATGCCAATCTAAGACTCATATGCACTGACATAGGAAACACCTCCTAAATAATTACAAGAACTAATTAAAAACACATTCCATCAGATAATCCAATCTATCCGGCATTATTTCTCTGCATTCGTTTGCTTTTTCTAATGACATAAACTCCGGATGTGCCGACGGATTTCTGTACTTATTTACAATATCGTTAATCTTCTTTATATACTTGGAGTCCAATAGATCATTAACTTCTGTATTATCTTTCAAATAATCCACGAAATCCTTCAATAATGGACTCTTGGCAACAATCTGTGAATCTCCGGTAATAGATAGTATCGTGTTCATCTGCCCAAGCGTATATTCAGGCTTCTTTGTTCGTGCAGCTTTTGATACAGCCTTTACGAACTGCCCAGTTTTATCCTTCAATTCAAAAGAAGCTCTGTCAGTGGCAAGAAAACTATCCAGATTAGTACCTTTCCTTCCCACCAGATCCAATGTATATTCCCTGAAAATCTTTAAAAGAAACTCATTTTCTATAGCCCTACACAATTCCAATATAACCGGGGAATAATCCGGTTTATCATATTTCTGTAATTTGGAATACAGGTATTCGGCAAGCGGTATGAACTACTTTGTAAGCGCATCAAGCTCATCCCAATTCGAATACAGGCTCTGCGAAAGGGCATAGTAGTCTTCTAACTCTTCCCCCTGAATATCGAGCTTAGAAAGTTTTGCTGTCATTAATGTGATCTTCTGTTCAAGATCTCGGTTTTCTTTCTTCAGATCAGTGAATTCTCTTTCAAGACCATTGAGTTTTTCCAACACAATATCCATCTTGGAGTTTATCTCTTCAGTTGTCTGTTTGATTTCACTAAGTCCGTTTAATATAGCCTTCTGGTTATTCTCTCCATCCTCGGCACTCATCATAAGAAGCTGCACTATATCAAGAACCTGATCATTACGCTCGCTCATTTTCTTGATTAACAAGAATAATGCTTCGTTTGAATACTGCTCAACTACACCCATTTTAGCGCACCTCCTTTTCCCAGTTTAGGATTGCCTCAATGGTTGGAGGACTTATCATTTGCAAAGATTTCTCAACACTGGGAACATGTATTTCGTAATACATACCCGTCGTGAGAATAAATATAAAATCTCCATCCCCATGAAGAATGGATTGCATCGCTTCAATCCAGCCCGGACGAATCATGCCGAGGTTTGATTTAACTTCTATAATTACCTTTCTGCCATCATCTAACTGATATGCCAAATCCGGCATCCATTTTCGCCCATTACCGATCTGTACAGTCGCTTGCTTTTCAGCTATAAACTTATCCGCTGACCATCCGGCAGAAATAAGTGCATCTCTAACTACACCTTCTATCTGACTTTCAGTAAACATCGAGGTATTCTTCATGAGGTTCTTTGTGGTTTCCACAATTTCATCTTTAGAGATGGAATCCAAGCTCTCTATAGATTGCATAGTACTCTCATCTAATACCGGAACCTTTACATGAATCAGATCACAGAGTGCTACAGATGGCACCGTTACACCTTTTTGTATTCTTTTTATCTGCTTATCAAATACTTCCTGCCCGGTTTTACTTGTCAAATACTTATATAAATACCCTTCTGATACTTCAAACGGGCGAATAATAAAAAGCATATTAGAGGCAATCGCAGGAATGTCATCTTCCGTAACAAGTGCCAGCTTATTTTGCCCGAAATTCTTTGTGAGAAGAATGTCTCCTTCCTGCAATAACTGCCGAGAATAAGCACCTACATTTTCCGTTGATATATACACCTCAGGAGTTTGTACTTTCCCGTTCTTGATGTCTCTTGCCCGAAGATAGGGGATCCCTTTATCAGAGTATTCTTCTCTTCTGGCTCCCTTTCCCGCAATAATGGTTGCTACTTCACCCAACTCTTTTACATTGCTTCCACTTAGTTTTTCTTCGATTAACTTATCATCGCCATTGTAGTACTCAGGAAGCATGTTTTCAGGCGAAAGCTTTTCAGTGCGATACACTTTCCATTTGTCTTCGAAATGTCCACAGAACATTTCAACCAGCTGATCAATATTCTCTGCTGCAGTTAACCAGGTTTCTGCTGATTCATTATTCAGTATAATAATCGCTGCAGGCATCACGATATGGCCAAAAACACTCTGTTTGAGAGTAGCTACACCCTCTATATGTTCCGTTTGGAGTAGCTCATCTCTAAACTTTCGTGCAGAAATCGCAAAAAGCATGGCCGCATGTCCCAATATAAAACTAAATGAGCTCTTTCCATCATTCGTTTTAACATCGTATCTGCGCAAATATAACCGATTCTTTTCAGCTACAACCATCGAGATTTCGGCGATAAATTCTCCTATGGATTCCGTAATATGACCATCTTCCATGAGTTCTCGCTTCATCAATGTTGCGTTACCATATTCCTGCAAAGCATATTGCAGAAGAGATTTCAAATCTGCTTTATGTTCTGATAACTTGCCCATATAAATACACTCCGTTTCCTAAGTAGCTTACTCTGACACTTATTTTTCAGTCATTTTTTCACCGCTGTCGAACATGCAGTTCTTGTCATTCATTTTCTGATTCCATCGAAATTCCTATTTTTTTCGATACCTACGATCTTTTGTTGTTCCAAGGCTCTCTACCTTACCGAGCTCAACAAGTTCATTCAATAATTGTCTTGTTCTTGGGCCTTTTAATCCTATGATTCCAGCAATAGCCTCCGTAGTATATTCTCTGCCATCCTCCATTATTGTTAGGATTTGTGTCTGCCGCTTATTCAGAGCGACCATCACATCCGCTGATTCTTTATTTGAATCCGCTGATTTATTCGCTGATTTTTCATCAGAATTCGCTGATTTATTCGCTGATTCGATGCTTATCTTTAATTCATCTGATATCAATGCTGCTAATTTTCTTGCATTTTCACTGGCAGGCTGCATCATTTTACTTACTTCAGCGAATCGAGAAACAGCTTCATATAACCCAGAAAAATCCAATTGATTTACTGTCTTCATTGCATTGGAAACAGCAATAGCAACCTGAGTCAGATTTGCTCGCACCTCTGGTGATATTCCGAGATTATAGATGGATAAAGCATTCTTCATCGCTGTCATGCTTTCTTCAGATATACTTGGCAGATACACAATACTGTTCTGTAATTCGTCAACCGACTCAGTCCAGGACGCCCATGTCTTAAGCGTAAGTGTAACTTGATTCAAATGTGTATCTTCATATAAATTCGGCTCGACCCAATCCGCTTCTTTCCATGTGTTAAGTATCGTCGGAATACCCGAACCCGCATTATCTCCAAATCCAACCATCCGCAGCATTAGCTGCATAGCTGGATTTCTCGATTTCGAATTTCCACCCTTAAATATCTCTTCGACTGAGAGCTTTAAGCTTCCGGGATTTGTAAATATAAACTCATCCTGTTTCTTTAGTATCTTAAGCGTTCCGGAATCCAACAGATAATCTGAATGAATTATCATATTAACAAACGCTTCTCTGATTGCTTTATGTATCGGCGTATCGTCCACGCGTTGCTGATTATCAAGGACAAAGGGTTTTTTCAAGTCAGCCGATAATTTGGGTGATACCTTCATAAAGAAATTGAAGAGATTGTTTTCCCAGGTACCATCATATGTTACGCGATCACTCCATCGCATATCATCTGTAGCGTGGCTTTCATCTCTGTAATCCATCATCAGATTAGAAAACCTATCTCTGATCGCAATTCCTTTGCCAAACATAAGGAGTCCTGCTATAGTCAGCCCCTCGATATTCTTGCTGCGATCCTTCTTGTATCCCCCAAGCATTGTCAGAAATTGTTTGTTATCTTCTTGATTCCAGACATGATCAGGGTTATTATTCTGAAACATGGTTCTATAATGACCCAAGGTCTCCAGATCAATATCTTCCATACCATAGTGTTCCAACACTATCCCGTCATTTCCCTCGGATTTTTGATCACGCAGCATCGCATTTATTTCATCTTCGGAAGCATGGTAGTCTCCCTCATGATTTCTCTTAAATGTTCCTGTGTAAGGATTCCCATTTATAAAAACAGGTCTGTTATTATAATCAGCCCGAGGCACATGAATCGAAACAACTGCTAATGCTGTCGATGGAATCATAACAATCTGAACATCCTCATCCTTCAGGATATTCTTATTAACCTTGTCACTATTAACTGTATCCCAGAAGGCTTTTACCTGAACATCATAATTCTGTATACCCTGAATCTCGAAACGCTCATCAGGCAATTTCTTTTTCTTATCTTCTTTAATCCCCAGGAATATATATCCACCGTTTGTATTCGCAAAAGATGAATATGTTTCCCATATAGACTTGGAAAGCTTACTGTCAGACTCTTTACATTCAATATCTACCTTTTCGCCTTTATTAAGGAGTTCCCTAACATCTGATATCTCCATATAAATCCTCTCAAACGTATATCCGTATCATAACCTCTTTATCACGCATCCCTAAATCAGCTGTTGCTGTGGGGACTTATAACAAAATATTATCTCACCATTTTTTACTCATTTCCTGTTAGCACTATCAGTTGATCTGCTTTCGGTCTGAACAATTTATCGAACAAAACTTGATTCCGCTTCTTTGCATCTTTTACAAGCTTGTTATAGGAAATCACTTCAATATACGCGCCCCTTGGCGCATTATATCCGAAGTAACCTTCGCCATCCGGTGTCTTGTTTAAACTGGCATTCTCAGCATCAGTTGCAAGACTATCCGTCATATCCGCTATAACATAACAATAGAACGCTGCATTCTGTACATTACCGAACCCTCTGCCATTTGCTTTCACTACTTTTCCTGCTTTTATGTCAGCGACATAACCAAGCACTTGATTAATAGGATTTTTGTTATCAGCCGAAAGATCATCTCTTTGCGGTTTTTTCAGTTCAACTATGGTAATAGAGTTTATATCTTCCGTATCAGCAGAATACGAAATTGCCTTATCAAACACAGCAATATCCATTCTTCGCGGAACGTCACTTTCCAAAACCGGAAGAGATTTCATTGGCTGGTCTGACGCCAAAAAATGATGATATGCTAACCTGTCATCAATAAGCCATAAATTCATCTCATCGAATCGAACATCATCAGATGTAATCTGCATCGGGCAAATGATGGAGTGTACTTGTGATTCCTTATTGTATTTTCCTTCCTCATTCAATTCCAATGCCTTCTCCAACAGGTCGATAACGGCCTTCCTACGAACAATATATTCCGCAAGACTTGCCTGACTCAGCTGGGTTACGCTTGCACAGTATTCCTCAAACAGTTCCATAAACTGCGGTGAATCCGTTGCATTATTCTTTTTCTTTTCTTCTATTTCAGACTTTTTCCTTGCAATATCATACTCCCACTCCTGTTCCTGTTTATACAGTTCCAGATCAAGCTTATCATCAGTTAGACCGACCGGGATCTTATCGTAAACACCTTCCCGGTGATTCAACAGATACCTGTATTGCGGTTTCTTGTGTCTTACAAAGTCATCAATACGTTTTTGTTTTTCATCTTTAATCCGTCCCAGATCATCACTTAGATAAGCCACGATATATTCTACCGCAGCACTGGTCAGATCCCTTTCCACAATAGAGTCCAAAATGGGAGCATCAGAAAAATTAAACTCATATCTATCAGAGTTTACGGATTCATCAAGGTAATCACCTGCCATATAACCAACATAGTAATATGACTGTTCGTCGGTTGTAATCTTTTTATCCAAATTCGGAATGTATTTTGCCAAATCATAAGACTTTACCTCTCGGTTATTAGCGCACAAATGAAGCTCATGCTTATCAGCTCCTTCGGTGACTGTCATATGATAAAGCGAAAAAGACTTTCCCTTGATCGTAATATCATCTCGATGAAGAGTATCCTTATACAAATCCTTGTAATATGAATTCAGCAAAAAAGAATCGCCAAGATTATCCTTAACTGTTATCTTTGGACAGCCTTCGATGATAAAGTAAGGAAGGCAATGTTCTATCACTTTTTTCACAAGACTTTCAAGGGATAATGCCACCTCATCTCGATAATAGGATTGGAATCCCAACAGACGAACCTGCGTTACTCTTTCACCATTTTCCGGAGCATCAATTTCCTTCTTGTTTTCCTCTGGCTCAATAGTATTCTCCAACGAAAAGGTGAATTCTCGCTGATACCAATGTCCGTCCTCTGTGTATACACTATTGATCACTATTATGCTAAATGCCTTAAGCCATAGAAATCTACCGATACCCTTACAGCCCTTTTGTATCTTATATGTTGAATATGCCTCCAAGAAAGACCTATAGTTTCTCTCAGTAAAGCCTTCCCCATTGTCAGTTACAATAAACTCTTCGAAATGGTTAAGTTCTTCTTCGCCATCAACCTTCATTTGCCTCTCAACAGGACGATTAGCAAGCACTGTAATACACGGCTCGGTACAATCCTGCGTTTCTTCAAGAGACTGTATAGAATTAACAATCGTTTCAAACAGAGGCCATAATGCCTTCGATTTTGGAAGGCTCATCTGATTCACTTGGCCTTTTAAATTCATTGTAAAATTCATAGAAGGTCTCCTTTTCTATATCATTCCTGTGTTTTCTATTACGCTACACCTTTATAATGCGTATAGATATGCTCAAAAATAGCTTTTCTATATGCTTCCAAACGATTAAACATACTGTCCGGTATTTCCTCAAACAGTACATCCCTGATCAGGATTTCAACCGCTGCTCTGGTCTCTTGTTTATCTGTCCAGTGATCCATACCGGCAATTCTTTCCTTTATCTTTGACAGAAGATCAACCGAAACCTTTTTTATCTTTTCAATATCACTCTTCGACAGATTCTCTGAGAAGAGCAAATCATATATTGAAAGTTCCTCGTCACTGGAGAATCCCTCCCGAACATATCGTTGCTGCTCCTCAGACATGCTCTGTGCAAGATTCATCAGTTCCATAAATGTTTTTTCTATTGTTGAACGGTCCTGTTCCGAGTTGTATTCCTCTATGATCTGCATATACCGATCATAATAATCAATTCGGGACGGATTAACCGAAAGCATCTTTTCAAGCCTTATCTGAACAAGATCATCCAGATCCTTTATCAATAGGTTCTTATGCCGTACTCGGGCAAACTCCGTAGCAAGCAGATCAAAATCAATCTGGCTAATATCAAACTGTCTTGACTCAACTAATCCTTCTTCCGCTTGTTCAATCTCGACGTTTTCATTGATAATATGATTGATCTCCACCATGAGATCCGTAGTATCGATATGTCTGCGCTTTTTCTGCATCTCACGGAATATAGCAAGAATCGCATCTATATTTTTACGGAAATCCTCTGTGAGTTCTTTTCGGTCAAGATATTTAACCAAACGGCTTATCTCATTTGCGTATGTTTCATATTGCTTCTTGATTTCAGGTGAAGAACACATAGCTTCAGCACCATCGGCAAGTAATTGTAGTTTTCTAAAGCCTTCGGCTCCAATGAGTTCCAGAAGATCATAATCATTGTCTGATAAGAGCTGATCCGCATCTGCAATAGCCTTACTTATCTGTTTGATCATTTCCTCTTTATCAACAGTAGGATCAACCTTTGTTTTTCCATCCTTATTCTGTGTGTAGTCATTTAGGGCTTTTTTCAAAGCTTTAACTATTCCAATGTAATCTATAACCAGTCCGTTGCTCTTCCCCTCGTTTACTCGGTTCGCTCTTGCGATCGTCTGCATCAGAGTATGTGCCTTCAGCGGCTTATCCAGATACAGACAAGACAGCGATTTAACATCGAAACCGGTCAGCCACATCGCACAAACGAAAACAACACGGAAATTGCTGTCGGAATCCTTGAATTCCTTATCCAGTTCCCGCTTCTCCATCTTTGTCCTGTGCGGCAGAATATCCAGATTCCACTTCTTGAAGGTCTGGATCTCATTCTGCTCCTGACTTATGACCACGCACATCTCGGTGTCCTTCATCCATTTCAGCTTCCTGGACAGCTCCATCTGCTCCTGATCGGAAACGGTACTTGCAATCTTCTGTTCAAGTGCTTTGATTTCCTCCTGCCAGTATTCCTGTACGAAGTTGTACATACGGACACATGTGACCTTATTCAGGCAGACAAACATAGCCTTGCCGGTAGTCCAAAGATCATTGTAATGCCCGACAAAGTCTTTTGCTATAGCACGTAGACGCGGCTCTGCTGTCAGAAGATGCACTTCCTTCTCGAACTCATGCATCACCTTCTCTGCCTGGTCCGGATTCAGATCCGCCTCTTCAATGGCATCCAAAATCTTATCCGTAATATCCGGATTCTTGATCTCCTTTATCTTATCGCCACGGTTTTCGTAATAAAGCGGAACCGTAGCCTTATCTTCTACAGCACGCTTAAAGTCATATACGGAAATATAGCCACCGAATGTCCTGGCCGTAATCTCATTGGAGGATAACAGCGGTGTTCCGGTAAATCCGATACGTGATGCTGTAGGAAGTAACTTTTCAATATTATCAGCGAACACACCATACTGGCTACGGTGCGCTTCATCCGAAATAATTAGGATATCATGATCGGGATAGATCGGCGGCTCATCCGGCTTATTAAACTTCTGGATCAGTGTAAATATAAAGCTCGGATTCCCTTTCAGTTTATTGACCAGATCCGTTCCGCTTGTCGCCATAAATTTCTTGCCCTCGGTCTTGCCAAGAAGGCCGCAAGCCTCAAAAGTACCGCAGATCTGCTTGTTCAGCTCATCACGGTCTGTCAATACAACAATCGTCGGAGATCCAGGGAATTTCCTGCGAATCTTCTGTGAAAGGAACAGCATAGAATAGCTCTTGCCCGATCCCTGCGTGTGCCAGAAAACGCCCAGCTTACCTTCACGAAGCTGGCGTTCTCCATATGCCTTCACTGCTTCATTTACTCCCAGATACTGATGGTTCCTTGCCAGAATCTTTACAGCCTTTCCATCGGAATGATCATAAAGAATAAAGTTCTCATACAGATCAAGGAAATTCTCTTTCTTGCAAATACCCCGGAGCATGGTTTCCAGCGCAACACTGCCTTCATCATCCTCGGACAGACGCTTCCACTCATGAAAGAATTCATATTTGCTGCCAAGTGTTCCCACCTTAGCCTCCATGCCGTTGGAAAGCATAAGGAAGGCATTGTAATAGAACAGGAACGGTATGGTATCCTGGTAATCTGTGTAGTTGTCTGTGTATGCATTCTCCACATCCACGTCATTCCGCTTCAGCTCTATGAACAACAACGGCAGGCCATTCACAAAACCAACGATATCCGTCCTTCGGCGATACAAATCTCCATGAATCTTCAATTCCTTCACGGCAAGAAAATGATTATTATCAGGATCATTAAAGTCGATTACAATGGCCTTCTTTTCTTCCGTCTTGCCGTTTGGTTTCTTCACAGTCACCGGAATGCCGTCACGAATCATAAAGTACTTTTCTTCGTTAATCTGTAGGAGCGATGCAGAAGACAAGTATGCCGAAAGCGTCTGATGTGCTTCAGTAATCTGTGTATCAGTAATCCAAGGATTCAGCTTCTTCAACGCCTTGTCAAAAAATCTCCACAGAACGATTTCATGATAATCTTTTCTTCCAAGAGTACCATTCTCACCCAGCACTTCCTGATTATAGGCAAAGACGACATCCCACCCCAGTTCATCATGCATAAGAGCTGCCGCGCTGTCTTGTACCAAAACATTTTCGGAGTATTCATATTTCATGTGAAATCTCCTTTCGCCTTGAATCCTTTAGAGATTCATAAATTTACGTATTTTAGAAAAATCATCCTCTAAGTGTCTTGATAACGGAATAGCTTTTCTATCTCGAACGAACTCAATAAATTCTGGTAAATCCAACAATATCTTTTGAATATGCTTCTTTTCCTTTATCTGTGTAATCGCATATGTCGGATCGCCCAGATCATCAATCTGTCTCTGTAAGTCCTGTTCCTGATGCTTCCAATATTTGCTATATTCTGTCTGAGCATTTGTAGAATAAACATCTGCTCCAATATCAACAGTGGGCTTAGTTTTGTAATATTGAGAATCTCCATTTTCCAGCACAATATATACTAATTTGTCCGCAAAATTCGAATCCTTTACAACCTCTAAAACCTCATACATACAGTTGCGTGACTTAATATAACTATCACTGATAATAGTAATTACATAATCATGACGCTCAATTGATTGCATAAACTTCTTAAAGCTCTCATGGTATTCAACATCTCTGATATCTCGGGATATTGTAGCGTTGTCCTTAATAAGCATTCCTAGTCTTTCGTCAATTAAATCCGCAATATCAGAATCCTTATGGCAATATGATAAAAATATAGTCATTTTCCCTGATTGAGCGTCATCCTCTTTTTCGTCGCCTTCAATCAGTTCCATTTCAAGAAAACTTCGTAGGGCAACAACAAACGGTTCGACCGCTTTTCTCATAAATGATTCAATAGCATCCTTAAATTTGTTGCTTCGAGTATAACCTTGTCCCAATGCAAATAGCTGCTTAGGACCATCAAGAATGTATTTCAATAATTGGTACCCATAATCAACCATATCTTTTTGGTTAGCAGGTAGTTGAAGAACATCATTCCATCCTTTTTTTTCGAAAATATCTTTAAAGTCGTAATCAGTAGTATGACACGATGTAATATAGTCAAATAGTACAGTTGTATTCGTAATAAAATCAAAGAACATCTGTATACAATATATCTCACTTTGAGAATCTATCTTCAGCATTTGCGATGATAGAGTTCTATAATTCAGAGAGATTTTCCTTAATTCTTTTTGGGTCATAGTGCTGAGCCTCCACATATAGGACAATAAATGCCGATTTCTTTGTCAATAGTCCTCACCTTAACATCAACCTCACAGCAAGTTTTATGAACCGTTTCATAGTTATCTACACGAACATATAGCTCCATCTCCGGTTCTTTATGAGGCTTATTCATTGACTTCTTAATAAATCCGCTTTTGTTGATGTTTCTTATCGTTTTCCCAAGTACTCTGTCCATCTCATCATACATATAGTTAATAACCTTCTGCTGAGCTTTTTCTAATACCTCAGGGCAGAAAAAGGTATTCGTATGATTCGGCAATCCACATATTGGGCAAAAGAAACTTAGGTTTTCTTCACTCTCATATACGTCTTTTTTCAGCATAAAGCGACTCTTACAAAAGTCGCATTCCATTTCTAAAAAGCCATCTTCGTCAAGCGGAATGGAAATATCCATAATAACATCACTCATATTACACTTCTATTTCTCCTGACATAAGTTTTGGAAGTAGGCGATCACGAGTTTCGGATAACACTACATTTACTTTATTAAGTTTAATCACTTGATCAATTATTGGCCTAACAATATTTTCAAAGCACTGAATAATGTCTTCGGGAGGAAAACGTATTTCTATTTTCCCTGTCCTAATTGGGCTAAGATTTTGTTGTGCAGCGCCATTTGCCAGATTATTCATTTCATCAAACATATCTTTACTTCTAAAAAGGCAATATGCAAACCCAGGTATGTCTGATTTCAGTTTTGCTACGCGTTGATTCAACAAATAGTTGTCTCCATAAACCAGACACACTCGACCAACATTTCCTGTAAGCGATAAAAGTATATCTCCCTCTTCAAGCACGCAATGCTTCGGCATTTTTGAAGGTATTTCATCTATCAGACTCACATTGTCACCATCAAAGGTTCCATCTTTAACATTCTTTATTGTCACAATCTTATAACGTCCGTTGTCAACAAACTCCGCACTTTTAAAAGCATACCCACTCAATAATGATATCCTTGAATCTACTGAATCTTTATGCCAACCTTCTGGAGCACCATCAATAATTGCTGTTTTCTCATGTCCCGGAAACCGAAGATCCACAAACCATTCCTTATATAGTCTCTGTGCCGCTTCCTCCAGTAATTTGATTTGCTTCTGATTGTTCTCGATCAAATCCTCGTATGACACCAATAAATCAGCAATTCTTTCTTGAATCTCAATTGGAGGCTTCGGGAACTTTATAGTGGACAGTTTCTGCCATGAAAGATTGTCCTGCGCAGTACCCTGAGAAATCTGACGCATGTCTCTTTGTAACATATCAAAAGCATATTTCACAAATCTAACGTCCGAAACTCCTTTATACGGAAGAAAGCCCATAACGCTATCAGGGAAGCACGCATCAATTCCCAATATCGCTGTGTCCGCTATATTTGCAGCTATTGTGATACAGAGAGTTCCTTTATGCCACAGTTTGCTCTGTGCTAGGCCCTTTTCATTATAGGTATCACTATAAGAAGTAATATAGAACGGTGCATCCTTCACATCTGCTGTCTGTATGAATGGGTAATCTCCTCCAAACAGAGAAGCATCATTTCTCGGTCTATGTTTTGATCTTCCTCGTGAAACATCTCCTAATTTGTCTAATGTCACATATTCCCAACTCATAGTCCCATCTCCTCCATGTTGCGGGAGATAATGCTCATAAGGCGATTGCTCTCCTCTTGCAAATCAAGGAGTTCTTTCTGAATCTCTTTCATGCGATTATTGAAATCAACTCCATCGTCTTCAACCGGAGCAACACCTACATACGCTCCTGGAGTCAATGACCAGCCTTTTGCTTCAATTTCAGTCTGAGTAGAAATCTTGCAGAATCCAGGAACATCCTGATACTCGCCATCACCGAATTTGCTGTAAAGCCATACGGCTTCTTTGGCTATCGTGAGCTGTTCTTCCTGCTCGGCAATCCTCTCATCAAACTCAGCCTGAATCCTTTTCTTATCCTTCTTTGCAGCAGAGTCTACAGCAGACTTAGCCTCACTTCTCAGTTCTTTAATATAATCCTCCTGGGAATGAAGGATCTCCTCAAAATCACCTTCTCCCAGAACAGAATGGTATTCCTCAATAAGCTGCCGATACTTGTCAGTTTCTCCACGATACAGCCATACAATGGCATTCATGTTTTTCAGCTGCCAGTCGCTCCATTCATTGAGGGTACGATCTACAACCGTGAAATAATTCCTGGCATCGATAAACAAAACCTTGTCTTTAAGATCTTTTGTCTTTCCTTTATCGAAAAACCACAGACTGCAAGGCAGGCTCTTTGTATAGAAGAAATTATTACCAACGCTGATCATGACATCTACATGACCGGTCTTGACCAGCTGTTCTCTGATATCCTTGTCCTTTCCCTGGCTGTCTGTTGCTGAAGAAGCCATAACAAAACCGGCTCTTCCAGTCTCGTTAAGATAG
Organism: Lachnospiraceae bacterium; assembly: GCA_045657665.1. GTDB lineage: Bacteria > Bacillota > Clostridia > Lachnospirales > Lachnospiraceae > RUG12461. Next base: position 322 of record JAZOTN010000030.1, on the reverse strand, counting down.
GCATAGAAATAAGAGATCCACAGATAGTTACCGTTACCGAATTCCTTGGCGGCATTGATGGAAGGCACACCAAAAGGCAGACGACCTGCGTTCATGGCAGACTCGGACTTGACCTTGTCCACATTGAAGGGCGGATTGGCCATGACATAGTCGCAGCAACCCTCCAAGGAATGGGCATCGTTATAGAAAGTATTGGCTTCATTACCGGAGAGGATCTTGCCATTGAGGCCATGGACAGCCATGTTCATCAGACACAACTGGGCATTGTACTCCACCTTTTCCAAGTCGGATCGTAGCCATGTCGTTCTGTGAGCCAAGGAGT